>NZ_JACXZC010000005.1 GCF_020281205.1 Empedobacter stercoris
ATGATGAAATTTTATTGGAAATTAATTCAAATAAAAAAAACCGCCTCAAATTTTAATATTGAGACGGCTTCTTTTTTATGAAACCTATTTCTTGTCGTATAATTTATTGTATAACTCTTGATATTTAGCTAAAACATTTTTTCGTTTTAATTTTAATGTTGGTGTTAACAATCCATCATCAATTATCCATTCTTCTGGTGTTAATTCGAACTTTTTGATTTGTTCCCAATGCCCTAAACCTTTGTTATTTTTATCGATTTCACGGCTAAGAATATCTAAAATTGCAGGTTCTTTTATTATTGCAGAATTAGAATCAGGTACAGCAATTCCTTTGATATTCAAATAATCTTTTAATACTTGGAAGTTAGGTTGAATAATTGCACAAGGCATTTTCTCTCCTTCTCCAACAACCATTACCTGTTCGATAAAACGAGATTGTTTTAATTTATTTTCAATGATTTGAGGAGCGATATATTTTCCTCCAGAAGTTTTAAACATCTCTTTTTTACGATCTGTAATTTTTAGTAAACCTCTTTCTAAAACACCTATATCACCAGTTTTAAAATAACCATCTGGGGTAAAAGCCTCAGCTGTTTTTTCGGGATCTTTGTAATAACCTTGCGTCACATTTGGTCCTTTTACTAAGATTTCACCATCTTCAGCAATTTTCACTTCAACACCTTTTAATGGCGCTCCAACAGTTCCAATTCCAAAACCTTCTTTTTTCATGCAGTTCACCGAAATTACAGGAGAGGTTTCCGTTAAGCCATAACCTTCTAAAATTGGAATTCCAGCACCCCAAAAAATATGATTTAGACGAGATGCTAAAGGCGCAGAACCAGAGACCATGCATACTAAATTACCTCCAACTCCTTCTTTCCATTTGCTAAACACTAAACTTTTGGCAATAGAATGTTTTAGGCCAAATAATCCTCCTTTTGGATTGTACGGATCATAATCTTCTACAAGACTTAAAGCCCACATAAAAATCTTTGTCTTAAGCCCTCCAGCAGATGCTCCAGTATTATAAATCTTATCGTAAACTTTCTCTACTAAACGAGGAACTACAGTCATGACATGAGGTTTTACCTCTTTCATATTCTCACCTAATTTATCAATGCTTTCAGCATACCAAATTCCTATACTCAAATGTTGGTACAAATAAATTAACATTCGTTCAAAAACATGATTAATCGGAAGAAAACTTAAAGCAATTGCTTGATTTGGAAATACTGGGATACGATCAACAGACATTAACACATTTGAAACAATATTTTCGTGTGTTAAGACCACTCCTTTTGGACGTCCTGTTGTTCCTGAAGTATAAATTAAGGTAGCAACTTCAGAAGGTTTAATGATTTCCTTGATACTATCGACTTCGTGTTGAGTAGAATTATCTTCGCCCAAATCTAAAATTTCTCTAAAATTGGGAACTCCATTAATTTCATCAAAACTATAAATCCCAACTAACGTTGAAACCTTCTCTTTTACCGCAGACACAGTATCGTATAAATTTTTGTCGGAAACAATGACGAACTTACATTCGGCATTATTTAATATATAATCAAAATCATCTTCTGAAAGTGTAGGATAAAGCGGAACAGAAATAGCACCAACTTGTTGTATACCGATGTCACAAATATTCCATTCGGTACGGTTAGTAGTAGTTACAATTGCTATTTTATCTTGTGGTTTTATTCCTAATTGTAATAATCCTCGACTAAATGCATTGGCTTTAGCAAGATATTCCTGCGTTGAGGTTTTCACCCAAGCTCCGTTTACTTTGGACACTAATGCATCTTCTCGAGGATTATTTTCTAATTGATTTTGCGGAAAATCAAATAATCGTTTTATTTCCATGGTTTTGAATAATTTTCTTAGTTGCAAAATATGAATAAAAAAAATAGTATGCAAGCATAAAAAAATATTTTAGTGTATTTCGTACACTAATAAAAACTATGGTTTTTTATTAAAAAAAGACTTATTCTTCTTCATCTAAAAAAGACATTTCTTGATCATAAAAATCTAAAGCGTCTTCAATAAGATTTGCAACTTCTGTGTTAAATTCTTCATTATCTTCTTCTTCAGAAATATCTTCAAACCACTCGATATCGTCTGTTTCAACATCTAATAAAAAGCGTGGATATTCTGTATGTAGAATAAAGATTTTCTCTGGCATTGTTGAATTATCTGCCAATAAAAATTTTGGTAATTCCATGTTATATATTATTTAATTTATCTTCTAAAATTAGTACAGAATTAGGATTTTCCCTAATCATTTTTTTGGTTTGACGATTATATCGAATCATTAAAAATATTGCTGATGCTGTTAGGCCTGTCCCCAAACCTATCCACATCCCGAAAGCTCTCATTTCGAATACAATTGCTAACACTACACCTATCGGAATTGCAATTAACCAATATGAAATAAAGGTCAATATTGAAGGGATTTTAACATCCGTCATTCCTCGCAAAGCTCCTAACAATACCAATTGTACTCCATCTGACATCTGGAAAAGAGAGGCTATAATTAATAACGAAGCAGCCATGTTTATGACTTCTGGATTATCTAAATAAATGGTTGGCAGTTGATAACGAAAAATAATAAATAAAATTCCACAGAATATCATAAAAGTTAACACCATCAAAATACAAGACCAGCCAGCTTCTCGTAAGGTTTTATAATCCTTTAATCCCAATTGATTTCCAATTCTAACAGTTGCCGCCACTCCAATTCCAGTACACATCATAAATGTCGTCGAAGCAAGGTTTATTGCAATTTGATGCGCAGCCAAATTTACTTTTGCCAGTTCTTGATCAGCAATAGAATTTGTAAACGTATATCCACAAACAAAAGCTGCCAAAGAGAACGCACTCATTTCAAAAAATGAAGTCAAGGCAGTTGGAATACCAATTCCTGCAATTTTTCGAAAAATAACTTTCTTAAAATTACTTGTTTTGAACTGAACTTCTTGTAGTACTGCTTTTGTTTTCTTAAAATTAAGTAATACAACAACCAAGAAAATCATCATCACCAAACGAGCAACAAATGTTCCCCAAGCTGCACCAGCAACTTCTAAACGAGGAAATCCCCAATTCCCATAAATCCATCCATAGTTTAACGCAATATTGATAACATTACTCAAAACAGTTGCAATAGTTACAGGGACAGTCAAAGATAAGCCTTCAGATAATTGACGAAACGTTTGGAAAACCATCAAAGGAATCATAGAAAACGTCATGATCGTTAAATATGGAATACATTTTTCGACTACATCTTCTGGTTGTCCCATGTGATACATTAATGGTTTTAAGAACGTAATCAATAAGAATAAGCCAATCGATAAAGTAACATTTAAAACAAAACTATGCGAAAAATAACTTGCTGCCATTTTTTTATCTCCTTTCGAATCTTCTGCGGCTATCAAAGGTGACAAAGCAAAACTAAATCCAAAGGCAAATACTAATACAGCAAAAAACAATGAATTTCCTAAGGATGCTGCAGCTAAAGCTGTTTTCCCTAAAACTTCATCCTCAATATTATCGTATTTTCCACCTAAACCTCCCACCATAATATTATCTATAATGTTGACAGAAATCTGCCCCATTTGAGTAATCATTACTGGAAATGCTAATTTTATATTACGTCTTAAATGTTCTTTTAACTCCAATGTATTATTTATTTTCGTTTGCAAAGATACATTAAAGGATTTGCTTCTACATTTAGAAATTGTGAAGGAATTTTTATTTTCCTAAAATTAATTTATACTTATATTGCAGATGTAACCACATTAGAAAATTTTAAAAATGACTTTACACGAATTTAAAAATAGTTTAGACCTACCCTTAATTACATCACCAATGTTCTTAGTTTCAAGAACAGAATTAGTTGTAGAAGCTTGTAAAAATGGTGTTTGTGGAACATTTCCTTCTCTCAATGGAAGGACTGCCGAAGATTTCGAGCAAATGTTAATTGATATCACTACTCAATTAAAACAATTTGAAGATGAAACGGGAAAAAAAACAGCTCCATTTGGCGTTAATTTAATCGTTAATAAAACGAATCCAAGATTAGAAACTGACTTATCTTTGTGTGCAAAATATAGAGTACCACTTATTATTACTTCGCTTGGTGCTGTAAAACAAGTTGTAGACGCTGTACATAGCTATGGTGGTTTGGTTTTTCATGATGTAATCAAAAAACGTCATGCAGAAAAAGCTGCTGAAGCGGGGGTTGATGGAATAATTGCAGTTGCTTCGGGTGCTGGCGGTCATGCAGGTACAGCTAATCCTTTTGCTTTGATTGATGATATTCGAACATTTTACGATGGTTGCTTGATTTTAGCAGGTGCTATGAACGATGGAAATGATATCTTAGCAGCTGAAAATATGGGAGCTGACTTTGCGTATATTGGAACTCGATTTATCGCTACAAAAGAAGCTTATGCTGAAGAAGATTATAAAAAAATGTTAGTCGATTCTACTTTTGAAGACGTGCTATATACGGATGGAATTTCTGGCGTAAATGCTAATTTTTTGAAACCAAGTATTATTCATTCTGGAATTGATTTAGACGAAAAGAAAGAAGAAGATTTTTCTAAACTAATCGGCGGTGACGGACACAAAGCATGGAAAGACATTTGGTCAGCTGGTCATGGTGTTTCAGGAATTCACGATGTTATTTCGACAGCAGAATTAATCACTCGAATGAAAAAAGAATATAAAACTGCATTGGAACAAAATATGCAGAAATTAAATAATTTGAAATTTTAAACTTTATAATGAAAACGACTCAAGAACTCATCGAATTGATTTCACTCAAAAAATTAGAAACAAATCTATTCGAAGGGAAAAGTTCTTTTATGGGAAGTCCAAACGTTTTTGGAGGTCAAGTCGTAAGCCAAGCGTTACATGCCGCTTATCAAACTGTACCTTCAGATCGTTTTTGTCATTCCCTTCACTCTTATTTTATTTTACCAGGAGATTTAGAAAAACTAATCTATTTTGAAGTTGCAAATCTTCGCGATGGAGGAAGCTTTAGTACACGTGTTGTCACAGCAAAACAAGACAATGTTCCGATTTTTGTCATGGCATGTTCTTTTCAATTAAAACAAGAAGGTTACGAACATCAAGATGAGATGCCTGTTGTCACACCACCTGAAGAATTGATGAGTTGGAATGATGTTGCAGAACAATTTGGATCAATTTTACCCAAATCAATTATGCGATTTGTTCTAGCTGAGCGACCATTAGATTTCAAACCAGTTGAATTAATGAATCCTTTCGAAAAGAAAGACTATCCGAATAAAAGTAATGTTTGGTTAACATTTAATGATGTGCCTGATAATTTACCTTTGCCGATTGTACACCAATTAATGGCATATAGTTCGGATTATAATTTACTTTCGACTGCCATAAAACCACATGCATCCAAAGCTCATTTCGGGAATACACAAATGGCAAGCTTAGATCATTCGATTTGGTTTCATCGCGAACCAAATTTACAAGATTGGATTTTAGTCAATGTAACTTCTCCGAGTGCTGTAGACACAAGAGGTTTTACGAGAGGAAATCTTTTCAATCGATCTGGAGAATTGATTTGTAGTGTTGCACAAGAAGGCTTGATGCGACCAATTATAAAAGATAAATAACAATAACATTATGATAATTAAAGCTTTTGCAGGAAGTAATAGTTCAACATCTATTAACAAACAATTGGTAACCTATGCTTCATCTTTGTTGAATGAACATGAAATTGAAATTTTAGATTTAGATGATTACAATATTCCAACTTTTGATATTGACATCGAAAAAAACGAAGGCTTCTCTGATGAAGTCAAAAGATTCTATTCAAAATTAGTCGATTCAGATATTCTTATCATTTCATTAGCAGAACACAACGCATGTTTTTCAGCTGTTTTTAAAAGTTATATGGATTGGTGTTCTCGTATCAATTACAAATTTCTCGAAGGTAAAAAACTATTTGTTATGAGCACTTCTCCAGGTGGATATGGAGGAAAAAATGCTTTGGAGGCAGGATCTAAATTGTTAACAAAACTTGGAGGAACCATCTTAATTGATTTTTCTTTACCAAAATTTGACGAAAATTTTTCGGACGGAAAAATCTCAAACGAAGAATTAAATAACGAGTTAATGAAAAAGGTAAATGAATTTAAAAATAAAATTTAAGTTATTTATCATTTCCTAACATAGGTCAATAAAAATTGCTTGGTGTTGCGATAAATTTGCTTCTTCAAAATAAAATAACGAAATAGAAATATGAAAATTTTAGCATTTGCCGGAAGTAACAGCAAAACATCAATCAATAAACAATTATTAAATTATACATTAAATCAAATCGAAAATGCAGAAATTGATTTAATCGATATTAATGATTTTGAAATGCCAATTTATTCCACTGATCGACAAGTAGAAAATGGATTTCCACAAGAAGCGCAAGATTTTTACAAAAAAGTACAAGATGCAGATGGCTTGGTCATTTCTTTAGCAGAGCATAATGGTAATTTTTCTGTTGCTTTAAAAAACATTTTAGATTGGGTTTCTCGTATTGATATGCCTTATTTAAAAGGAAAAAAATTATTGTTATTAAGTACTTCTCCAGGTGGATACGGTGGCGGTAACGTGATGGAAGTTGCAACAAAATATTTCGGAATGTTTGCAAGCGGAGATATTGTAGCAAGTACTACATTTCCTTCTTTTCACGATAATTTCCAAAACAATGAAATTGTAAATGAGGAATTAAAAAATAAAGTATTAGATCAAGTTAATATTTTTGTTGAAGCTTTAGCAGCTGTTGAAGCTTAATTGAAAAGTATGTACATAAAAAAGCTCATCAAAATTTGATGAGCTTTTTTTCGCGTATAGTTTTTTATAAATAAATCTTAGTTATTACCCTTCGCGTAATCAGCTAAAAATTGAGCTAAACCAGAATCTGTTAAAGGGTGTTTTAATAATCCTAAAATAGACGATAAAGGCCCAGTCATTACATCAGCACCAATTTTAGCACAGTTTACAATATGCATTGTATGACGAACTGAAGCTGCTAAAATTTGAGTTTCGTATAAGTAGTTATCATAAACCAAACGAATTTCTTCGATCAAGTTTAAACCATCTGTCGAAATATCATCTAAACGTCCGATAAAAGGAGAAACGTAAGTTGCACCAGCTTTTGCAGCCAATAAAGCTTGTCCTACTGAAAAAACTAACGTTACATTAGTTCTGATTCCTTTTGTAGAAAAGTATTTACATGCTTTAACACCATCTTTTGTCATTGGAATTTTAACCACAATTTGAGGATTTAAAGCAGCTAAAGCTTCACCCTCTTTTACCATTCCTTCAAAATCAGTAGAAATTACCTCTGCAGATACATCTCCATCTACCAATTCGCAAATTGCTTTGTAGTGATTGATAATATTTTCTTGACCAGTAATTCCTTCTTTCGCCATTAAAGATGGATTCGTTGTCACACCATCTAAAATCCCTAAATCTTGCGCTTCTTTAATATCAGCTAAGTTTGCTGTATCGATAAAAAATTTCATTGCTTGTTTGTATTTCGTTTAAGCAAAATTAAGGATTAAATGCTAATTATCCATTCAATCCTTTAAGATAAGATCAAAAATATTCTAAACAGCTGTGTATCCTCCATCTACAAGATAATAAGCTCCTGTCATAAAAGATGCTTTGTCCGAACTTAAGAATAAAACCAATTCGGCAACTTCTTCTGGTTGACCTAAACGACCCATTGGATGTTTTGTAACCAATACTTCTAAATGATCTGCACTCAAATTATTTGACAACAAAGGGGTCATAATATAACCAGGACCAACAGCGTTACAACGAATATTTTTTGGCCCATATTCTGCTCCAATATTTTTCGTCAATCCAACTACTCCATGTTTAGCAGAAGTATAAGCAGAACTCATTGGTGCTGCTACCTCTCCATGAATAGAAGCCATGTTCACAATAGCACCTCCTCCATTTTTTTCCATTGCTTGTAGTTGATATTTACACCCATAAAAAACACCATTAAAATTAATGTCAATTACTTTTTTCCAACCATCCAACGGATAATCTTCTGTTAATGCAGCAGGACCTCCAATTCCTGCATTATTACAAGCAATATCCAATTTTCCATACACCTCAACCGCTTTATTCACTAAGGCTTCGTTGTCTTCTGCCAAAGCAGTATCAGCTTTGAAAAAAAACGCTTCTCCTCCATTTTTTTTAATGATTTCGACAACTTCTTTTCCGCCTTCTTCATTAATATCAGAAACGACAACTTTTGCGCCTTCCTTTGCATACAATTCAGCAACAGCTTTTCCAATCCCAGAACCTGCACCAGTTACAATGGCAACTTTATCTTTTAATATTGACATAATTTTATGATTTTTTATTGATTAAATTTAAACAATTATTATTGAATTAATACAATATTATATAAATAGAATACTATTTTAATTAATTAAAAATTATCATAAAATAGTATTATCACCTAAGTTTGAATGCTTTTTTTTATATTTGATACAAATAACTTTTTACATGAAAAACTTAATAGCAACATTACTTTTATGCAGTATCTCAACTGTAAATGCACAAGAAGTAAATGATTATAAATATATTCATATTCCAGAAAAATTTTCGGGTTTTGAACAAGATCAGTATCAATTAAATAACCGATTGAGATATTTATTAACTCAAAAAAAATATGAAGTTTTACCTTCTGACAAGTCAACTTGGCCTCAAGAAGTCACTCAAACTCCATGCTCTGTATTAAATACTGATATTCTTAAAGTAAAGAGTTTTTTAAATAATAAATTAGAAGTCGTTTTTACGGATTGTTCTCAAAATAATATTGAAACTTTTGAAGGAACTTCAAAAATAAAAGAGTTTGATAAAGGATATCAAGAAGCATTAAAACTTGCTTTGATGAAACTAAAAACTCAAAATGCGAAAACTTCTATTCCAATGACTAAATTGGAACAATCGAAAAAAGAAGTAAACAAAGTCGCTACTCCCGAACCTAAAAGTGCGGACGTAACCATTTCAAATCTTTTAACAGATGGTTCAAAAAATTATCAAAAAATTGACTTACAAAATGGTGGTTTTATACTGATGTCAGAAAACGGAAATCAAGTTATTGCTAAATTTGAAACTACTTCAAAAACGGGTGTTTACAGAGTAGTTGTTACAAATGGTAATTCTAATTATTCGTCTGTTGGTTACAGCAATGAAAATTCTATTGCGTACGAAGTTTTAGAAAATAATGTTTGGAAAGAAGTTAAATTAACGGCTAAATAATCAGCGATGAAAAAAATACTTTCGGGGTTCTTCTTTCTTGCCTTAATTTCTGCGCAGGCACAAAGTGTTACGGATTATAAATATGTTATCGTTCCTGATAAATTTACTGATTTTGCAAAAGAAGATTATCAACTAAACACAGCATTAAAAATCGCTTTAAAAAAGAAAGAATTTGAAATTGTAAATGAAAAATCAATTCCATTAGATATTCAAATTAATCCATGTTTAGCTGCAAAAGCAAATATTGAAAACACTTCTGTTGCTTTTCGAAATAAACTAAAAGTTACTTTTTCTGATTGCAATAATACTGTTTTTGATTCTTATGAAGGTATATCGAAAGAAAAAGAATTTGCAAAAGGTTATCAAGAAGCGTTTAGCGTTGCTATGAGTCATGTTAAAAAACAGAATGCAAAAGCTTTACCTTTAACAAAAATTGAAAAAAGAACATCAATTACTACAGAAACTATCAAACCAAAGGAAGATGTAATTGCTGCTAAAAAAGATATAGCTGAAGCAGATATTTATAAACTTGATGGTAAAAATTATATCAAAACAGTTACTAAAAACAATGAATTTGTTTTAATTGATAAACATAATTCGAAAGTTATAGCTCAGTTTTATCCTGCTTCACAACAAAATGTTTATCATGTAACTGTTATTTCTGCAAATGGTAATTACGAAACTATTGGCTATACAAATGATCAGAATATTATCATCGAATATAAAACAGCTGACAAATCATGGTCAACAACAACTTATACAAAGTAGTTTTACACTAACTTTGTCCCTTAAAATTAAACGCAATGCAAGCACCTATTGCTAAAAAAATAGAACAAAAATTAGAAAAACACGGCGATATTCGCATCGATAATTATTATTGGTTAAATGACCGCGAAAATCAAGAAGTGATTGATTATTTAAATCAAGAAAACGAATATACTAAAGCTGTTTTAGCGCCAACAGAAGAATTACAAACTAACTTATTTGAGGAAATGAAAGCGAGAATCAAAGAAGATGACTCGTCTGTTCCTTATAAATTGAATGGTTATTGGTATTTGACTGAATTTCAGAAAGGCAAAGAATACCCTATTCACAAACGTCGTAAAGACACTTTAGATAACGCTGATGAAATACTTTTTGATGTCAATACAATGGCAGAAGGTCATTCGTATTATCAATTAGGAGGAATTTCGATGGCTCCAAATAATCAATTGGTTTCATTTGGAGTTGACAATGTTTCGCGCAGAATTTATACGATACAAATCAAGAATTTAGCAACTGGAGAAATACTTTCAGATAAAATTGAGAATACTACTGGTGGTTCTGTTTGGGCGGCAGATAATCTAACATTATTCTACACGCGAAAAGACGAAACGTTACGTGCTTATCAAATTTGGAAACATAAATTAGGGACAAAACAAGAAGAAGATACTTTGGTTTTTGAGGAAACAGATGACACCTTCAATGCGTATGTTTACAAATCAAAATCACGAGATTATATTGTCATTGGATCTTCGAGTACTGTTTCAGATGAATACAGATATATTCCTTCTAATCAACCAGATGCTGAATTTAAAATCTTTCAAGAAAGAAAACGAGATTTAGAATATTCGATCGAACATTTTGGAGATTCATTTTATATTCAAACCAATAAAGATGACGCATTTAACTTCAAATTAATGAAAACTTCTGTCGAAAAAACAGAACAAGAAAATTGGGTTGATGTAATTCCTCATCGTGATGAAACATTGATTGAAGGATTCGAAATTTTCAAAAATTATTTGGTTATCGAAGAACGTACAAATGGTTTGTTGCAAATGAATATCAAAGCATGGGACAAATCGACAGATTATTATTTACCATTCAACGAAGAAACCTATACAGCAAATGTTGGTACAAACCCAGATTTTGAAACAGACATTTTACGTTATGGATATACATCTCTAACAACGCCTTCCTCTGTGATTGATTTCAATATGAATGATAAAACATTCGAAGTAAAAAAAGAGCAAACAGTCTTGGGTGATTTTGATAAAGAAAACTATATTTCAGAACGTATTTGGGCTGAAGCACGCGATGGAGAAATGGTTCCAATTTCATTAGTTCGTAGAAAAGACACTCCTCTATCAGCCGAAACACCACTTTTACTTTACGCCTATGGATCGTATGGTTACACAATCGAACCTTATTTTAGTTCGATTCGTTTAAGTCTTTTAGATCGAGGATTTATCTATGCAATTGCACACATTCGTGGGGGACAATATCTTGGTCGTGAATGGTATGAAGATGGTAAAATGTTAGAAAAGAAAAATACGTTCTTTGATTATATTGATGCTGCTAAACATTTGATCCAACAAAATTACACGTCATCAAAACACTTATATGCAATGGGTGGTTCTGCTGGAGGATTGTTGATGGGGGCTGTGATTAATTACGAGCCATCTTTATTTAACGGTGTTATCGCACAAGTTCCTTTTGTAGATGTTGTGACGACTATGTTAGACGATACTATTCCATTAACTACAGGAGAATATGACGAATGGGGTAATCCAAATGAGAAAGAATATTATGACTACATTAAATCTTATTCGCCATACGATAATGTCGAAGCAAAAGATTATCCAAATTTATATGTTTCGACTGGTTTACACGATTCGCAAGTACAATATTGGGAACCTGCAAAATGGGTGGCTAAATTACGAGAATTAAAAACAGACCATAATATTTTACTTTTGGATACCAATATGGATACTGGTCATGGTGGAGCTTCTGGTCGATTTGAATCTTTAAAAGAAGATGCAAAAGAAGATGCTTTTTTATTTATGTTGGAAGGAATTAAAAATTAATTTTAAAAAATATTTTCTAAAACACCTCTAAAATAAATTCCTTTTTAGATGTGTTTTTTTGAAATGCAATTTATATTACGTCTATTTTCTCACCTAAAAATTTAGGTTGAATCCCTAAAAAACTATCCACAAAAACTTTTGTTCGTGCAAAATATTCACGGATATTTGTTTTCAATCCTGCTTGTTTATTCACATCTTTTGCATTATAACCATAAGCATTTATCCCGTTCTGTCTTGCAATGTAAACTGCTCGTTGATTATGAAACTCTTGCGAAACCACAATAAATTCATTTTGACTAAATATTTCTTTCGCACGAATCATCGAATCCAATGTTCTAAACCCAGCATAATCTAAATAAATTACGTGTTCTGGAATTCCATTTTTTATCAACGCTTGTTTCATCGCTTCAGGTTCATTATAATCTTTCTGACCGTGATCACCACTTAAAATAAAATGGGTTACTTTTCCTGATTGATATAATTTAGTCGCTGCTTCGATACGATAAGTAAAGTAATAATTTTGATAACCATTCATCAAATTTGGAGCAGTCCCTAATACAACTGCAACTTTTATTTTGGGTAATTTATCCGTATGATTTGTTACAAATTCTTCTGTAGATTTTTCGATTCTATAATTCGAAAAAGCCGTAAATAACAGACAAAAAACACAGAAAATTGCTCCGTAAATAAACATTTTTTTGAATATTTTTTTCATCTTCATAAGATTTGTTCAGTAAACTCTTAGCTAAAATACACGATTAACTTGATTTTACCCAATAAAAAAAGTAGCTATAAATAGCTACTTTTTGATATGATATGTACTTCAATTATTCTTTAATACGTTCAACGTAAGAACCGTCTTCTGTATTGATTTTCACTTTATCACCTTCATTGATAAATAAAGGAACACGGATTTCAGCACCAGTTTCCGTCGTTGCAGGTTTTGTAGCATTTGTTGCTGTATCGCCTTTAAGACCTGGCTCTGTATAGGTAATTTCCATAATTACTGTATTTGGTAACTCTGCTGCTAAAGCAGTTTCATCAGAAGCACGGAATAAGATTTTCACTTCGTCTCCAGCTTTCATAAATTGTGCATTTTCGATCAATTCTTTGTTTAAATAAACTTGAGAGAAATCATCATTATTCATAAAGTGGAAACCATTATCGTCTTCGTATAAATATTGATAGTTACGTGTTTCTACACGAACTTCGTCAATTTTATGACCTGCAGAAAATGTATTATCTAACACTTTTCCTGTTGTTAATGATTTTAATTTTGTACGAACGAAAGCAGGACCTTTTCCTGGTTTAACGTGTAAAAATTCGATAATTTTGTATGTATCATTATTAAAAACGATGCATAAACCTTTTCTAATATCAGCAGTTGTTGCCATTTATTCTATTTTATTATTTTTAATTAAACTCCCGAACTATATCCTTTCATAATTCCACGATCACTTGAATTAATAAAACTCAAGATCTCTTCACGATAATGTGAATCTGGGAATTTTTCTAAGATTTGTTCTACAGCTTGAGATACATTATTTTTTTGTTGATATAAAATTCTGTAGATTCCTTGAATTTCAAAAATTTCTTCTGAAGAGAAACCTTTTCTCCTTAATCCAATTGCATTAACACCAGCATAAGCGACAGGATTTTTTGCAGCTTTTACATATGGTGGCACATCTTTACGAATTTGTGTTGCTCCAGCCACAAAAGCGTGTTCTCCAATTTTTGTAAACTGATGTACAGCACTATACCCTCCTATAAAAGCGTAATCTCCAACTTCTATATGTCCTGCTAAACCAACGGCGTTAACAATCACAACATTGTTTCCAACAACACAATCATGTGCAATGTGAGCTGTTGCCATAATCAAGCAATTATCACCAATTTTGGTATATCCTAAAGCGTTTGTTCCTTTGTTTACTGTAACACATTCACGAATTGTGGTATTGTCACCGATATAAGTGAAAGTTTTTTCACCTCCATATTTTAAATCTTGGGGCTCACCAGAAATTACTGTACCTGGATAAATTTTACAATTTTTCCCAATACGAGCTCCTGACATAATTGTTACATTAGGACCAATCCATGTTCCTTCACCAATTTCCACATCTTCATAAACAGACGAAAAGGGGCTTATAGTAACATTTTCACCTATTATTGCAGTTGGATGAACATATGCCATCGGATAATTCATAACTTCCATTTCTTTAAATTATTCTTTTGTAATAACTGCCATCATTTCTGCTTCCACAGCGATTTGATTGTTTACATATCCAATTCCTTGCATATGAACGATTCCTCTTCTAATTGGTTCTACCAACTCTAACTTAAACACAATTGTATCTCCTGGGATAATTTTACGTTTAAACTTTGCTCCTTCAATTTTCATGAAGTAAGTAGAATATTCCTGGGGATTTTCTAGTTCACCTAAAATTAATAAACCTCCTAATTGTGCCATTGCTTCAATTTGTAATACACCTGGCATTACTGGTTCTTTTGGAAAATGGCCTACAAAAAATGGTTCGTTCATCGTTACATTTTTCACACCGATTAAACCAGTTGCTGTTTTAGAAATTACCTTGTCAATCAGTAAAAATGGTGGACGATGAGGCAATAGTTTCATGATATCATTGATATCATAAACTGGGTCAGCTGTTAAATCAAATTCAGGAACTTTGTTACGTTGTGCTAATTTGATTTGTTTGCTTAATTTTTTTGCAAAATTTGTATTGGTGTGATGTCCAGGTTTTGTGGCAATAATTTTAGCCTTTAACTTCTTTCCTACTAAAGCTAAATCTCCCACAACATCTAATAATTTGTGACGAGCAGCTTCGTTTGGATAGTGTAAAGTCAAGTGATCTAAAATTCCATTTGGACGTATAGAAACATTATCTCTATTAAAAGCTTTACATAGTTTTTCTTTCGTTTCTGGCGTAATTTCTTTGTCAACATAAACAATCGCATTGTCTAAATCTCCACCTTTTACTAAACCAGCTTCTAACAATTGTTCTAACTCATGTAAAAAACAGAACGTTCTTGCTTGAGAGATATCTTGTTTGAAATTTTTTATAGACGATAATGTCGCATTTTGAGTTCCTAAAACCTTAGTTCCAAAATCAACCATTGCCGTAACTTGATATTCATCTGCTGGAATTGCAGTGATTTCTGATCCTGTTTCTGGATCTACGTAAGTTACAATTTCTTTAATTCTATAATATTCTCTGTCTTTGTCTTGTTCAACAATTCCTGCAGATTCTATTGCTTCTACAAAAAAACGTGAAGAACCGTCCATAATTGGAGGTTCTGCATTGTCGATTTCAATGTAACAGTTATCAATATCCATACCTACCAAAGCCGCCAAAACGTGCTCAGTTGTATGTACTTTAACTCCCTTCTTTTCTAAAGTTGTTCCTCTCGCTGTACTCACAACATATTGTGCATCTGCTTCTACTTGAGGTTGACCTTCTAAATCTGTTCTAACAAATACAAATCCTGTATCCGGTTCAGCTGGTTTAAATGTTAAGGTAACAAATTTACCTGTATGTAAGCCAACACCTTTTAGAACGGCTTCATTCGCTAAAGTTTTTTGTTTATCAGACATTAACTTTTACTTTTGTTTGTTCTCTTTTTCTAATTTATCGATTCGTTTCACAATTTCTGGAAACTTTCTAAAATGTACGTATGCTTTTCTAAAGCTTGTCGCTTCTATTGCTGGTGAACCATACAATTGCGTTTTGCTTTCTACATCTCCGTTAATACCACTCTGAGCTTGCACTTGTACAAAATCTCCGATAGTCAAATGACCTGCGATACCAACTTGACCTCCAACCATACAATTGCGTCCAATTTTGGTAGAACCTGCCACTCCACTTTGCGAAGCTATAACAGTATTCTCTCCTATTTGAACATTATGAGCAATTTGAATTTGATTATCTAATTTTACTCCTTTACGAATAATTGTAGATCCCATTGTTGCTCTATCTATCGTTGATCCTGCTCCAATTTCGACATTATCTTCAATCAAAACATTTCCTATTTGAGGAATTTTTTCAAAAGATCCATCTGGATTTGGTGCAAAACCGAAGCCATCAGCTCCAATTACAACGTTAGAATGAATGATGCAATTCTGACCAATTTCACATTCCTCATACACTTGTACACCTGAATGTAAAACGGTATTATCTCCAATCGTTACGTAATCTCCAATCGTTACATTTGGATATATTTTCACATTATTCCCAATCGAAACGTTAGCTCCAATGTAAGAAAAACTTCCAACATATACATTATCTCCTAATTGGGCAGTAGAATTTACTTTTGTATATTCTTCTATTCCAACTTTATTATTTTTTATGGTATTGTAATAGTGTAATAATTGTGTAAACGCTTGATAAGCATCTTCCACAATAATTAAGGTAGAAGATATTGAATCTGTCGCTACAAAATCTTTACTCACAATTACAATAGAAGCATGAGTTGAATAGATAAAATGTTCGTATTTCGGATTTGCTAAAAACGAAATCGAACCTTCTTTTCCCTCCTCTATCTTTGATAGTGTGGAAACCTCTACATTTGCATTACCTTTTACGGTTCCTTGCAATAATTGTGCAATCTCTGCAGCTTTAAACTTCATAGTCTGCAAAACTAATAATTATTCTTAAATTTATAAAATGATTATATAAGATATTTAACTTTTTTGTCAAATTCTTTAAATCAATCCTTATACACTATGGTAGTGATATTTTGTAATTTCTTGTCCCAAAAATTGCGTTAACAAACTTTTTCCGGAACAAGATAATTCTTTAACATCACCATTCTTATATAAAACCTTAATTGGACTTTTTGATTTTTCGTACGGAACTATTTTAATTGTTGTCTGCTCCACAAAATAGCTTGCATCCTCAATTTCTAAAGCTTCTTTTACTCTATTCTTTTCAAGCAAAATTTCTTCATCAGTCAATTTATTATCCATTAAATAGGATTTTGGTAACGTTCTCTGAATGATATTTTTTGATAATTTACTTAAAATAAAATCATCGTGATATTGCCATTCTTTAATTGCTGATAACACATCCGAATCATCTAAATGCGTAAATATTTCTAAACCTTCTTTTGATAAACTTCCATCTTCATTATCTTCTAAAAAATACTTAAAAGCTGAAGTTGCAAACAAATTTTCACCTTTTCGTGTCATCTCTTTTGCTCTTCTTAATACATTAATCAAAAAATTTTCGGCTGTAAAAGATTTTTTGTGCATGTATACTTGCATATACATAAACATACGCGCCATCAAAAATTTTTCGACAGAAGGAATTCCTTTGGCTTCAATCACCAACTCATTATCCGAAACATTCATCATAGAGATAATTCGTTCTGGATTAATATTTCCTTCTACAACACCAGAATAAAAACTATCTCGTTTCAAATAATCCATACGATCGCAATCCAATTGACTCGAAACCAATTGCGTTAAAAACTTTTTTGGATATTGTCCTTTAAAAATTTGAATAGCTAACGTTAATTTTTGATCAAAAATTTGATTTAATTCTTCCATCAAACGAAGCGAAATTTCTTCGTGATGAGAACCATTAATAATCGAATGTTCAAGAGAATGTGAAAAAGGACCATGTCCCAAATCATGCAAAAGGATGGCTATCAACGCCGCATTCTCTTCTTCGGAAGTTATTTCAACGTTTTTTCTTTTAAGGATATTTAGGGCTTTTTGCATCAAATGCATACAACCTAAAGCGTGATGAAAACGAGAATGTCTTGCACCAGGATACACCATTTCAGTCAGTCCTGTTTGCGAAATTCTACGAAGTCGTTGAAAATATGGATGTTGAATAATCTGATAAATAAGCTCGTTTGGAATCGTTATAAATCCATGAACTGGATCATTTACTATTTTCAACTTATTATTGTTTAATGGATTCAAACGTACAATTTTGTTAACAAAGATATAAATTTTTACCCATTCTAAAGAGTACTTTGATCAGAAAGAAACGTTTTTATAAAATATTTTTCTTTAAAATCATTTTTGGAATTATTTATGCTAAAAAAACAACGCAAATTTTAGCAAAACTCCTGTTTTGTTTAACATACAATTTAGATGTTAACATTTCTGTTATCGCTATATTTGGAAGAATTCTGATAGTAGAAAAATCATAATAAAAAATATAAATTATTACAAATGGCTATAAAAATTTTATGGATTGACGATGAAATCGATTTATTGAAACCGCACCAACTTTTTTTAGAGAAAAAGGGATACGATACGACAATGATAAACAACGCAACGGATGCGTTAGAAGTGATTGAAAAAGAAAATTTTGTAGCGGTTTTAATCGATGAAAACATGCCAGGGTTAAGCGGCTTAGAAGCTTTGCCAAAAATCAAAGAAATCCGCCCAAATCTTCCCGTTATTATGGTCACAAAAAGTGAGGAAGAACATATTATGGAAGATGCAATTGGTGCACATATTTCAGATTATTTGATTAAACCTGTTAACCCAAATCAGATCTTATTAAGTTTGAAAAAGATTTTGGATGCTTCTAAAATTATTTCCGAAAAAACAGTTATCAATTACCAACAAGAATTCAGAAATATTACGATGGATATGATGAATGCGCGTGATTTTGAAGATTGGCAAGAGATTTATAAAAAATTGGTTTATTGGGAACTTGAATTAGAAAATATTGAAGATACTGCTTTAACGCAAATCATCGAAAATCAAAAAAGTGAAGCCAATGCAGCTTTCTTTAAATTCATTGAACGTAATTACGAAGATTGGTTACATGATGACGAAGATCGCCCTGTTTTATCGCACACAGTTTTTAATCAATTAGTTCGCCCACAATTAGGGAAAGACAAAAATGTATTATTGATAATGGTGGACAATTTACGCTATGATCAATGGAAAGTGATTGAACCTATTTTTAATCGTTATTATAATTCTGAAAACGAAAATCTATATTACAGTATTTTGCCGTCAGCAACACAATATGCAAGAAATGCATTCTTTTCGGGACTGATGCCACTTGAAATTGAGAAAAAATATCCTCAGTACTGGTTAAATGACACCGATGAAGGAAACAAAAATATGCACGAAAAAGAATTGTTAGGAGAACAATTAAAACGTCTTGGATTGGGAGATCTTACATACAATTATTTCAAAATTTTAAATTCTGATTTTGAGAAAAAAATTGCAGATGATTTTAACAATTACAAAAACAATAATCTGAATGTTATCGTCTATAACTTCATTGATATTTTATCGCATGCGAAAACTGATAATCGTATTGTAGGCGAAATGATTCGAGACGACAAAACCTATCGTTCAATTACAAAACATTGGTTTGAAAATTCGTATTTAATGGAAATTGTAAAAAAAGCGGCTCAAAACAAGATGAAAATTATTGTAACAACCGATCATGGAACAATTTACGTTAAAGAGCCAACAAAAGTCATTGGAGATAAAGAAGCAAGTACCAACCTACGTTACAAATTAGGGAAACAATTGCAATATGATCCAAAAGATGTTTTGGCAGTTGATCAACCAGAAAAATTCCTTTTACCTAAGGTTAATGTTACGTCAAAGTATATCTTTGCAAAAGAAAATTTATTTTTAACGTATCCAAAAAATTACAATCATTTCGTTAATTATTACAAGAATACTTACCAACATGGTGGAATTTCGTTAGAAGAAATAATTATACCAATGGTTGTTTTAACACCAAAAAATTAAATGGAATTTATCATTCATAATTTAGACGAATTACCCGAAGTTGCACATCAAATAATAGATCAGCTTCACTATAAATTAATCACTTTCGAAGGAGAAATGGGTGCTGGAAAAACAACTTTTATCAAAGAATTTGTAAAAGCTTTAGGCACAAATGATGAAGTATCAAGTCCAACTTTTTCGATCGTAAATGAATATGACACCAAAAAAGGAAAGGTCTTTCATTTTGATTTTTACCGTTTGAATCATGAAGATGAAGCATTAGATTTTGGTATTGAAGAATATTTATATTCTAATCATTATTGTTTGATGGAATGGCCAAATAAAATTGCTAACTTTATACCTGATGAGCACCACACAATTACACTAAAAAATGTAGATGGAATTCGTCATTTAAACTTTAGCTAATACATTATGGACGGAAAAAATATTTTCACGCCGTTTTCTCAAGAAGAACTTATTCCTCAACCCGAGCGTTTAGAGATTCCTCATAAGAAAGAGCGCTTCGATATTGGAATTCCAAAAGAAACAAATAATCAAGAAAAACGAATTTGTCTTTCTCCTGATGCAGTCGAAATTTTAGTCAATAACGGACATCAAGTAACGATTGAAACTGGAGCAGGAGAAGGGGCAAATTACTCAGATAAAGAATATTCGGAAGCTGGTGCGCAGATTTCTTACAATACGCAATCCGTTTTCGAAAAACCAATTATTCTAAAAGTAGGCCCACTTACATTAGAAGAAATTGATTGGGTAAAACCCCATGCATTAATCATTTCTTCTGTACCTACCAACACGTTGAAACGTGAATATTTTCAGAAACTTATCGCAAAACGTGTAGATGCTGTAGGTTTTGAGTTTATTCGTGATGAACAAAATCATTTACCAGTCGTTCGTTTATTAAGTGAAATTGCAGGAACTACGGCTATTTTGGTAGCGAGTGAATTGATGTCTTCAACAAATGTTGGGAATGGTATTTTAATGGGAGGCGTTACTGGAGTACGACCAACAGAAGTTGTTATTCTTGGAGCAGGAACTGTTGCTGAAAATGCAACAAGAACTGCTTTAGGTTTGGGCGCTTCGGTTCGAGTTTTTGACAATTCATTGACGAGATTAAGACGTTTACAACAAAATATTGGTCAACGCGTTTCCACTTCAACATTAGATCCTAAAGAATTAGGAAAAGCTTTAAGACGATGCGATTTAGCAATTGGAGCACTTCGTGGAGAAACTCGTACACCATGTGTCGTTACTGAAATGATGGTTCAAAATATGAAAGCTGGCGCTGTTATTATTGATGTTAGTATAGATCAAGGTGGATGCTTTGAAACTTCAGAGTTGACAACACATGATCATCCAATCATTGTAAAGAATGATATCATTCATTATGCCGTTTCTAATATCACTTCTCGCGTTGCACGTACGTCTACTAAAGCGTTGAGTAATTATTTTTTATCCTATTTATTTCAAATATCAGAAGAATCTGGTTTTGCAAATGTGGTACAAACGGATAAAACTATAAGAAATGGCGTATATTTGTACAAAGGAAGAATTGTAAAAAAGAACTTATGTGACTGGTTTGATTTACCATTTCACGACATTAATTTATTGATCATATGACGTTTACGCAAAGATTTATGAAGTATATGATGGGAGTAGGAATTGGGATGGTTTTCGTCGCAATGGCGTTTGGTCCACGCGCATTCTCATGTAATTACTTTCCAAATGCAAGAGTTTTGGATGAAGCTTATTCTAAAAGATTATCGATTTCACCAGAAGCACAAGCATTTATGAAAACTGAAAATTTAGATTCTACATTTTTGAAAAAAGAATTATTCAAAAGAAGTAAAGTTGATTTTGATAACTCTAAAAAAGATCAAGTTCCATGTAGAGAATATTTAGCAAATTACAAAAGCAAAGACAATTCTAAAGATTATGACTTCGTTCTTGAGATTTGTAAAGAAAATTCGAAATTAGTTTCTATTGAGAAAAAATAGATAAAAAAATCCCTTCAGATGAAGGGATTTTTTTATTAGATTATTTAATTTACAAATTTAAATATTGTTAAAACGATTACAAATATTAAAATTGCTACAATTATTACGTCTTTAAACTATACTTTTTTTGTGCCGAATTCCACATTACGATTCAGGCTACTTTTTCTTTTATTGGGTTGCATGGGTTGATATTGTTACTACAAATTTAAACAATTTATTTAAATATCATACCATTAAATCTTTGTAAAATAGTTTACTTAAATAAGATAGCTTATATCCCAATTTCTATTTGTAAACGGGCATACCAATTGTTTTTCTTTTCTAAATTATAAAACTTCTGTTGCTCATAGGACACTTCTGCTTGTAATTTGAAGGCATGTTCCCAGATATACTTCGTCAACCCTAAACTATATTGATTTGTGTTTGGAGTAAATTCAAAAATTTTATCATTTACTTTTTGCGTAGAATAGCGTCCAATTACTTCCCAATGTTTTGGAAAAGTGTATGAACCTTGAAAATCCATTCCATGACCATTGTAGATGTAATTAAAATCGGTTGCATCTTGCGGGTTATAGAATACAGTTTGATCAGAATTTCTATTCAAGTAAGCATACATAAAACTCCAACCACGATATTTGAACATTGCATCAAAAAATAAAGATTGAATATTTGCTGTTCCAAATAACTCATCTCCTTGCTGACCTTTGGTTTTATGCGCATTATTATTGTAACTGTACGCACCAGAAAGCATCAACTTTGGTGTTTGCTCATGAAATAAATCTCCTTCGTAACTACTTCCGTCATTTGTAAAAGCCCCGAACGGAAACAATTCTACTTTTCCTGTATAGGCTAAACCTGTATCATCAAACTTTGTCCAATTTCTCCCTTCTCCAGTAGAAACAGCTCCACGCAATGTATACGAAAAATGTTCTTTTGATTTTTTTGAATGTTGTACTTGAAATCCAAAATCACGGTCGATGTTAAAGTCCGCATTGTTAATAGAACGATCTGTTAATTGTAATGCACCCGAAGAATTATTTCGCTGTCTATTTCCCGGCAATTTGGTTTGACCAAATCCAAAACTCCAATGTTTATTTGGGTTATAAAAAATCATGGCATCTCGAATGATGTTAGTATTTTTTCCCTCCTCTGCCTTTCCTACATCGCCAGAAGCAAAAGAAAGTTGCAACGAATATTCGAACTTTGGATTACCAATATAACCGTCTAATCGAAGCCTTAAACGACGAATTTGCGCATCAATTTTATCTTCTTCATCTTGATTATCAATATAAGACACTCTATTTTGCATTCTGAATCGAATATTTACCTGATACAAACTATCGGGAGAAGTAATTCCCAAACCGTCTCCATAACTGTAATAAGGCGACATCAAGTTTTTATATTCTTCTGTTTGAATAGAATCTTTATTCTGTCCAAAAAGACTTACAGTTATTAATAATAACGGTAAAACTAAATAATGCTTCATAATTTGAGTGACTTAATTTTGATGCAAAAATGCATGGAATAAAATTAAATAATTGTAAAGAGTAAATTAAATTAACGTTAACAATGACTTGAAGTTATGAATACGATGATCATCATCAATTTCGATCATATCAATTTGATTTGGAAAAATATTGTCTTGCATTTCGAAGAATTTTTTTAACTTTTCAAAATCTAACACTTCATCATGAACGGATAAAAAAACTTTAGTATTTTCGAAACGATTCATATCTACTAAAAATTGGATAAGATTTTCTGGAAAATCAAGCTCTTTTATGACTGATACATCAACCAAAGGATTAAGTAAAATCAATTCACTCGATTTACCATTTTCTTTTAATTTCTGTTGCAATTGCCACGCAAAATTACCTCCAGTAGAACTCCCAATAATAGTTAAATCTTCCACGACTCCTTTTAAGTGATCGTAAGCCTCAAGCAAAATGGCCGATATAGTATCCTCTACTCTCCATTCTACACAAATTGCTGAAGGATATTTCTTTAAAATCGATTTGAATTTCGAAGAATTAGCCGAGCTATATAGTCCGTGGACATAAACAATTTGTTGGTTTTTCGTATTCATATTCAGTATAATTACAGGTTCAAACTAAACTTTTTCAGGAAGTTAATATACATTGAATTGTAAATTTAACAAAAAAAGATGTAACCTATAAGGCTACATCTTTTTGTTATCATGATTTTACGATTTAATCTTGTTTCAAAAACTTAAGATTATCTGATTTTAATTAATATTGAACCTGATTTTGTTTGTTCATCATTTAGTTTGATTACATACCAATAATTATCTGTAGGCACAGGTTTTCCTCGTATTCTTTCATCCCAAATAAACTGATCAGCTTGTGTAATTGTTTTCACATTTTTTTCAAATCGGTCATAAATTTCTATAACAGCATTTGGATAGGCAGTTAAGAATTTACTCAAATCCCATTCGTCATTTATTCCATCATTATTTGGTGTAATGTTTTGCTATAATTTAATTCACATTAATTTCGTACGTAATCTCGATACCTCCGTTTGCTAACATATCGTGTACGCTACAATATTTTTTCACTGCTAATTCAGCAGCTTTATTTGCTTTTTCCAAATCGATGTTTCCTTTTAAGAAAAATTTGATGTGAATGTTTGTGAAAATATTTGGAATTTCTTCGCGGCGTTGTCCTTCTACCTCAACTTTAAGATCTTCGATTTCTTGACGTTGTTTTTTTAAAATTTCTCCCAAATCAAAAACACTACAACTACCTAAAGCTATTAAAACTAGCTCCATCGGACGAACTCCTTTTCCCTCTCCTCCTATCGATTCTGGCCCATCTATATTCACCTTCACAGAAGAACTTGCAGCAGTTGCTTCGTAATGAGAAGCTTTGTTTACTCTATTTAATTCAATTTTCATCTCAACTATTTTATGGTCTAAAAATAGGCATTCTTAAAGTATTTATAAGAAAAAATAGGCGAATTTTTAGTTGGAATTGTATTTAACCAACATTTGTAAACATTGCATAAGCAAAAGTCAAAACTGATAATATAGTACCAATCATAAAAATGGTATACGTTATACTCAACAAGCGATATTTTCGCTCCAAAACTTTTCCTAAATAGTATAAATCTCGAGTTAAAGATGTATAAACATAATCTCTGTCTTTCATCAATTCTTCCATCGCCTCTTCGTAGGCATCAAGCGACATTTGATAAAAATTTCCAAAGAAAAGCAAATTAACTTTTCTATTTTTTACATCTTCTTCGTTAAAACTTTCGTAAGTAACTTTTGGTTTTGTGGCTAAAATTGCAAAAATAATCGAAATAACACTTGACAAAAGCATAACAATAGAAGGTAAAATCAAGTATTCATTTTTTGGACTTCCTAATTTCGGAACCAACGTAGAAAGCGCAATCGAAATTACAATTGCATTTACAGACAATAAAATATTGGCTTTACTATCTGCAATATCACTTAAACGCGTATGATTGTTTAACGTTACACGGAAAAGCGTATCTACACCTCGATCGGGTTGTTGAATTTTATCGTTTTTCTTTTTCTTTAATTCGTATTTGTTCGGTACATCGCCAATCAACTCAATTTCTTTGATTTTACTTTGTGTATAAATCAAATTTTCTTCTTTTCCTTTTTGCCAAAGTTTTTTTGCCGAATCGGTATAAAAATGATGCACATTCAAAAAGAAATTTCGGTTTTCTATATGCCATTCATAATCTGTAAAGTCTTTTTTACAAATTTTCGAAATCTCATCTCGTAATAATTCGGCTATTTTTGGATATTCAGTTTGACCCAAATGATAATTATCTGCATCTTTTACAATTGCTTCGCCAATCGTCTTCGGAACTTTATATAAAGTTGTAATCAAAATATAATCTTGAACTTCTTTAATATATTTTTCATCAAAATCAAGTTCACTTAAATACTCTTTTACAATATTTGCACTCTCAATTTCATGACCTTGCACGATTTTTGTGTAACCGGTATCGTGAAACCAACCTGCAATTATTAATTTTTCTTGTAGATCTGTAGGAATTTGTTCTTCAGCACTCAAGGTTTTTATGGCTTCTACAACTTTTACGGTATGCATAAAATTATGGTACGTAAAATCTAAAGAAAGTTTATCTTTGAACAGATTGAAAACATAGTTTTCTATATTTAATAACAATTGGTTCATCACAAGTTTTTAACGCTTAAATGTATGAAATTATTACCAACACTGAACAACAAAAAATTGAATTATCCTTTTTTGGCTTTAGTAGGTTCGTGTCTTTATATGACATCTTGCGCTACGCAACATCCTCAATACGGGAAAAATATTAAGACCGAGAAGACACAAAAAGTTGAAGGCAACAAAATCCAATCAATCTATTTAATTGGTGATGCTGGCGATTTGGATCAGCCAATAAATAAACAGAATTTGAAAATGCTAAAAAATGAATTAGCAAAAGCAGATTCTACTTCTTATCTTTTCTTTTTGGGTGATAATATTTACGAAAATGGAATTGTAGTTGATTCTACAAAGAAAAATTATACGACAAGCCGAGATAAACTTCAACTTCAGATTGATTTAGCAAAAGAATTCAAAGGAAAAACACTTTTTATTCCAGGAAATCATGATTGGAGAAATGGTGTAAAAGGGCTAAAAGAACAAGAAAAAATAGTTAAAAAGCAATTAGGAAATAAAAAAGCATTCTTACCAAAAGATGCTTGTCCAATTGATAAAATAAATGTCAACGATAGTATTGGGATAATTGCAATAGATTCTGAATGGTATTTACAAGATTGGGATAATCACCCAGGCCTTAACGAAAAGTGTGATATCAAATCGCGTGAAGCTTTTTTTGAAGAATTAGAATCACAATTAAATAAATATCAAAATCGCACAACTATAATCACTATGCATCATCCCTTGTTTTCGAATGGTACGCATGGTGGGCAATTTGATTTCAAAAAACAATTTTATCCATTTGGAGACGATTTCAAAGTTCCTTTACCTATCATTGGATCTTTTATTAATTTGTTGCGTAGCACGACTGGGTTGAGTCCGCAAGATGTCAATAATTTCAAATATAGAGAAATGGCATCTCGTATTGCGACAATTATCGAAAATAGGAATAATGTCATTGTTGTTTCTGGTCATGATCATAATTTACAATACATTCAACAGAACAATGTCAAACAAATTATAAGTGGATCTGGCTCTAAAAAAGAATCGGCAAAAGCGGTTGGTAAAAATGATTTCTCTTATGGTGACAATGGTTTTGTTGTTTTAGATTTATATGACAATGGCGCTTCTTTGGCAAATTTTTATGGGTTCAAAAATGATGAAATCGAATTGTTATTATCAAAACAAGTTACAGAAAAGAAAAAGCAATATTTGGCTCAGGTATATGACGATAAAAAAATGCCAAAAACAAAAGAAACAAGTGTATATGAGTTAGATGTAACAAAAAAATCTGATCCATATAAATTCTTTTTTGGTCGTCATTACCGCAAAACTTTCGGCCAAACAATAACAGCTAATACAGTTAATTTAAATCAACTGTATGGAGGTTTAACACCTATCAGAATGGGGGGCGGACATCAAACGAAAAGTTTGCGTTTAGTGAACAATAAAGGTGAAGAATACAATATGCGTTCGGTAAAAAAAAGTGCTACACAATTTATTCAACAAGTTGCCTTCAAAAATAAATATGTTGCAGATGAATTTGAAGATTCTTTTACTGAAAAATTTTTGATGGATTTTTATACAACCAATCACCCTTATTATCCGTTAGCAGTTGCAAATTTGATGAAGCCTATCCATATTATGCATGCTACGCCAAAATTATTTTATGTTCCCAAACAAGAAACGTTAAAAGAATACAACGAAAATTTTGGTGATGAGCTATATATGATTGAAGAACGTCCAATGGCTGGATATCAGGATGGTGTTTTCAGAAAGCCAACCGATATTGTAAGCACGGATGATATGCTGGTTGCGATTCAAAAAAATAAAGATGTAATTGTAGACAAACAAGCCTACATTCGTGCGCGACTTTTTGACATGTTGGTTGGCGATTGGGATCGACACTCGGATCAATGGCGTTGGGGTGCGTATGAAGAAAATGGAAAAACGATATATCGTGCAATTCCACGTGATCGCGATCAAGCATTTCCTCGTTACGATGGTCTTTTCTTTAACCTTATTATGCGGATTCCTCCACTTCGACATATGCAAGATTACAAAGATGATATCAAAAATGTAAAGTGGTTCAACCGTGAACCCTATCCATTAGACTTGGCTATTTTAGAATCATCTGATCTTAACCTTTGGAAACAAGAAGCACGCTATATTCAAGAAAATTTGAGCGATGAGTACATTAAACAATCGTTCGAATTAATTCCTACGGAAACAAAACAAGAATATGATCAAGACGTTATCAATCATATCATCTCTCGAAAATCTAAATTAGAAAAATTTGCAGAGGAATACAATAAAATACTTCGCAAACTAATCATTTTAAAAGGGACAGATGAAGATGACGAATTTATCATTACTCGTTTAGCAAAAGGTAAAACAGCTATCAAAATCTATTCAGGCAAAGAAAAAACATTAATTTTTGATGAAGAATTTGATAAAAAAGAAACCAAAGAAATTCGTTTGTATGGATTAAATGGAAAAGACAAATTCAGAGTCGAAGGTAAACCAAGTAATGCTATTTTAACACGTATTATTGGTGGAATTGATGATGATGATTACGAGGTGAAACGTGCAGCGAAAATAAAAGTATATGATTACGCCAATGGCAGTAACGCTTCTGAATCTACTTTTCTAACTTCTAAAAATTTTGTCAACGATTATGAGGTCAATACATACGATTATAAACAACCGATGTATAATTTCTTTACCATGTTACCCAACATTGGTTATAATCCCGACGATGGTTTAAAAATTGGACTTTCACCAACCTATACTATAAATGGATTTGACCGCAAACCATACTCTCAACGTCACAATTTACAAGTTAGTTATTATTTTGCGACAGGTGGTTGGGATGCGAAATACAAAGGTACTTTTACAAAAGCCTTAGGTAAGTGGAATTTAGACTTAAACGCTGCTTACACCAGCCCTACTTATAGTACAAATTTCTTCGGTTTTGGAAACGAAACAGTAAATAATCAAGAAGAAATAGGAATAGATTATAACCGTGTAAGATTAGAAAGTTATAGCATTGGTCCTTCTATTTTCAAAATTATGAACAACAATGGTCGATTAGATTTTTCTACCATTTATAGTTACAAAAAAATTGAAGAAAACCTTGATCGTATCGTTGGTGACTTACCAGATATCAACCGAGATGTCTTTAAAGGACAACATTTTGGAGAAATCGGTGCTAAATATCTTTTCAAAAATTACGATAACGAATCATTACCAAAATTAGGAATGACATTTTTAGCACATGCAAAATGGATTTCGAATTTAACGGATTTTGAACGTAATCACTTTTATACAGAGCTTAACTTAGGATTTACGCATAAAATTTCAGCAAATGGCCGATTGACAGTTGCTTCTATGCTTAAAGGAAAAGCTATTTGGGGTGATTTTATGGAGTTTTATCAAATGGCTAACTTAGGAGGAGATCAAGATTTACGTGGATACCGATTAGGACGTTTTGCCGGAGACAAAGTTTTCTTACAAACATCAGATTTACGTTTTGACGCATTACGTTTCAAAGCTATTGTTCCATTGAGATTAGGTGTTTTTGTTGGTGCAGACTACGGACGAGTTTGGTTAAATGGAGAAGATTCCGATAAATGGCATTCATCTATGGGTGGAGGATTATGGATCAATGGAGCGCAATCCATTACCGCAACCATCTCTTACTTCAAAGGTGAGGATCCAGGTCGAGTAGTTTTCGGATTAAATTTTGGATTTTAATAAATCTTTCAATAACGCTAAAGAAAAGAATGATAACTCGATTGTTTAATTGAGTTATATTTTCCTAATTTTACAACAAAGCTTTGTAATTTGACTGCA
This sequence comes from Empedobacter stercoris, assembly GCF_020281205.1. GTDB lineage: Bacteria > Bacteroidota > Bacteroidia > Flavobacteriales > Weeksellaceae > Empedobacter > Empedobacter stercoris. The sequence continues at coordinate 29,945 of NZ_JACXZC010000005.1, forward strand.
AAAGAAATTCTTTTCAAATATTGGAACTACCCTTCTTTCAAAACGCCGCAAGAAGAAATTATTTCTAATGTATTAGAAAGTAAAGATACTTTGGCTATTTTACCTACTGGTGGAGGAAAATCCTTGTGTTATCAAGTTCCTGCAATTATGTTTGATGGATTGACCTTGGTAATTTCTCCATTAATTGCTCTGATGAAAGATCAAGTACAGAATTTAACGTCCAAAGGTATTTCTACGGCGTATATTACGAATGAAATCGATCAAAATACAATCGGAAAAATTTTAGACGATTGTCAAAATAACAGAATAAAGTTGTTATATGTTTCGCCAGAACGTTTGCAAAGTAGAATTTTTATCGAACGTTTGAAGCAGATTAATATTAGTTTACTTGCGGTAGATGAAGCACATTGTGTTTCTGAATGGGGACATGATTTTCGCCCAGCCTATCATCGAATTGCTCGATTAAAAACCATTCTACCCAAAGTACCTATTTTAGCACTTACAGCGACAGCAACTGAAAAAATTCAACTTGAAATTATTGAAAAACTTGAGCTTAATCAACCTCAAATTTTCAAATCCTCTTTAAAACGAGAAAATCTTTCGTACAATGTTTTTCTATCCACCGACAAGAAAAAAGATTTAATTTATTACTTAAAAAAATATTCAGGTTCGAGTATCATATTTGTTCGAAATAGAAAATTAACGTACGAAATAGCTAATTTTTTGAGTCAAAATGGCTTTGATGCCGATTATTTTCATGCCAAATTAACCAAAGACGAAAAGGAAGAAAAACAACGCAATTGGATGTTGAGTAATTCGCGTATTATGGTTTCGACAAATGCATTTGGAATGGGAATCGATAAACCGAATGTACGCACAGTCTTTCATATCGATTTACCACAAGGTATAGAAGCATATTACCAAGAAGTCGGACGCGCTGGTCGTGACGAACAGGAGTCGCATGGAATTTACCTCTATCATCCCGATGATCGTATACAAGCCGAGAATATTTTCAAAGCTAATTTACCTTCGCAACAAGATTTTATCAAAATCTCGAATTGTTTATTTAGTCAATTACAACTTGCTGAAGGCGAATTAACCGAAATGAATTACCAGTTAGACATTCCGAAATTTGCCGAAAAATTTGGTTTAAATCTAAAAATGGTTCTTCAATTTTTAGATTTTCTAAATACAAAAGAAATTATTCAACAAAAGAATTATACACAAAATAGTACACTTCAAATTTTAGCTTCGCCACATTCAATTAATCAAGGTGAAAACCAAATTTTTGATTATTTACAACGTCATTATCCTGGAATTTACACTTACAGTAGAGAAATTTCGGAAAGTAAAATGGCGTTTGATTTGCACAGAAGTATTGGTGACATCAGAAACGCTTTGCATGATTATTATAAAAATGGAACAATCGATTATTCGGATCGATTTTTAGCGCGTTTTAGATTCCTTGTTCCAAGAGATTCCAATGCATTTAAAAACAAACTGTGGAAAGATTTCGAATCGATTCAAGTGAATAACTGGAAACGTTTGCAAGCAATGATATATTATGCTGAACAAAATACAATTTGTAGAGAACGTTTGTTGTTTGGTTATTTTAATCAAAAATCTGATGAAAATTGTGGAAAATGTGATGTTTGCCAATCAAAAAAACAAACTAAGAATTTTAATGCTAACGATTTGATTGAATATTTAAAAGAAGGTGAGAAAACGCAAGCCGAAATCCTCTCAAAATTCATAAATTTGCCAAAAGATATAATCGTTGAAGAATTGCAATATTTAATCGACGAAATGCGAGTTCAACCAATTGGATTCGATTCTTATAAACTAATAGAATAAAAATGCGAGTAGTCTTTATGGGTACGCCCGAATTTGCGGCGACATCATTGAATGAAATCAATACAAATAGTCATCACGAAGTAGTTGGAGTTGTTACTGTTCCTGATAAACCATCTGGAAGAGGACAGAAAATGAATATTTCAGATGTTAAAAAATATGCGTTAGAACATAATCTACCTTTGGCTCAACCAGAAAAATTACGTGACGATGCATTCATCGAAACGTTAAAAAGTTGGAACGCAGATGTTTTTGTTGTTGTTGCTTTTCGTATGTTACCACAAGTTGTATGGTCTATTCCTGCAAAAGGAACATTTAACCTACACGGATCGCTACTTCCTCAATACCGTGGAGCAGCTCCGATCAATTGGGCAGTAATGAATGGAGACAACGAAACTGGTGTAACCACTTTTCTGATTGATGAAAAAATTGATACAGGAAATATCTTAATTTCTGATAAAGTCACAATTGAAGAAAATGATAATGTCGGAAAAATTCATGACGAATTGATGCATATTGGTGCTAAATTAGTAGTAAAAACATTAGATGGTTTAGAAAACGAATCGTTGAAACCTCATCCACAAGAAGAAACAATCGAATTAAAACACGCTCCTAAAATTTTTAAAGAAGATTGTAAAATTGATTGGAATCAATCAATCAATACTATTCATAATAAAATTAGAGGACTTTCTCCTTATCCATGTGCTTGGACAACTTTTGGCAATGGAGAAAACTATAAATCTTTAAAATTATATGGTGGTTTAAAAACTGATTTGGTTTTAGAGGCTGAAAATTTTCAATTAGTTCTACAAAAAAATAATCTATATATAAAACTACCTCAGGGAGTTTACGAAATTTTAGAACTTCAACCCGAAGGAAAACGTCGAATGTCTGCCAAAGATTTTATCAACGGACATCAAAACGAAGACACCTTATTCGTAAAATAAGTACTTATTTACTGATTTTTGACACAAATTTGAAGAAAAGTGCAAAATTTATTGATTTTTTTAGCCTTGAAACTTGCACAAATAAAGGGAAAGAGTATATTTGTGTATAAATTAATTTAAAAAGTTACAACTATGAACAAATCAGAACTTATTGATGCAATTGCAGCTGACGCTGGAATTTCTAAAGAAGCCGCTAAAAAAGCCCTAAACTCATTTACAGAAAATGTAACTAAAGCTTTAGCAAGTGGAGATAAAGTTGCTTTAGTAGGATTCGGGACTTTCTCTACGTCGGAGAGAGCTGCAAGAACAGGTATCAACCCACAAACTAAAAAAGAAATCAAAATTGCTGCTAAAACTGTAGCTAAATTTAAAGCTGGATCTGAATTATCAGGAGCAGTTGATACAAAAAAGAAATAATAATTTTCTGATAAAAAAAATCCACTCATTGAGTGGATTTTTTTATTCTATTTTAATAAATATTAATGACTTGGTGTTTCTTTTGCTGCTTCGTAAATAATTGAATCTTTCTGTTCTTGAGTCAAATCATATTTATAATCAAAAATTGCAGATTCCCAATCTCCATAGCCAACATTAGGTAAAACAATAAATCTTTTACCAAATTCAGCTTTCAAAGTCTCAACTGCTGCAGCTCTTTCTTTTTCAGATTTATGATTATCAAACAAATTAGAAAAATCTGTTAAACTATCTCCTAATAATAGAACAATATCAAAATCTTTTGCAATATTTTGACGACGAGTTTCTTTACTACTCTCTTTGCTTCTCAAAATCAAATTTTGAGGACTTTGTAACGGATAGTTGTATTTCATCAAATTAGCTAAAGTTCCTGGACGTTCTTCTTCGTATCTATTCGTGATATAAAAAATCTGAACTCCCTTACTCGCTGCGTATTGAAAAAACTCTAAAGATCCTGCTAATGGAGTTGCAATCCCTTTTGAAGTCCAATTTGCCCACGTATCTTGCGACCAAGTTTTACCTTGTTTCGCCATTTCTACAGCGTAATATGAATTATCTAAAAATGTTTCATCAATATCTGATACAATAGCGATGGGTTTTTCGCCTTTCGCTGCAATCGCTTCATCTAAACGCAATTTCGCAACGTTATAAGCTTGTTGACTTAAAGCTTGATACTCAGCTGCTCTTTGTTGAAAAAAAGCGGCATATATTTTACCATCAACTTGTAAACTATGATTTGTTGTTGTTTTCTGTTGCTCTTGTATAGCTACTTTCGGTGTTTGACAAGCTGTTAAACCAAAAAGCATTACACTTCCCAACATCAATTGTAAATGTTTCATATAAACTTATTCTTGCTTGCAAAATTAAGCATATATCTAATTTTTTAACTATAATTAATGAACGAATTTAACTGAATCAAGATTTGACTCGTATAAATATTGTTTCAAATGAATAACTTGTTGATTGATTTCTAATGTAATCTCCACAAAATCCATTTCATTAAAATTTGAAAAATTGTGATCAAAAAAATAAATATTTCGAATGACATGCGCTTCAGGAAGAATCGTATTCTTAAGTAAAATATCATTTGTTCCCATGTTCAATTCTCCATAAAAAGTTACGTCTGCCTTTATTTTTTCTTGTAAAGTAGAAGAAAAATAAGTCGCTTCTTTCAAATTAATTCGAATTGTTTTATGGGTATGATTTTCTATAGAAATCAATAATTCTAACGTTTTCTCTTTTTTTGTAATCGAAGAAATTACAAAATTATAAGGCAACGCATTGTGTTCAAAATTCTCCTTCTTTTCGTTTGATTTATCAATTGCAATAAACGATACTTTTGGTTCTTCTATTTCAATATTTTTGACTACTGTTTTCTTAGAATTCATTTTTTTGTAAAGCACTAAAATGATTAAAATAAGAACAAATAAAATTAAATATTTCATTTTACAAAGTTAACTATTATTGCATTCTTTACAGAAATGTGTTCACAAAAAAAGTAAGTGATTAAACTTACTTTTTATCTGATAAATTATTGTGATATTAAACAGATTTGTACTGCATATGTTCATGATTTTCATTCATCAACATTTTTTCGCCAACGACAACAAAACCTTTTCTTTCATACAACTTTTTAGCATTCGGATTGGTAAAATCAACCAATAAGCCTAACGTTTGTTTTCGATGATGAACAATTTCTTCAATCAAATAATCTAATATTTTAGAACCAATTCCTTTCCCTCTAAAATCTTCAGAAACAGCAATTGTATCTATATAAATTTCTCCAGCTTGCGTTTCATCTTGAGGTTGTATAGTTTGATTATAATTAGTTTTTAAAAAATCTAAAACGGGTTTTCTTAAATCATTTAATTTTCCTCCATCATAAAAAGTTGTTGTACCAGCAAATTGATTTTCATATTCAATTACAACTGTATTTTGATAACTGTATTGATTATTCTCTTGTTCGATTAATTTTTTTAAGAATAAAATTCCTTCTTCGTAGTCAGTTTTTCCAATAAAATCAAACACAATTTTATCCATTGCTAACATCATCAATTTTGCGATAGATGCAGCATCTTCTTTTGTTGCTTCTCTAAAATTTAACATAAAAAATAGCCTTGAGATTTCTCAAGGCTAAGTTAACAATAATAATATTGATATTATTTTGCTTTCAATTTTTCTAAGGTATTGTTATACCCTTCTTTCGCTTTTTCTCCAGCTTCTTTTGCTTCTGCTTTTACATCTTTTGCCGCTGCATTAATGTCTGCTTTAGCATCTTTCGCTGCAGTATTAATATCTTCTTTTGCTTTAGTTGCTTTTTCATCAACTTTATCTACTGCATTATTTACACCAGCTTTTACGTCTTGTGCAGCGTCTTTCACTGCTTCTTTAGTATTTTTCCAAGCTGTATTAGCATCATCATACGCTTTCTGAGCTGCTTCCTCTGCCGCTTTATCACCTTTAGCTTTCGCTTCCTCTAATTTAGCTTTCGCCTCATCCAATCTAGCTTTCGCTTCCGTTTCAGAAACTGTTGTAGTCGTTGTAGTTGTTTCCGTAATAATTGCAGTCGAGTCGTTTGCTAAAGAATCTACCGTAACATTAGTTTCAGTCGTTTTAGCTGTTTCTTGTTTACAAGATGTAGCAAAAGATAATGATGCGACTGCTACTAATACAAATAATTTTTTCATAGTTGTTTATTTAATTGTTTTTTTAATAATGTAAAACCTAACAATTTTAATACCAATTTTATTTGAAATACAAGAGGTTTTACTATATAAACGAAAAAAATATTTTCATTATTGTGTTTTTGAAGCTTTTAACATGCGATCATTTCCTGAAATATCTTTATAAATAGTTACAAATTCATAATTTTTTTCAAAAAGTTGTTTTGTTTCTTGTCCTAAATATTGATTAATTTCACAATAAATTGTTCCATTTTGATTCAGATGATTCTCTGCAAAAACAAGCACACGTTCATAAAAAATAAGGGCATTTTCATTTTCGACAAAAAGAGCCAAATGAGGTTCGAAATTTAATACATTTTGATGCATTTCTTCTTTCTCTAAATTTCTGATATAAGGAGGATTAGAAACAATAACATCAAATTTTTGATTTAACTGAATATCTTCGAGAAGATTTTGTTGATAAAAACCAATTTTAACATTCAAATTTTGGGCATTCGATTGAGCTACTTCTAAAGCTTTTTCAGAAATATCAATAGCCGAAACATTTGAGTTCGGAAATAATTTGGCCAAAGAAATAGGTATACAACCACTTCCAGTTCCTAAATCAATCAGTGATAATTCAGTTTCAGGATTATAATCATTTCGAATCAATTCGATTAATTCTTCCGTCTCTGGACGCGGAATTAATGTATTTTCATTGACGATAAAAAAATCATTATAAAAGAAAGCTTTTCCTGTAATATGTTGTACGGGTTTTCCTTTTTTTAATTGCTTAATATCTGATGAAATTTCTGATGTATAATCGATTTCATTAGAGGGAATAAATTGAATATCAAATTTATCTTCTAAATAAATTAAAAAAACACCTTCAATTTCATCTTGATCATAAATAGATTCTAATTCTGAAATAAAAAGTTGCTTTAACTCAGCTAAAGTCATTCTATTAAATTTTTGTAAAGTTAAATTTTATTACGTGATAATGCACGATTGTTGTAAGACAAAACACAGCAATACAATGTATCTATTTAAAAATTAACAAATAAGTTGACAATAAAATCATACAACAGAAATCATTAAAAACTAAAAATGCTTCAAGAAATCTTGAAGCATTTTTAGTTGTAATCAATGAATTATAAAGAATTAATTATCTTCAGTCAAATCTGTTTTATATGTTTCTGGAATTGTGAAATAATTCACTAAAATCGCAATAAATATTAAAACTAAAGGATATACAAGACCAATATATGGTGACATTGCTGCCGAAACGATAATGGTACTTTTGATTAATTCCGTCACAAAGGTTGTTGCACCTCCAATAAATCCATTCCCCATATTTTGAGCAAATCCCATACTTGTATAGCGAATTTTAGTAGGGAAAATTTCTAACATAAATGCACCAAGTGGTCCGTATGTCGCTGCTCCAGCAATAGAAGTAATTAAACTTACTACAATAATCCCGACTACAGCTAAATTCGAAATATCATGAATTTCTTTTAATCCATCTGGATTTCCTAATTGCATGTATAAAAAGAATGACAATGGAATCAAAATAAAACTACTAATCATTCCTCCTAACATAACAGGCTTACGACCAATTTTATCACTCAACGCTCCGAACCATTGATAGAAAAATGAACTAAATAAAGTAGAACATAAAACTACGATTAGAACTGTTTCGTATGGTAAATTAACTGCTCTTTGTAAAAAGAATAATGTTACGAATAACGTTGTTTGCATAATTGTACTTTGTGCTGCATTTCCACCAAAAATAGCTTTTAGCATCAATTTTACGTTTCCTGGTGTTGTAAAAGCATCTTTAATTGGAGTCTTAGATGTTTTTCCTTCTTTTTTCAATTGCTCGAAAATTGGACTTTCATGTAAACGTTGACGAATAAAATAACTTAAAATAACTAATATTCCACTAAATAAAAATGGAATTCTCCATCCGAAGCTGCTAAATGCTTCTTCTGATAAAACAGACTGAGTTAAGAAAACAACTGTTAAACATAACAATAATCCGATAGGAACTGTTGCTTGAATAAACCCTGTGTAAAACCCTCTTTTCTCTGCTGGAGCATGCTCAGCCACATAAATTACCGCACCTGCATATTCTCCACTAATTGCAAGTCCTTGCATGATGCGGCAAACCAATAATAAAACTGGAGCTAACCAACCAACATCCTCAAAAGTTGGAATACAACCTATTAAAAATGTAGCTGCTCCCATCATAATTAAAGAAACTAGGAATGAATATTTTCTACCAATACGATCACCAATACTTCCAAAAATTAAAGATCCAATTGGTCTAAACATAAAAGACGAAACAACAACTGCAAGTGTTTCTAAGAAATGTGACGAACCGTCATTCGGAAATAATTGTGTCGAAAGTACACTTGCTAAGATGATTGCTAAGAACATATCGTACCATTCAATCAATGTTCCGACTGATGATGCTAAAATAATTTGGAAAATATTATCCTTCTTCGCTTCTGTTTGCGAAGTATTTAAAGTGCTTGTACTCATTTTTTGTGTGATTTTTAGAAGTTAAATAATGTCGTTAATTGAAATCTGTTGTTATTTGCTAAATATTTATTCTCAGTTCCTGTTCCTTTTATGGTCGCATCAGCCCATTGAGCCGTACTACGATCATACTCTAATCTAAATTTTAATGCTTTGCTTAATGTAAAATCTAAACGAGGAACTACTTTATACAAATAATTAACTGTTCGTGTTCCTGGAGTAGCAGAAATAGCTCCCCAATTGGTTGTTACACCATAAGAAGTTGCACTTGCATCTTCTACTGGATTTTTAACTCCATTATTTCTGACATATCCTGCAAATAATCCGAACGAAAACTTACCTGTGGAATTTTGTTGCAAATCAATCCACATACTGTGTGTATTCATCGGTTTATATGTTTCAACTTCTAAAGGACTTTTTTGATACCCTACAATTCCTCCTAATTGCACAAATGATGATGCGTCTTGCATCAAATATCCTGCAACAGTGACTTGAAGCGGTTTTGTATTTAATTTTGAGTAAGCCATGAACGAAACATTTTCTACTCGTTCACTTGATTTTATCGGTGGATTACCCGAAGATAGTTTTGGTTTTAAATTCTCATACTGAGCACCTACTCCTCCTGTAAAAACTGGAGATTTATACTGCAATTGTAAATGAGCAGCTGGCATTCCACTGTTTCTAAAAGGTTCTGTGTTGGGTGTAAAATCGCGTTGAGAATGTAAAGCAGCGATCACTTTAAATTTATCTGTTAACTTATGCGTTAATCGCACTTGTGGATTTCTATTCAATGCATAAACAGGAGCGCCAGTTCCATAATTAGCAACATTTGGCAAAGCTTCTAAAACAACAAACGGATGCCAATATTGACCAATCCCTAATTGCGTTTTCTCCCAATCTAACATCACGTAGGCGTGGCGTAAACGAAATTCATTAATTCCTCCTTCTGTTGCTCCAAAAAATTCTCCTTCTAAAATACCCGAAGTTTTAGCACCAAGTAGTTCTGGTCCTTTTAAATTAACACCCGCTCTCGAAACAATTGATAGCATATGAAATTTTGATGCATCATTGATATCAGCACCATTCACATCTAATAATCGATCTTTTGGATAAAGAGGAACCAAGACCTCTCCTGCTCCGATCATTTGACGTGTATCCATAAAAATATCATTCCTGATAAATCCATAAAATTGAACATCAACTTTATCTTTGTTTTCTTGGGGTTGTATTACCTCAACTTTTTCTACAACTATAGTGTCATTTATACGCTGTTGAGCAACGACATAGGAATAGCAGCAAAACAAGGCAATGGAAGCCAATTTTGTTAAATTTTTACTCATTTTTTTGTGATAATTTGAGCTACTAAAATAACAAAAAGAAAAAAACTAACAAATGTTCGTTATTCATTTTTGAATAAAAGTTATTAACATTATCAAATTGACGATTTTCAAATAGTTTTTTTGAGAATTAGGTATTTTTGAAAATAAATTAGAAAGAATTTTTACGAAAATCACATTTTAAATAGTGTATTAATTACACCTTTGCTGAAATTCTACTTCAAGATTTTTATAAAAATCGAGAGAAGAATAGGTATTTCAACAAATGAGGAGAAATTTTTCTTCTCTCGTAGTTTTAGTTTTAAAATGTATGCAAATTTATTAAATAGAGAATATTGTACACTAAAACCAATAATAAGCTTATGTTAAATCATAAACAAAAGTTTATTTGTTAATTTTATTCAAAGTAACTTAACTTAAACATAACTTTTTTGAATAAAATTTCATTCTGATTTATTAAATCATATAATTATTTATCAAATTCGGAATTAGAAGGTAAACGATTATTCGGTTGAGGTGAATTTTTTAAGATTTTTTTTAGAAATTTATTAAATGTTGGGGCTATTTTTGCTTTGCAAATTATGACTATGCAAACAAACATTAAAATACATTCATTAGCTCATGTAGATTTGGAAGAATTATCTGCTTTGTACAATCTTTCTTATCAAAATTACTACATTTCTATTCATCTTTCTTTAGATCAATTTAAAGGAAAGTTAAAAATGGAAGATATCAATCTTGATTATTCTATTGGTGCAAGTATTGATGGAAAATTAGTTGGGTTTTTACTTTATGGCATACGAAATAATGCCGGTATAAAAACAGCTTATATTGGAGGAACGGGAGTTTGCCCTACACACAGAGGCAAAAAAATCACCCAACAAATGCTTGATTTTAGTTTTCCGAAATTAAAAGAATCTCATGTTAAAAACATTTTTTTAGAAGTAAATACTAAAAATGATTTTGCAATAAACGCTTACGAAGCTTGTGGTTTTAAAAAAACAAGAACATTAAATAGTTACAAAGGAATTCCAATTCTTGTCGTAAATCCTTTACATGAAATTGTTGATTTTGAAGATTTAAATCTGATAACAGGAGAAAATTTTTGGGATATAAAACCAACATGGAAAAACGATATTCAAAGTGTAAAAAATATCATTGATAATTGCCAAATAAACGGAATTTACGAAGACGGGATTTTAGTTGCTTACAAAATCATCAATAAAAATAATACACGTATTTATCAATTTGGTGTACATCACGATTATAGAAATCGTTACTTGGCTTCTATTCTATTCAGCGATTTGAAAAATAAAGAAATCAAAATGATAAATGTTGACGAAAGAGAAACCTCAACAAACGATTTCATACAATCATTGGGATTAAAATTGTATGATAAACAATACGAAATGAAAAAAGAATTATAATATAAAAGCCTCTAAAATAGAGGCTTTTGTTATAAATGAAATTTATTTTAATTCGAAAAAATCTCGTTTTCCTATTTTGATTTTAGTTTCCTTTTCGACTAAAAAATCAGCCAAAGGATCTGTACTTTTTTCACCATTAATTTGCACCGCACCACTTTCTATCAAACGTCTAACAGCCGTTTTTGATAAATCATTTTTTAATTGATGACAAACCTCTAATACAGAAATTTTTTCAGTTGTGATTTGCAATGAATCTATTTCAACTGGTTCAAACACTCTATTGTCGTCATTCCTTTTTTGAAATTGATTGTTAAAAAATGCTTCAGCAGCTTCAGCATCTTTTTCTGAATGATATTGCGTAATGATATTTTTAGCAACTATTTTTTTGATTAACATAGGATTATCCGAGTTTAATCGTTCATTCAAATTTGCTTTTTCTTCAATTGAAAAATCTGTTGCTAATGCAATGTATTCTTCCAATAAATCGTCAGGAATAGACATTGTTTTTCCAAACATTTCGTTTGGTTCATCTGTCAATCCGATAATATTATTCAACGATTTACTCATTTTTTCTTTTCCATCTGTTCCTCTTAAAAGTGGCATACACAATACAATTTGTGCAGCATCGCCATTCGTTTCTTGTAACTGACGTCCCATCGTACAATTGAATAATTGATCTGTACCTCCCATTTCGATATCAGCATTTATTTGAACTGAGTCATAAGCTTGTAAAATAGGATAAACCAACTCGTGCATCGCAATTGGTGTATTCTCTGTAAATCGTTTGTTAAAATCATTTCGATGCATTAATTGTGCAACCGTTACTTTTGACAACAATTGAATTACGTCCGAAAAAGGTAAATGATCTAACCAATCCGAATTAAAGACAATTTCTGCTTTATCAACATTAATTATTTTTGATAATTGATTGATATAAGTTTCAGCATTTTTCTGAACTTGGTCTGCATTTAATGGTTGACGACTTTTGTTTTTTCCTGTTGGATCACCGATTTGAGCTGTAAAACTACCTACTAAAATAACAATTTGATGCCCTAAATCTTGAAACTCTTTTAATTTTTTTAAAACTACTGCATGACCCAAATGTAGATCTGGTGCAGTTGGATCAAATCCTAATTTAATTCGTAGAGAACGATTTTCTTTTTCAGCTAATTTTAATTTTTCTTCTAATCCATTCTCAGGTAAAAAAATGGCTACATTTTCTTTTAAACTTTTTAAACTTTCCATATGATTGAAAATAAAAAAGCCCGAGCAAAACTGCTCGGGCTTGTAGATTATGATTAAATTTTTGACGTACAAAATTAATACGAAGTATACACATAGCCTACCCGAGCAAATATTGTACGATAATAAGTGCTAAAGAAAGGTAAACGTAATATATGTTGTAAAAACTTCATAAGTGGTACAAAGGTAGCAATAGTTTTTTAGTTTAAGGATTTTCTTTCAAAATTTTGTCGTAATCTTCAATTCATAAATAGTCAAAAAATAGTTTTTCGTTTTAACTTTGTCTAAATTTAGTTAGAATGAGTAATAAATCTGCAAAAACAAATGCAGTCCGATTATTGGACACACAAAATGTTTCGTATACATTACGCGAATATGAAGTCGATGAAGAACATATAGATGCTTTGCATGTGGCAAAATCTTTGGGTGTAAATCCTGAAGGCATTTATAAAACGTTGGTTTTGAAAGGAAATATAGCACCTTATCTTGTTGCGGTAATACCCGCGAATACGCATCTTGATATGAAAAAGTTTGCCAAAGTTTCTGGAAATAAAAATTGCGAGATGCTTCCTTTGAAAGATTTATTAAAAGTTACAGGATATATTCGTGGTGGTTGTTCACCTATTGGAATGAAAAAACAATTTCCTACCTACATTGAGGAATTAGCACTTATACAAGATCAGATTTGTATTAGCTCAGGAAAAAAAGGGTTGCAAATTTTACTAAATGCAGAAGATTTAGGAAATATAATCGATGCTAAATTTGAAGATATTACTCAATTCGACATCTAATTTTCTCAGCTTATTATTTACTTTTCAAAATTATTTTTTCCAAAATTGTAGGAAATTTTGCTTCATCTTCGAATGTTAAATTTGGATTCGCATATACAATAGTTCCATTTTTATCAATTACATAAGTTGCTCTATTGTTGTATCCTAATCGATTGTACGAATTATACGCCAAAGAAATTCCATAATCCTCATCATTTAAATACGTGATGTTTGTTGTACGTAAAGCTGTCTTCCATAATGTTAACAAAGAATTTGTAGAACTGGAAATTGCATAACTTTTTACATTTTGTAACAATGGGTTATGATCTATTAATTGAATTTGAGCAGCACATGTCATTGGCGCTTTTGTGTCTATTGTATTAAAATTAGGTAATATTTGCCCACTAAAAGCTGCAGGATAAAATGTCAACACTTTGAAGTTTGATTGATCATCCAATAGTTTTTCTGTTGAATTCATAGCGTAATTAGGACCTTTCAAAATAAAATTAGGTGCTTTGTCTCCTACTTTTAAGGTAACATTTTTAGTGAAATCTACATTCAATTCTTCTATTTTAGAAGCTCTTTTAACTAATTTCTCTAAGGGTTTTAAATGCTCTCCTTGTGCTCGATAATCATTATCTCTCATCAAAATTTTATTATTTTGATCCACTAAAAAAAGTATCGAACTTTCGACTAAGAGAGAATTAGAATTAGAGTTTGGAATTATAGTTGAAATAGAATTCTGTTTAAAAGGTTTAAGCCCAATTGCAGTATAAATTTTACCAACTTCATCATAAATTACTTTCGCACCTTCTAACTTATTTTGATTCGATGAATCATTAAACGTTAATGATTGTTGCGCATCCTTCCTCCATTTATCTTCTTCGTTTACAACATAAACTACATTAATTTTAGGAGGATTTGTTGTAGCAAAAGCTAATCCTTTCACAAAATAATGATGCAGAGAAGTCGTTAACATACTTGCATAATTATTTGTTTTGTAAAGACTTGGCGTAAAAACAATTATTTTAAGATCTTGAGATTGACCTAAATTCTCAATTTTATGAACAGGAAATTGATCACCTACATTCAAATGTTGTCCTTTAACAAAGGATAAACTACAAATAAATAATACAATGGTATAGATTCGGAACATAAGTCGTTTATTTTAACTAAACTAATCATTTTAAACTTCCACAAGATAACTAAAATTATATTCTCACAAAAAAGTACATCTTTATTTCTCATTAAAAATAAGACATTAACTTTTGAAGTTGGCGATTCCTTATTACACTAAATCCGCTATCTTTGTAATGATTTTAACTTTAAAATTTATAGTCAAATGGAATTTAATGTAACCAATGCTTTGAAACAATTAAACACTGAGTATTCAGAAGAAAATGCATCAGAAATTATTGAAAACTTATTGTACAATCCAACTGATTTTTCTGACGAAGACCATACGATAATTGACTCTTTGGGAGATAAATTCTTACGAATTGCAGCACAGATTTTCGTTGAAGATTTGGCATACGATTTCAATACTTTAGTTAATTATTGGGAAGCTTTTATTGGACAATTAACAGAGGAGCAATCTCAAAATCTATTGAATTTTGCTATTGAACAAACAGAGGTAGATTTTGTTGAAGATTTTATTATCGGTTACAGAAAGTTCTATACAAATCCGAAAGAAAGTATTACATTTTTCAATAAACTAAATGAAGATGAATTTTACGAAATTAAATTTTTTAAAGCTCGTTGTTATGAAGTTTTAGAAGAAAATGAAAATGCTGTTAATGCTTACATCAATTATTTAAGTACTACACACTTTAAAGAAGAGGAAAATGCAGAACAAGCTGCGGTAAACGAATTTTACATTAGCCATAGCATTGCGCCATTGTTAGTAAAAATGAACAAATTTGACGAAGCTAAAATTTATTTTGACAAGGTTTTAAATAATTTGAGTTTAGAAGATTATTTAGCAAACTTCGAAAATTCTAATCATCAAGAAGTTAAATCATTTTTAGAAGATTACGCAACAACTTTAAAAGAAACTGGAGATAATACAACAGCAACAAAAGTCTCTAAAAAAATAATGGAAATTTTTTCTTAAAAATACAACACTCGTAAACGGTTTATTGATTACCAATAAACTACTCATATATAGGTAGGTTTAACATTTCATTACCAATTTCATAAATCTAATCTATTGTTAGATAAAAAAATAAATAAGATATTATTTATCAATTCAAGAAATAGATCTAAATTTGTCTTATAAATAATTTATTCATAGTTGTTAAGGATAATGGAGATTGATCTTTTGAAGAGGAATCCTTAATAAAAATAGAGTTTTTTTATAGTATTTTTAGGTTGGTTAATGGTTCAATGCAAATTGAACCATTTTTTATTTCTTAAAACCATATGCACAATGTCTACACCCATTTTGGCAACATTTACCTTTTTGATAATGAAAAAATTCTGTAAAAACCCAATTCCCGTTTTCGATGTAATAATGTATATGCGGAACAAATTCTGAAGGCATGGTTGGGTACTTATATTCTTTATCTAAAGTTTCGAAATAATTCAATTGCTCCAAGCAATTAGTGCATAAACACTTGTAATGCGTTTTTGTTAAAAACTCTTTCGTTTCTGGTTTCAATTCAATTTTAGAGCAACTGCAATTATTAATATCATTTACATTACACGTTATTTCTTTATTACAACGCGAGCAAGTTTCTTCCATTTTTATTTTATTGATTTTCTTTCAAGTTAATAAATAATCTTAAACTTATATTAAAATTAATGATTGAATACCTTTGTAATTATGATTAATAAATGAATACCTTTGTAATTATGATTAATAAATGAATATAAATTAATTCTATTCGGACATAATATTAATCTTTCGTAAATAAATTATTTATAATCATAACTTTAAGAACTTTGTAAAAGAATAAAAGATAGACATTATCATTATTCTTTTAGTGTTTTTATAGTAGTTTTGATTGGTTAAAATCCTCTGAAAGTTATTCAGAGGATTTTTTTATTTCTTTATTTTATCAATCAATAAACCAAATCCAAATCCAATAATTGAAGGAACTACCCAACCTAAATCATATTCGAAGAATGGTATTTTATTTAAACTTGAAACAGTCGATTCATCAAAATAACCTAATAATTTTAGTAAACCTAAAATTGCAATAATTGTAGATGCCAATAAAGCAAAAACAAATGGTGTTTTACTTTTTACTATTTTACCAAATAACACGATATAAATAACTAAAGTAATTGTAATTGGGTATACAAATGCCAAAGGCGGATATGCAAAATTGATTATCTCATCTACACCTTTTATGGATAAACCAAATGAAATTAAGGTACACAAAACGACTAAAACAGAGTAACTTAGTTTTCCGTTTGTTAATCGTCCAAAGAACGTTCCTACAGCAGAAGTTAGTGCAATAGAAGTAGTAAGACAAGCGAAAGCCATACACAAGGCAATTGCAATTAAACCATAATGTCCTAATGTATTTCTTGAAATTTCGATCAATAATTCTGCTCGTGTAATAGTTGGATTTGTTTCCCCTGAAGTTGCTCCTAAATAAATTAAACCACCATAAACAAATAACAAGCATGTTGTAGATAACACGCCCGAAATGATAACAATTTGAGATTTACTTTTCGTATCTGTATAGCCTTTATTACGCGCTGCTGCGATAATAATTCCTGCAAAAATAACCGATGCCAACACATCTAATGTCTGATAACCTTCGATAAAACCTTTGGAAAATGATTGCATCATTGTTAATTCAGAAGGCATAAAATCGGCTGTTGGATTCAAAATTCCCATCGTTATTAGCAAAAATAATAACACTAATAAAACAGGAGTAAGATAATTCCCTATAACATCTACAACTTTAGAAGGACGGATTGCCAGTAAAATTGTAATTGCAAAGAAAATCATTGAACCCCAAATAGGATCTAACGTCGGAAAAAATGGTTTGATTCCAACTTCAAAAGTAGTTGCAGCTGTACGTGGAATGGCAATTAAAGGTCCAATACAAATCATAATAATTGTTCCTAAAATAGCTGCTAATCGTTTGTCTACACGATTTCCTAAATCATTAAAATTATTTCCAGAAAAAACTACCGACAAAATTCCAGTAAATGGCAATAAAATTCCAGTTAAACCAAATGCAAGCATTGCAACAAAATAATTAGAGCCTACTTCTACTCCAATCATCGGAGGCAAAAGAAGATTTCCTGCTCCAAAAAACATTGCAAATAACGCAAATCCAAGTGTTAATACATTGTTTAACTTTCTATTTCTCATATATCTATTAATTCTTACTATTCAAAAAATTGGTCTGCAAATTACTACAATTGCATTTTCAAGCCTTAAACTTAGTCGATTTATTCGATAAATGCATAGCTAAATTATAAATTTGACAGATATGAATAATAATTTTTATATTTATCAAAATTTAAACTTTGTATATTAGGAATGTTCTAATCTTTCTTTGTTAACAAATCTTAAAACATATATTTAAAAAAAATTTAATACTAAACTTAGTTGGTATAACTTTCTTCTTTTGGGCTGAAAACATTTAATATATAACTTACTTTATTGTGAAGCGTTTTAATACAAAAAAATCCAATTTCAGTTTGAAATTGGATTTTAATTATGTTATAATATCAATTCTTAAGGATTTGTTGACCACAAAGAAGCTGATGCTAACATTGCACGTTTGTCTAATTTTAATAAATCGACAATTAATTGGGCAAAATCTTCTGGTTGAAGAACAGTCTCTGGGTTACCATCTGTAATTTTTAAAACATCTTTTGACATTTCAGATGCAATGGTACTTGGCGTTAAAGTTGTAACGCGAATATTTTTCTTTCTCAATTCAAACATCAACGACTCAGACAAACCAATTAATCCCGCTTTAGATGCTGAATAAGCAGAAGTTACAGCGTTTCCTTTTAAACCAGCAGTTGAAGAAACATTGATAATATCCCCACTTCCTAATTCGACCATTGAAGGAACTACTGTTTTGGAAACGTAATAAGGTCCAAATAGATTTGTACGAACAATCTCTTCCCAATCGTTTTCTTCCATCTCTAAAAAACTACCGAAAGCTGCAATTCCAGCATTATTGATCAAAATATCAAATGCACCAAATGATGTAATTAATTTTTCTAATTGTGTTTTTACTTCATTTTTTTCTGCAACATCAAAAATTGAATAATCAGATTTTACACCAAAATTTTTGATTTCAGTAACGGTTTCTTCTAATTTGTTTTTATTTCTTCCCGTAATTGCTATATCTACTCCTTCTTTCGCCAATGCCAAAGCAATTGCTTTTCCTAATCCTCTACTACCGCCAGTAACTAAGGCTTTTTTACCTTTTAAATCTTGCATAATAATTTTTAAATTTATGTTTTACAATTATTTGGAAGTTTTTTAATTATGATTTTGATATACAAAGATAAACAACAAAGTATTGCATTAAAAATTTTTATATTTTCTTAAGATTAATTAATTAATTTAGTTTTCAAATTACACACTAACAACATGAATACTTTTTTAATTATTGCTCTACTTACAATTAACGCCATAGCGTTTCTTCTATTCAAAATAGATAAAAGAAACTCAATTTTAGGAAAACGAAGAGTTTCCGAATGGACGCTTTGTTTAATTACATTAATTGGTGGAACCATAGGTTCATTAATGTCTATGCAAATTTATCGTCACAAAACAAGAAAAAAATCTTTTATTTTTAAAATAATCCTTATTGCAGTTCTACAATGTAGTGCTTTGATATTTCTAATGGATCGTATTTAATTTTAATACCTAAACCTGCGACTGTCTTTTTTCTCTGCGAGTTGTTTCTTTTGATTCAATCTTTTTTGTTGAGAAGCTTTCGTAGGTTTTGTTTTCCTTCTAAACTTCGGTATAATCAATGATTTTTCAACCAATTCCATCATATTCTTTGTCACTTTTTCTTTATTATCTAATTGCGATCGTGACTGTTGAGAACTTAGTTGTAAATAACCTTCAGCATTAATTTTATTTTTTAATTTTTCTGAAATCATCGCCTTCTCTTCATCTGAAAAAAATTGAGATTCGAAAACATGCCATTTAGCTAAAACCATTGTTTCAACTTTATTTACATGTTGTCCTCCAGCTCCACTACTCCTTGCAGTTTTATAATTAATTTCAGAAGTAAAATCTTTCATTTTATGAATTTAAAACAATTTAATTATTACTTGCCTCTGTTAAAAGTTTTACATCATCATGAGATAATTTCACATTAACAGCTTCAACAAAAGCATCAAGATGTTGCTCTTTTGTAGCACTTGCAATTGGCGCAACAACCGTTTTTTGTTCTAATAACCAAGCTAACGAAACTGCCGAATATGAGATATTGTATCGATTAGAAATTGTTTCTAACGCATCTAAAATTCGAAAACCTTTTTCATTTAGATACTTCTTTATTCCATCACCTCTCAAACTTTTTTGCAAATCCTCTTCGTTTCTATATTTTCCAGACAAGAACCCGCTTGCTAAACTATAATAAGGTATTACCGCTAAATTATATTTTTCAGCAATTGGTTGCAAAAACTCTTCGAAATGTTGACGATCATACAAATTGTATTCAGGCTGCAACGTCTTATAGTGAGGTAAATTATAAAGCTCTGATTTATCAAGAGATTCACCCAAACGTTCTGAAGAAAAATTTGACGCTCCAATGAAGCGAACCTTTCCTTCTTTTACTAATTGATTGTAGGCTGATAAAGTTTCCTCTACAGGTGTATTGACATCATCATAATGTGTTTGATACAAATCGATATAATCTGTTTGTAAACGAGTAAGTGACTCTTCAACTTCTTTTAGAATATGTGCTTTGGTTGTATTTGGTTTATCTTGAATCATATTTCGTCCACCAACTTTCGTTGCCAAAACAAGCTGATCCCTACCGCCTCTTGACTTTAACCAATTTCCAATTATTTTCTCTGATTCTGTTCCAACATTACCAGGGACCCAATAAGAATAATTATTTGCAGTATCTATGGCATTAAATCCTCTATCGATGAAAGCATCCAAAATTCGGAATGATTCTTCTTCATTCAATGTCCATCCAAAAACGTTTCCTCCAAAAAAAATTGGCTCGATCTCTAAGTCTGTATTTCCTAATTGTACCTTTTTCATAGGTATAAAGATAAAAAAAAGCTACTTTGCAGTAGCTTCCTGGTGTAAAATTTTTTGACTCACACGTCGAAAAAATGTAACTTTTAAGATACTTATGATGTCTTCATAGGTTTAGAAAACGAAGTATCTAAGTTTAATACTTAGTTTGAAATCGATACACAAATATAGATACTGAATATATTCTATCACAAAAAATGGAATCTAACTTCGTAAATTGTATTTTTAGCAAGGTGAAATTAGCAACCAATCGGGTGAAAATTTTAAATGATTTTTAAAATCAACCTTACTCTTGTCCCTTTTTCTTGAAAAGAAATAAAAATATTCTCATCTAAATTGTGATTTAACAGTTGTAATCGTTCGTTGATAATTTTCAACGCTTTTGATTCGTAATTTTTATTACCTTTTTCCTGGTTCAAAATTCCTTTTCCATTATCTTCTACCGTAATTTCTATAAAATTCTGTTGCAAAGCTAACTTCAAGTTAATAGTTGGTTGTAAACTGTATTGATCAAACGCATGAACAAACGCATTCTCGATAATGGGTTGAATCAACATTGGAGGGATTTTAATCCGATGAATATCTACATTTTCATCTTTTTCGATAGTAAATTGTATCTTATTATTCCATCTAAAATTTTCTACCTCAACATATAATTTTAAAAAATCAATTTCATCTTTCAAACTAATTTCATCTTTTGTTGATAGATTCAGCATTTGACGAATTAAATGAGAAAAACGACCAAGCGAATTCAATGCATTATCAATATCATTATCCAAAATATAAAACTGTATAGAATTCAGAACATTGAAAATAAAATGCGGATTCATCTGCGATTGTAACGCTGTTAATTTAGTTTCTGTCAATTGACGCTCCAACAACAATCGTTGATTTTCTTGTCGATTCTTTTCATTCAATTGATTAATTTTTAATTGGTTAAACTTATTTAAAGTTTTGATTTTATTTGTATTATATCGATAAATAATTAAACTAACAACAAGAATAGATGATAAAATAAAATAAATATTCAAATAAAAAGGTTCGTCAATATCAAGCGAAATAAGGTCAATAATTTGCTTTGTTCCATTATTGGTATCTGTAATTTCGAGCTGAACTTTATACTTTCCGTATTGTAAATTTCTTAAATGAATTGTCTCATCTCCAAAATATTCGTTCCAACTTTCATCTGGATTAATTCGATAACGATATTTAAAATTTTGAGCAAAATTTACATCAACAACAGAAAAATTAATGGTGATATTATTTTCATTATTTTTCAGTTTTAAGTTTTTATCAATCAAATCAAACCATGCAAATTTATCAATTCCATAATCTTCATCATTCACTTTAAAACTTGTAATGATAACTTTTTTCGGATGATTATTTTGTTTAAACAAATTTTCTAAATTCAATTTATAAAATCCGTTTTCAACTCCAAGTGTCACAATTTTTCCATCAAAATTTGATGAATGAATATCTTTATTGACAAAACCTTGTTCGTTACTAATCATATAAGTTTTTCCCTTATTAAAAACCAATAAATTACGATTCGTTCCGATTAAAATACTTTCATCAAAAATATCAATCGAACTGATATTTTCTCCTCCAATTTGACGAATATCAAACATTTTTTTAGTTTTCAATTCATCTCCTTTCACTTCTAAAATGTATACTTTCGCAAATTCTGTCGCAACCATCAAAAGGTTATCGCCAATACATTTTATCATTTTAATTTTTGATTCTGTAAACTAGTTATTTTCTAAATACGAAACAAATTTTCCATTTTCATATTTAAACAATCCATCCAAAGAAGAGCCAAAAAAAACAGCCTTTTTATTTTTACAAATCGATACCACATCTTTCGGTACGTTTCCTTGTTCTGGTGAATAGGCACGATAATTCAACGAATTAAAATCTTCAAAAATTAAAATTCCTCCGACAGGACTTGTTTGAATAAATTGATTGTTAAAAAACGTAAACTGACTTGTTCTGTTTGGTAAATATCTTTTGAAATTTCCTTCAAAATCCAATTCAAAAAGGCCCAAATTTGTAGCAATAACAAACGAATTTCCATGAATAATTAGTTTATAAAACCGAAGATTTTTTTCTTTTAAATTGAAATCGATTTCGTAAAAATCTTTGTTCGACTGATTAAGAAAATCTTTATATTTTGCTTTATTACGAAGCATATAATCATAAAACTCTTCTCTTTTTATCAATTTATTGACAACATCATTTTGTTTAAAATAAAGTCCTTCTGGTGTTAGAAAATAATGTGTATTGTTGATTTTAAAAGTTTCAATTATTCGCTTATTATCAATTGTCGAGAACTCTAAAAAATGATTAAAATGAACTTCAAAAAGTCCTTTATCAGCACTTCCTACATAAATCAAATCATCTGTTTTGCTACTAAAAATACGATATGGGAAATCTGAAGCAATTCTAAACTTGTCGGTTTGATTTAAAATTTGATTATTCCTTAGCTCCGCAATTATTCCGTTTCCTGCGCCAATATCATAACCTGCAAGTAAAATAGATTGTCGTTTTTCAGATTTATTATGGTTTCTAAAAACTGGTAAATCATAGGTTTCAAAATTCGTTTTATGATTTAAAAAATCGTTGATTGAAATTACTTTTAGACCTTTGTTTGAAGATAAATACAGTTTATTTTCATCCACAAAGCTATAATTAATACGATTATAGGAATTGGCTAATTTTAATTTATTCGGTTGAACTTCGTACACACCATGATCAATTGTGGTAACATACACTTTGTTTTGATACTCAAAAAAAGAGACAGCCTCGAATACAATATTATTGTTTTTCTCGAAAGCTGGATTATAAATTTTATTTGATTTTGTATCAATTATAGAAACTCCACCTTGAGTAGCAATATAGATTAAATCATTTAAATAAAACAAATTACGCACCCTATCCGAAACTAATCCTTTAGATGTATTAATAAGTTCGTATTGTTGACCAGTAAATTTCAATATTCCTTGTCCATAGCTTCCAAACCAAATATTATGATCTTTGTCTTCGATAATTTTCCAAATATTATTGTACTGAACTTTCTCAAAACTCTTCATAATTTTGAAATTATCCATATCCTTTACAAAAACACCAAAACGAGTACCAACCCAAACAATATTCCGTGAATCTTTGTAAATACTTAAAATTTCGTTAGCAGGTAAACCGTTCTCATAGGTATATTGTTTTGTAAGGACAAATTGCGCAGAAAGCCAATTTGAACAAAAAATAGTGATTAGTAGAATGAAGTTACGAAACCACATTTGATACTATTTTATAGCCAAGCGACGTGACAGGTAAATTTGATTCGCCTTCTTTTGGTTTACATGCAAGAATCAATACATTGTTTCGTTTATCGAATTTTTTAGCAAAATTTATATTGACCAAATATGAACGATTGACGCGAAAAAAGTTAGTTTGATCAATTAAATTCTCGACTTCTTTTAAGGTTTTTGTAACCATATATGCATCATCTTTTGTAAATATCGTACAATAACTATCGTCTGCTTTGCAATAAATGATATCGTCTATTTTAAGAACCAAGACTTCTGTTATAGATGGAATAAAAATAATTCCATGTTCATTTTTAAAGGTATCTTTTAAATTTTCTGTTTCAACTTCTTCTTCAAAATCGTCGTTGACATTAACTACTTCATTATTATGATTCAATTGACTTTGACGTTCTACAAAACGATTCAATAAAATTTTCAAATCTGAAATTGCGATTGGTTTCATCAAATATCCCAGACATCCCCATTGATTAACTGCTTGTAAAATATAGTCTGAATGAGCTGTAGTAAAGATCACATCAAAAGTAATGTCATCAAAATAATCAAATAATTTGAAGCCATATTCATCTGGCATTTGAATATCTAAAAAAACAATATCAGGTTGATTTTCTTTTATTTTTTCAACACCTTCTTTTACAGAACTTGCGGTATCAATCAACTTAAAAAAATTAGGTAAAGCATGCTGAATAATTTTCTTTAACCCTTGTTGAGCAAAGTGTTCATCATCAATGATAAGAGCTTTATAATTGTCCATTTTAGCGTATTTAATACAAATATAAACAAAAAAGGATGCTCTATAGAACATCCCTTTTTTAATCAAGTAATTCTTGATTTATATTTTTTTTGATTTTAATTGAAGAAATAGTGCTGCGATGATAGCTCCTACAGCTGCCATTATAAACCCGACCCATAATTGCGAATTAAAACCTAATCCCAATGCAATTGGAATTCCTCCTAAGAATGCACCTAACGCATTTCCAATATTAAAACTCGCTTGTCCAGCTGCTGCTGCTAAAGTTTCTGATCCTTTTCCATTATTGATTAGCATCATTTGAATTGGAGAACCAATTGTAAAAGCGATCAATCCTGTAATAAACGACATTATATATGCCATTGCTTGAATATGTGACGTAAAATAAACAATAACTAAGCAAACTGCCATTGACGCAAATGATATAATTGCTGCTTTATTTGGAGACATTGTATCGGCTAATTTTCCTCCAATAAAATTTCCAACAAACATTCCCAAACCAATTAATGTCATAATAATAGGAACCTGTGTTTTTGGCAAATCTGCGACATTTGTCATTAATGGCGAGATGTAACTAATCCAAGCAAATAAACCTGATGTACCGATTGAAATCATGACGATTAAAACCCAAGCTTCCCATTTTTTAAAAAAACTAAGTTGTTCTATCAAGCTTCCTTTGTTTGTATTTTTGATATTAGGCACCCATAACGATATGGCTAACATTGTGATTAATCCAAGGCTTGCTACAATTCCGAATGTTAAACGCCAAGAATACAACTGCCCTAATTTTGTCCCCAAAGGAACACCTACTAAATTGGCAAAAGTTAATCCTGCAAACATGATTGATATCGCTTGCGCTTCCTTTCCTTTAGTAGCTAATTGTGCTGCAACAACAGAGCCAACTCCAAAAAATGCACCATGAGGCAAACCAGACATAAAGCGAGCAATTAATAATGTGGTGTAACTTGGAGCTATGACAAAAAGTGAATTAAAAATAGTAAACAACAACATAAAAAATATCAATACTTTTTTAGGTGAATACTTACTTGTAGCCATGATTAATGTTGGAGCGCCAACCATTACACCCATCGCATACATTGATATAAAATTCCCTGCTTTTGGAATTGATATGTTCAAATCTTTTGCAAAATCCTCTAAAACTCCCATCATCGAAAATTCCGTCATTCCGATGGCTAAACCTCCCATTGCTAAAGCAAGTAAACTCTTTTGTACCATTTATTTTTTTATTCTTCGTATAATTCTATCGGTAAACCGTCAGGATCTTCAAAAAAAGTAAACTTTTTCTGCGTGTATTCATCCACACGAATTGGTTCTACCTTTATTTCTAACTGCTTTAGTTTTTCAACTTCATTTTCAATATTCCCAACAGCAAAAGCAATGTGTCTCAAGCCAGAGGCCTCTGGTCGAGAAATACGTTTTGGTGGTTTTGGAAAAGAGAATAATTCGATGCAGTAATAATTTTGCAAAGCTAAATCTAATTTATAAGAATCACGTTCTTTTCGATAAACTTCTTGTACAACTTCAAACCCTAAAATTTCAGTATAAAACTGTTTTGACTTTTGGTAATCGGAACAAATAATTGCTATGTGATGAATTTTATTTAATGTTAACATCTATTTATTTGTAATGATTATTTTTTGCTCTTTCATATTGTGGCAACCATTTAATGTCTTCTCCTAACTCTTTCGCTGCATGCAATGCGAAATAAGGATCTCTTAACAATTCTCTTCCTAAAAAGATTAAATCTGCTTCATCATTTTGTAAAATTTCTTCTGCTTGATTGGGTTCAAAAATTAATCCAACTGCTCCTGTTATAGCATTTACTTGATTTTTAATCTCTTTAGAAAATGGAACTTGATAATTTTTCTTCACTTCAATTTTTTGATGACTCACTCCACCTCCAGACGAAACATCAATTACTTCAACACCTCTATCTTTCAGAATTTTACACAATTCTATTGTTTCTACTAAATTCCATCCATTTTCAGCCCAATCAGAAGCGGATAAACGAATCCAAAGTGATTGAGTCGTCATGTATTTTTTTATTTCATCAACAATTTCCAAAACAAAACGAATTCTGTTTTCAAAACTTCCACCGTATTCATCTGTTCGATTATTAATCAATGGCGATAAAAATTGATGAGCCAAATAACCATGTGCACCATGAATTTCTATAATCTCAAAACCAGCTTTTATAGCACGTTCTGTAGCTTTTCCCCATTCTTTTGTTACTGCATTAATTTCATCAACTGATAATTGAATTGGAATTTCATCTGTTTCATTGAAAGGTAAATTTGAACTTGAAACCGTTTTCCAACCATTTTCTTCGTTTGATTTTATTTGATGATAACCCTTCCAAGGTATTTCAGTACTTGCTTTACGTCCTGCATGCGCTAATTGAATTCCAGGAACACAATTGTAACGTTTAATTTCTTTTGTAATTTTTTGATAAGCTTCGATGTGTTCATCTTTCCAAATCCCTAAATCTCCATATGAAATTCTACCTTCGGGAACAATTGCTGTAGCTTCTATAATAATCGCCGAAACATTTCCTACCGCACGAGAAACATAATGCTGAAAATGCCAATTATTAGGAAAGCCATCTTCGGAAGAATATTGACACATTGGCGACATGATTATTCTATTTTTTAATGAAATTGATTCATTTATTTTAATCGGTTCAAATAATTTACTCATAACCTGTATTTTTTAAATATAATTTTGACTAAAATTCGACAATTTGATTCAATTCTTAAAATGATTTACCTTAAAATAATTTCTATTTCATCTCATTTTTCAAGTTTAAAACGAGACGAAAATCGTTAAATCATAAATGTTTTTAACATTTTATCAAAAGCTGACAAAAAACATAAATTTTAAAAAATCTAATAATCAATCCGATATCATAGTAAATCTCTAAGGTTCAGAATAATTTTTAATAAATCTTGCATTGTTTCTTAGTTTGTTCGTAATTTTACAAAAAAGTGAATTTTGGAAAAGAAAAAGATTGTCATTTTAGGTGCTGGATTTGCCGGACTTAAATTAGCCCGTAAATTAAATAATAACCCACACTTTTCTGTTACACTTATTGACCGCTATAATTACCATCAATTTCAACCTCTTTTTTATCAGGTTGCAACAGCTGCTATCAACGCGAGTGATATTTCATTCCCGATACGTAAAGTTTTTCAAAACAGTAAAAATGTAAGCGTACGATTAGCAGAAGTAACTGGAATTAACAAAGAGAAAAACGAAGTTGAAACCACAATTGGTGATTTTTCTTATGACTATTTGGTTGTTGCCATGGGATGTACCACAAATTTCTTCGGGAACAAACAAATTGAGGAATTATCATTCCCAATGAAATCGACAAATGAAGCACTAACGCTTAAAAATCGATTACTAACAAACTTCGAGAGTGCATATTCTGCAGAAACTCCTGAAGAATTGGAAGAAATAATGAATATTGTCATTGTAGGTGGAGGACCAACAGGAGTTGAACTTTCAGGTGCAATTGCGCAAATGAAAAAATTTATTCTTCCGAAAGATTACCCAGATTTAGATTTCTCTAAATTAAATATTTATTTAATTGAAGGAGGTCCAAATTTATTAGGTCCTATGTCTGATTTAGCACACAAAAAGTCTTACGAATATTTGACGAATATGGGTGTTAATGTTTGGACAGATGGTCGCGTAACAGACTATGATGGAAAAACAATTTCTTTAGCAGATGGTCGTACAATCAAAACTCGTAATTTGATTTGGGCTGCTGGAGTTATGGGAAATGTGCCTGAAGGTGCTGTTGCAAGAGAAGATTTACAACGAGGAAATCGTTTGAAAGTAGATCGTACGTCTAAAGTTTTAGGAACAAATAACATTTATGCAATTGGAGATATTGCTTCGATGGAAACACCGAAGTACCCTCATGGACATCCTCAATTAGCACGTGTTGCTGGAGACCAAGCTGTACAATTGGCTAAGAATTTTGACAAATTGGGGCAAGGTTTATCTGAAGATAAATTAACTTTTTTCGAATATCAAGATCCAGGTTCTATGGCAACAATTGGTAAGCGTAAAGCAGTTGTAGATTTACCTAAGTTTTCATTCTCTGGACGAATAGCTTGGTTTACTTGGATGTTCTTACACTTGATGTTAATCTTAACAGTTCGTAACAAACTGGCTATTTTCTTAAACTGGGCACAAACATATTTTACGAATGATTCCTCATTACGTATTATTGTTCGTCCTACGAAAAAAGATTTTAGATTTAATTTGAAAGGTTACAGACGTTTCCCTAAAAATCGTGAAAAAGAAATAGAAGCTTAAAAAACTTTATTCAATAAAAAAAATCCGCTATTTGTAGCGGATTTTTTTATGATTGATAATCAAATTTTATTTTCTTGCTGAAGGTCTTCTAACACCTGATTTTACTCTATTCGTAGAAGCTGACTTTGCACTTACTTCACCTTTTGCCGATTTGTTGTATAATTGAATAAATTCAAATAATCCATCAAAATCACCTGTTAACATTTTTCCGTTTACTACTCTTAGCGCAAAATTAGATGATAATAAACTTCTACCATAAGGATCAAAATAATTTGTAAGATTAATAGAGCCAGAAGAAAAATCTGAATCTAATAAGGCAAATGAACCTGAATTTAGTACGGGTACATAGTCTTGCATAATCGGATTTTCGTAATACTCAATATAATCTAATCCTCTTTCATTAGATTCTGTTACATATGTACCGTTAAATTTCAAATCGTCTCTTTGGTAAACTTCTAAATACAGATAAGATCCATTCAATTTACCATTTTTAGGAATAGGATTCGTCGATAACTCTACACTATAATAATATCCCCCATCTGCTTGTTCAATATCCGCAACAACTGCATTTCTAAGCGGAAACGAAACACCATCATAATTGATCTCACCAACGTTTACAATATCAGGTACATAATCATAATACCCGTCATCATCATTAATACATGATGTTAACGCAATTGATGAGACAGCTAACATCGCTAAAAATATAATTTTTTTCATAATTTCTAAATTTTCAAACTAATCTTGTTTGCTCAATACAAATAACGTGCTAAAATAATTAGAACATTAATTATTGATATAAAAAAAGTGTTGCTAAATGATGCAACACTTTGGTTTTAAATAAAATATTTTAAGAATGAAGATTATCCTTTGATGACAATTTCCATTTTTTCTTGCTCTTCTAAAGCCAATTCCAAGTCAACTAAAATACGACCTGAATGCTCATCAGCAATAATTTTTTTACGTTGAGCAATATCCATTTGTCTTTGAGGTGGAATTGTAAAGAAAGATCCAGCAGAAGCACCACGTTGAACTGGAACAACAGCTAAACCATTTTTAACAGAACCTCTAATGCGGTTGTAAGCGTCTAATAATCTTTGTTCGATTTTAGCAGAATACTCAATAGATAATTTCAGTAATGTATTTTCTTCTTTCTCTGTATCTTTTACAATTGTATCTAATTCCGCTTTTTTGTGCTCTAAATGCTCTTTCATCGAAGCTAATTTTGTGTTAAACTCTTCGATTTGAGTATTTTTTTGTTGAATTTTGATTGTAAACTCACGAATACGTTTTTCAGCTAATTCGATTTCCAAACCTTGGTATTCAACCTCTTTTGCTAAAGCATCAAACTCTCTGTTGTTACGAACGTTATCTTGTTGCTTTGTGTATTTCTTAATTAAAGCTTCTGCATTTTTAATTGCTTCTTTCTTCAATTTAATTTCTTCATCCAAACCTTTCGTTTCGTCAACTACTTTTTGGATTCTCGTTTCTAATTGTGCAACATCGTCGCTCAAATCTTCAACCTCTAAAGGTAATTCACCTCTTGTGTTTCTGATTTCATCTAAACGTGAATCAATTAATTGCAAGTCGTATAACGCGCGAAGCTTTTCTTCGACGCTTAGTTCTTTGATATTTTTTGTTTCAGACATAGTTAACAATAATTAACAGGATTGGTATTAATTCCAGAATTAAAGACCACAAAATTAGTAAATTTTTCTTTAAGATACGAAGTTATTAAGTTTTTTGTAAACTGTTCTGACTCGAAATGTCCAATATCTGCCAAAACAAGCTTATTTTCAGCAGTAAAAAAATCGTGATATTTCAAATCTGCAGTAATATAAATGTCCGCTCCGGCCGAAATTGCATTTTTTATTCCAAAAGCACCAGACCCACCAAGTACTGCTACTTTTTTAATTTTTTTATTCAATAATTTCGAATGACGAATAGCAGGCGTATTCATCTGTGATTTTAGATAATTGAAAAAATCCATTTCATCCATTTCATTTTCCAATTCACCAATCATTCCGATTCCTACATAATTATTTAAATTATTCAATGAAATAACAGAATATGCAACCTCTTCGTACGGATGATTTTTAAATAAAGCGTTCATAATATCACCTTCCAAATGTTGTGGCATCACAATTTCTATTCGCGTTTCATTTACCGTTTCTAACTTGCCTACTTCTCCAATAAACGGATTTGCGCCATCAATTGGTCTGAAATTTCCTTTTCCTTCTACGGTAAAACCACACGAATCATAATTACCAATTTTTCCTGCTCCAGCTTTATACAATGCATTTTTCAATGTTTCTGCATGTTCTGTAGGAACATAGGTAATCAACTGCTTAAGTGTTTGCGTTTTTGGAATTAAAATCTTTGTATTGAATAACGCTAATTTTTCGGAGATTTTAAAATTTACGCCAACTTTCGAGTTGTCTAAGGCTGTATGTGTTGCATAAATATTAATTCCATGCTTTATAGCTGTCATAACAGCTTTTTCAACATAAGTTTTTCCATTCAATTTCTTTAAACCAGAAAAAATAATTGGGTGGAAACTAACAATTAAATTACAATTTTTCTCAATCGCTTCTTCAACTACTTCTGGTGTTGTATCAAGTGTGACCAAAATACCTGTAATCTCATCGTTGTAATCACCAACCAATAATCCTACATTGTCAAAATCTTCGGCATAAGCCAAAGGAGCTATTTCTTCCATCGCAGAAGCGACATCTTTTACGTGTATCATTTTATTTTATTCAAAATCAATTTTTCAGTTGGAAGATCGTGTTCGATTCCTTTCCAATACGATTCAAAATTAAATTTTTCTAACAACTTTCGCGAAGCAATGTTATCAGGATCGATAACCGCCATCACTTTCAAATCGGGAAATTTATTTCGAGATTCAGAAAGTAAATGTTCGCAAACCATTGTACCAAAACCTTTTCTCCAAAATTCTTTCTTTAACATATAACCTATTTCGAGCGAATTTTCGATATGTTTATTATAAACTAATTTACAATCTCCCAAAAAATTATCTTCATCATCATAAACTTTAAAAAATCCTAAGTTTTCATCAACCGAACTTTTCTCTAAAATAGAAGTGAATTTATGATTTGCCTGTTCTTTATTCAGACCTTTTCCTGTAATATACTTCATTTGATCATCGTCCTGAACAAGCGTGTAATATTCGTTAAAATCTGAAGGTTTATACTTTTCGAATCGAAGTTTCTTCATGAAATTTTGTTAATGCTTTTAATAAATTGATTTGATTTATCGTACGATTAAGATTCTGTTTTGGATAAGTAATCGAATAATAAACATCATTATTCAAATAATCGCCTAAAAATCTAACCGCTTGGATATAAATTACAATATACGCAACAAAATCCATATTTTCTACTTCAACAGTTTGTAAATCATTTTTTAAATGTTCTAAAAACCCACGTTTAACTGCTTCATAATAGCTTGATTCAAAAATATTTTCTGCCGTTGGATCATCTTCTTGTTTTAGATTCGCATAGGTTCTTATCATATCACCAAAATCGCACAAAATGTTTCCTGGCATAATTGTATCCCAATCTATTAGAGCGATTGCTTGTGAATGATTTTCACTATTGAACAAAAAATTACTCAATTTTGCATCCGCATGAACGACACGTTTTGGAAAATCAATTGCTAAATATTCTTTTACTTTTGATGCATTGTCTAAAATATAATTGATTTCGTATTTTGTTTCTTGTAATCGTTCTTCTGAAGCATTTTGTAAGGCTTCATTAAAATCTTGCATTCGTTTTTGATAATCCAAAAAACCATCAATCGACGAATGAATTTGTTTAATATCTAAATCCAATATAAACGAATGAAATTGACTTATAGTCTTCGCCGCTTCATAGGCTTGTTCAGCAGATTCTACTTTATCAAAACAAACAGAATTAGAAATATAGGATGTTAAGCGCCAAGTTTCTTCATTTTCTACAGCTAAAAGATTTCCTTTCAAATCTGGAATAATTTCGATGAGTTGTTTGGGATAATTCTTTGCTTTAAGATGAGTAGAAACTTGTTGAATATTGTTTGAAATAATTTCGGGATGAGGAAAAACCTTTGTATTTATTTTCTGTAAAATGTATTTTTTTCCTTGCTGATTGATTTCATAAGTAGAGTTAATCCAACCAGAACTGATTGGATTAACAACTATTTGATCAATATTTTCGAAATAATGTTTTAATATTTCTTCCATTCTATTTTTAAGTCCAAAGTGAATTTGGATATTTTTGATCTTTTACTAATTGTTGAATCGAATTAACAACCACTACTCTATCTTCAGGATATGTCATTCCAAACCAATTTTCATCAGAATTTTGTACAATCACTTCCAATTGATCTTCTTTGATCATATCGTTGATAACTTTTGGCAAGAAAAATTCAGCTTTCAAATGTGATGCATTTTCTTTTAAAAAATCAGCAAATTTATCTTCTAAATTTCTAAAAATTGAAGGATGTAATACAAAGAAATTCATCGAAACTGCAACATCTTCATCCAACGATTCGACATGTTCATTTTCTTCGAAAACAATTTCTCCATTTTCGTTGGCATAGATATTTGTACGTTCTACCACATTCTCTAAAAGTCCGTTTTGCACTGTACAAATTCCACGAGATACTGATCCATTTTCACTAATTGTATTTGCCAATTTATATGCAACCATTCCGTACGTATTTGCCGTAATTTGTTCTGCTTGTACTAACTCGTTTGCTTTTTCGTAGGCTTTACGACCATAAAAATCATCCGCATTAATTACGATAAATGGATTGTTTAAATGATTTTTTGTAATCATTAATGCATGCCCAGTTCCCCAAGGTTTTTCGCGTTTTTCTATTTTATCATAAATACCTCTTGGCACTGAAGTATAGGTCGTTTGAAGGACAAATTCAACCGAACCACCTTTTTTCTCGATTATCGTTTGAAAATATTTTTTTGTATCAACATCAAATTGTTCATTTATAATGAAAACATAATGTTTTATTCCACATGAAAACGCATCATAAATAGAATATTCCATCAAGGTTTCTTTACTTGGGCCAATCGGGTCAATTTGTTTTTGACCTTTGTAGCGACTTCCCATTCCTCCTGCTAATATGACTAATGATAAGGTTTTAGATTCCATAATCTTCTGCTCCAAAAACTGGTTTTCTTGTTTTGTATTTTCCTCTTGTAAAATCTGGCATTTCTTGAGACGCTCCATTACCTTCGATAGATTTTTCACTTAATGGTGTCACAGCATACCAAGTTGCTAAATCATAAACATCAAATGGAAATTCTTTGTTTTGTTTGATACACTCGATAAAATCATTCATCAAGAAGAAATCCATTCCACCATGTCCAGCACCTTCAGCTTGAGCTTCATATTTTTTCCAGTACGGATGATCATACGTTTTTAAATGATCTTCTGAACTTGCCCACTTGTGTGAATGTTTCATTTCATCTTCAAAATAAATAAACCCTTGGCTAAATCCGCCCGAACCGATATCTTGCCAAATACCATCCGTACCTTGTAGACGGAAACCTAAGTTATATGGGCGTTGTAAAGAAGTGTCGTGTGTTAATAAGATGGTTTCTCCATTTTCACACTTTAACATAGTTTGAACGATATCTCCTAATTTAAATTCAACTTTCGCATTTGGATGATCGGCACCGCCATTTTTAACGATATAATCCGTCAATCCCGCTTGTTTAGAAGCCATTGAAGTAATATGTGTAATTCTATTTCCACGGTTAACATCCATCATTGTTCCGATTGGTCCTAATCCATGTGTCGGGTATAATTCTCCATTGCGTTTCACATAATGATTGGTACGCCAAGCAGCTTCAGAGAAACCTTTCTCTCCAAATTCAACGCCACCTCCATAGGCTTTGACACCGTCATTAAATAATACATTTCTCAAATCATGTTGATATCCACCTTGTCCATGCAAAATTTGACCAAACATTCCTTTACGTACCATGTTCATTACAGCCATAATATCACGACGGTAACATACATTTTCCATCATAAATACTGGGACTTTAGTTTTTTCGTATGTATCTACATAATTCCAGCATTCTTGTAAATTCATTGCTCCACAAACTTCTAAACCAACAATTTTACCAGCATTCATCGCTGCAATGGTTTGTTCTTCATGAAACTCCCAAGGCGTAGAAATAACTACTGCATGTATTTTTTTATCTGAATATAAATTTTTGTAACCATCTAACCCTTTAAAATACGTTACAGACTTTTTATTATGTTTTGCAAAAATCTTATTACAACGATCTATCATTCGTTGGTCTGGTTCAGCAATTGCAACAACTTCTACATCATTTCTTTTTAACAGCTCATCCAAATGCACCTGCCCTCTCATTCCACAACCAACTAAACCTACTCTCACTTTATCGATTTTTGATGAAAAATCAAACAAAGAGTCAGGTGATACTAATGCGACTGTTGAAGCAGCTGCAGTTGATTTAATAAAATTTCTTCTGTCCATTGTATTTTTATTTGTTTACTTCAAATTTAGAAGATGCAAAATATTAAAAAAAATCAATAAACTACGCTGTGATCAATTAAAATTAATAGCTTTTTGGTGAGTCTTTAGGAAAAACTATAATAAATTCTGTTGTAGTAATATTTTCGTTTTTGGATTTGATTACAGATAATTTTTCATTTAAATCAGCTGTTTCCAGAATTTCAATTACTGCAATTTTCAGATTTGGTCGAAAAAATTTCAAATACCAATAAATTCCACCATAATTTTTCGAATGATAATCTCCATTGTAATGAAGAAAGAGAGCGTTTTCGTTCCAATTATTTAAAATAGATTCTGCCATCGTTGCATCTTTTAATGCTTGTGCCGCTACAAATTGTTTCGCTTTTATACCAGCATGATCTCCCATCATTTTTATCATTTCCGGATAACCAGGTGCTTCATAATCTATCGTAATTGGAAGTCTCGCTAAAAGCAATTTTTCATTTGTTGATATGGTATCCAACGATTCTAAACCATTTTTTGACACATAGGATGCATATTGACGTGTTACATTTGTTGCAATAAAATCTAAATTCTTCTCTTTCGCAAAATCTACTAATGGCTTATAATCCGTTTTATAATTACTCCAAAGTTTTGTGTTTTTCTGAAATTCAATGTCCGAAATAGTACCTTTCAGATAATTTGTTAATTGATTTTGTTGATGTCGTTCAAACATTTCCGCACCAAGAATCAACTGATTTCCTTTTACTTCGTACAACGCTTTTGTTGTCTGCAATTGTAACCAATGATTAACCGCATTATTATGATGTTCACCAAAAAGAACAACATCATATTTCGATAATTCTTTGATCATTTTACCAAAATCAGTTTTTCTTTCGTTCTTATTATAAATTTGATAAACTTTTTTGTCTTGCGCATTTAACTGTATCGAAACAATTATAAATAAGGTGTATAAAATAGTTTTCATATTATTTAAATTAATTCTAAATTGTAACAAATTAACGAAAAACTATACCAATAAAGATAAACAAATTCAACTACGATGAATAAAGTTCTTGAAATAACTCAACTAACTAAAAAATTTGGCAGTTTTACAGCTGTCAACGACGTTACTTTTTCTGTCGAGAAAGGAAACGTGTATGGACTACTTGGACCAAATGGAAGTGGAAAATCGACAACATTAGGAATGATTCTTAACGTAATTAACCCTACAGCAGGCTCTTGGAAATGGTTCGGAAAAGAACCAGACAACGATTCGTTGAAGAAAATTGGTGCTATTATCGAAAGTCCTAAATTTTATCCTTATTTATCAGCTCAAAAAAATCTTGAAATTGTAGCCGATATCAAAGAAGCAAATTATACGAAGATTGATGAAAAACTTGAATTAGTTGGCTTACTTTCTCGTAAAAAAGATAAATTTCAACAATATTCTTTAGGAATGAAACAACGTTTAGCAATTGCTGCAGCCTTGTTAAATGATCCTGAAGTTTTGATTTTAGACGAACCTACCAATGGTTTAGATCCACAAGGAATTATTCAAATTCGTGAGTTGATTATTAAAATTGCACAGCAAGGAACAACTATTATTTTGGCAAGTCATTTATTAGACGAGGTTGAAAAAGTATGTTCGCATGTAGTGGTGCTTAATCAAGGAAAAATGTTGTATGCCGGTTCTGTAGACCAAATGAATTCGAGTTTTGGAAGTATTGAAGTTGCTGCACAAAATATGGAAAGTTTAGAATACGCCTTAAAAACTTTCTCTTTTGTTTCGAAAATAACCAAAGAAAATAACAAACTTTTAGCTGTGCTTGCAGAAGAAAAAGAACCTGCAGAAATTAACAAAATGCTTTATGAACAAGGAATTGTCGTGAATCATTTAGTCAAACGCAAAGAATCTTTAGAGCAACAATTTTTCCAACTTATCCAAAAACAAAATTAACATGATCAGATTATTCAACATAGAATGGAACAAATTATTCTACAACAAAGGAACGAGAATCTTCATCATTTTATATTTCTTGATGATTCTTTTAATGGGAATTACACTACCTAATTTCAAACCAATGATGAATGGAGTTGAAATAGATTTCATTAAACTTGGTGCATTAGAGTTCCCAGTAATTTGGCACAATATCACATGGTTAGTTGCATTCGGAAAATTCTTTTTAGCCATTATTGTTATTAATAATATTACCAATGAATATTCTTTCGGTACATTCAAACAAAACACAATAGACGGTTTATCTAAAACAGAATTTATCAATTCAAAAGTCTTAATGAATGTTGTTATTTCATTGATTTCAACTTTTTTAGTTGGTGTATTGGTTTTTGGATTAGGCTCTTATTTTAGCGAAAAATTTGATTTCGTGAACGGTATTGAGTTTTTAGGTGGATATTTTATTGAAATCTTCGCTTATATCGTATTTGCCATGTTTTTATCATTTTTATTAAAGAAAAGTGCTTTTGCAATTTTATCTTTAATTGTATTAAACATCGTAGAATCTGTTGTAAAAGCTATCGAATTTTTAGTTCGATTTGGAAAACAACCACCAAGTAATCCTGAAGAAATAAAGCTATTATCAAATTATTTACCTTTAAATTCAAACGGAAAAATCATCGATTATCCTTCAGTAGATATACAACAAGCCTTGATGAAAAGTAAATTATTTGTTCCAGATGCTATTCAATGGGAATATTTTGGAATCAATGTTTTTTACATCATTTTATTTTTAGGTTTATCCTTATTGATTATTAAAAAAAGAGATTTGTAAATCATTTCTCAACTCAAAAATTCAAAAATCCTATTCAACTCGAATAGGATTTTTTATTTCACTTCGCACTTCCACTTTTTAAGTTGTTTGTTTATCTTTGCAACTATGCAAATGACAAATTTCGAGGAGCTAAAAGCTCTTTTAAAATCAACACCAAAGAAAATTGCAATTTTACCGCACAAAAATCCTGATGGAGATGCGATAGGTTCTACTTTGGCTATGTATCATTATTTGAAACAATTGGGGCATACTTGTAACATTGTTTCGCCAAATGATTTTCCGAAGTTCCTAAAATGGATGCCTTCAGCGAAGGAGATTGTAATTGCAGATTATAAACCAAAAGTTGCTGAAGCAATTATACATCAAGCAGAATTAATTTTTATCTTAGACTTTAATACGGTTAAACGAATTGACGATTTAGGAAACTGGGTTGAACGTTCGAAAGCACCAAAAATATTAATCGATCATCACCGAGAACCCGATACGTTTGATTTTATGTATTCGGATATTGAAATGCCTGCGACTTGTCAAATGGTCTACAATTTTATCGAAGCAATGAATGATTTAGATAAAATCAATAAAGGTATAGCTGAATGTATTTATACTGGAATAATGACTGATACAGGTGGTTTCCGTTTTCGTAATACATCTGCAAATACGCACAGAATTGTCGCTGAATTAATCGATAAAGGTGTTGAAGTTGACAAAGTAACTTCGTATGTAAATGATTCGCAAACACAAGGTCGTTTAAAATTATTGTCTTTGACGTTAAATAATCTCACTTTTTTACCAGAACATCGTACAGCTTTTATGTTCTTAAAACGTGAAGATTTGTTGCAAAATGGTTTTCAGAAAGGAGATACAGAAGGTTTTGTTAATTATGGGTTAAGTGTAGAAAATTTTATTTTCTCAGTTATTTTTATCGAAGATACACATCATAATTTCATTAAGATTTCGTTACGTTCGAAAGGAGATTTTGATGTCAATGAATTTTCTCGCAAACATTTTAATGGTGGAGGACACATGAATGCAGCCGGAGGTAGATCTGATTTAAACATGGAAGAAACGATTGCATATTTCCAATCACTTTTACCAGAATACCAAGAAAAATTAGCCAATATCGTGATTTAATGAAAAAAGTTATTTTATTCACTTTCACCAT
Source organism: Empedobacter stercoris (assembly GCF_020281205.1). GTDB lineage: Bacteria > Bacteroidota > Bacteroidia > Flavobacteriales > Weeksellaceae > Empedobacter > Empedobacter stercoris. Next base: position 69,286 of record NZ_JACXZC010000005.1, read on the forward strand.
CTTCGCATTGATGAGTTGTGATCAAAAAGTGATACAATATCCTGTTTCCTATTCCAACGACGATTTTATGAAGCGTTCGCAAGAACGTGGAAAATTATTGCATCAAGAAGAATTGCAATGGTTTGATGAGTATATGAAAACATCTGACTTAAAATTTGTAAAAACTAATTCTGGATTTTGGATTTCGAACAATGGACAACGAACTCCTTTAACAGCAAATAACGGAGATTATATCGAATTTGAATACCAAGTAACTGATCTTGATAATCACATTTTATATTCGTACAACGAAAATAAAATTCAGAAAATAATTTTAGGGAAAACTGATATTGCAAGAGGACTGCATGCTGGTTTGCAATTAATCCAAGAAGGTGAAAATGCAAAATTATTGTTACCTTCGTTTTTAGCTTATGGAGGTTATGGTGATACTCAAAAAATAGCGCCAGACACTCCTATAATTATGGATGTAAAAGTCTTAAAAATTAAAAAACACTAATAGACACAAAAAAGACGATAAAGTAAAATGAGAAAAATATTATTAATCTTAACGGTCATCACTACCCTTGTTAGTTGTGGCGTTAAAATTCCAAAATCGATGAGTAAAGAAGAATTTAAAAGTTTAGAAGACGGATTGTATGCAAAAATGACAACCAATCATGGTGCAATGACAATCAAATTATACGAAGAACAAGCGCCAATGACAGTTGCAAACTTTGTTGGGTTAGCTGAAGGAACAAAAGAAAATAAAGCAAAGGCAAAAGGAGTTCCTTTTTACGATGGAATTATTTTTCACCGTGTAATTAAGGATTTCATGATTCAAGGAGGTGATCCAGATGGAAGAGGAACAGGAGGACCTGGTTACGATTTCGAAGATGAGTTTGACGCAACTTTAAAACACGATAAAAAAGGAGTTTTATCTATGGCAAATTCAGGACCAGCAACAAACGGATCTCAATTTTTTATTACAGAAGTTCCTACTCCATGGTTAGACGGTCGTCACACTGTTTTTGGACAAGTTATTGAAGGTTTAGAAGTTGTTGATTCTATTGCAAATGTAGAAAAAACAAGAGACGATAAACCAGTTGTTCCAGTAACTATTGAGAAAGTAGAAATCGCTCGCAAAGGTGATAAATATGCAAAATATAATGGTGCTGAAGCATTTGATGCTGCAAAAGCAAATCATGCAAAAAAACAAGCAGAAGCAGAAGCTAAATTAAAAGCAGAAAAAGACGCAGAAATTGCTCGTCAAAAGGAATTAGAAGCGAAAGCATTGTCTACTCCATCTGGTTTAAAATACGTTATTTTAGAAGAAGGAAATGGAGCTAAACCTGTTCAAGGAGAACCAATTCAAGTTCACTACACTTTACGTTTAAACGATGGTGAAAAATTAGATTCGTCATTTGATCGCAATCAACCATTAGACGCAACAGTTGGAGTTACAGGATTAATCCAAGGTTGGATGGAAGCTTTAACAATGTTCAATAGAGGTGCAAAAGTATTCTTAATCATTCCTGCAGAATTAGGTTATGGTGCAAGAGGTGCTGGAGGAGTTGTTCCACCAAACGCAACTTTATACTTTGACATGGAAGTATTAGATAAATAAACATCCACTTATTATAAGTAGAAAAGCCACTCAACCGAGTGGCTTTCTTATTTAACAAAAATTATGATTACTTAAAATTAATTTTTCCTCCTGCTAATTTTTTCTGATTTTTTTGTTCAGGATCACCATAAACATCAATTACACCACCCGCTCTTGTTTTTGCATCAACAGATTTTGTAGAAGTTGTTTCGATAAAACCACCTGCATTAGTTGTAAGCGTTGAGTGTTCTGCTGATAAAGTTTTTGAGTAATATTTTCCTCCTGAATTAGCAACAACCGTCTGAAATTCTGCATTTCCAGTTAAAATAACTTCTGCACCGGAATTAATTTTAACTTCTAATTTATTGATATCAACTGGTAATTTAATCGAAGAACCTTCGTTAGAAGTTAGATTTAAGGATTGAGATTTCAATTTGTTGTCAGAATAAATGCGAGAACCTTGGCTGGCTTGAATTTCGTACAACGATTTATAGTAAACCTTTACCGTCGCTGCACCTCCCTGCATCAACTTAGTTCCTGTCATTTTAATTTTCAGTTCACCTTTGTTGTTTTCTACTTGCACATCACTCGCATTCACTCCGTCAACTTCGACTAAATTTTTATCAGAAGAAATTAATTCAACAGGTATTTTATCATAAACCTTTAAGATATTAAAATCCCCAATATTTATTTCTTCTTGTGCAAATACAAACGAAGAACCGAATAAAGCTATTGCTGATAATACTATATTTTTCATAAAAAAAGTTTTCTAATTTGGTCTTGATATTTACACAAATTTCAAACCAAACTAGAAAACTTATTAATTTTATGCTTTATTGTAACTTCTATTTTGCTTCTTCAGCAGTTAACTCTGCAATACGAACAATAATTTCAGTTGCTTTTTCCATAGATTCTACAGGAACATATTCATACGGTCCGTGGAAGTTATGACCACCAGCAAAAATATTAGGACAAGGTAAGCCCATAAAAGACAAACGTGCACCATCTGTACCACCACGAATAGGTTTGATATTTGGAGTAACACCACAATCTTTAAGCGCTTGTTCTGCAATTTCAACAGATTGGAATTTTTCTTTTACTTTCTCAATCATATTAAAATATTGATCAGAAACCTCTGCTGTAATCACTTCGTGATCAAAACGTTCTTGAATATCTGCTGCAATCTGCAAGAATAAAGCTTTTCGCGCTTCATATTGCTCCATATCGTGGTCACGGATGATATACACCATTTTTGCTTCAGAAACATTTCCAGTTATTTTAGCTAAATGGAAAAACCCTTCACGTCCGTCAGTTAATTCAGGCACTTCATCATTTGGTAATTGTGCAGCAAATTCCATTGCAATATTAGATGCATTGATCATTTTATCTTTTGCATAACCTGGGTGAACAGATTTCCCCTTTATTGTAACAATACCAGAAGCAGCATTAAAGTTTTCGTACTCTAATTCTCCTATTTCAGAACCATCCATTGTGTATCCCCACTCTGCTCCAAATTTTTCTACATTAAAGAAATCAGCACCACGACCAACTTCTTCATCTGGTGTAAATCCTATTGCGATACGTCCATGTTTAATTTCTGGATGAGCGATCAAATATTCTGCAGCTGTTACAATTTCTGCAACACCAGCCTTATCATCAGCACCTAACAAAGTTGTTCCGTCTGTAGTGATGATGGTTTGACCTTTATATTGAGTTAATTCAGGAAATTCGTTTGGAGATAAAATCATTGATTCGTTCAATTTGATATCTCCTCCATCATAGTTTTCCCAAATTTGAGGTTGTACATTTTCTCCTGAAAAATCTGGTGAAGTATCCATATGCGAAACAAATCCAATTGTAGGCACTTCGTAATCTACTGTAGAAGGCACATAACCGAAAACATAGCCATTTTCATCAATCGAAACATCTTCTAAACCGATTTGTTTTAATTCGTCTACTAAATAATTTGCTAAATCCCATTGACGATCTGTACTTGGAAATTTATCTAAGAAAGCCTCACTTTCAGTATAAGTTTTAACATATTTCAAAAAGCGTGTTACCAACTTTTCTCTCCATTCTGTTTGCATTGCGTTTTAATTTTTGTCAAAATTACTAAATTATCTACCTTTAAGGCGCAAATAAACCAAAAAAATGAGTGCAACTACTTTTAAGATTATTGAATGTCCACGTGATGCCATGCAAGGACGCAAAGATTTTATTCCAACCGATACTAAAATAGATTACTTAAATCGTTTATTGACTGTTGGTTTTGAAGCCATTGATTGTGGAAGTTTTGTTTCTCCTAAAGCAATCCCGCAAATGGCAGATACAAAAGAGGTTTTGGACCATATTGATAAAACAAATTCGAAGTCTAAATTGTCTGTTGTTGTCGCAAATAGAAGTGGCGCGATGAAAGCTGCGGAACACGAAAAAGTAGATATTATTGGATTTCCATTTTCTATTTCAGAAAATTTTCAACAATTTAACACCAACAAAAGTCGCGAAGAAGCTTTTGAAATGATACAAGAAATCAATCAAATTGCAAATGAAAATGGTAAACACATGTTAATTTATCTGTCTATGGCATTTGGTAATCCTTATGGCGAAGTATGGAATGGAGAAATTGTGAAAGATTGGTCAAAAAAAATGGCTGATATCGGAATTTCATCTATTAATCTTTCAGACACAATAGGCGTTGCAGATGAAAAAACAATTGTTGATTTGTTCCAAAATTTAATTCCACATTATCCAGAAATTGAATTCGGTGCTCATTTTCATACTGTATATACCGATTGGCATACAAAAGTGAAAGCAGCTTATAACAATGGTTGTCGTCGTTTTGATGGTGCTATAAAAGGTTTAGGCGGATGTCCAATGTCGAAAAGTGATATGGTTGGTAATATGCCAACCGAAAAGTTGATTAGCTTTGCGAATGAACACAAAGAAAAGCATGGATTAAATCTTTTTGATTTTGAATCGGCTTGGAATGTTTCATTAAAAACATTTGGATTAATTTAGTCTTAACAATAAACTAAAAAATCAATTCTTTTGTTAAAGGAAATTAAAATATGTTAGACTTTAACAAAAAAAGTTAAATTTGCTCATTGATAAGTTTTTTATCAAGCATATAATATTAAAATGAAATTAAAGTATATGAAATTTAAATCGAGTATGATGTTGTTAATTGCAACATTATTGACGGTAAATACTTTTGCACAAACAGCAAAATCAACACCACAACGTCTGGCTAAAGTAGATGGTATTGCTGCTGTTGTAGGAGATCAGATTGTTTTAGAGTCTGATGTAGATCGTGATTACTTAATGTCAAAACAACAAGGAATGCAAGTTGAAAACAAATGCGATTTCTTAAACGACATTATGTTAGACAAAATGTTGGTTGATCGTGCAAAACAAGATACTTTAATTAAAGTGACTCAAGACGAAGTAACACGTCAGTTAAATGGTCAAATCGAAGGTTGGATTGCACAAGCTGGAGGTGAAAAACAAATTTTAGACTATTTCGGATTCCGTACAATGGCGGAAATGAAAAACGAAACTAAATATATCGTTGAAGATAATATTTATGCGCGTCAGAAAAGAGAAATGGTTGTAAAAGGTGCAGATGCTACACCAGAAGAAGTACGTTTGTTTTTCGAAAAACACCAAGGGGAATTACCTGATGTTAAAGACGAACTTTCTATTAGCCATATTGTGATGTATCCTCAGATTTCAGAAGAAAATCAACAAAAAATCATTGATCAATTAAAAGAAATCAAAAAAGAAATTGAAGAAGGTGCTTCATTTGCAACAAAAGCAATTTTATATTCAGAAGATCCAGGTTCTTCGAGCAATGGTGGTGAATACAAAAAGGTTTCTCGTGGTAAAATGGTAAAAGAGTTTGATGCAGTAGCGTTTAACTTACAAGAAGGTGAAATTTCTGATCCATTCAAAACTGATTTTGGATACCATATTATCAAATTAGAAAAACGTCGTGGTCAAGAATTAGACTTACGTCACATTTTAATTACATTGAAACCTACTGAAGAAGAAATCAAAACAGCTAACAATAAATTAGACTCAATTCGAGTATTAATTAATGATGGTAAAATGACTTTCAAAGATGCAGCACTAAGATTTTCTGATGATAAATACACAAAATTTAACTCAGGAAATATCATGAACCAAAACTCTGGCGATGACCGTTTCGAGAAAATGGCTTTACCATTACCAATGTTTACAGCTGTTGCGACATTAAACGAAGGAGATATCTCACAAGTTTTCGAAGATGATTTCGACAATAGAAAAGCGTTAAGAATCTTAAAGGTTAACAAATTCTATCCAGAACATAAAATTAATTATGAAGATGATTATTATCGAATTCAAAAATTTGCTGTTCAAGACAAAGAACGTACATTATTGATGGATTGGGTAAAACGTCAAGTTGGTGATGCTTATGTAAAAATTGGAAAAGAATATCAAAGTTGTGAATTTCCGATTGATTGGGAAAAGAAAAACTTAAAATAAAACAAAAAACCTCTCAAAATTGAGAGGTTTTTTGTTAGGTTTAAATTCTAAATATTTTATTTTGTAATTCGCAGCTGAGATAGCCAAATTAATTTATTTGGATCAAACCCTACTTTCTTTGCTGAATCTAAAAATCGATCTTTTACTTTATCCGATATTTCTTTTTTACGCGATAAAATCCATAGCTTTTTATAATCTTCGCTTGCTACTAATGCATTATTATAATGGTTACAATATGTACAGCAGATTGTGGATTGGGTAGCAGAGTTGCGGGTGATTCATCAAAAAAAAGGAAAACAAAATGTTTCCCTTTATATTTCAATTTTCCCTCAAAAAAAAAATTATAAAAATACTTTTGATTAAATCATGAGCATTATTCGTATGTAAAATTATTTTTTATCTACTCCGATCGAAAAAGATTCTCTCATTTTTTGACGAGATTCATCTTGCAATTTTTTGAATTCTTCTTGACTTATTTCTTTCCCATTTATAGGCTTTACTTTTGAAAGTTTCTTTGGTTTCAAATTAATTTTATCAGCTTCATAGGTCATAATCGAGCTAAATTTATTTCCCATTTCGCTTACAGTTTTTAGAATCAGACCTGGCAAACCGTTTACTTGATTTGGTCCTGCATCAACCTTAATATCTGGCGCAAACCAAGCTGCAATCTGCTTATTTTCATCATTTCCAACAGCTTTCACTACTTTGTATCCCAAAATTGTATCTTCAATATCTGTAATTTTCCATTGATAATCTTTGTGTGGCGTCACAACGATATAATTTTGTTTATCTAAAACGACTTCTTGACGAAACTCTTTTTTATTTATTTCATTAGTCAAAGCTTTATACTCTCCTCCAATATTAAACGTAAAAGATCCCATTGTTGCATTTTGATCATTATTAATGGCTTCTATTTTTTTATAAATAGACTGATAATCATTATATTCTAATTGGTAATAAATATTTGGTCCTCCTCCTATTTTTATAGTACCTCCACCTTTTTGTGCTAACTCTCTTTCAAATTCCTTCATTTTTTCTTCGTCATGCTTTATATCGTATTTGTACTCGACAATAAGTTGTTCTTGCGCAAAACCTAAACTCGAAAAAAGTAAAAATCCTGAAAGTAATAAGTGTTTCATTTTAATGTAATTTTTTATTAATAATATTCTAAAATAAATCTATTTTTTTATTCTACAATAATAGAATAAATTGTTTAACACAACATTGTGAAAGAAAAAAACAGCTAAACAGCTGATTTTTTTTAAAAAATTTTAGTAAACTACCAAACTTACTAATCAACTCGAAACAATTAGGGTAGCTAATAATCTAAATATATTCCACACTCTAAGAAACCAATGATAATTAATATCACCGCAAATAGACTGGCTAAATTAAATTTGGTTATGTAGATTGGTTTCATTGTAGATTTTATAATTCTAAATTATCTCAAAATATTTCAGCGCATTCCAAATTCCATGGTCATCAGCAGAAGTGGTTACATAATCAGCAACTTCTCTTACATTATCTTTCGCATCTCCCATTGCTACACCAATTTTACAACCTTGCAACATACTAATATCGTTTCCTCCGTCGCCAAATGCCATTGTCTTGGATAAATCTAATTGATCTCGCTCCGCTACACGTTCTATTCCACGCATTTTACTAATATCTTTCGGATTTATATCAGCAAAATATTCGATCCAACGTGTACTAAGACTATTTTTCATAATATTATTCATCAAATAGGCTTCTTGTTCTTCATCTACAAAAAAGTTCATTTGCATGATATTATCTTTTGGTAAAGTTCGCGGATCAACAACTTCAGGAACTTCCATTCCAAAATAAGCAAACGATTTTTCTACATTTTCATTCACACGATTGATACTGAACGCATCTTTGGTCATGTACGAAAAGGAAAAAGGATTTTCTTCGTCATATTTCAACAAAGCCTCTATATCATTGGGATTGATATAATCTACAAAAAAAGTTTCACGTTTTTCATTCGAACACATTCCACCATTGTTATTGATATAACCGTCAAAACCATAGGTAAAAATATGATCCGGCATATCTGCCATATTTCGTCCTGTAGCAATGTATATTTTTTTGTTTTTCTGTTTCAATAATTTTAAGGCTTCGATTGTAGAATCACTTATTTCATGGTTTTCAAAACCTTGCAAAGTCCCATCAAAATCGAAGAAAAAAGAGTCTATCATAATTTAGTTTTATCTCATACAAATTTAAAAAAGCAACCTTTAATTGGTTGCTTTTGTAGTTTATTTTAATGCTAATTTAATAATTTCTATTGCTTTATTGGTGTCTTCTTCAGAAATATTGAGATGTGGACGCATTCGCACCGAGTTTTCTCCACAAGGGAGAATAATCAGATGATTTTCGAAACATGTTTTAATAAACGCTGAACGATCTAAGTCCGAATTAAAATCAAATGCGATAAATAATCCTAATCCTCGAACCGAATGGATTTTCTTCGTTTCTTTTGCAATCTCATTCAACTTCGATAAAATATATTTTCCTTTTTCTGCTGCATTTTCTACTAATTTTTCTTGTTCTATCACTTCTAAAATTAACTTAAAACGCAACATATCAATGTAATTCCCTCCAAAAGTTGAATTGATACGACTTGATTCTTTAAAAACATTATTTGGAATTTGATCCAACTTTTCTTTGTTGGCTAATATTCCACAAACTTGTGTTTTCTTACCAAACGAGATAACATCTGGAACTACATCATAATGCTGAAAAGCCCACATTTTACCTGTCATTCCCATCCCTGTTTGGACTTCGTCAAAAATCAATAAAATCTCTTCTCTATCACAGATTGCTCTTAATTTTTGAAAGAATTCTTTTCTGAAATAATTATCTCCTCCTTCACCTTGAATAGGTTCTATGATAATACACGCAATTTTATTTTTGCGTTGTTCCAAAGCTGTTTCTATCTGCGCTATCGCTCTATTTTCTGACTCAACAACTTTACCAAGATTATCTTCTGTAACTGGGTAAATACGTTTTGGATTCTCAATTCTTGGCCAATCAAACTTCGGAAAGTACTCATATTTACGAGGATCTTTGGTATTTGTTAAGGATAAAGTATAACCTGAACGCCCATGAAAAGCTTGCTTGAAATGAATTACTTCACCTGCCTCCTTCTCTATTCCTTTCGAAAAGTTAAGTCTTGTTTTCCAATCAAAAGCAGTTTTTAATGCATTTTCAACTGCCAAAGTTCCTCCCGAAATAAAGAATAGATACTGTAATTCTTTCGGCATTGCAACACGCTCAAACGTATCAATTAAATCGGCATAATCTTTTGTATAAATATCTGACATTGCAGGTTTGTTGATTGCATTTCGTCCTAAAAAATCAATTTTAGCCATTAAATGCGGGTGATTATATCCAATTGCAGTCGAAGCAAACATCGAAAATAAATCCAAATATTCTACTCCATTTTCATCCACCACATAAGAACCATGCGATTTGTCCATGTCCATTACAATTGGATATCCGTCTGCTAATATATGTTTTGCTAATCTTTCGTGTACTGTACTCATTTTTTTTTAAATTTAAAAGTCAAACTTAATTCCTTGCGCTAACGGCACTTCTGTGGAATAATTAATGGTATTCGTTTGTCGTCGCATATATGCTTTCCAAGCATCTGATCCAGACTCGCGGCCACCACCTGTTTCCTTCTCACCACCGAAAGCACCTCCAATTTCGGCACCAGACGTACCGATATTAACATTTGCAATTCCACAATCAGAACCTTTTTGACTTAAAAACAATTCAGCTTCACGAAGATTATTTGTCATAATCGAAGATGATAAACCTTGTGCCACATTATTCTGAATTTCGATTGCATTTAACACATCTCCCGAATATTTGATTAAGTATAAAATCGGTGCAAAAGTTTCATGTTGAACAATTTTAAAATGATTTTCTACCTCAGCAATAACGGGCTTCACATAACAACCGCTCTCAAAACCATTTCCTTCTAAAACTCCTCCTTCAACGATGATTTTCCCACCTTCTTGGTTGATTTTTTCTATTGCTTTCGAATACATCTCTACAGCTTGTTGATCAATTAATGGTCCAACATGATTCGATGTATCCAAAGGATTTCCAATTTTAATTTGTTTGTAAGCATTTACTAATGATTCTTTTACTTTATCATAAATCGACTCATGAACAATTAGACGCCTTGTCGTTGTACAACGTTGTCCTGCCGTACCAACAGCTCCAAATACAGCCGAAGTCAGCATAATCTTAAGGTCAGCATCTGGTGTAACAATAATCGCATTGTTTCCACCTAATTCTAAAATTGTTTTACCTAAACGAGCAGCAACCACTTTGTTCACTTCAATTCCCATTCGCGTAGAACCTGTTGCAGAAACCAATGCTACACGACGATCTGCTGCAATCAATTCACCGATTGATTTATCACCCATCACCAAAGAAGAAACGCCTTCTGAAATATCATTACTTTTTAAAACTTCTGCTAAAATATGTTGACATGCAACTGCACACAAAGGTGTTTTCTCGCTCGGTTTCCAAACGACAACGTCTCCACAAACCAATGCCAAACATGTATTCCAAGCCCAAACAGCTACTGGGAAATTAAAAGCTGAAATCACACCAACAATTCCAAGTGGATGATATTGATCGTACATACGATGCAATGGTCGTTCTGAATGAATAGTCGAACCATACAATTGACGTGATAACCCAACAGCAAAATCACAGATATCAATCATTTCCTGCACTTCTCCTAAACCTTCTTGATATGATTTCCCCATTTCATACGAAACCAATTTTCCCAAAGAAGCCTTTTTCTCACGAAGTTTATCCCCAAACTGACGAACTATCTCCCCTCTTTTTGGAGCAGGAATCATTCGCCATTCTTTAAAAGCAGCTTGAGCTTTCGTGATAACTTCTTCGTAATCATCTTTTGTAGATGATGCTACTTTTCCTATTAATTTTCCGTCTACTGGGGAGTAAGAAGAAAGCTCTTCACCTTTTCCAAACCAAGTACTTCCTGTCGATGTTCCGAGATTTTCGGAAGAAATACTCAATTCTTTTAATTCGTTTTCTATCATTTTTTTGTGTTATTTTGTGGTTTTAACTTTTACCTAAATTAGTCAAAAGTTTCATAAATTAAAATTTTTAATAAATTTTATTCAGAATAATTTTTAATTTACTGAATAATCTTTAGATTTAATAAAATAAAACTGCATAAAATGAATTTAACTACAGATTATTTTAAGATTGATGATTTGTTAACTGAAGAACATAAATTAATTCGTCAATCTGTTCGAGATTTTGTGGACAACGAAATAAAACCTGTTATAGATGATGCTGCACAACATCATAAGGATATCCCTGATTTAATGAAAAAATTAGGTGCAATTGGTGCATTAGGTCCATACATACCAGAAGAATATGGAGGCGCTGGTTTAGATCAAATGTCCTATGGATTAATCATGCAAGAATTAGAACGTGGCGATTCCGCTGTACGATCTGCTGCATCTGTGCAATCTTCTTTGGTCATGTATCCTATTTATGCATTTGGTTCTGAAGAACAAAAACGCAAGTATTTACCAAAATTAGCTTCTGGAGAATTCATCGGAAGTTTTGGATTAACAGAACCTAATCACGGCTCTAATCCAGGCGGAATGGAAACTCGTCTAACAAAAAATGGTGATCATTATGTGTTAAATGGAGCAAAAATGTGGATTACAAATTCGCCAATTTGTGATATTGCTGTTGTTTGGGCAAGAGATGAAGAAGGAGAAATAAGAGGTGTAATTGTAGAACGCGGAATGCCAGGTTTTACAACACCAGAAACATTAAACAAATGGTCATTAAGAGCTTCTAAAACAGGAGAGTTAGTTTTTGAGAATGTAAAAATAGAAGAAAGCCATATTTTACCAGAAGTGAATAGTTTACGTGGCCCTTTATCATGTTTAAACTCGGCTCGATACGGAATTTCTTGGGGTGTAATTGGCGCTGCAATTGATTGTTACGAATCTGCTTTAAACTATTCATTACAAAGAACTCAATTTGGAAAACCGATTGCTTCTTATCAATTACAGCAAAAAAAATTAGCCGAATTTATTACAGAAATTACAAAAGCTCAGTTGTTATGTTGGCGATTAGGTACATTGAAAAATGAAAACAAAGCAACGCCAGAACAAATTTCTATGGCAAAGCGTAACAATGTAAAAATGGCTTTGGACATTGCAAGAGAGTCTCGTCAAATCATTGGTGCAATGGGAATTGTTGGTGATTTCCCTATGATGCGACATGCTGCAAACTTAGAATCTGTTATTACGTACGAAGGTACGCACGATGTTCACTTATTGATTACTGGTGCAGATATCACAGGAATTAATGCATTTGTGTAAGAATATTTTTCATACTAATAGATAATTTTATAGGTTTACAATTCGTTTGTAAACCTTTTTTAATTATCACACATGAAATCGAAATCAATTTTATTTATTATGTTTTGTATTCAAGCGATTGCTTTGAATGCACAAGAAACCTACAAAATTACCTATGAACGATTTTCGAATGGTAAAAAAGTAATCGAAAGCAATCCAATACAAGTATTAGCTAATACGAAAGAAACCATTATTGGTAAGCAAGAAAGCTTTCATCACACGACAAACTATCCTGATGAAATGGTTTATTACACCAAAACAAATCCTTCTGTTATTTCATTGGTGACACAATTTGATTCGGTTCATTCTATTATCTCTAATGATTCAATTGCTCTAAATAAATCGGTTTTTACAATTACAAAAGAAACCAAACGTATTTTAGGTTTGCGTTGTAAGAAAGCAACAACCTCTATCAACTCAAACACTATCGATGTTTGGTTTGTCGATAATATGGACATCAATGCTGCGCCAACAATAGTGGGACTGAGTTTGGGATTTGTGTTAGAGTTTACACGTAATAATAATATGACCATTCGAGCATCGAAAATAGAACGTCAAAAAGAACCTATTCCAAGCCAATATATTGCAAAAGAATTACTACAAGAACCTGTCGATATCTTAACTTATAAAGATATTATCTGGAAAAGTAAGTTTGTAGACATTCCACTTTTAACCAATCAACAGATAAATTTCAGCAATAACTTCCTATCAAACGATTCGATTTATCGCTTTGTTAATGGAACTGTTGTGGTCAGAAAAATAAAACTTCCATTAATTAAAGAAGGAAGTCAAATTTTCTTAAATGTTACACAACAATCAAATGGAGATGCTTATGACCGTACAGGTTCGGTTTTTTTGATCCCGCGCGATTCTAAAATCACGTTTATGGATGCTTTGCAAAAAGGAATCAATCAATTGCCTGTATACACTGCGCCAAACAACAAGAAGTATCAAGGTTATTTTTTGACAGAAAATTATACACCAACTATTGAATTGATGCGATTCTTTACACCTTTTGGCATTAATAAATTTAATCACATACAACTGAAAGGTCAATCATGGGAAACAGAAGCAAGGTACCGTCAAGAGATAACAGAATTGCAACGATTATTGTCTAATCAAGAGGTTTTAGTTGGATTTTTTATCGGAAATTATGATCAAGGTGGGCATACAATTTCAGCCAATATCACAGTTCATCCTTCCAATTCTTCAACTCTTCCAAACAAAAAAGTGCAACCTATTTTCAACACAACAAACATCATGGAAATGGCAGGTCAAGAATACCCTTCTTTGTTTGATAATCCGAATGGTTTTACAGTTGAATTTACTCTTAAAGAAGATTATAACAATGCGAAATTACGCTTTACAACGACTGGACATGGTGGCTGGGAAAACGGAGACGAATTTGTACCAAAGGAAAATAGTGTTTTTCTTGATGGACAAAATGTGTTCAATATCATTCCTTGGCGACAAGATTGTGGGTCGTATCGTGCTTACAATCCTGCTTCGGGAAACTTTGACAATGGGTTATCTTCCTCTGATTACAGCCGTTCTAATTGGTGTCCAGGCACAGTTACAAACCCATTTTTTATAGATTTAGGGAACTTAAAAGCGGGAAAACACAGCTTGCAGGTTAAGATTCCTCTAGGAAAACCAGAAGGAAACGCGTTTAGTTATTGGAATGTTTCGGGGGTTCTTTTAGGAGAATAAACTGATAGTGATTTGAAACCTGCGCTACTTTTACCAAAAACCTGCGCAGAAGTTTACCAAAACCTGCGCACGAGTTGACCAAAACCTGCGCAGGTTTTTACATGAACATCAAAAGCCCTGTAAAACAGGGCTTTTGATTCTATAAAATTTATGATATTTAACTAAAAACTACATGTTTCTTCTGTACTGACCACCTACTTTGAATAAAGCATCTGTAATCTGCCCAAGAGAACAAACTTTGGTCACATCCATCAACGCTTCAAATATATTACCGTTCTGAATAGCGATTTGTTGTACTTTCTCTAACCATACTTTTGCTTGTTCTTCTTTCGATTGATGCAAGCGTTCTTTCGTTTTAATTTGGAATTGTTTTTCCTCTTCTGTTGCACGAATAACCTCTGCCGGAACCACTGTTGGCGAACCTTTAGAGCTTAAGAACGTATTTACACCAATAATTGGGAACGTTCCGTTGTGTTTCAACGTTTCGTAATACAACGATTCTTCTTGTATTTTAGAACGTTGATACATCGTTTCCATCGCGCCTAAAACACCTCCACGCTCTGTAATACGATCAAACTCTTGTAAAACCGATTCTTCCACTAAGTCGGTTAACTCTTCGATAATGAACGAACCTTGAATTGGATTTTCGTTTTTCGCTAAACCTAATTCTTTGTTGATAATCAACTGAATAGCCATTGCTCTACGTACCGATTCTTCTGTTGGCGTTGTAATAGCCTCATCGTACGCATTGGTATGCAACGAGTTACAGTTGTCGTAAATTGCATACAATGCTTGCAACGTTGTACGGATATCGTTGAAGTCGATTTCTTGTGCGTGTAACGAACGACCAGATGTTTGAATATGGTATTTCAACATTTGCGCGCGCTCATTAGCACCATATTTATTTTTCAATGCCTTAGCCCAAATTCTTCTCGCTACACGACCAATTACTGAATATTCTGGATCGATACCATTCGAGAAGAAAAACGATAAGTTTGGTCCAAACGCATTGATATCCATTCCGCGAGATAAATAATATTCCACATACGTGAAACCGTTTGCCAACGTAAACGCCAATTGTGTAATTGGATTCGCTCCTGCCTCTGCAATATGGTAACCCGAAATAGAAACCGAATAGAAGTTACGTACATTTTGATTGATGAAATACTCTTGAACATCTCCCATCAAACGCAACGCAAACTCAGTACTGAAGATACATGTATTTTGTGCTTGATCTTCTTTTAAAATATCTGCCTGAACCGTTCCACGAACTTGCGCCAACGTATTCTTCTTAATTTCAGCATACACCTCTGCAGGTAAAACTTGATCTCCAGTTACACCTAACAACATCAATCCTAATCCATCGTTCCCTTCAGGTAAATCGCCATTGTAACGTGGTCTTTCTAAGCCTTTATCTTCATAAATAGCTTTAATTTTCGCTTCCGTTTCAGCTTCTAAACCGTTTTCTTTAATGTATTTTTCACAGTTTTGATCGATAGCCGCATTCATAAAGAACCCTAACAACATAGGTGCAGGACCGTTAATGGTCATCGAAACCGATGTCATAGCATGTGATAAATCGAAACCAGAATACAATTTTTTTGCATCATCTAAACAACAAATCGAAACACCAGCGTTACCAATCTTCCCGTAAATATCAGGACGATGCCCTGGATCGTTTCCGTATAAAGTCACCGAGTCAAAAGCTGTTGATAAACGCTTCGCTGGCATGCCTTTCGACACATAATGAAAACGTCTGTTAGTACGCTCTGGTCCACCTTCTCCAGCAAACATACGCGTTGGATCTTCTCCTTCACGTTTAAACGGATATAATCCTGATGTAAATGGAAACTCTCCTGGTACGTTTTCTTGTAAAACCCAACGTAAAATATCGCCCCAAGCTTCGTACTTTGGCAACGCAATTTTAGGGATTTGTAAGTGCGATAGCGATTCAGAATGTGTCTGAATTTTAATCTCTTTATCGCGAACTTTAAACGTATAAACCGGATTTTTATATTTATTTACCTTTTCATCCCAAGTTGTAATAACTTCCCAGTTGAAAGGATCTAAGTTCATTTTATATTTATCGAACTCTGCTAAAAGAACTTTTACTAAATCAGCGTTGTCTGTCCCAGTAACTTCGATTCCATGCGGATTGACAGTAGGCATTTTACCAGAAAGCGTTTCGATTGTTTTGAAAAAACCGTACAACTTCTGTGCAACTTCTTTTTGAGAAACTACTTTTGCATCGTAACCTCTATTATTTTCCGCAATTTCAGATAAATAACGTGTACGAGCAGGCGGAATCACAAAAATTTTCTCTGACATCTCTTTTGTAATTTCAAAAGTCGAGTTCAAATCAGCTCCCGTTTTCTCAACCACTTTATCAATAATAGATTTGTATAATTGATTCGTTCCTGGATCGTTAAATTGAGAGGCTATTGTTCCAAAAACTGGCATTTCATCAGGATTTACATCCCACAGATTATGATTGCGTTGGTATTGTTTTTTCACATCGCGTAACGCATCTAAAGCACCACGTTTATCAAATTTATTGATCGCAACAATGTCAGCAAAATCTAGCATGTCGATTTTTTCTAACTGCGTTGCAGCACCAAATTCTGGTGTCATGATGTACAATGATGCATCCGAATGATCTAAAATTTCGGTATCCGATTGACCAATTCCTGAAGTTTCTAAAATAATCAAATCATATTGCGCCGCTTTCAAAACCTGAATCGCTTCTTCCACATACTTAGATAAAGCTAAGTTTGATTGACGAGTTGCTAACGAACGCATGTACACACGAGGGTTGTTAATTGAATTCATACGAATACGATCGCCTAACAACGCTCCACCTGTCTTCTTTTTTGAAGGATCAACTGAAACCAACGCAATTGATTTCTCTGGAAAATCAATTAAAAAACGACGCACTAATTCATCAACCATAGAAGATTTCCCTGCTCCACCTGTTCCAGTAATTCCTAAAACTGGTGCAGATTTATCTGCTACTTTATCATAGTCAAAGGCTTTTAAGAAGTCCTCTTCGCGATTTTCTGCCAACGAAATTAAACGAGCAATCGTTGTGATGTCTTTATCTTGTAACGATTGATACACATCTTTTCCGTTTGGTAACTCTAAAGCAGCTGTAGGGAAATCAGATTTCTCAACCATATCGTTAATCATTCCTTGCAAACCTAATTCTCGCCCGTCATCTGGAGAATAGATACGTGTAATTCCGTAATCCATCAATTCCTTGATTTCCGAAGGTAAGATAACTCCACCTCCACCACCAACGATGCGGATATGACCTGCTCCTCTTTCTTGAAGCAAATCGTACATATACTTAAAATATTCGTTATGACCACCCTGATATGATGTCATAGCAATTGCATTTGCATCTTCTTGAATGGCTGTATTTACAACATCTTCAACAGATTTATCGTGACCTAAATGTATAACCTCGCAACCCGTTGCTTGGATAATACGACGCATGATATTAATAGCAGCATCGTGCCCATCAAACAAAGCAGCAGCAGTTACAATACGCACTTTGTTTTTAGGATGATAAGCCTCTTGTATAGGATGTACAAACTTTTCTTTCTTTTCTTCTTGAGTAATTTGTGACATTTATTTGTGATTTTGATTTTTAATGACTCTTGCTAAGATACTATAATTTTTAAACTAAAAATATACCTATAAATTATCATATCAAGTAAAATAAACAAATAACATTGACAGGTTCATAAATTTTCTTTTGATTTTATTGCAATATATCATTAACTTTAAAAGCACTAAACTGAGTTATATGAATACTTATACTTTGAAAAACCTTTCTGAATTTTCTGAATTGAATGAACAAATGATTACATTATGGAATAAGAAGTATAAGCTTTTTACGGAAGAAAAAATTAATCAAAATACTTTATTTGATCACGAAAATTTAAAGAAATTAATGCTGATCTCTTTTCTTAATGAATCAAATAAAAAAAATACGATTGAGAAATTGAGTTTAAAGACAATTTCCGAATTACAAGTTATTTGTGAATTTGAGATACAAACTTATCTTCAAAATAATAAAAATTATCGTCCATTAATTAAACTAATGGTTTGTTCGTGTTTTTCGTATGATGCGAAGTTTTTTGATACAGTCTTAACCATTTGCTTCAAAAAATTAGGCATTGGGATTTGTTGTAACGACATTGTATTTCCTTTTTTGAGTCTTATGTCAGAAATACTTACAAAGTATTCAATACAAGAATCATTGATTTCATTTTCAAATAATTTAATTCGAAAACATCTTTTTTATCTTATTAAATCAATAAATCAAACAGAAACGAATAATCGCAAATGGATGTTGTTTTTACCACAAGATGAATTTCATGATTTAGAACTGTTATATTCTTATTTATTTTTAAAAATAAACAATGAAAAAGGAATTTATTTAGGTGAAAATCAAAGTTTAAAATCTATTATAGAATGTTTGGAACATCTAAACATCACCCATATCGTTATTTACATCAGTGAAAATTATAATATAAATACGCTAACAGATTATATCATCACTATCAAAAAAAAATATCCTACAATCACTATTTTTTTAACAAGCTATAAACCTTTAAAAGAGAAAATAACAGATAAAATCACATATATTAATATCAATTCTCCTCAGATGTTTAATGCATATCTAAAAAAAATTATGATGATGTAAATGGCTATTTTATTTTCCAATCAATTGGCTGAATATTTTTAGCTTCTAAAAATGAATTGGTTTTAGAAAAAGGTTTACTTCCCCAAAATCCTCTGTAAGCTCCTAATGGAGACGGATGTGAAGATTCGATCACAAAATGTTTAAAACGATCTATTTTTGCACCTTTTTTTTGTGCATAGGCTCCCCATAATATAAACACTACGTTGTCTTTTTTATCTGAAAGCTGTTGTATCACAGCATCTGTAAACTTTTCCCAACCTTTCTTTTGATGTGATCCAGGATTTGATGCTTCAACGGTTAATGTTGCATTCAATAAAAGAACACCTTGTTTTGCCCAAGGTTCTAAATTACCTGAAGTAGCAATTTCAATGTCCAAATCATTCTTTAATTCTTTGTAAATATTGCGTAAGCTTGGAGGTAATTTAATTCCATCTGCAACAGAAAAAGACAATCCATTCGCCTGTCCTTCCCCATGATAGGGATCTTGCCCAATTAAAACGACTTTAACATTGTCAAATGATGTATTATCAAAAGCAGAAAATATTTTGGATGCGGGAGGGTAAATTGTTTTTGTTTGGTATTCATCTCTAACAAAATCAATCAATTTTATAAAATAATCTTTCTCAAATTCATCCTTCAATACTTCTTTCCAAGTCGCATCAATCTTCACATCCATTTTTCACTTTTATTACGGAAACAAAATTATGCGTAAATTTGTATCAATGCAAATATCAGAACAAACTTTAAAGGATTTAGAATTTAATGCGGTACAAAAAGAAATCGCAGAATTTGCTTATACAGAAAAGGTTGAAGAATTTATTCATCAATTAAAACCTTATGAAGATCACCAAATTTTGGTGCAGGACCTTCAGACGACAAATGAATATTTGAAAACATTTGAAACGGGAAATCGTTTTCCTTTTTCAGAATATTATATTTTAGATGAAAATCTGAGTCGATTAGAAATCGAAAATTATTATTTGCCAGCCGAAGAATTTTTCAAAATCAAGGCCAATACACTTCAAGTAAAAGAAATCTTGAAATATTTGACGCTTTTTCATGAGTACACACCTGTTTTATTCGAGAAAGCTTCGACGATTAACTACGAAAAAAATATCGTAAAATTAATTGATCAAGTATTCAATAAATTTGGAGAAATAAAAGATGATGCAAGTCCAGCTTTAAAAATTGTACGTGATAGACTTCGTCATTTAAATGGTCGTATTACCGAATTATTTAACAAGTCGATGAGTTATCATTCTGATTATTTGGATGATATTCGTGAATCTGTTATTGGAAATCGTCGAGTTTTAGCTGTAAAATCTGCGTTAAGAAAACGTGTAAAAGGTCAATTTTTAGGAACATCAAAAACAGGATCAATTACATTTATTGAGCCAGAGAGTGTCCTAAATCCTCGTCGCGAATGGGAAGAATTTAAAGAAGAAGAAAAACATTTGATTATTCAAATTTTATTGGATTTAACTGCTCAAATTGCGGAATACAAACCTCATCTTGAAGAATATCAAACGTTTTTGGAATACATTGATTTTACGCAAGCTAAAGCAAATTATGCGTATTTAATCAATGGTATTTTACCCGAAATTTCAGAAAAGAGAATCATTAAATTAGTGGATGCGTTTCATCCGGTTTTGTATTTAAACAATAAAAGAAAAACACAAAAAACAATTCCACAAAGTTTAGAAATAAATGAAGATTGCCGAATCATTATTATTTCTGGACCAAATGCAGGGGGAAAATCCATCACATTAAAAACAATTGGTTTATTGCAATTGATGATTCAAAGTGGAGTTTTGGTTCCTGTAAAAGAAGAAAGTCAATTTGGATTTTTTGATCAAATTTTTACCGATATTGGGGATAATCAGTCGATTGAAAATCATTTATCAACCTACAGTTATCGTCTAAAACAAATGTCGTATTTTTTGAAAAATGCAGATGACAAAACATTATTATTGGTTGATGAATTTGGTACGGGCTCTGACCCTGAATTAGGTGGTGCATTAGCAGAAGTATTCTTTGAAGAGTTTTACGAACGAAATTCTTTTGGCGTTTTTACAACGCATTACACCAACATCAAATTGAGTGCTGAAAGCTTACCAGAAGCGATAAATGCTTGTATGTTGTTTGATAAAAAAACGCTCGAACCACTTTATCGTTTAGAAATTGGGCAAGCTGGAAGTTCGTTTACATTTGAAGTAGCAGAGAAAAATAAAATTCCTTACCGTTTGATTAATCGTGCGAAGAAAAAAGTTGAAAGTGAAAAAGTAAGTTTAGATAAAACTATTTTAAAACTTCAACAAGAAAAATTTGAAATTCAAAAAACGAAAGATCATGTTGAAGAGTTACGCGAAACGAATATTGAACATAATGAAAAATTAGAACTAACGAACGAAAAAATTCAGCAAAAATTATATGATTTCCAACAATTATATGATCGTGAACAAAAACGTTTGAAATTGGGTGAACGTATTTCGAATATGGCTGATTCTTACTTAAAAACGAAGAATAAAAAACAAATGATTGCCAATTTCTTGAAGTTGATTGAAATGGAAAATTCGAAAAAGACGAAAGAAGTTCAACAGTTAAAGAAAATCGAAAAAATTGTAGAGAAAGAAGTTAAGCGAGAATTAAAAGAAAATTCAGAAACAATTTCTCAGCAAAAACAAGTCATTGAACAGAAAGAAAAAGCTGAAACGAAGAAAAAAATTGAGGCATTGAAAGTTGGTGATCGTGTCAAAATTCATGGTTCATCGAGTGTTGGAACGATAGATAAATTGAAAAAAGATACCGTTTTTGTAAATTACGGCTTATTTACAACTCAAATCAATGTCAATGAAGTATATAAAATTTAGTTTTTTCATTTTATTATTAAGTTTTCAGTCTTGTTTATGGCAAGAAGATGACAGCAAACATTATTCTTGTTCTTTTACAGTTGATGTAACAGATTGGAACAAAACCTTGAATAATTGCAAGTATACCGTCACTATCAACAATAGAGGAATGATGAATGAGAAAGGTATTTTTCAATTTAAATTTAAAAATGCTTCAAAAATTTATTCGAAACATTCGGCTATATATACAATTCAAGAAGGGATTAATACTATTCCGATAGAAATAAGTAATTGTAATTTTGCAGATGAAATAATTGATGTTTGTTTTATGCAATATAAATAAGGACTTCTAAATTGAAGTCCTCATTCTTTTAATCTTTTTCTACACCTTGCGAACGTAATTCTTTCTGTTTTTCATAAAGTTTTTTGGCTTTTTCCTGAGAAACTTCTTTCTCCATCACTTTAGTATTTTTAGGTAACTCTATTTTACCAGTATATGGTTTTATGTCTATTGCTGAAATCGTTATATATGTATCTGCATCAACCAAAGGGAAATTTGCTTTAAATTTAATTTTTAATATTAATCCAGATAATCCGTTAAAACGAGAAGGTCCATCGCGAAAAGGTAAATCTGGCGCGTACCACGCTTCTACTATTTGCGTTGGATTTGTATAGGTTGCTTTTCTTACGTTATAGCCTAATATTTTAGACTCTTCTTTACTCAATATCCAAGGGAAAGTTTGGATGGAATCTTTCACAAGTATTTTAGGATCTATTTTAGTTTGTTCATACAAATTATCTGTGTCAAAATTCTTATAAATGTTAGATCCTGCTTCTGTCAAACCAATAGAAATACCTTTTGTTTGTGTATTATCTATACGATCTATTCGTTTATAATTCGAAACTGATTTATTGACAATTAATTCATAAAAGTATCTTTTATTATTTGAATTAATAAATATATCAGATGAGAGAGCTTTTGTATCATTCGAGGTATTGATAAATTCTTGTTTTACTTCGTATTCTACGCGAATGGCATCTTGCGAAACTCCAATTATTGGCAGAAGAATAAATAAATATTTTAGCATTTTTGTATCATTTTAGCTCTACTAATATAGAAATAAAATTTAAATCATTTTAAATAATCTTCAACATAAGGAATATCATTCTTTAAGGTAAAAAATCTCCGTAAATTAGCGTAAAGATAAGATGAACGCTTGATTTCATTAGGAGTTTAGTAGAATTTGATTTAATGATTTTTATTAATCATATATCATAAATATAATTTATAGTTTAATCTATAATTGAAATTAAAAATCTATTGACTATTGAGATTATCGGCCTAAATTTGCATCAGTAAAAGAGATAAAAACTTTAAGTAGTTTTATCAAATTAAGAATTATTAAACAAAATATAAAAACTAAAATTATGTCATTAGTAGGAAAAAAAGCGCCTTTATTTACAGCGCCAGCAGTAATTGATGGAGACGAAATCGTAGAAAACTTTTCAATGCCAATCGGAGAGAAAAATATCGTTTTATTTTTCTACCCAAAAGACTTCACATTTGTTTGTCCAACAGAATTACACGCTTTCCAAGCTAAATTAGCTGAATTCGAAAAAAGAGATGCTGTTGTAATCGCTGCTTCTTGTGATTCAGAAGAAACTCACTTAGCATGGTTAAACACTGCTAAAGATAACGGAGGTATCGAAGGTGTTACTTACCCAATCGTTGCAGATTTAGCTAAAACTATTGCTATGGACTATGGTGTATTAGCAGGTGAGTATGTGTACAACGAAGAAAACGATTCATTAAAATTTGAAGGAGCTCCAGTTGCTTACCGTGGTACTTTCATCATCGACAAAAATGGAGTTGTTCGTCACGAAACAATCAACGATTTACCATTAGGTCGTAACATCGATGAGTATGTACGTTTATTAGACGCTATTTTACACGTTGAGAAATACGGTGAAGTTTGTCCAGCAAACTGGGAAGAAGGAAAAGATGCTATGAACGCTACTAAAGATGGTGTAGCTTCTTACTTAGCTTCTCACTAAAAAATAACTTGGAATCTTAGAATTCCAAAATTCACGGAGAGGCTGTCTAAATTTTGACAGAAGATTTTTAACTGATTTATTTTCAATGTAAAATCACTAAGTTAATACCTTAGACAGCCTTTTTTATATCCAATTTTTAACACTTTAAAAATTAAAAAAATGTTTGCAGAATTAGAACAAGATAACTTAGCACAAGTAGTTGCTGATAACAATATCGTAATTGTACAATATGGTGCTGGATGGTGCGGAAACTGCCGTTTGGTAAAACCAAAATTCAAAAAATTAGCTGCTGAATACGAAGGTCAAGCAGAATTTTTATATGTTGATGCTGAGAAATTAGTAGAATCAAGAAAATTGGCTGAAGTTCCAAATTTACCAACTTTCGCTGTTTTCAAAGGAGGAGTTAATGTAGGACAAGTAACTGCATCTAAAATTGATGCTGTAAAAGAATTGATCAATGAAGCTGCCGGTATTTAAAAATTTAGCAAAAAACGTTTCGATTGAAGCAATGGAAACGGCTTTAGAAGTTTTAGAAGTTTATGCTGATTCTCCAGCGGTTAAAGAGCCAGAGCAAGAAGTAATCGGTGAAATGATTTCTAACATTTGTGGAGCAATGGAAATGAAACAAATGATGGAAGAAGAAGGAATGGACGAGCGTACTGCTGCCAATACTTTCATGCAACGTGTGATGGGTTCTATCGATAAATAAGATATTACACACTTTATATAAAAAAAGGATTTCGAATGAAATCCTTTTTTGTTTTTTAATTATTGTTTAAATAATTCATTAAATTTTCTCTCCTCCTCTTTCATCATTTCATCAAATTCTACTTGAGTTATCGATTTCCCATTCGTAGGTTTTTCTATTTTCAATCTTTCATTTAATTCAACCTTTGTTGCTAAATAAATTTGTTTGTTTACAGAGTTTTCCTCTTTATTCGTCAAAATTAATTTTAGAATAATTCCTGGTAATCCTTCATAATTAGAAGGTCCGTTTCTATAGTTTAGTTTTGGTGCATACCAAGCTTCAACAAATGAATTTTCTGAAACTTGTAAAGTTGCTTTTTTAACATCGAACCCTAAAATTTTATCTTTATCTTTTCCTAATATCCAATTTTTGGTTGTTATAGAATCTATTATTAACATTTTTTTTCCGTTATAGTTAACTTGAGAAAGAGTTGATTTTTCAACTAAATTTTTATAATAAATTCCTCCTGGTCCACTTATAAAGGAAATTGACACTCCTGATCTACCCTGAGAGTTATCAATTCTATCTATTCTTTGGAAAAGTGATTCTTTATCAGAGCTTAATAACTCAAAATACAATCTATTTTCGTTACTGTTTTTTAATCGTTCTTTGACAACAGCATCTTTTGCATTTTCAATATCAAATTCATTTCGAAATTCGTATTCTATTTGTAATTTTTCTTGACAAAATGTATTTACAAAACACAATAACATTACAAATGAAAGTATATTTTTCATATAGATTCTTATTTTTTCTAATTTCTGTGGCTTTGAATAGTTAATTGAATTATAAATTATTTTCCCATTCAAATAATAATTCTATATCTATTCTTTCTCCTTTTGGGAATATAAAATTACTGTCTATTTTTCTTAATTTTTCTTTAACTCTTTCTGGCGTTTCAAATTTTAATTGTGGATATTCTTTGATGCTTTTTACAGCATACGTTTTATTTTCTAAAGGATTTTTTATTGTACTTACTTCTATCTTTTTCACTTCCTTTAATTGCCAAGAATATCTCCCGCTGTCTTCATTAACACTTACTATTGCGCCAGGAAGCCCATGCAATTTCCATGGTCCAACATTTACAGGAATATCTAATGTGTACCAAACTGTATAGTTTCGCCCTCTGAAAGTAGCAGTCGCTTTTTTAAGATTATAATCATTTTCTACTTTTGTTTCATTTGATAATTCCCATTTAATAGTTGGAATTTTTTCTGTAAAATTCATCATTTCAATATCAATCTGTTCTTGAATGACCATTTCTGATTTTTTGAAATTACTATAAATTAATTCATTATCAATCACCTTTTCTTCTATAACTACTGAAGTACTATTTTTTTCACTTTTTGCTTTTTCTTTTAGTTTAATTACCGTATATAAACTTACCTTATTAAGAACATCATATACTAATGTTGTGTTATATGTATTTGTTCTATTCAATATTGAAACATAATTATTAAACTGATAATCAAGTTGATAATTTTGTGCATATATAGAATTAGCAATACAAAATAAAACGATTAATAATAGTGGCTTTAATTTCATTTTTTTTTTATTTATTTTGTCCAGAACTAAAATAAGTTGACACTAAATCAACTTATTTTTTTAGAATTTGTTTTGTAGTAACATTTCCTTTATTGTCGATTAATTTTAAAATATAATTTCCTTTTGAGAAATTTCTAATATCGATTTTAGTTGTTATCGAAGATTGATGGATTAATTTTCCACTGATATCATAAATTTCTACTTTCGATAAAATATTATCCGATTTAATGTAAACAAAATCTGTCGTTGGATTTGGGTAAATTTCTACTGATGAATTATTAATATAATTCTCTGATGTAGATAATTTTGCATCTTTGATAATGACAATTTTATTGTCTGAAGTGTTAAATGCATAGCATCCTTTTCCACAGTTAATTATAGATCCTGTGTAACCAAAAGCTTGAGAAATTGGTAAATTATCAGCCAATAAAAATGTTTCGGCATTGAATCGTTTGAAAGAGATATTACCATTCCAATCGTAACTTGCAAAACATGCTTGATCTGTATTTTCATCGTAAACAACAGGTCCAGTTACATTAGGAAATTGACCTATAACAAATGGTTGAGTTGTTACATCTACAACTTTTCCGTCGTACGAATACATTTTGTTGTTAAAATAGCTAAAATTTAAGTTAAATCCTGATAAAACACTTCCCGAAAGACTTACATTTGAAACACCTCCGTTATTAACAGATAGTCTTCTTATCCCGTATTCTGTCGATTCGTTGTTATAACCGATTAAAGAATTTGCACTCGTAAACTCGATAACGTTACTTCCTGAATGACCTGGAGTTGTTGTAGGTCTCATTACATTATCATCGTAAATTGCTACTCCTCCATGTCTTGGTGTTACGGATTTATAACGTCGAGAAACCGCTATAGTATTGGCTTTACCTGGCATAACTTCTATATCCTCTACATAAAATGACCCCAGAAAAGAATCTGCTCCTAAACTAAATTGCAAATCTGCTTTTTGATTTGGAACATCAAATCTTCTAACGATAGAAGCTCCATCAAAACCTGCGTAAATATATTTACCATCATCAGAAATAGCCAAAACAGTAGGTTCACTTCCCATGAAAACAGTTTTTTCTAATTGAAAAGTTTCTAAATTCACAATTCCAATACTATTGCCATTTGATCCGTTTGCGCTGGAAATACTTGCATAGATTTTATTTGATACTTTGTCGTAAACAATATCATTTGCAGTTACATCAACTGTATATACGTTTAGTTGAGAAAAGCTACAAATAGATGTAGAGATAAATAAAAAGGATAAAAATTTTTTTTATAAGCAATTTTATCTTATACAATTAGTTGTTTTTAATTACTTCCAAATATATACTAAATAACTAATCATTTAACAAAAAAAGCAGTTATTCAACTGCTTCTTCTACTTCTTCATTCATATTATTTTCTAATTCACTTAAAGCTAAATTTAATGAAATCTCCGTGCAATACTTTGAACCTAAATCCAATCCTTTTTGAAGAAATTCTTCAGCTTTTTCTTTCTCGCCCGTAAAATAATAATAGTTATAAAACAATCCGTATCCATCTGGGTTTCCTAAATCAAGTACGCGTTGTGCCAATTGCTCTAACTCTTTATTGGATTCCAATTTCAACTCTTCTGTAGCTGATAAAGTCTCAAAAATACCACCTGATTGTTCAGCAAATTTATACGCAAATACTATTTTACAACTTTCGTCAAAACCATCTTTACAAAGTTTAGCATTTGCTTTTTCGTTTTCTTTTAACTTTCGATTCAAACCTTCTTCATCAAAATCAAACAAATAACTTGCATTATTTTTAAAATTAATGTCATAATTTTGAGCCATCCAACCTGCTCGTTGTGCTAATTTAGCCTCTGTTTGCGGTTTATTTTCGAAAGATTTTAGATTAGATTTGTATACTTTTTTATCAACCCAATCTGAAATTCCTTTTAATTGATTCTTTTCTTTTTTGAAGATAAAAACTGTTTTCTCTACAAAAATCACTACTGAATCGTTGCGCTCAAAAAACTCGTACCCTTCTTCGTCAAATTCAGTGATTGTTACTTTTCCTTTTCCATCAAATTTTAATGGATTGTATAATTCATCCTTTGACTTTGTTGTAAAAACACCTTCTAATGTATTGGTAACTTGTTGAGCAAAAAGAGTTGACACTGCAAAAAGAGCTGTCAAAAGAAATATCTTTTTCATTTATAAAATTCTCAAAATTAATAATTGAATCAAAAATAAAGTTTTTAAATTTTAGAAAACTCACTAATTATAGTTAAAATAAAAAAAGTCGCTCCAAAATAGAGCGACTTCAATTATTAAATATCGAATTGAATGATTATTCTTCCCATTCTTCTTTTATTTGGCGTGATTGATAATCAGCAACCATTTCTGCTTCATAATCAATTTTTTCTCCTTTTGAGAATCGTCTTATTGCACTATCAAATAAGGAGTAAACTACTGGTACAATGATTAATGTAAGGAATAATGACGAAACTAATCCACCAATAATTACCCATGCTAATCCGTTATTCATCTCTGCTCCTGCCCCTTCTGCTAAAGCGATTGGAATCATACCAAACACCATGGCAATGGTTGTCATTAAAATTGGACGAAGACGCGCATGATTGGCTTGTACCAATGCATCATGAGTTGTTTCTCCTGCTTCTTTCCTATGGTTTGTAAAATCGACCAATAAAATAGCATTCTTACACACTAAACCGATTAACATAATCATTCCGAGAATCGTAAAAATATTCAACGAATTATTCGTTAAAGCTAAAATCAAGAAAACTCCGATTAATGATAATGGAATAGAGAATAATACTACGAATGGATAAACAAATGATTCGTACAAGGCTACCATGACCAAATAAACTAAAATAATTGCAGCCAATAATGCGTAACCTAATGTACCAAAACCTTCGTCTTGCATTTCTTTGTCTCCACCCCAAACATATGAAACTCCTGTAGGTCGTTTGTTATCTATTTTGTTTAATTTTTCTGTAAATTCATTTATAATATCGCCTGAAGTACGACCAACAGCCTGAGATTGAACTGTAACAGAAGGTGTTTTATCACGACGTTCTAAGAAACTTGGTCCAGAACTTTGCGTCACTGTTGCAAATTGATCCAAACGAATTTGTTGACCTTTATCATTCACAAAAATCAAACTACGAACATCATCAATATTCGAACGATTGAAATCATTGTATTGAATATTAATGTCATATTCGTATTCACCTGCTCTAAATTTACCATCGGTATTTCCAGAAAAAGCCGTTTGCATGGTTAATCCAACCGTTTGCAAATTCAATCCTAATAGAGCCATTTTATCGCGGTCAACTTGGACATTAATTTCAGGATTTCCAGTTTCAGTTGTTAATTTCACTTCCGAAGAACCTTTGATTTGTTCTAATTCTTGTTTGGCTAATTCGGCAAATATCATTGCACTTTCTACATTAGATCCTGTGACCACCAAAGCAATAGGCGCTTCTTCTGCACTAACAATACCTACTGGAACGGTTTTTACTTTTACTCCAACCAATTCTTTTTCTAATTCACGCTTTATTTTTGCAGCATAAATAAACGAATTGTCTTCACGTTCTGATTTATCATTCAAAATAACATCAATTTCCGCTTTGTAAGCTGTTGCTTGTGCTGCTCCGAACCCTTCAGAACTTTGACCAACAGTTGTAATCATATCGACTACTTCTTTTTTATTGCGTAAAAATTTCTCTGCTTTTTGCGTAACAAAATTTGATTCTTCGATTGTTGCATCTTTAGGTAATTCCATTTGAACCAAGAATTCTCCTTTATCCGTTTTAGGAAAAAACTCATTCCCAACATATTTTCCTCCAATTAAAACGCCAACAACTGCAAACAAAACAACAAAAACTCCAACAAAAACTCCAATACGTCGAGTAGTCGTTTTAAGACACCACTCTAACATATCTGAAATGAAGTGTGTAAATTTTGTTAACTGTTTTTCGAACCAAAGAATAAATTTTTCGAAAATATTTTTTCCTGTAATATGCTCTAATTTTCCGAAACGAGAAGACAACCAAGGGACAATTGTAAATGACGATAACAAGGATAATAAGGTTGCTATAACAACTGTTACACAAAATTGTGCAATAATATTCGCTACCAAACCTGTACTCATCGCAATTGGTAAGAATACAACTACAATGACCAATGTAATGGCTGTTACTGTAAATCCGATTTCTTTTGAACCATCATAAGATGCTCTAATCTTCGATTTTCCCATTTCCATGTGACGGTAAATATTCTCTAAAACAACAATGGCATCATCCACCAAAATCCCTACAACAAGAGATAAACCAAGTAAAGACATCAAGTTTAGCGTATATCCCATCAAGTACATTCCGATAAACGTTGCAATTAACGAAGCTGGAATAGAAACCATTACAATAAAGGCATTTCGAATACTATGTAAAAACAAAAGCATTACAACTGCAACCAAAACAACTGCTAAAAGCAAATCGAAAATAACATGATTTGCAGCTGCTAATGTAAAGTCAGAAGTATCATTTACAATCTGAATTTTCAATCCTTCTTTCTTATAATCTGTTTCAACTTTTTGGATCGTCTCCTTCATTAATTCAGAAACCGCAACTGCATTTGCGTCAGACTGTTTTACAACCTGTACAATAATCGCTGAACTTTGATTAACGCGTGCTATTTTCTCAACTTCTTTTTGAGAATCTTGTACAAAAGCAACTTCTGATAAACGAACTTGAATTCCATTATTCGAAGAAATAACTAAATTATTTAATTCTTCTACCGATTTATATTTACCAGAAAGACGGATAATCGTTGAGTTTTCGCGTGTTTTTACACTTCCTGTTGGAAAATCTAAATTAGATGTCAAAATTGCTTGTTGAATTTGAGGTACAGATAAACCATAACCTTTCAATTTCAAAGGATCTAAACTGACTTGAATTTCACGTTCTTGACCACCAATCAAATTTATTTGTGCGACACCTGTCACACGAGACAAAACTGGTTCTATTTTTTTATCTAATAAATCGTACAAATCTTTTTCTGTCAACTTATCAGATGTCACACCGGCTGTAATAATCGGTAAATCACTTAACGAGAATTTCGTCAAAGAAGGTGGATCAACATCGTCTGGTAAATCTTTTTCGATTGCATTAATCTTACGTTGCGCATCATTCAATGCTAAATCTGCATTCGCGTCAGAATTCAACGTTACCATTACAACTGATAAACTTTCGTAGGATTTCGATTCTACTTTTTTTACATTTTCTAAGGCTGCAACAGCATCCTCTATCTTTTTGGTAACAGAGTTTTCAACTTCGTTTGGAGAAGCTCCAGGATAAATTGTTGAAATTGTTACGACATTCGTTTCAAATTTTGGGATTAATTCGTATCCCATCTGTGTGTAACTAAACAATCCTCCCAAGGTCAAAATCGTGAATAACACGATAATCATTGAGGGACGTTTAATTGATATTTCTGCTATTTTCATGGAAAAATTATCTTACTTTACAACTTTCACTTTCGTTCCATCTTTCAGATTAATCTGACCACTTGTCACAATTTCAGCTCCTTCTTTAACTCCACTGATAATTTCAACTTCAGTTCCTACCGTTTTTCCAATGACAACTTTCGTTAGTTTTGCGATATTATTTTCAACGACAAAAACTTGTCCAGAACTAATCCCATTTACAAAAGCATTGGCTGGGATAACCAAAACATTTTTCCCTGCATTAACATCATCTTTTGTGGAAAAAATTGCTGTTCCATACATACCAGCTTTTAATCCCGAATTATTCGAAACTTGAATTTCTACTGGAAAATTTAACGAAGCATCTGCTTTAGGCGCAATAAAAGAAATTTTTCCTTCAAATTCTTGAGCTGGAAAAACACTTGCTAACACTTTGATTGTTTGACCAACTTTTAAATTCACAACTTCAGCTTCTGTAACTGTAACTTGTAATTTTAATTTTGATACATTTACAATATCAAACATTTGTGAACCTGGTGCTACAACAGAACCTGGTTCGATGTAACGTTTATTAATTACACCAGAAATTGTTGCTTTTACATTGGTATCGCGCACACGTAAATTTTGAGCAGAAACAGCTGCTCTCGCATTTTTTAATTGTAAACGCGAGTGATCCAATTGTTGCTTTGTTACTCCGCCTGTTTTGTATGCATTTTCGTAACGCTCATTGTCCACTATAGCATTTTGTAAATTATTTTGTGCTTGTGTCACATCAACTTCAATTGCATCTTTTTTAATTGTTGCCAATGTTTGTCCAACAGAAACATAGCTCCCCTCATCAACCAAAACACGCACAATTCGTCCTGAAATTTCAGACGGGAAACTCATTTCTTGAAACGGTGCAAATGTTCCGTTTGATGTATAATCTGTATTCAAGCTTTCGTATTTCGCTTTGACAGTATTCACCACCACCTCATCGGCACTTTCATTTACAATCGCAACCTCTTCTTCTTGCTTCGCTTTGTTATTTTTGATGATGTAAACTGCTCCTCCAATCAAGCCAGCAGCAATTAATATATAAAGTAAAGTTTTTACTGATTTCATAAACCGGTTCTATTATTGAATTAATGTGTTTAAATCTCCTTTGGCTTTTATTAAAGCTATTTCGGCAATTTTATATTCTAATAAAGCATTTGAATAATTATTTCGAGCAGCTGTTAACGCATTTTCGGCATCTAATATTTCTGTCAAATTTGCCAAACCTTGCTGATAATTATTTTGTGTATTTGATAAAACTTTCTCAGCTAACATTACATTTTCTTCTTGAATATCAACACTTTTTAACGTATTTTCAATTTGAGCTTTAGCATTCTGATATTCTAAACTCAACCCCAGTTTCGTATCATTCATTTGTTGTTCAATATCGAGTAAATCAATTTCTGCTTGATTTATTTTAGCTTTTGTAGCTCCACCAGAAAAAATAGGAACTTTTACACTCAATCCAATTGAAGCTAAATCTGACCAAAAATAATCTTTAGACGTTAAAAATTTATCACCCATTCCTGCGACACCATAATTAGCTGCTAAACCAACGGTTGGATAAAGATTTGCACGTTCCGCATCTTTCGCAAAACCTAATAATTCTTTTTGTTTGGATAAAAGTTTGAACGCTGTTCTATTTTCGACTTCAACCTGATGATCTAATAAAACTAAATTTGGCGAAATTGTTTCTTCTTTCAAATAAATTGGCTCATCGATTGGATAACCCATATAAAATTTCAACGCATTTTTGTTGATTTCCACAGCATTTACCAATTGTTGACGTGAAGAGGATATATTATTTAATTGAACCACAATTCGATCCAAATCAATTGGTTTTGCCAATCCATTTTCCACCAAACTTTTAATAACATTGCGAACTTTATTCGTGTTCTCATAACTTTTATCAATCGTTTTTAATTTTTCTTCTTGAATGAAAACTTGATAATACGCATTTGCCACACGCTCTATAATTTGTTCCTCCGTTAACTCTGCATTGATTTGGTAAAATTCTCGTGTAGATTTCGCCGCTTTAAGTCCTGTAAAAACACGCTGATCAAATAATGTTTGATATACATTAACACCGATATTCGAAACCCAAGGCCTACTCATTTCACCCTTCATTTGTTGCCCCGCAAAGGACAAAACCATTTGCTGTAAAATTGGACTATACTGAATTGCGGCATCAGCACTCACTTGTGGCAAAGCTCCAGCTCTTGCTTCGTCTATTTTGAATTCCGCTTTTTTTATTGCTAAATCTGCTCGTTTTGCATCCGCTTTGTTTTCTAATGCAAATTTTATAGCATCTTTTAGTGCAATAATTTCTTGTGCATTTACGGTATTCATTACTGCTATAATCGCTATGGAAAGTAATAATTTGAACCTCTTCATCAATTTATTTCTTATTAAAAAGTGTATTGAGTATAATCTGTTTTCGATCCGAAAGAATTCGTTTAAAATCATCGTCACTTAATTTCAAGTCTAACTGAAGAAGTGGACGAATTGTAAACGGATAATTAATTAACGAAATCATATTCAATAAAAACTGAATTGGTTCCATTTTTTCTATTGTTCCTTTTTCCATTTCTTCTTCTAATCGTTCATAAAAAACTTGGACAACCTCATCCAAATTATCTTTCATTAATTTAGAACACATCGTCTTATTTTTATTCATTTCGGTTACGATATAGGTTTCCAAATAAGGGTATTTTATAGATGTAGCAATTGAATCTTCGATAAACTCTCCTATCATCTCTTTTATATCACGATTTCGATCTAAAATTGCACGCGATTTTTCATTACTCACAACTGTTGCTTCTTCATAAATAATGCTAATCAAATTGTTACGCGATCTAAAATAGTAATTGATCAACGTACGATTCACCTTCGCTTCATCCGCTATTTCTTGTGTAGTGGCATGAAATCTACCTTCACCAAAAAACATCCTTTTTGCTGTTTCTTTGATTAATTCTTCCGTATCATCTTTCATATCTATGTGCTATTTTATTTTTGACAAATTTGTCAAACAAAATTATTAATATATTTTGTTAATCCAAAAAGTTAAACATTATTTTTATAAAAATCGTGTGGATTACCGATTTGATTATCCGTAAATTTGCGCGATGAAAGAACAATATGATTTGATAATTGTCGGTGCTGGACCTATTGGTTTAGCTTGTGCAATAGAAGCGAAAAGAAACAATCTTTCTCATTTAATTTTAGAAAAAGGAGCCTTAACAAATAGTTTATACAATTATCCTTTGTACATGACTTTTTTTTCGACTGCAGAACGATTAGAAATTGGTGATATCCCATTCAATTGTATTGCACCAAAACCTGGTCGACAAGAAGCGTTGGAATACTACCGAAACATTCATAAGTATTTTAAATTTAATTTAAATCTTTATGAAGAAGTCTTAGCTATCACTAAAGTTGAAACTTCAAATTTTGAAATTAACACCTCAAAAAATAACTATTCTGCAAAAAATGTAGTGCTTGCAACTGGGTTTTATGACATCCCTAATATGATGCAAATAGAAGGCGAAGATTTGCCAAAAGTGCATCATTATTATAAAGAGGCGCATCCGTATTCTTTTCAGAATGTTGTCGTTGTTGGAGCAAATAATTCATCCGTAGATGCCGCTTTAGAATGTTACCGAAAGGGTGCAAATGTAACCATGGTAATTCGAGGAGATAGTTTTACAAATCGTTTAAAATATTGGGTTCGACCTGATATTGAAAATCGTATCACGGAAGGAAGTATCAAAGCATATTTCAACTCGAATATCACCTCTATCAATGAAAATCAGGTTAATATTAAAACACCACAAGGAGATATTTCAATAGAAAATGATACCGTTTTAGCATTAACGGGTTATCATCCTAACTTCAAATTTCTCGAAAATTGTGGAATTACATTAAGTGATGATGAATTAAAAACACCTACATATAATCCCGAAACAATGGAAACTAATGTAGATGGTTTATATTTGGCAGGAGTTGTTTGTGGAGGAATGTTGACGAATATTTGGTTTATCGAAAACTCGCGCATACATGCACAACAAATTGTGGAGGCTATTTTAGCAAAAAATAATGAATAAAATATTCTGAATAAAATCAGAACATAAAATACAAATTACATGAAAGACCTTTTCGGACAAGCAATTTTAGATTATCAAACTAATCAATCGCCCGAAGATTTGTATACTGAGACATCTATTTCAGAATTAGATGTTATGCCAATTGATTATCTCTTTCGAGGTTACGATGAGATGCCGGTTTTAGAACAAAAAGCGTTGGATTTAGCGAATGGAAAAGTCCTTGATGTTGGTTGTGGTGCGGGTTCTCATTCACTTTACTTACAAGAAAAAGAGAAAGAAGTTAGTGCAATTGATATTTCTCCCAAAGCAATAGAAGCCTGTTTATTGAGAGGTATCCAAAATGTAAAAGTTCAAAATTTTCTTGAATTAGATGAAACTGAAAAATTTGATACCATTTTATTTTTAATGAACGGAACAGGGATTTTTCAGAACCTTGTATTAATCAATGTATTCTTGGATAAAATAAAAAAAATATTGAACGAAAATGGTCAAGTTTTGATTGATGGAACGGATATTATTTACATGTTTGATGAAGATGAAGATGGCGGAAAATGGATTCCAAGCAATGGAAATTATTATGGCGAGTTAGATTTCACCGTTCATTATAAAGGCGAACAAGAAGAACCTATTCAGTGGTTGTATTTGGATTTTGACACGTTAAAAAATGCATGTGAATATCATCAACTATCTTGTACAAAAATCAAAACTGATGGTGATTCTTATTTAGCAAAAATATCATTATAAACAATTCAAACTATCAAAATACAAACTCACTAATTCATCAGAATTAGTGAGTTTTTTTTATTATTAGAAATTAATATTTAATCGATTATTAAGCAGTATTTTATCCATTAAAAAACATTATATTAGTAAAAATTAAACGCAATTTATGGAAGAACACTTGCCAAAACTCATTATTGATTTAGGATTAATTCTTTGTGTTGGTGCTGTGACAACGCTTATTTTTAAACGCATCAATCAACCACTTGTCTTGGGCTATATTATTGCAGGTTTTTTGGTTGGGCCACATTTCGAATATATTCCTACAGTTGCAGAAGAACATAACGTTGAAATTTGGGCAAAAATTGGTGTGATATTTTTACTTTTTAGTCTTGGACTCGAATTTAGTTTCAAAAAATTACTCAACGTTGGTGGATCAGCTTCCGTCACAGCAATTGTCGAAATTGTATGTATTGTAACTGTTGGTTATTTTGTTGGGCGATTAATGAACTGGTCAACAATGGACAGTATTTTTCTTGGTGGTTTATTAGCAAGTTCTTCTACAACAATTATTATCAGAGCGTTTGAAGAATTAGGTTTGAAACGAAAAAAGTTTGCAAATGTCGTTTTCGGAATTCTGATTGTAGAAGATATTGTTGTCATTTTATTAATGGTTATGCTTTCTACAATGGCCGTTAGCCAACATTTTGACGGAAGCGATTTGATCAATTCTTTTGTTAAATTAGGATTCTTTTTAGCAATATGGTTTATTGGTGGAATTTTTATCATTCCTACCTTTTTACGTTCAATCAAAAATTATTTAGATGACGAAACTTTATTAATTATTTCAATTGGATTATGTCTTGGAATGGTTTATATCGCAGATAGATCAGGTTTTTCGATAGAATTAGGTGCTTTCGTAATGGGATCTATTTTAGCAGAAACTATTTATGCTGAAAAAATCGAACTTAATTTTCAATCCGTAAAAAATCTTTTCGCTACAATATTTTTCATTTCAATCGGAATGATGATCGACCCTGTTTCGATGTACGAACATAAATGGTCAATTTTAATTGTGACATTGTTGACTATTTTCGGAAAATTAATTTTCACTACTTTAGGTGCAATCCTTTCGGGACAACCCTTAAAACAATCTGTTCAAGTAGGGATGAGTATGGCTCAAATTGGAGAGTTTGCCTTTATTGTTGCTGGTTTAGGACTTTCTCTTGGTGTTACAAGTGATTTTCTGTTTCCTGTAGCTGTTGGTGTTTCTGCTATAACAACGTTTACAACTCCATATTTAATCAAATCTTCGGACAAAGTTTATTTAATTTTAGAGAAAATCTTACCTCAAAAATTTATAATTGGAATTGAAAAATATTCAACAGATACGCAACATATTCAAAATGAAAATAAATGGAATAAAATTATTAAGCAAACGTTCAGTACAATTTTTATCAATGGAATAATTATTATTGCAATTACACTTATTATAAAAAGCTATTTTTTACTCTTTTTAATGGATTGGTTTACGTATTTTGGAGCAAGTTTAGTTAGTCTTATTCTAACTTTTGTATTATGTATTCCTTTTATTTGGGCAATTATTGGCTATCGTCCTAAGAGAGAAATTATACGCGAATTTTGGGATGAATCTAACTATAATCGCGCTCCCATCATTGCAATTATTTTTATTCGATTAGTGTTGGTTATTGTTGCTGTTATTTTTATTTACAATCAATTTTTAACCAGTACACTTGCTTCTATTATTTTAGCAATTGGTTTATTGATTATGATGTATTTTTTGTCAAAATATTTCAATCAATTCTATAATTATATTCAAACAAAATTTATTTATAATTTAAATGAACGAGAAATTTTAAGCAAAAGAATTCAAGAAAAAAAGAAGAAAGAGAAGTTTCAATATACATGGGATAATACACATATTTCGGATATGATTGTTCCACAAAATGCAAACTTTGTTGGTGTTCGATTAGGAGAATTAGATTGGCGAACAAAATTTCAGATTAATATAGCTTATATCAAACGAGGAGATAGAATTATACAAACACCAAATTCTGAATCTGTTTTATATCCTTTTGATAAAATTGGGATTATTGGAACAGATGAATATATTCAACGATTTGAAAAATATTTGGACATTATTGGAGAAACACCTTCAGAAAATAATGATTTAAAAAATACTGATAATTTTACATTGGATAAAGTCGTAATTCCTTCAGATTTTTGTGCATTGGAGCACAAGACAATTGGTTGGGTGAAAGATACTGCAAAAGGAATTGTTGTTTCTATAGAACGAAATGGTAAAATGATTCATAATCCCGATCGAAATGTTGCCATCGAATTAGGTGACTATTTAACGATTGTTGCGGATAAAAAAAACTTAAAAAAATTTATTCAAACCTACCATTTAAAATAAAGCGAGTAATTTTGCAAGATGCAGCGTAAGATTATTCATATCGATATGGACGCATTTTTTGCTTCTGTTGAACAGCGAGATTTTCCAGAATTAAGAGGAAAATGCATTGCTGTCGGCGGAAATGAAGAACGTGGAGTTATTGCGACTGCAAGCTACGAAGCCAGAAAATATGGAGTTGGTTCTGCAATGTCTTCTGTGGTTGCAAAACGAAAATGTCCTCATTTAATTTTTGTTAAACCTCGATTTCAAGTTTATAAAGAAGTTTCAAATCAAATTCGTGAAATATTTCTTGAATACACCGATTTGGTTGAACCATTATCGTTAGACGAAGCATTTTTGGATGTTACACAAAATCATAAAAACATTGATATTGCAACGGAAATTGCGAATGAAATTAAACAAAAAATCAAACAACGAACAAATCTAACTGCTTCTGCTGGTGTTTCTTTTAATAAATTTTTAGCTAAAATTGCTTCTGATTACAACAAACCTGATGGACTATTTGTGATTACGCCAAAAATGGCTGAAGGTTTTATTGAACAACTTCCGATCAAAAAATTTCATGGAATAGGAAAAGTGACCGCAGAACGAATGCGCATGATGGGAATACATACAGGTTTGGATTTAAAAAAAATTGATTTAGAAAAACTCTTACGAGAATTTGGTAAATCGGGGCAATACTATTATAATATTGTAAGAGGATTAGATTTGAGGGAAGTTAATCCGACCAGAATTCGAAAATCATCAGGCTCTGAAACTACATTTAATAAAGATTTGGAGAATTTAGAGGAGTTACAAGTTGCTTTATTTCCGTTAATAGAAGACGTTTGGAATTGGTCACTAAAAACAGTTGTTTACGGAAGAACAATTACGATAAAAATAAAATACAGTGATTTTACAGTTTCAACTAAAAGTAGATCTGCTTCATTTTCAATAAAAAATAAAAACCTTTTCGATCAAATCTGTTATGATTTATTGGCAGAAGGATATTCATCCGACAAAACTGTTCGGTTATTAGGAGTATCAATTTCTAACCTTGAGAATAACCATAAAAAAATCGGAACTCAACTTGAAATTCCTTTTAAAGAAATTTTCTAATTAACCTTTTTTATTTTACATTTCCGAAATAATAAAATAAAACAAACTGATTTATAATTACTTAAACAAAAATCAATCGTATAAAAAAAGCTGAGTTAAAAAACTCAGCTTTATAGTTTATTCTAAAATTTATTCTTTTAAACTTTAGGTTCTTGTTGACTCAAACAATGAAAAGATCCTAATCCCCAAATAATATCTGTAGAATCAATTCCTACAACTTGACGATTTGGAAAACATTTCTGAATAATGTCTAATGCAATTGCATCCTTTGCACAACGATAGGTTGGTACAATAACCGATTTATTTGCAATATAGAAATTTGCATACGAAGCAGGTAAACGCTCACCTTCGCAATAAACAGCATCTGGCATAGGAATTTCGATAATATTTAAAGGACGACCATCTGCTAATTTCATTTCTTGTAATTGACGAAGATTTACTTGTAATAATTCGTAATTATCATCCGTTTCATCTGTCTCAACAACTGCCAAAACAGTATCTTCGTTTACAAAACGAATGGTATCATCAATATGTCCATCTGTATCATCACCAACAATACCGTCTTCAACCCAAAGGATTTGCGAAACTCCGTAATAATTACGTAAGAACTCTTCAATTTGTTCTTGATTATACGTTGGGTTACGATTTTTATTTAATAAACAAGATTTTGATGTCATCAATGTCTCTTTTCCATTAAACTCAACCGCTCCACCTTCCATAATAATTCCTGGATGAAAAACAGGTAGATTGAAAGTTGCTCCAATTTTTGTAGGTACGACATCATCATTATCAAATGGTGGATATTTCCCTCCCCAAGCATTAAATCCCCAATCTACAATTACTTTTGGGTGATCTGTATTATTTCTATTCAACAAGAAAGCAGGGCCATGATCTCGACACCATGCATCATTTGTTTCGTTAAAATAAAATTCAATTTGTGCTAAATCTGCATTTGTTTTTTCGATAAAAGACAAAGCAAATGTTTTCATTTCTTCATCTTTTACATTGATACGAACTTTTTCACCTTTTGTTAGCTCGGCGATAAATTCAGCATATGCAGGATAAATCAAATGAATTCTATCTGGCCAAGATTCTTCTTTATGCGGCCAAGATAACCAAGTTGCTTCATGTTCTTCCCATTCAGCAGGAAAACGATATCCTAAATCTTTAGGAAATTGAGTTGTATCTATAGTGTTCAATTTTTGTTATTTTTCTAAAAGTTTAAACGTATTTTCTATATGCCCATTTGCTTTCCAATTATCATGACCTGGAATAACTTGGTTAATTTTTGGATGTTTCGTTACTAATTTCTGAACTGTTTTTGGCCATTCAGTAACATTAGCTTCACCAATATAACCTAAATTTTTTGCATCTGCTCCTTTGATCAAACAACCTCCATTCAAAACCTTATATTTCGGAAACCAAACCACAAGATTATCTGCTGTATGACCTTGTCCAAAATATTCGATGACAAATTTTTCTTTACCAAATCTATAGGTTTTACCTAATTCTATTTCAAATTTCGAAGTTGCTTTGCCTTCCTTTTTTAAAATAGAATTTGTGAAAGATGAAGCGTATGTTGGGATATTCAAATCATTATAAAAGCTCAAATCTCCTGCTCTATCTTCGTGTGAATGTGTGACAAAAACAGCAATAACTGGTAAATGATATTTCTCTAATACAAGATCATTCATTGTTTGATACTGAGATTTTTGCCAAGGAACGTCAAACAGAACAATTCCTTTATCAGTGATCAAAAACATTCCATTCGCATTATAATCAATGCCTTGAAATGAATTAAACGTTTGATAAACATAAAGATGAGAATTAATAGGATCTATTTGAATTGGTTTTATTTGACCAAATGCAAACGATCCAATCAATGTGACAAGAGAAAATACTTTTTTCATGAATTATCTTAATCTTCGTCTAAAAAACGTTTTGTAATAGGCTGATATGAATCGATACGACGATCTCTTAAAAAAGGCCAATGTTTGCGGAAAAAGTCAGATTCGTTCAAATCTAATTCGACCACTTCCGTTTCTTCATTTTCATGAGATGCCAAATACAACAATTTCCCTTGAGCGTTTGTTGCGAAAGATCCTCCCCAGAATTTCATTGCACCATCTTGCTCGAAACCAACACGATTTACCGAAATAACAGGAACACCATTTGCTACAGCATGTGAACGCTGAATAGTTTGCCAAGCGTTGTATTGATCTACGTTTGTTTCTTCGTCCTGATCAGTTGCCCAACCAATTGCTGTTGGATAAAATAAAATTTCGGCACCTTTAAGAGCTGTTATACGAGCTGCTTCTGGATACCATTGATCCCAACAAATTAAAACACCAATTTTACCAAATTTAGTCTCAAAAACTTTGTAACCTAAATCACCTGGAGTAAAGTAAAATTTTTCATAAAAGGCTGGATCATCTGGAATATGCATTTTGCGGTATTTTCCTAAATATTCGCCATCAGCATCTAAAATTGCAGTGGTGTTGTGGTATAAACCTTGTGCACGTTTCTCAAATAAAGAAGCAATAATTACCACGCCTAATTCTTTTGCTACTACTGATAACGCATCTGTTGATGGACCAGGAATCGTTTCTGCTAAATCGAAGTTATCATAATCTTCGACATCACAAAAATATAATGAGGTAAACAATTCTTGCAAACAAACAATTTGAGCGCCTTTTGCAGCTGCAACTTTTACTTGTTCGATTGCTTTGTTTAAATTTTCTTGTTTGTTATTAGTACAAGTCATTTGTACCATTCCAACTTTAACTTTTGCCATTTGATAAATAGGTCTAAAAATAAAAATGAATAATAAATACAAAAATAAGGAAATAAGTAGGATATCATGTATTTGTCTTCATTTTTAAGGATATTTTATATAGAAAGAGAAATAAATCAATTCCCTCTAAACTTATCTAATAATGCCAATTAGAGAACTTATTTAAGATAATTTTAAAGAAAATTTACCTAAACATTATAATTTTTAACAAGTCTTTATTAAACTGTAACTTTTAATTTTGTGACGTAATAAATTTAAAAAATGAAAAAATTAATTGCTCTTTCTTGCCTTTTTAGCGGAATTTACCTATCTGCTCAAAGTCAAGAAAGTTATTTATTAGCAGAAAACACTGCGTCTTCAACTACTTCTATCACAACAAAAAAAGTGACCTATAGCGATCATTTAATCGCTGCCAAGTCCTTCAATGTTTCGCTTGTAAAGAGTTTTAGTGATATTGATGAATTAGTGAGTACAAAAAAATTAGTTGCAATTCCTGAAGAAGGAAATGGTTACACAATCGAAAAATTAACTCATAGCAAAGCTTTTTTAAATACTAAAGCAAAAACTATTTTAGAAAAAATTGCTTCAAAATTTTTGGATGAAAACAATGCAACTATTGCGGTAACTTCTCTCACTCGATCAGAGGAAAGTCAAGCAAGTTTGAGACGAGTTAATAGCAATGCTGCAAAAGGAGAAAGCACACACAATTATGGTGCATCGTTCGATTTATCTTATACAAAATTCAATAATAAATATACGTACAGTAAAACACATCGCGACAACTTAGAAGCTATTCTAAAACAATTGCAAGATGAAGGAAAAATTTACTACATAAAAGAGTATAGACAACGTTGTTTTCATGTAACCGTTCGAAATCCAGAACAATTTAAATCGACAACCATGT
This sequence comes from Empedobacter stercoris, assembly GCF_020281205.1. Taxonomy (GTDB): domain Bacteria; phylum Bacteroidota; class Bacteroidia; order Flavobacteriales; family Weeksellaceae; genus Empedobacter; species Empedobacter stercoris. Next base: position 113,047 of record NZ_JACXZC010000005.1, read on the forward strand.
AATTTATTAAAGTTCTTTTCTATTTTTGTAAGAGAGGATAAAATCATGAAACAATTTTTAATAGCGTTTTTTGTTTCCTATTCTTTTATTGGTTATGCTCAAAAGCGAGTAGTCATAGAACCTTCAAAAGAATATGTTCAACATCTGAATGCAGCAAAATCTCATAAACTTGACTTAATAGATGGAGATAAGATGTTAAATAAATACATCAACCAAGGTAAATTAGTCAAAATAAAACAACGTGGTTATGGGTGGCGTGTAGGCGACCTAACGCATAGCCATTCTTACCTTGTCCCAAAAGGTCGAGATATTTTGAGCAGTATTGCAAGGGATTTTGTAAAGACAACTGGACAAAATTTTTTTGTAGTTACTTCGATGACAAGAACTTTACATGATCAAAATCGATTGAGAGGAATCAATAAAAACGCATCATCCAACGACAGTTCGCATAATTTTGGTGCAGCTTTTGACATTTCTTATGTTAGATTTAATCATAAAATAAGTTCAAACGCTAAACTTGAAAAAGAATTAGAACAAATCCTAAAAACCTATGTCAAATTAGGTAAAATATATTACGTCAAAGAATCTAAAATTAAATGTTATCATATTATCGTTCGGAATTATTAATTCTGAACGATTTTTTATTTTAACTATTCACAACCTTCATAATCCCCTATATAAAGATTTTAACTACAACTTATTTTTTACCATAATTTAATCTTTACTTATTATTGTGTTAATCCAAAACAACTAATAAATACTGAATTTTGCAGCATTACAAAACAAATTCACATCATGAAAAAAATAGTTTTATCGCTGGTATTTTTAGGAGGATTATTCACTTCTGTTCACGCCCAACAAATTGCAAAAGGAATCGTTTACGAAGATAAAAATCAAAACAATAAATTTGATAAATCTGAAAAACGCTTAGCTAACGTTCAAGTTAGTAACGGAAAACAGGTTGTTTCGACAAATGAAAAGGGAGAATATAACATTGAAATAGATGATGAAACCATTTTATTTGTTGTAAAACCTAACAATTATAAAGTTCCGACAAACGAATTTAACCAACCTCAATTTTTTTATATTAACAAACCAAACGGTTCGCCTCAATTAGAATTTGCAGGATCTGCACCAACTGGTAAAACGCCAAAAAGCATAGATTTCGCATTAATCCCGACACAAGAAAACGATAAATTTTCAGCTGTCATATTTGGAGATCCACAAGCTTACACACAAGAAGAAATCGAGTATTTTTCGAAAGGAATTATTGATGATGTAAAAGGAATCAAAGGAATGGAATTTGGGATTTCGTTGGGGGATTTAGTAGGCGATGATTTAGATCTTCATCCACCTTATATCAAGGCTGTATCGAAAGTTGGTTTGCCATGGTACAATGTAATGGGAAACCATGACATGAATTATGATGCAAAAGAAGATCGATATTCTGATGAAACATATGAGAAAAATTTTGGCCCAAACAACTATTCTTATACGATAGGTAAAGCGCATTTTATAGTGTTAGATGATATTTTGTATCCAGATCCTCGTGATGGAAAAAGTTATTGGGGAGGATTTCGTTCTGATCAATTAGAATTTATCAAAAATGATTTAAAATTTGTTCCAAAAGATCACTTAATCGTTTTAGCCTTTCATATTCCTTTACGAAATATACGTCCTGAGGATAGAAATCAATTATTCGGCTTGTTGAAAGAATACCCAAATACGGTTTCAATGTCAGCACATACGCACTATCAAGAGCAAATTTATTATGCAAATAATGATGGTTGGCAACAAGAAAAACCTCATCATGAATATAATGTTGGAACTACTTCGGGCGATTGGTATTCTGGTCCAAAAGATGCAAAAGGAGTGCCGACTTCTACTATGCGAGATGGAACGCCAAAAGGTTATGCATTTTTACATGTAGATGGCAATCAATATAAATTTGACTATAAGGTAGCAAATGATAAAAAAGAGCGTCAAATAGATTTGTATCATACCCAAAAAGTAAAAGAAGGAAAGCGTAATCGTACGTTTCTTTATGCTAACTTTTTTATGGGACACGAATCGAATACGGTTGAATATAGAGTGAATAATGGTGAATGGAAAAAAATGAAGTGGGATCCGACGGTTGATTATAATTACATGGAAACAATTGTAAGAATTGATAAGGCCGAAATTACTAATATAGGAAATAGACCTTCTGCTCCAGAAATTTCAACACATATTTGGTCGGTTCGTTTACCTAATAAATTACAAGTTGGCACACATCAAATAGAAGTTCGTGCAACAGATTTATACGGAAACACATTCATAGAAAAATCTTCTTTTGAAGTAATTAAATAACAAGTCTTTAGATATCTTGATAAGCCGCTTCGTTTGGAGTGGCTTTTTTTGATAAAAAACATGAAATTTATTTACGTTAAATTAAAATCAACAAACCTTTACTTCAATGTAAAAACATCTTCAAACCCTCTATTTTAGTAATGTTAACTTAAAAATCTCTTAATCCTAAGTTAAACAACTTCACAAATAGATGAATTAGTTTTGTTAAAATTTTTAACACATAAACAATTTATTTCCATAGATATGAAGCAATTAAAATTACCACTACTCCTACTTGGTGGATTTTTAAGTTTACACGCCAATGCTAAAACTTACGATAATACAATTTCTCATCTATCTATTTCGCACTATCAAAATCCAATAAAAGGTCAAATCGTTGATCAAAATGGGTTTGGTTTAGCTGATGTAGAGATAATCATCAAAGGAACTTCATACAAAACATTTACAGATGAAAATGGTTTTTTTGAATTTTTAGCGACAAATGTTGCACAGCCAACTTTAATCATTAATTCTTCTCAACACAAATATGTCGAATATTCGCCAAAAGATAGTTCTCAAGTAAAAGTAACTTTACAAGAAGAAGCCAATCAATTGAATGAGGTTATTGTAACGGCTTTGGGAATAAAACGTGAACAAAAAAAATTAGGATTTGCGCAACAAAATATAAGTTCGGAGGAACTTGCTACCGCGGAAGCAAATAACTGGTCTTCTGGATTAAAAGGAAAAGTTGCTGGTCTAAATATTATTTCGGGTGGTAATGGACCAATTAATTCACAACAAATTATTTTACGTGGAGCAAACTCTATTGATCAATCAAAAAACTATGCATTAATAGTAATTGATGGCGTTCCGATGAGTACTGAAATGACATCATCTGGAAATAGCACTGCTTATATGGGTGATGATTCTCCGATTGATTTTGGAAATGGAATTTCTGATATTAACCAATCTGACATCGAAAGTGTAACTGTTTTAAAAGGACCTGCCGCTGCTGCCTTATATGGAAACAAAGCTGCAAATGGAGCTTTAATCATCACAACTAAATCTGGTAAAAAAGGAAAAAAATTAGGCTTAGAATATAAATCAACTGTTGCAATAGATGTTATAAATAATTGGCCAGATTTTCAATACGAATATGGACAAGGAGCGGGAAAAAGTTTTGACAAAAATGGTAATCCATATTACTCGTACCAAGCTTCTGAGGATGGACCAAACACAGGAAGTACATCATCTGCTTTTGGACCAAAATTTGATGGTCAATATTTCTATCAATACGATCCAAATTTAGAAAAACAAGGCCTTGAACGAACGCTGTGGCGTCCATACAAAGACAACAGAAAAAGTTTTTGGGAAACAGGTTTTACGTTTAGCAATGCTGTAACTCTTTCGGGTGGTGATGACAAAGGAAGTATTAGAGCTTCTATTGGACATCAAAAAAATAGTTGGATTATGCCAAATACAGGCTACGAAAACTACACCGCTGCAATAAATGGTAATTATCAAGTAAGTGATCGCATCAAAGTATCGACTGCATTAAACTATACTCGTAAAACGAGTGACAACTTACCAGGAACGGGTTACAACAATGGTTCGATTGCATATTTCATGATTTTTCAAAATCCAAACGTAGATTTGAATTGGTACAAACCAATTTGGAAAAATAATTATGATGGTGTAAAAATAATTCGTCCTTTTAGTTCGTATATGGATAATCCTTACGCAATTGCTTACGAAGCGGTTAATCCTATGAGTAGCAATCAACTTGTCGGAAATATTAGAGCTGATTTCAAGTTGAGTAACAAGTTAAGTTTAATGTTACGTCCTGCCATTAATACCTATACACAATTGCGCGAACAAAAACGTCCGTTTGATATGAATCGTACCCCAAATGGATATTACAAAAGACAAGATATTTCTAAGACAGAAACAAATATCGATTTCTTAATGAACTATACAGATAAGTGGGGTGATTTCGGTTTCAGTGCGAATGTTGGAGGTAATAGAAAAAATTATGAATACAGAAATTTAACCGCATGGGTTGATGGATTAGCATCGCCTGGAGTGTACAAACTCGCAAATGGCTTAACTTCTCCTTTTGCAAGAACGTATGATTCAAATTTAAAAGAAAATTCATTATATGGAATGGCATCTTTTGGTTGGAAAGACATGATATTTGTCGATATCACAGGTCGTAATGATTGGAACTCTTCTGTAGCATTAAAATACAGTTCTTTCTTTTATCCTTCTGTTTCATCAAGTTTTATTTTATCAGATCTATTCAAAATAAAAGGACCTGTCAACTATTTAAAATATCGATTATCATTTGCGAAAGTTGGTAACGGAGGTACAACAGGATGGACAAGTAGATATTATAGTCAAAGCGATTTTGCTGGATCTGCAGTTGTTCCAGGAAGATTATTCAATCCAGATATCAAACCAGAATCTACTACATCTTGGGAAACTGGTTTTGAAACATTATTATTCAAGAAAAGATTAAGTATAGATTTTACACTTTACCAACAAAGTACAAAAAATCAAATCTTCGAATTACCAAATGATATCACAACTGGATACTCGAAAAGAGTTGTAAATGGTGGTGAAATTGAAAACCGAGGAATTGAGTTAGCTGCTTCATACACACCAATTAAAACAAATGATTTCAGCTGGAAAATGACTGGAACTTGGACTAAAAATGAAAACACAGTAAAATCTTTGGTAGAAGGAATTGAGGATGATCAAATGATTTTAGGACAATCAGGAACGGTTTATCAAATTGCGAAAATCGGAGGTTCTTCTACTGCTTTGTATGGAGAAAAATTTGTTCGCAATGAAGCTGGACAAATTATCTATGATGCAAAAACTGGTGTTCCAATCAAAAATGGACTGAATGAATATGTTGGTGACGCTACACCAAAATGGAGAGCAGGATTCACAAACGAAATCAAATTTAAAACATTCCGTTTCAGTTTTACTTTAGATGGTCAATATGGTGGAATTGTTTATTCTCAAACATATCACAAAATGATGGAACAAGGAAAATTAGCTGATTCTTTACCAGGTCGAGAAGATGGTTTTATTATTGGTGATGGAGTAGTTTTAAACCCTGATGGTACTTATTCTCAGAATACAACAAAAACTGATGTAGCGACTTATTATAAAGAATATAACCGAAGAGCAAACGTCGAATCTAATTCTTTCGATGCTTCATATTTAAAATTAAGAGATGTTAGTTTAACGTTCGATTTTCCTAAACGATTATTATCTAAAACAGGTTTAGAAGCTTTATCTCTAACTGTATATGGCCGCGATTTATTTACTATTAGTGATTTCCCTTTATACGACCCTGAAACAGCATCATTAAACGGAAGTACATATGTTCCTGGAGTTGAAATGGGACAAATGCCTTCAACTGCAACGTACGGAATTACATTAAAAGCTTCGTTATAATTTACAACATTCAATTTATTAAAATGAAAAAAATTTCAATCAAACTATTTTTCGCCTTAACCATTATATCAACTACTTTCTCTTGTACAAATGATTTTGAGAAAGCTAACGAAGATCCTAACTTAATCACTGAAATAAATTCTGGTTCAGTTTTAAATCCTGTTATTTATGATTTAGCAGAAAACAACGTATTAAAAAACTACGATATCACAGCACAATTAATGCAAGTTCATTTTCCTTATCCAAGTAATGCAATGGGACTTCATCGCTACGACGTAACCAATGGAACAGGTAATTCTACTTGGAATAATGCGTATAAAAATTTGGTGAATTTAGAAGAAATGCTAAAAGTTTCTCAAAAAGCAGGAGATGTAAATTACGAGGCAATCGCACTTACATTACGTTCATTAGTTATTTCTAATCTAACTGATATGTTTGGTGACGTTCCTTTTTCTGAAGCTGCAAAAGCAGAAGAAGGAATTACAAAACCAAAATTTGATCGTCAAGAAGATATTTACAACCAATTAATAAACGATTTAGAACAAGCAAATCAATTGTATGTGACTAATTTGGGATTAAAATATGGTAGTGATATATTATTCCCAAGCAGTGAAAAAAATATCAATATTACACGTTGGAAAAAATTTTCCAATTCATTAAAAATGAGATTATTGCTAAGAATCTCTAATCGTGATGCTTCTGCATTAACAGAGATCAAAAAAATGATCGACAATCCGACAACTTATCCAGTTTTCGAAAATGAATCTGAATCTGCTATCCTACAAATTTCTGGTTTAGCACCAAGTTTATCGCCTTGGCCAAGAGAACAAGATTATAGAGATAGTCGTACATTTACCGAATTTTTTGTAGAAAAAATGAACGAAACAAACGATCCTCGTTTACCATTTTTAGTGAACAAAGCTTCTAATCTTGATGGTTCTTCTTTAGGTTATAAGGGTGTTCCTGCTGCTTATGAAGGAAATAGTTCAGATTTTAAATTTAATCCTTCATCACCGAATAATGCAATTGTTGTTGCACCTATGAAAATTCCGTTGATGACTTATGCAGAAGTAGAATTTATTAAAGCCGAAATTGCTCAAAAAGGATTAGGTGGCGATGCAAAAACACATTATGAAAATGCTGTTAGAGCAGCTGTCGTTTTGTGGACAAACTCCGAGCCCACTACAGAATTCTTAGAACACGAAAAAATAAAATACAATAATTCTTTAGAACGTATTATCGAACAAAAATATTTTGCTTTGTTCTTTACTGATTACCAACAATGGTTTGAATATAAACGTACAGGATTCCCTACTCTACCAAAAACTTCAACGATGTTGAATGATCAGAAAATGCCTCGACGTTTACTTTATCCAACAAGTGTAAGAAATTACAACCCTGAAGGCTACCAACAAGCCATTCAACAAATGGGAGCTGACGATATCAATACGCGTGTTTGGTGGGATGTCAACTAATTGCAGTTACATTTCATATTTTATAGAAAACGACCTTGTTTGCAAGGTCGTTTTCGTTTTATTTGTACCTTACTTAAAAATTGTTAAACGATGCACATTGAAGAGTTAAGAGATTTTTGTTTAGGGTTACCTTTGGTAGAAGAAAAATTCCCATTTGATCAAGCGACACTGGTTTTCTATATTGCAGGTAAAATGTTTTGTTTGTGTAATATTGATGAATTTGATTCAGTAAACATTAAATGTGATCCTGATAAAGCAATAGAATTAAGATCAATTTATGAAGCGGTAAATCCAGGATATCACATGAACAAAAAACATTGGAATACCGTAAAAATCAACCAAGATGTAAAAGATACTCAACTAAAACAATGGATAAAAGATTCATACAATTTAGTTATCTTAACTTTACCAAAAGCTAAACGTCCAGAATTATTAAACGATTAATTTTTTAACCTTTTCTTTTGGAAATCTCTACAGATCTTTCCATCTTCGCAATTCAATGGGGTGCTAAAAATTGGCTGAGAATATACCCAAGAACATTTTGTTCTACACCTGATCCAGGTAATACTGGCGGAGGGATTGATGTTAGCAATAACTTCTATCTCCTCATCAACAAAAAAATTATGATGAAGGAAATTATTTTACAAACTACTTGGTTAGAATGGCTGGGTGTTACTTTTTCAATTTTTCAAGTCCTTTTGGCGAGATTTAATAATCCTAAAAATTATCTTTTCGGAATTGCTGGGATTATTTTGACACTTTTCGTCATGTTTAATTCGAAGCTATATGCCGAATTTACGTTAAATATTTATTATTTGATAATGAGTATTTATGGTTGGTTGTATTGGAAATACGGAAAACAAACTCACGAAATAGAAATTACAAAAACCAATAAAAAAGAATGGAAAATTGTTTCAGGAATCGTCTTAGGTAGTTTCGGAATATTTTATTTGGTATTAACGCATTTCACAGATTCGGATGTTCCTATTTGGGATTCATTGGTTAGTGCATTTGCTTGGGCAGGCATGTGGTTGATGGCAAAACGAAAACTCGAAAATTGGATTCTTCTTAACATTAGTAATATTATTTCTATCCCGTTGATGATTCACAAAGATTTGTACCTATACGCTGTTTTATCCTTGATTTTATTCTGCGTTGCCATTTCTGGATATTTTAATTGGAAGAAAATTTTAAACCAAAACAATGCATAATATCAATTCACTTCGAAAAGAATTATTGAATAAAGAAACGTTCAACCAAACGGTTCTCGATTATATTTACAATCAGATTTGGTTGAATATCTGGGTGCCAAAACAATATAACGGACTTGGATTACCTTTTTCCGAAGGATTAAAAATTCTTCAATCAGTTGCTAAAATTGATGGAAGTTTAGGCTGGTTTGTTACCTTATGTAGTGGCGCAAATTATTTCTCAAGAAATCTTCAACCCAATATTGCATTTGATTTATTTTCTACTCAAAAAACTTGTTTCGGCGGTAGTGGTATGTTGGGAGGTACGGCAGAAAAGATAGGAGAAAATTATATCATAAATGGTTTGTGGCATTATGCAACTGGCGCGCCTTACCTCACTCATTTTACAATAAATGCGAAAATTTTAGAGAAAGGAAAAGAAGTTCTTGATGAAAACAATGAGCCAAAATTCATCTCTTTCATTTTAGATAAATCACAAGTACAATTAATTTCGACATGGAAATCAATGGGGATGATTGCAACTTCCTCTCATAGTTTCGAGGTTAAAAATCAAGTCGTTCATCAAGATTATAGCTTTATTTACAATCATTTTTACAGTGATGATTTAGTCGAAAAAGTGCCATTTAGAATTTTTGCAGATTTAACTTTATTGGTTAATTATATCGGAATGGCGGAACATTTTATCGAAAAAAGTATAGAAATTATACCTTCAAATCAACTTTCTAACTTTGATAAATTTCTAAAAAACTGTACGTCAAAATGCAATGAATATGCTAAACATATAGAAGATTTATTAGCCAATAATTCTTTTATTTTAGATAAAATAGACACTGAAATTCATGCTTTTGGAATAGAAACCGTAGCACAGATTACACAACATATCATAACAATTTATACACAGCTTGGTATAAGAGCCTCAAAATCAAATGAAGAAATTAATCAGATTTTTCGAGATTATTTTACTGCAACTCAACATCGAAATTTCAGACAAGTAATTTAAATATATCTCTCTATTTATCTATATTTGTCAATATTTTATTAGGCTGCGTAATTTAATGGATAGAATATCAGATTCCGGTTCTGACAGTATGAGTTCGAATCTCATCGTGGTCACAAAATAAATTAACAAAACACATCTAATTCAAGTTTCAAGTTTTACCTTTGCCAATATTTTTCAGTTTTGGAAATCGAAATTCTATTTTATCTATGTACTGCTGCATTTTTCGCTGGCTTCATAGACTCTATTGTTGGTGGAGGTGGTTTAATCCAAACACCTTTATCCCTGGCTTTCTTACCAAATTTACCTGTTTCTACGGTTATCGGAACACTAAAAATTCCTGCATTTAGTGGAACAGCTTTAGCGACTTCTCAATATCTAAAGGAAGTAAAAATAGATTGGAAACTCTTTGCTATCATAGCTACTTGCGCCTTTATTTCTGCATTTTTAGGTTCGCAATTATTGACGGTTATTAACAACGATTTTATGAAACCTGTTTTACTTGTCATTTTAATCATTCTGGCTATTTATACTATTTTCAAAAAAGATTTTGGCCAAGCAACTGAACGCAAAATCCCCTATCATATCGCAATTATAAATGGTTGTATCGTAAGTATTGCAGTTGGTTTTTATGATGGTTTTATTGGTCCTGCTACGGGCACATTTTTTATTTTAGGATTTGTGACATTACTTGGAATGGACTTCCTGAAAGCAAATACTAATGCTAAACTGATTAACTTAGCTACCAACTTTGGTTCGATTTGTTTGTTTTTAATCAAAGGACAAATTATTTGGAAAATCGCTTTACCAATGGCTGTTTGTAATGCTTTAGGTGGTTTTATTGGAGCAAAATTAGCCATCAACAAAGGAAACAAATTCATTCGTTACATATTTATTTTGGTAATCCTACTCTCAATTTGTAGATTTGGTTACGAAGTAATTTTCAAGTAAATGAAGTCCATTTTATCCATCATTTTTGTTTCGGTATGTTTAAATGTTTTAGCGCAGAAATTTGTGTTGAAAGATTCGCTTATAACCAATAACAAAACTGTAAATACAATTGATACCGATCTTAATAATTCGCTCTATTTGATTTCGGATACGAAAATTGAAAAAATATTTCAGTCGAATAAAAACAAAATTGTTGATTTAAAAAATGTAATCACAACTGTTGACACAGGAAATCCGTTAAGAACTTATATCTATTCAAATTTTAATCAAATCACCATTTTGGATGAGAATCTTAACTCTATTCAAGATATGATTCAATTAAAATCGACCGATTATATGCCAATTGCATTAAAAGTGGTTGACAATCAATTTTGTTGGTTTTATGATATTATCGGAAATAAATTGGTTTATTTTAATTATCAATTGCAGAAACCTATTCTAATTTCAAAGCAGATTTATTTAAAAAATAACGATCAATCCATTGAAAAAATTCATGTATATAAAAATTTAGTTTACTTAAAAAGTCAACAAACAATTTACATCTATGATGATTATGGTAATTTTAAATCTAATTTTGAGATAAATATCAAAGATTCCGCTTACTATTTTTATAAAGATGTTATTTTTTACATAAAAGACAATATGCTAATTTCGAAAAATATCATCAATCAAAATTCAACTACACTTATAGAATTGAAAAACATTAAAAGTATGGCTTTTAACGAAACTAACTTTTATACGTTTGATGGAAATAGGGTAAAAAATTACGAAATATTAAAATAAAAACAACTAATAATCAATAATTTAAATCAAAACAACTGCTTGTAAGTTTCCTCAAATCAAAAGATTAATTTTAATTTCTTTTGAATAAAAACACATAAATCAATCGGAATAATTTTTTTCTAATAAAAGATTTTTCTATGAGTTAACAGCTTAGATTTTGTTTTGAAAATTAAGCTTTAGTATATTTGCAATCGTTAAAATAATTGGAAAATGCATATCGCGATCGCAGGAAATATTGGAGCAGGAAAAACTACTCTAACAAATCTTTTAGCAAAACAATACAACTGGACAGCTCAATTTGAAGATGTAGAAATGAATCCTTATTTGGATGATTTTTACAATGATATGGAAAAATGGGCGTTCAATTTGCAAATTTACTTTTTAGGAAGTCGTTTCAATCAAGTGAAAGAAATTAGAGAAAGTGGTAAAGATATTATCCAAGACCGTACTATTTATGAGGATGCGCATATTTTTGCGAGCAACTTAAATGATATGGGACTTTTGTCTACACGAGATTACAATAACTATTTGCGTGTTTTCAACTTAATGACAAGTTTTGTTGAAGCACCTGATTTATTAATTTACCTAAAAGCTTCTATTCCGACTTTGGTTGCTCAAATTCAGAAACGTGGCCGTGATTACGAAAACTCTATTAGTATTGATTATTTGAGTCGTTTGAATGATAAATATGACAAATGGATTTCGAATTACAAAGAAGGAAAAGTTTTAGTTATTGATGTAGATAATTTAGATTTTGTTGAAAATAAAGTAGACTTGGGTTTCATCTTCAACAAGATAGAAGGAGAAATAAATGGACTTTTTTAGTTCGTAAAAAATACAGTAACTTGCACGGCTTGATTAAAAAAATCAAGCCTTTTTTGTGAAAAAAAAATTATGGAAAATAAAAATTTATTGAAGGGAGTTTTGTTTGTCGCAATGGGCGCAAGCTTCTACGGAATGCTTGCCACTTTTGTAAAAGTAGCTTACGATCAAGGCTACACGACAGCAGAAGTTACAGCTTCACAATTTGTTTTAGGAATTATAGCCTTATTGATTATTAATTTGATTATGGCGAATAAAAATAACTCAATTCCAAAAGTAAAACCGAAAGATAAAAAACGGCTTATTTTAGCAGGAACATCGTTAGGTTTTACGAGTTTATTTTATTATTTATCAGTTCAATATATCAATGTATCAATTGCAATCGTACTATTGATGCAAACAGTTTGGTTGAGTATTTTGGTGGAAAGTATATTGACTAAAAAATTTCCTTCGGCTAAAAAATTAATCGCTATGATTTTGGTATTAATTGGTACCGCAATGGCTACAAACTTAATTAACCAAGACGTAGAATTAAACCCAAAAGGATTGTTCTGGGGGTTCTTAGCAGCTTGTTCATTTACCACAACCATGTTTACTTCAAATAGTGTGGCGAATTATTTACCTCCTTACAAAAAGAGTTTGTATATGCTGTATGGGGGAGGAATAGTTGTTGCATTATTTGTGATTTTTAGCCAATTAGGCCCATATTATTCAGAGAGTTTAATGAGTTTATACCGTCATTTTTCTGATGATATAACTGGAATTCATCCTCTCAACCTGAAAATTTTCTATACATGGGGATTGTTTTTATCCTTATTTGGAACAGTTTTACCTCCTATTTTATTAAACAAAGGTTTTCCAAATACAGGTTTAGGATTAGGAAGTATTGTTGCTTCTATAGAATTACCCGTTTCTGTAACCATGGCATTCATCGTTTTACAAGAACAAGTTTTAGCCATTCAATGGACTGGAATTGCCGTTATTATTTTTGCAATTATTATCTCGAATATCAATTTCACTAAAAGTTAATTGATAATACACACGATTGTTGTCAAAAAATATATTTCAAGAAATGATAGTATTGAATATATATCAAACAAAAAAAGCTTCCTTTTGGAAGCTTTTTTTGTTTGATAAGGTAAGTTATGCTCTAACTTTAGTTTTTAAATTAATTCGTTGTCCAACTTTAGGTTGCGCACCTGGCTCCATACGATTCAGTTTATATAAGCTACTAACTTTTACACCAAAACGCTGAGAAATCGTGTACATATCATCACCTTCCTGAACTTTGTACGAATAATCAGAACCTTTAGTTTTCTTTTTTCCAAAAAATACAATTTGTCCATCTTTCAACTTAGATCCCATTTGTATTTCATTGAAATTCGCAATATCAGAAGGAACTTTATTATACGTTTTAGAGATTGTCGCTATCGTTTCTCCAGCTTGTGCAACAATATAAGGAATGTTATTCTTGTGATTTTTGATGCGAGTTGTTGGATTTTGAGGACGAGTTTCATAAACAACCGTTTTGTTATTTACAATAGGCTCATTCTTTTCTACAATATTTTCTTTGGGTTGGTAAGAAGCTAAAATAACTTCTTCTTTGATTGATTTAGGCTCATTTTTCTTCTGTTTAGAAGAATTATTCGCTAACATCAAATCATCTTGATTGTTATATAAAGCGTATAACTTAGCAAAAACTTCTTCAGCTGAAATCTTATCAAATTGATCTAAATTATATTTTTCTATTCGAGAGATTAATTTAAACGCATATTTTGAATCTGTTGCATAACCAGCTTTTTTTAATCCATGAGCCCAAGCTTTAAAATCTGTTGGATCCAAATTAAATAAAGCCTTATAATAGGGTCTTAATGCCAAAAATTCTGAGTGATCTCTGTAACTTTCTTCAACTGAAAGATACTTTCTGAAACATTCGCCTTTTGCATCATCATCGTGGTAAATTCTTGGTTTATCCAACGACCATTCTGCTGGTCCTTTACATTTTATACCAAAATGATTATTTGCTTGCTCAGCTAATCTACTTTGCCCTCCACCTGTTTCTAATAAACCTTGTGCTAAAGTTATACTTGCCGGAACTTTGTAAAGTTGCATTTCTTCAACAGCTAAAATAGCATGTTTTCGAATGTAAGTTATGTCTCTACTTTCTTGGGCTTGTGTTGACATGGCCAAAACAAAGCTAAAAACGTACAACAATTTTCTCATTCTATAATATTTTTATTCTTCTTTTTTAAAAGTTTATTCATCCCTTCTATTCCTTGTAGTCCGCCTGTATGAACGATAAGAATTTTAGAGTTATCACTAAAATAATGATTTTTAATCAATTCGAAAATACCAAAAACCATTTTTCCTGTATAAATAGGATCCAATTGAATATGGTTAATTCGCTTGAAATCATTTACAAAAGTAATTAAATCATCCGAAACTTTTCCATATCCGCCAAAATGATATTCGTTAAAAATAGTAAAATTCGTTTTATTTGTCAATTTTTCTATCTCTTTTGGAATAAAATTCCCTTTTAAACTTGGAAAGCCTATAATTTTTTGTTGTAATTTAGAACTTTCAATCAAACCAGCTATTGTTCCACAAGTTCCGATCGCCGAAGCAATATAATCGAAATCGAAACAATCTGCATACAAAATTTCTTCGCAACCTTTTATAGCTAACTCATTTGTACCTCCTTCTGGAATAACGTAAGCGTCTGGATATTTAGTATTTAAATCATCTAAAAATTTAATTTCATCTTTTTTCCTATACTCTTCTCTCGAAATAAAATGCAACTGCATACCGCATTTTTCAGCAAAACGTAAGGTTGGATTTTCATCAATTTTATCAATTAACTCTTCTCCTCGTATAATGCCTATTGTTTCGAAATCATGAATTTTACCTGCCGCAGCAGTCGCTGCTATATGATTAGAAAAAGCACCTCCAAATGTTACTAATTTTTTGAAACCCAATTTTTCAGCTTCAATAAAATTATATTTTAGTTTTCGGTATTTATTTCCAGAAATTTCAGGATGAATTAAATCTTCTCTCAAAATAGAAAGTTGAATTTTCTGAGAAGTTATATGCGTAATATCAATCGGCTGTATTTGAGCTTTATAATCGTTCCAAATCATTTACAAATATTTTAGAAAACTATAAAATTTTCGTTCTTTTAAATAATTCAAATTATGATCATTTGCATACGCTTCACGCTCAAAACTAATATTTCGATACGCTTTGTGTTGATCACGGTATTGAACTAATCGAATCATATATTCTATCAAATAAAAAGGATAAAAAAAGACAACTAAAAGTTCGAGTTGTTGAATAATATGAATGTTTTCATGATTGATTAAAACAGTATCATTCTTTAATTTTTTATCTCTCAAAAAAATAAACGGAAAAATGGTAATTCCGATAAAGTTCTTGCGAAATAAACGATTTAAAACAACTACAAACATGATTTACTAACTCGATTCTGTGTCAAAATTAAGCAATCTGAGAGATATTGATTAAAAAAAGCTTTAAAAATCGTAACTTTATAGGAACCGACTAAGTATTATCATCATGATATTGATGAAAAATAATTGATAAAAGTTGTAATTTCACAGCATTAGAAATGAAGAAGTTTGAAGAAGGAGATTATTATTTATCTCCAGAAGGTTTTAGAATTTTCACTGCACAATACCTTAAAAAAAGAGGATATTGTTGTAAAAGTGGTTGCAAACATTGCCCGTATGGATACGACAAAAAAACAGATAAAATAAAAAATAAAAAATAATTTATATGAAAATAACATCAACAGTCTTCGCATTATTCATAGGAAGTTGTGCTTTTGCACAAATGAAATTTCCTTCGGTAAGTTCTCACGCAGAAGTTGAACAAAAAGTGGGATTAACTGAAATTGAAGTAGAATACAATCGACCGAATGTAAATGAAAGAAAGGTTTTCGGAAAATTAGTTCCTTACGGAGAAATTTGGCGTACAGGTGCAAACGAAAATACGGTGATTAAATTTGATCAACCCATTAAGGTAAATGGACAAGATTTGGCCGCTGGTGAATATGCGTTGTATACAATTCCAACTAAAGAAGATTGGGATGTGATATTTTACAAAGACACTAAAAACTGGGGAAATCCAAAGGAATGGAACGAATCTAATGTTGCATTGAAAGTAAAAGCGCCATCAACAAAGTCCATGAATAATAAAACCGAAACGTTCGAGATTCGTTTTACAAATGTGACGCAAAAATCTGCAAATTTGGTAATGGCTTGGGATAACGTAAACGTTGTATTGGAAATAGAAACAAATACAATTAATACGGTATTAAAAATGATTGGAGAACAATTAAACGAAAATTCATCTGCAAGAGACTTTTATAATTCAGCTAATTTCTATTATTCAAATAAATTAGATCGAAATCAAGCAATAAAATGGGTAAATACAGCTTTAGAAAAAGATCCGAATGCGCCAATTTATTATAAAGAATTGAAGGAAAAATTAGAAAAAGATAAATATTAAATAAAATTAGTAAATCCGTTTCTTTAATACTGAAGAAACGGATTTTTTTATTCAGATATATTTTTTTTCAAAATGATTTGCAAATAAGAAAACATCAACGCAGTCGACCAACCAACCATCATAATTCAATTGATAGCTTCTAAACCAGCCAATATTTTCCATTCGCTATCAATCACTACATCACCATAACCTACTGTTGTAAATGTTATAAATGAAAAATAAAGCGCTTCTTGAAAACTATATAAATTATCAATATTAAGATTAAAATAAAAAGCAGCTGCCCATATTGTACATTGCGTACCATGCAACAAAGTAAGTAAAGACACTGATAGAGCCATTTGCTACAAAACATGACTAATAGATAGTCGTTGGTTTTTGAAATTGAATTTATGCAGATATTTAAGGGGAATGTACTGTAAATGTTGATTGTAAAATAACATTCATACAAATTATCAATACTCCAAAACATATAATTAGAAACATAGTATTTTATTGATGTAAAAGTATTCCTTTCCGTAATTTTTTCAAAGAAATAATAGGATTAGTTAAGATTTAATGTAAATCAGGTCTATTTTTTGAATATTTTAATTGTGTTAGCATTTGTTTTTGTATCATCTAATTCTTAACAATTAAACACTAAAATAAATGAAAAAAATTTTACTATTGAGTACTTTATTATTAGGTACATACTCACTAAATGCACAAAATAAATCTGCCACAGATTTACCTTATTCGTACGGTTTCGAAACGGAGGACCTTGACGGATGGACAATTATTAATGCTGGAAATGGTAACAATTGGGCCGTTCATCAAGCTTCTTCAGAAACGCCAGATCCTTCAGAAGGAAAATATTATATGATGTACTATTTTCATGATAATCCAGCTAATTCATATTTATTTTCAAAAGGTCTTAATTTAAAAGCAAACGAAAATATTAATCTACAATTTGATTATATGGGAATTGATGCTTGGTTTCCAGAAAAAATGGAAGTACTAATTGGCTTGAATCCTGATGTCGAGTCGATGACACAAAGACTTTGGATTGATGAAGAAATTATAAATTACCCATACGAAACAGCTTCTGTAAATTTTGAAGTTCCTACCGATGGAGTCTATTATATTGCTTTTAGAGCCTTTTCTGATCCAGATCAATTTTACTTAAGCTTAGATAATATTATCATCAAAAAAGAATCATTGGCTACGCAAGAAGTAAATAAAACAAAATTGACGTATTATCCTAATCCTGTAAAAGATGTTTTAACGATTAAAAACGATCACAACATCAAAAACATTGAAATTTTTGATTTATCTGGTAAAACGTTAATTAAAAAAGTGTACGATTCTGCTAACATTGATGTCGATATTTCAAAATTACCAAAAGGAACGTATCTGGTAAAAATAAGTAGTGAGAACAGTAAAAAAACAATAAAAGTAATTAAAGATTAACGTTCAGTTTTTGATAAATTTTCATATATTTAATTACAAAACAATGTTACATAAAACGGATAGAAAGCTTTTATATGTAAGCATTCTATTCGTTTTAAATTCATAAAGAATTGATAAAAAAACGTTTTCTATTGGCTTATTTCTTAATTTTGTAATTCTAAATCTATCATTCAACAAATGAAAATTAATTTTAAACATATTTTATTGTGTCTTGGAGTTGCTTCTATTGGATTAACATCTTGTTCATCTAATAAAAGTTCGAACAAAATAGTCTATAAAAAAGTAGAAACTAAGCAACCTACAAAACCTGCTGAACCTACAATTACTACTACACCTAAAACAGAAATTTCTACAAAAAAAGACGACATTTTTACAGTAAAATTACCCGATGTTAATCGCGAATTCCGAGCAGCATGGGTGGCTTCTGTTGCAAATATCAATTGGCCTTCGAAACGAGATTTATCGACAACACAGCAAAAAGATGAAGCGATAAAGTTGTTGGATATGTTAGAAGCTAACAATTTTAATGCAGTTATATTTCAAGTTCGTCCGGCTGCAGATGCAATGTATAAAAGTAATTTAGAGCCTTGGTCTTATTTTTTAACTGGACAACAAGGGAAAGCACCTTCTCCTTATTACGACCCCTTAGAATTTTGGGTAGAAGAAGCACATAAAAGAGGTTTAGAATTGCATGTTTGGTTAAATCCATATCGAGCACATCATAGTAGCGGTGGCTCTGTAACCAGCGAATCTATGGTGAAAAAATCTCCAAACAATGTGGTGAGATTGAAAAATGGAATGTACTGGTTCGACCCTGCTGATAAGAAAACACAAGATCACGTTTCAGAAGTTGTTCGTGATATTGTTTCTCGTTATGACATTGATGGTGTTCATTTTGATGATTATTTTTATCCTTATGCTTCTTACAATGGCGGAGCAGATTTTCCTGATACTAAAACATGGAATGTTTACAAAAATAATGGAGGAAATTTATCGCGAGCAGATTGGCGTCGTCAAAACGTGAACACAATTATCGAAAGAATATACAAAGAAATAAAAGAAGAAAAACCTTTTGTGAAATTTGGAATTAGTCCTTTTGGAATATGGAAACCGGGCTACCCTTCTGGAATTACAGGTTCTTCGCAATATGATGAATTATACGCTGACGCAAAATTATGGTTAAATAAAGGTTGGGTTGATTATTTTTCACCTCAATTGTATTGGCCAATTAACTCAACTGGGCAAAGTTTTCCTAAATTATTAGAATGGTGGAAATCTGAAAACACACATAATCGTCACCTATGGCCTGGTTTGAATACAGTTGAAGTTAAAGTTTCGGACAGATCAACGGAGATTACAAATCAAGTTAAAATGGCTGGTGAAATTTTACAAAATAATATAGGTGTAATTCACTGGAGTATTGCAGGTTTAACAAAAAATCCTTCGATGCTGAGTTATTTAAAAGAAGGACCTTACAAAACAAAAGCGTTAGTACCAACGATGAATTGGATAAAAACAGATCATTTGGCAAAACCAAGTTTAATTGTAAATGCTAAAACATCGGAAGTTGTAATGAATTGGAGTGATTATAAAATGCAATCAAATGTGTCAAAATGGATTTTGTACACACGTTACAACAACGATTGGGAAACCTCTATATTGGAGAAAACAAAAACGAACCAAACCGTTTTAAAACATAAAGATGGAAAAAGCTTAACCGCTGTTGCGCTAAAAGCTGTAGACCGTATAGGTAACGAAAGTGATTACGTTGCTGAAAGAATTAATTAAAATTTTAATGGATATAAAATAAAAACTGGACTTCAACTTGAGGTCCAGTTTTTGTATATTTAGTTCTAAATAATTTCTAATGAAAAAAGAAAATATAATTCTTTATGTAATGCTATTTATTCCTCTTTTATTTTTGGGAGGAGTAGCTGGTTATTTTTTTCTTTTCTCTAAACCTTATGTTCCTAATGAATATTATAAAACAATCCAATACAAAGGAATTGTTCAAAAAATTTATACAAAATATGAAAGTAGAAGAAATAAGCGAATGGTTAGAGTCAATTTTTTTGACTATTTTTTACCTTACGATGAAGCTGATAAATTTATTTAAAAAGGAGACTCTATTGTGAAAAATAAAGGAGAAACATCTTTACATATTTATAGAAATCATAAACTAATTAATAGTTTAAAATAAAAAAAAGTCATTACAAAAAATGCAATGACTTTATATACTGATTATTATCTCTTTTAAATTGATTTTTGATAAATGTAATCATCCATAATGTATCCATTTCCGATATCAAATGTTTTCGATTCCATATTTTTGAAACCATTTTTCTCATAAAAACGAATTGCTTTTGCATTGTTTTTATTAACGGTTAAATGAACTGCTTTTGCAGCTTTTTCTTTTGCATAATCCACTACTCTATTCAACATCAATTGTCCAATTCCTTTGGTTTGATTAGATTCTTTCAAGTAAATTTTTGATAAGAACACTGTATTATTCTCTTCCAATTTATAATGTAAATAACCAGAAGGAACATTATCAATCTTTAAAATTTCCCAAACATCACCGTTTGCAATTCCTTCGTTTACCTTATCGTTATTGTACATCATATCAATCATATAATCGATTTGATCTTGTGCTAATAAATCTTTGTAACACTCATTCCAAATTTCTCTTGCTAAAGGTTGAACTAAATGTATATTTTTCTGATTAACGGTATGAAAATGACAATAAACATTAAGTTTAACTGGATTTATTTTTTGATTAATTTCTATATTTTGTAGCATTTCATCTTTACGTTTGTCAATTGCACCTTCTAACATTTGTAAGGTCCACTTACGTTTCAAAGAATTGTAATAAAACATTCCAATTCCAATATATAAAAAGACTTGCACAGCAATAGTAACGTAATTTTCTACTAAGTATTTATTCATTTTTAGGCTATTCTCCATCAAATTATCCATTGATGAACTACTAAAATCAACACCAATATCAATAATTCCTGAAGCAAACAACATTACAAATACAAAAGAAAACGCTATTTCTCCTGCGATATACAACCCTACTGCGGATAAAACTGTTTTTAATTTATCCTTTTTGAAAAATTTTGCTAAAAAATAAAACTGAAAACTAAATATGATGATTAGAAACACTGATTGTAATTTTTTTATATCTTACAAAAATACGAAAAATATAAGCGTAATCCTTTATATTTGTATGAAACATATCAAAACAAAAAGTGATTTATTATGTATAGCGATAAATTTCAGAACTATTTACAATCTCAGTTAAATGACTTAGAAGAACAAGGACTGTTCAAAAAAGAACGCATCATTGCTTCTCCTCAAAGTGCAGAAATCACATTAGAAAATGGTCAAACATTGTTAAATTTTTGTGCAAATAATTATTTAGGATTATCAGATCATAAAGATGTTATTTCGGCTTCTCAAAAAATGTTAGATGATCGTGGATACGGTATGTCATCTGTACGTTTTATTTGTGGAACACAAGATGTTCACAAACAATTAGAAAAGAAAATCGCTGATTTCTTAGGAATGGAAGACACGATTTTATATGCAGCTGCTTTTGATGCAAATGGTGGTGTTTTCGAACCATTATTTACTGAAGAAGATGCTATTATTTCTGATGAATTAAACCATGCTTCTATTATTGACGGCGTTCGTTTGTGTAAAGCTGCTCGTTACCGTTACAAAAATAATAATATGGCAGACTTAGAAGCGCAATTGATAGCCGCTTCTGAAAAAAATCATCGTTTTAAAATCATTGTAACAGACGGTGTATTCTCGATGGATGGTATTGTAGCAGACTTAAAAGGTGTTTGTGATTTAGCCGAAAAATACGATGCACTTGTAATGGTAGATGATTCTCATGCAACTGGTTTCATCGGTAAAACTGGTCGTGGGACACATGAACACAACGAAGTAATGGGACGTGTAGACATTATTACTTCTACTTTGGGTAAAGCTTTAGGTGGTGCAATGGGTGGATTTACATCTGGTAAAAAAGAAGTAATTGAAATGTTGCGCCAAAAATCTCGTCCATATTTATTCTCTAACTCTTTAGCTCCAGGAATTGTTGGTGCTGCTTTGCAAGTGTTAGATATGTTAGAAACTGATACTTCTTTACGTGATAAAGTTATGTGGAATGCCAATTACTTCCGCAAAGAAATGGTAGCTGCTGGTTTTGATATTCCAGAAGGTGATGCTGCTATTGTTCCAGTTATGTTATACGATGCAAAATTATCTCAAGTAATGGCAGATAAATTATTAGCTGAAGGTGTATATGTCATCGGCTTCTTTTTCCCTGTTGTTCCTCGCGATAAAGCTCGTATCCGTGTACAGTTATCAGCTGCACATACAAAAGAACAGTTAGATCATACGATTGCTGCTTTTATTAAAGTTGGTAAAGAATTAGAAGTGATTAAGTAGTTATTATCTAAATATTATAAAAAAAGGTAGGTTTAAAACCTACCTTTTTTTATTTCATCAAAAATGATTATTTTACAACTAATATTAATTGCCATGTTCAAGTTATAAGTGCAACTGGCCAAGTAGATTTTAGTTTTTCGATAGGGCTAATATAGCCAAACTTTC
>NZ_JACXZC010000060.1 GCF_020281205.1 Empedobacter stercoris
GTGCAATGTTGAAGATTAGTAATTCTATTCAACATTTGTGCTAAAAGTCGGCTCCATCGCCAATTTGCCAAACGTTAGCTGAAACTTTAAAAAAACATTGATAAATATGGCAACTATTAAATTAAATAGAACAAATGAATACAATAATCGAATTAGAGATTATAAAATTTATTTAAATAAAGAACTAATAGGTACTATATCAAATGGAGAAACAAAAGAATTCAATGTCAAACCAGGAAATCAAGAAATATATGCAAAAATTGACTGGTGTTATAGTCCTACTTTAAAGATTGATCTAAATGATAACGAAACCTTAAACTTAAAAGTAGGAGGTTTTAAAAATGGTATATGGATAATGCCGATATCAATCTCTATTATATTAATACATTTTATTTTATCGTTTTTATTTAAATTCAATTATTTAATATTCTTAGTTATCCCTGTATTTTTATTAATGATTTACTATATATCAATTGGTAGAAAAAATTATCTAACGCTTAATAAAATATAAAAGCATCAGCTAACATAATATTTGCGAAAAAACGGGCTGAAAGTAAACTTTCAGCCCATCTTTTTCCGCTCGCAAAATTGCTTTTCTTAAAACAATAAACTAATTTAGTTTTAGCCAAGCAATTTGCTTGAACGTATGAACTTGAGCTTTAGCTCAACTTCTCTCCCGTTCTTCGCAAATACTCGGCTCGTTGGCAGAAATTTTAGAGAGAAAAATATTAATTAATAATTTTAAAAAATGATCTATGAGTGATTATGGTGCTAGTATAACGATAATAAAAAAGGATGGTAAATCCATTACAGATTTTGATAAAAATAGTGTAATAGAACTTTTAAAAGAATTTAAATCTAAAAACTCTTTAGAGGATGTCTATGGTAATAAATTTTTATATGAGGTAAATGAGTTTTCAAATGATGATACAATGTTAGATTTATTATTTACAAGGTATTATTTTGGTGATGTAAGCGATGAAGAAAACGAAAAAATATTTAATTCTGCAAAATTAAATGATTTACCTAAAATAAAAAAAATAGCTGATTTTTTACAACCTACTTTAAATGAAGTGTTTAATTTCGATATAACTTTTGAAAGTTGGTAATCCAAAAAAAACTTCTGCCAACATCGGTTTGGCAAAATGCGGGGTTAAGTGCTAAGTTGAACTTCTCGCCTATTTTATCAGCCAAAAGCTGTTTGCTTTTGTTTTTTTATTAAATTTACCAAAAGGCTCACAGCTTTGGCTACGTCTCGGACTGAATTGAACTTTCGCTCAATTCAAGCCCGCACTTCGCCAAGCCGCGAAACGTTAGCTGTAATTTTACAAAAAAAATACAAGAACAATTAAATATAGTATATTGTACTACACCAAATAAAGTAAAAAATGGAAATTAACAAAAAAGTGATAGTATTTCTATTAGTAATGACATTCTTACCGTTACTTTCTTTTTTTTCATATTTTTGGTATCAAAACTTAACAGATAAAAGAACTTTTCAACAAATTGTATTGGATGATAGAAGTAATAGAAACTATTCATTTAAAGTTAAAGAGATATATCGTGATAATCGAAATCATAATGTATTAACATTAAGAGGTGAAAATAAGCAAACTGATGTTGCGGGAGTGGAGCCTATTTGGGAAAATGGATTTTTTGAAATAGGAGATTCTGTAAGTAAAAAAAAAGGACAATTAGAAATTTATGTGTTCAGAAATGATTCTTTAAAATTTAAACTTGACTATAAAGAAATTAAATATAGTAAAAAATAAAAAACTACAGCTAACAAGGGTAACTGTTGCACAACTCCAATTTTTATTTCAGTTAGACAAAAAAAACAAAGAATTGAGCTACATTGGAAACGATGAATAAAAAACTACCTTAACAACTAATCTTCTAATCTTCCTTCTTGCCCGAAGGGCAGAAGGTAAAAACCTGTTGAGGAACCTGTAATTAGAACTATCATATATTAT
>NZ_JACXZC010000061.1 GCF_020281205.1 Empedobacter stercoris
AAAAGAAGCTGTCTCAAAACTAGACAGCTTCTTTTTTTTGCTTTTTAGAATATATATGTTCTTGTATAGTTGGATTTTTACTGTAGTTTTTGTAAATTTAATGTAAGAATTCCATCTATTTCTCTATGAATTTCAAGCATTACAATCAGCGTCAAACCGCACTTTTTTCTTATTCGTTTGACGACTTAATTTCAGAAAAACATCCTGTTCGGGTAGTTGATCAAGTTGTAGAGTCCATTAATATCCAACCACTATTAAAAGCCTACAGTAAAGAAGGTAATCCGGGTTATCATCCAAAAATGTTATTAAAGGTGATGATTTATGCTTATATGAGTAATGTTTATTCTTCACGAAAAATAGAGTTGGCTATCAGAGAAAACATCAACTTTATGTGGCTTACTGGAATGAGCACTGTGGATCACAATACCATTAACCGATTTAGAAGTGATAAATTAAAAGATAGTTTTAAAGAAATCTTTAAACAAGTGGTCATGATGCTGGCAGAGGAAGGATTGATTTCAATGAAACAAATTTATACCGATGGCACAAAAATAGAAGCTCAGGCAGGCAGATACACTTTTGTTTGGGGTAAAAGCATTAAAACCAACAAAGCTAAAATGCTTACTCAGTTAGAAGACTTATGGAATTATGCCCAAAGTATATCTAATGATGACGATCCTGATACCGAACCGCCTCAGTTCAAGGAAATCAGTCAGGAAGTGATCCAAAAAACCGTTAAACAGATAGATACCAAATTATCGGGTAATGAAAAAGCTTCCAAGAAATCTAAAGCAAAACTGCGTTACATCAAACAAAATTTTGAAAAAAATCTTCGCAAATATGAAGAACAAGAAGCTATTTTAGGCGAAAGAAACTCATACAGCAAAACAGATCCTGATGCAACTTTTATGCGTATGAAAGAAGATCATATGCAAAACGGACAGTTAAAACCTGGTTACAACGCCCAAATATCAACAGAAAACCAAATCATTATTAATTACACTTTACATCAAAACCCTACAGATACCAAAACTTTAAAGCCACACTTAGAAAATCTTAAAGAAACTTATGGCGAAGAAATCTTTAAAAAAATAGAAAACATTACAGCCGATGCAGGCTATGGGAGCGAAGAGAACTACGATTACCTTGAAAAAGAAGAGCTGACCGCTTATGTGAAGTACAATACTTTTGAAAAAGAACAAGATAAAAATTACCAAAAAAAACACAAAACCTTTAGCAAAGAAAACCTTTATTACAACCAAGAAGAAGATTATTATGTGTGTCCGATTGGTCAGAAAATGCACAAAACCCATGAAAGCACAAAAACAACCCAAGCCGGATATATACAGCAATTATCGCATTATCAGGCTCAAAATTGCGAAGGATGTCCGCTGCGGGGAGTCTGCTTTAAAGCTCAGGGGAACCGAAGTATAGAACGCAATCATAACCTTGAAAGACATAAAGAAAAAATCAGGGAATTACTCACAAGTCAAACGGGAATACAAAAAAGGAAACAACGCTCTGCCGATGTAGAGCCTGTATTTGCCCAAATGAAACACAACAACAATTTTAGAAGATTTTCGTTAAAAGGAATCCAAAAAACCGAGTTAGAATTCGGATTAATGGCTTTAGCACACAACTTAAGAAAGAAAATTGCTGCATAAGGGCAATTTTACCCTTTTCTAAAATGATGAAATTTTATTGGAAATTAATTCAAATAAAAAAAACCGCCTCAAATTTTAATATTGAGACGGCTTCTTTTTT
>NZ_JACXZC010000062.1 GCF_020281205.1 Empedobacter stercoris
AAGAAAGTTTGGCTATATTAGCCCTATCGAAAAACTAAAATCTACTTGGCCAGTTGCACTTATAACTTGAACATGGCGAAGAACAAATCATTGGAACTACAAAATTTGAATTTGCAGATGTTCCGATGGGTGTTGTTTATGGCAAAATAAATTTTATAGACATAGAATCTCCGTATTTATTATTCAAAAATTATTGTTTAAAAAATAACATTCATATAAATTATGATTCTGAAAATGAAAGAGTGATAGACACAGTTATTCTTCCAAATCTTAGAATTTATTATAATAATTTTAAAGATGAATTAAAGAGTTGGGGGAGTTCTATTTCTGGAATTGAAACTTCTGATGACGGAATTGAATTTGAAATTACTTCATATGGTTTAGAATCTGAAACAATATCAACTTTATTTAAATATCATTTTGATGAATATTTAAATAAATAATTTTCATGTATAAAATTCGTCAATTCGAGTGATTTTTAGAAAGACTTTTCTAATTAAGATAAATTTTATCGTTTAAAACCTTACTCTCGATACAAAATTCTAAACGAATTTCACTCGAATTGACGGTTTTAATTATAAGAAGAATAATTTCATTCAAATTCGCACACTTCTTCTCTATTTTGTAATTTTGCAAAATGTTTGATTCAAAGCAAATTTTTAGTATTCAATCCGAAGAAGATTTCCAAAACGTTGCATTGGAAGTTTTCCGTTATCAAGCGCAAGAAAATGAAGTGTTCAAAAACTTCTTAAACTTCTTGAATGTTGATTATTCTACTGTAAAACACACCAACGAAATTCCTTTTTTACCGATTCAATTTTTTAAGAAATATAATCTTATTTCTGGAAATCGTGCCGTTGAAAAGGTTTTCACAAGTTCAGGAACCACAGGAATGTCAACAAGCAAACATTTGGTGACCGATTTGGCATTGTATCATTACAGTTTAGAAAAATGTTTTGAACAGTTTTATGGACCACTTTCTGATTATACAATATTTGCACTTTTACCTTCGTATTTAGAGCGTACAGGTTCTTCGTTGATAGATATGGTGGAATATTGGATTGAAAAATCTGGTAGCGATAAAAGCGGATTTTATTTGTATAATCACGATGAATTGTATGAAAATCTTATCGCACACGAGAAAACAGGTAAAAAAGCTATTTTGATTGGTGTTTCATTCGCTTTGTTAGATTTTGTAGAAAATTATAAAATGAAATTGAAACATACCATCGTGATGGAAACTGGCGGAATGAAAGGTCGTAAAAAAGAAATTACACGCGAAGAATTACATACAATCTTAAAAGATGGTTTTGGAACTAATGAAATTCATTCGGAATATGGAATGACTGAATTGCTTTCGCAAGGGTATTCTCGTGGAGATTTAACGTTTAAATCGCCCAATTGGATGCGAATAATGATTCGCGAAACTGAAGATCCCTTAAGCTATGTTGAACAAGGAAAAACTGGTGGCGTAAATGTGATAGATTTAGCCAATTACAATTCGATTAGTTTTATTGCGACTGATGATTTGGGAAAAAAAGTAGCCACAAATCAATTTGAAATTTTAGGACGTTTTGACCATTCTGATGTAAGAGGTTGCAATTTGATGGTGATAGAATCATAAAAAAACGCACTAAATTTTAGTGCGTTTTTTTTATTTTTTATTCTGTCCCGTCCTGAAATAGCGACACAAAAAAAATAATCGTTATTATGGAAGAAAGAAACAATTATGTCAAACGCACT
>NZ_JACXZC010000063.1 GCF_020281205.1 Empedobacter stercoris
GGTATCTTTGTTCCTGGTCGAGTTGTTTATATATTTTTTTCACAAATCAAATTTAGCACTTGGCTAATCATTGGGGGATAGCCCCCAATGATTTAATTTGAGTTGAACTTATTTGTTGAACTTAGAAAATTATAGTATGAATTTTCTACATATATTTAAAAAAAATAATAATGAACTATCCTACTTTAAAATTACATTCCTCTACTCATACCACGTTAATTTCTAAAATTGATGATTTATTACATCAGATTTTTCAATATATTGAAACAAATGAAGAGTATTTCAAATCTCAAATGGATGAAGTTTATATTCAATATTGGGAGGAAATTAAAACTACAGCAAAAAAACTGTACATCGCGTTAGAATTGGACAATTATGTAGATTACATTGAAACTTGTGATAATATACACCCCGAAGAATTATCCGATGTGATGTACGAAGCCTTGGTGGATGAAACACCGTTTGAATTATTCTACCAATTGAAAAATTTAAAAAATTTGATAACCATAGAAGGTAATTTATATAATGAAATCATACAAGAATTAGCTCAAAAGGAAAGTAATCAAACCATTATATTAAATAAGGATTTAACTTATGAGATGGAAAAAAAAATAATTCTTCTTGGTTATTATATTTACCCGAAAGATATTTCATTCGAAGATGAAGATGATTTTATATCATACAAACCTCAACCAACTGATCCATATATTATTTATAAAAATGAAGAAGATGAAATAGATGGTTCTCATTATTTAGATGGTTATTACTTTTAATATATATATATTAATTTCCTCCTATACTTCATACATAATTGATAAAATTCTCTATATTTAAGAATTATCATAAGTAATATTATACTTATAAACTAATTCAAACCTTGTTGTTTTTTTATTACATGAAAAAGGTAAACAATTGAAATTTTATACGTTATTCTTCTTAATTTAATGTAAACATTTTTTATCACGAAATTTGTTTGTGTAAGCTCCCCCAAAAAAAGTACAGTTTAAAACGAGAAAAATTATTAATTTTAAACTAAACTGTAATTATGAAGAGTAGTAAATTTAGTCCCACTCAAATCTCCAAAATCCTTCAAGAATTTGAATCTGGAAAAGATATTAATGCTATTGTTAGAGAACATGGAGTTAGTAAAGCTACGTTTTATAAGTGGCGTCAACGCTACGGTGGCATGGAAGCAAGTGAATTAAAGAAAATAAAAGCTCTTGAAGAAGAAAACGCTAAGCTAAAACGCATGTATGCTGATTTGGCTTTAGAATTAGATTGTACGTTGTCAAAATGATTTGGACACCTCTTTCTAAAAATTAAGAGAGTGTTTGGTTTATAAATTTATTATTTT
>NZ_JACXZC010000064.1 GCF_020281205.1 Empedobacter stercoris
CATTAGCGTCCTAAACGTTAAAAGAAAGCGTAAAAACAGCGCGTAAATTTCGGATCTCAAATTATCTTTGAGTTGGACACCAAAAAAACACGCGCTTGATGGTAAATATAACATTGTTTTCTCAGATAATAACAAAACTTAACCGCTCAAATTTCAAAAAATTAGTAAACGAAAAGCAAACGGATAAGCACAACAAAGGTTTTGACAGTTGGAGTCATTTGATTTCCATGCTATTTTGTCATTTTGCACGTAGCAAGTCTGTTCGTGATATAAGCAATGGCCTTCGATCTGCTACGGGAAATCTAAATCATCTTGGTATAGTTAAAGCGCCCTCTAAATCATCAATAAGTTATCAGAATAAAAACCGAAGCCATGAGCTATTTAAAGAATATTATTTTGCTTTGCTTCAAAGTTTAGGACAGCACCCCAAGTTTAAACAGGTAAAGTTCCGCATAAAATCAAAAATCCTATTATTAGACTCCACCACAATATCTTTATGCTTAAGTATTTTTGATTGGGCAAAATACAAGACTACCAAAGGAGCTGTTAAAATGCATACACTCCTTGATTTTGATGGGAATCTACCAGCTTACATCAATATCACCGATGGTAAAACAGCTGATAATAAAGGAGCTTACGACATTCCTTTGCTGAAGGGTAGTGTTATTGTTGCAGATCGATTTTACAATGATTTTAGCCTGTTAAACATTTGGGACAGCAAGCAAGTATACTTTGTAATTAGACACAAGGATAACTTGAAATTTGAGACAATTAAGGAGTTAGAATTACCTAAGAACAGGCATCAAAATGTTCTGAAAGATGAAATCATTACTTTGGCTAATGAAAAATCAAAACAGCTATACCCTAATAAACTAAGGCGTGTAGCGGTATGGGATCAAGAAAACGAACAAGTCATAGAGCTTATTACCAATCAGTTTACCTGGACGGCTCATACGATTAGTGAGCTTTATAAAAGTAGATGGATGGTGGAGATATTCTTTAGAGACTTAAAACAACTTTTACATATAAAAACCTTTGTTGGAACCTCGGAAAACGCTGTAATGATACAAATATGGACGGCACTTATCACTATTTTAATACTTAAAGCACTACGTGCGCAATCAAAATTCAATTGGCATTTATCCAATTTAGTCGCTTTTATAAGACTAAATCTTTTTGTGAAGATTGAATTACAAAAATGGCTTGATAATCCACTAAAGGAAGTAGAAAAACCTCCTCCAAAATTGGAACAAGGGGTTCTATTTTAAATTTTGTCCAACTATAGCTTGTATCCTACTAAAGTGGGTGGATATTTTATGCCCTAAATTTATTTAGGACGCTATTG
>NZ_JACXZC010000065.1 GCF_020281205.1 Empedobacter stercoris
TAACGTTTGGCAAATTGGCGATGGAGCCGACTTTTAGCACAAATGTTGAATAGAATTACTAATCTTCAACATTGCACAAAAGTTCAATAGAAGTACTTCACCGGCTCTATTGCCAATTTGTTTGTTATGTGCCGTTTTATTCCATTTTATACATTTAACAATTGCTGAAACGTAAAGTCGGGTTTAAACATTTCAATTTCGTTTTGAGTTGATTCTTCTTGTGCTTCTTTGCCATAGATAAACATTTGCTGTTCATAATTTTTAACAGCCTCTTCAATGCTATTAAATTTTCCATCGGCTAGATTATCAGACAATATCAAGGCATCCACCAACCCACTATTTACTCCCTGCCCTGCAAAAGGCGGCATCAAATGTGCGGCATCCCCAATCATTGTTATGGGTAATGGGCGCTTGCTTTTCCAAGGCTTTTCTAAAGGAAATATCCGTGTAGCCAATCCTACAAATGACAACGTCGTATGAATCAATTCTTTGTAGCGTTCGTCCCAATCGGAAAATTCTTTCAGAAGAAAATCAACGACACTATTTCTGTTTTGAAAATCTACCTGCGTTTGGTTTTTCCATTCATCAGGTGTTTTAAAACTTATTCCAAAATGCAATGCACCATTATTATTGGGGTTAGCAAATAATAAATTACCTTGGTGAGATGCCATTAGCCGGTTTCCATTGCATAGCTGAAAAAATCCAGGACAGTTTATCTCTGGTTGATGAATATCGGCTTGTATATTGAAAGTACCTGTTTCTTCAACTTCCGTGTCGGTAACAAATTTTCTTACCTTGGACATCCCGCCATTGGCAAGAATAACCAAATCTGCTGTTTCACTCGGTTTATTCTCAAAAGTTAGTGTCCACTTCTTCTTACCAGGTTCAAGCATAACAAGTTTTCTATCCCAAATAACCGTGTCGTTTTCTAAACTATTCAACAAGATAGCCCTTAAGTCATTTCTGTTTATTTCAGGATTGTCAAATCGATTTTCGGGCTTTACATTTTTTGTGGATAAAATATTGCCTTTTTCATCAGCAATATTTACACCCATTGGTAAGGCTAAGTCATAATAAGTTTGTAACAATCCCGCTTTTTTCATTGCTTCCTGACCTGAACCTTTGTGTAGGTCAAGGGTTCCACCAAAAATTCTTGCCTCTCGGTCGTTGTCTCTTTCGTAAACTGAAACGTCTATGCCGTTTTGCTGTAATAATTTTGCCATAGTCAGTCCAACGGGTCCACCACCAATTATTGCAACGTTCTTATCACTAAGTAAATTCATTTGTTTGTCTGTATCTATTCGCATTGTCATTCAAAAATGGCACATAAC
>NZ_JACXZC010000066.1 GCF_020281205.1 Empedobacter stercoris
TGTAATCTTCCCCTTGTTAAGAACACTTAAAAGTAGAGTTTTTATTTAATATTATTGTATTATTATTTTGATTAATTTGAAATGTTGGAAAATCATTAGGATTTTTGACCTTACCATATTTCAATAAAAAGTTTCTAGGAGAAAGATATTGCAAAGAACTATGTGGTCTTTCATTGTTATACATCCACATCCAAATTTCTGTATAATTTTTCATTTCTTTGATATTTTCAAATAAATAAGCATTTAAAAAATCTGTTCTAAAAGTTCTATTAAATCTTTCAATCAACGAGTTTTGCGTAGGTTTCCCAGGTTGAATATAATATAATTCAATGGCTTTTTTTTGACAAAATAGTTTTAGTTTTTCAGCAATAAATTCTGGACCATTATCTACTCTAATTTTCTCAGGTTTCCCTCGCCATTCGATTAGTTTTTCTAGTTCAGAAATTACTTTAGCTGAAGGTAAGCTTGTGTCGATACAAATACTCAAAATTTCTCGATTAAAATCGTCTATAATATTCAAACTTCTCACGCTTTTTCCGTTTTCTAAACTATCATGCATAAAATCCATACTCCACGTTACATTTGGATAAATCGGACGTAAAAGCGGCTCTTTAATCCTTGCAGGAAGTCTTTTTTTACGTTTATTACGTAGGTTAAGTTTCATCGAAGTATAAATTCGATAAACTCGTTTATGGTTCCAAGTAAAGCCTAAATTTCGTAAACGATAATGCATCATCCAAAAGCCCCAAGTTTGATGCTTGTTGGATAGTGCTATCAATTGAAAACGTATTTTATCATCCTCATCTTTACGTACTTTTTGATAATAAAAAACGGATGTTCTTAAGTTAAATAGACGACAAGCCCTGCGGGAACTTAGTTGATGTTTTGCTTTTGAATACAACACCAATTCTCGTTTTTCACAAGGCGTTATAGCTTTTTTTCGATAACATCTTTTAAAACTACGTTTTCTAAAGTAAGCTCTGCTACAATTTTTTTATATTGAGACAATTGCTTCTCTAGTTCCTTTAATTGAGCTAATTGATGAGCTTCCATTCCGCCATATTTACTCTTCCATTTATAAAAAGTGGGTTGGCTTATTCCATGTTCACGACAAATTTCATTGACTGTTTTGCCTTGATTTTGTTCAGATAAGATCTTGACGATCTGAACTTCTGTAAAATTGCTTTGTTTCATAATTATCCCTAAGTTAATAAACTATATTTTTAAACGTTCCGGTTTTTAGGGAAGATTACA
>NZ_JACXZC010000068.1 GCF_020281205.1 Empedobacter stercoris
TGTAAATCGTCAGCAAAAAGTGGACATCTAAGACCTAAAATTTAAGGTAGTGTTTTAAAAATCATTAACTTTAATTATGGCAACATCCAAAAAACCAACTCCAGAGAAATATGTAAAAGATATTCGTCAAAATACAAGACGAATATTTACAGCGGAACAAAAGATTTTAATTGTAATGGAAGCTTTACGAGCAGAAACTTCGATAGCTGAACTTTGTAGAAAATATAGTATTAGTCAATCTCAATTTTATAAGTGGAATAAAGAATTTCTAGAAGCTGGAAAAAAGCGATTGTCTGGAGATATTACTCGAGAAGCTACAAGTGACGATGTAAGTGAATTACGTAAAGAAAACCAGCGTTTAAAAGAGATTGTAGCTGATTTGGTTGTACGTTATGATATCGTAAAAAAAACCTTGAACTCGTTGGATTAAAAACAAAATTCAAGAAATATATGCGATTATCAGCAAGTGAAAAACACGAAATTATACAGATTGTAACTCGCTCTGAAATTGGAGTTAAACGTACTTTAGAGGAGTTCGGAATTGCACGGAGTACCTTCTATAAATGGTACTCAAATTATTTAGAAAATGGATTTGAAGGTTTAGAATCAAAAAATTATTCAACCCATCGAAAATGGAATAGTATACCTGATTCTCAGAAGGATTTAATTGTAGAATTAGCGTTGGATTATCCTGAATTATCTGCTAGAGAATTGGCTTTTAAAATGACCGATGAATTAGGAATTTATATTTCAGAATCGAGTGTTTATCGAATATTGAAGCAGAGAGATTTAATTCCATCACCTAATCATATTTTAATTTCAGCCGCAAACGAATTTAAAGATAAAACGAATTTTGTTCATCAAATGTGGCAGACTGATTTTACTTATTTTAAAATTATAGGATGGGGATGGTATTATTTGAGCACAATTTTAGACGATTACAGTCGATATATTATTCATTGGGAATTGTGTAGCTCCATGAAAGCTGAAGATGTGAAAAGAACTGTAAAAACAGCAATTGAAAAAGCGAAATTAAAGACGAAACAGAAACCAAAATTA
>NZ_JACXZC010000069.1 GCF_020281205.1 Empedobacter stercoris
TCTCGCTATTTCTTGGAACAATTTTCAGAGGATTATCACTCCAGCCGAAACCTTCGTGTACTATCCCTACTTTACGTAGGTTCAACGTACTATTCCGTCAGTACGCACCTCCTACAATCATTCGTCACTTTTATTGAGTGCAGGTACGGGAATATTAACCCGTTTGCCATCCACTTCCCCCAAAGGGTGCGTGTTAGGTCCCGACTAACCCTCAGCTGATTAGCATAGCTGAGGAATCCTTAGTCTTACGGCGAATAAGTTTCTCACTTATTTTATCGTTACTCATGCCTACATTTTCTTTTCTAAAAGCTCCACCACCCATTACCAGGTGACTTCTGCGCCGTTAGAATGCTCCCCTACCAGTACATCTAAAAGATGTAATCCATAGCTTCGGTAATATGCTTATGCCCGATTATTATCCATGCCGGATCGCTCGACTAGTGAGCTGTTACGCACTCGTTAAATGAATAGCTGCTTCCAAGCTAACATCCTAGCTGTCAATGCAATCCAACCGCGTTTTCTCAACTTAGCATATATTTGGGGACCTTAGCTGATGGTCTGGGTTCTTTCCCTCTCGGACATGGACCTTAGCACCCATGCCCTCACTGCATAGAAACATATATTAGCATTCGGAGTTTGTCAGGAATTGGTAGGCGGTGAAGCCCCCGCATCCAATCAGTAGCTCTACCTCTAATATACTTAACTATACGCTGCACCTAAATGCATTTCGGGGAGTACGAGCTATTTCCCAGTTTGATTGGCCTTTCACCCCTACCCACAGGTCATCCGAAGACTTTTCAACGTCAACCGGTTCGGTCCTCCACTTTGTGTTACCAAAGCTTCAACCTGCCCATGGGTAGATCACAAGGTTTCGCGTCTAATACTACTGACTATA
>NZ_JACXZC010000006.1 GCF_020281205.1 Empedobacter stercoris
CCTTCTGAGTTCCATGCGTGGTAACTAATCTCATAGTCTTTCGGCAAATCCTCTTCACTTTCTATACAAATCCAACCATTATTGTTTTCGATTCCTTGAAGTGATTTAGGTCTAAAAACTCTTATCGATAAACCAAATTCAGAATCATAAGTGTCCATCCATTCAAAATCTAAGCAATCTAAAAGGCTACCTCTTGAATCAATTAAATATTTTTGATGAATAAATCCATTATTTTGTAATGCTTGTTCTTTCGCTTCTTCTGGTAATTGTATCCAAAATCTTTTGTAAGCATTTTTTATTGCAGCTAATTTTTTCATTATTTTTCAATTAAAAATTCTTTTATTTTATGGAATGCTACTTTTCTAAGGAAAGCGTGCATATCTTTTCGTTCTTGGGTGTCTGATGTCAATTCGATGACATAACCATATATGAAACTTGTTACTTCCGATACTTCGTCAATGGATGTGCAATCGTCAATAATCAAAATTACTCTGGCTTGTTCTACTAATGTTAACATGCGATGTCAGTTTGTGGTTCTTCTTTTTCTAATCCGAGATCGCCATACAAAATTTCGTGGTCCACTGATTCGAACACATAAATCAAATTGGCTTCTAAATATTTTCGGAATAATTCCATATCCAATTTTTTGTTCATCAGGATAGGACCATCGTAACAATCAAACTCTTTTAGGTAGATGAAAAACGGAAAGTTTTCACGTATCACCATCTTTCTTATGTTGTTACAATCAATAGATTCCTGTTTGAAATCCTTTGATTGTGCTAATCTTAAATTAATTGTGGCTCTTTTCATGTCTATTTTTTGTGAAAATGTCTAAAAATTGTTTCTATTAAGTGAAAAAATAAAATCGTTTTCCAACAATCCTACAAAATTGATTTACAATATGTTAATTGCTTAATTGGTTGTTTTTGTGTTGGAAAGTGTTGGAAAACAAAAACAATTTCCAACGTGTTCCAACAAATCCACAGCTTTTCCAACACTATTTTTATATTTAATTTATTTAAAATCAATATTTTACTCTCTGTTGGAAATGTTGGAAAAAAAATGTGTCATTTGAGAAATTATTGACGCAATTTTTTAGTTTAATTTCTTTGTTAGAATGGTAAATCATCTTCTACTTCTTTATTTGTTGTGTCAGAATTCGCCGAAACTTCTTTATTATTTACAAATAAGTCTGGGGTCACAGGGGTTGGCATCGCTTTCGAACGTTCTTGTATATCCACAGCATAGGAAATTGTATTTCTATCTTCTGGTTTCAGCTTCTCCATATCAAAACTCAATGCAGATGTATTGGCACCTTCTGAGAAACGAACCGAATCGTGTGCACCGATAAATGCATTATCATCTTTCATTGCTTTGCGTAATTCTGATTTGTTTGGAGCGGTTTGATCAAATGTGCGGTACCAATCTTGTTGAATTCTTCCGTATACAAATGAGAAGTTGAAATAAATCGTAGAACCGTCTAATTTAAAATCTAAACCATGCTTTAAATAAGCTGGCGTAGACATGCGTAAACATGATGCGAACAATTGCCAGAATTTCTGAATTACAGATTCGTTTTCTATTCTTCTGCGTTGTGCGGTAACCATTGCGTCAAAATGAGCTAACATTTCGTCGCGTGTAAAAGGAAAATGTATTTCGTTGTGGAAAATCTCGTACATGGCAGCAATAACAGCATGATTAGTCGCGATACGTTCTGGTAATCCTTTGAATGATTTTCTTTTGGCTAATGTTGACTTATATTCTCTGAATTCGCGTGTAAAACGTTCTTCAACCAGGTGACGTTTCAAGATGATGTCGACCATGAAATGTGATACACCTTTTTTGATCATATCGTCTAACTTGTTGAAGTTTTGTTTGGCTTGTTCATCAAATGAATTTACCACCATTTCTTCCCAAAGCATACGAATGATAAGCGGTTCTTCAGTTGGACAATCATTTGATGTAACTAATGGAGCTGAAAGAATTGGAACTTCGTCAGAAGAAACGCGCGAATCTAATGTTCCGAATTTATATCCGTTCAAATCCCAAAGTCCTTTCAACATTTCGTTTGTTTCAAGATCACCATTACGATATTCTGATAAGTGGGTAATAACATTCGCAAATTGAGCGAACTCACGAATTTGTGCTTTACCTGTAGATTTTTTAGATGAAAGGGAAATTACAGATTGAATGTCACCAAAAAATGAACGTAAACCTTGTGATAATTGATCCTTTCCAGAAGAACCAGGACCGAATAAAAATAACAAAGGAAATGCGCTGATTTCTGATTTCACAATATCATGAAAAGCAGCTGCGAATAAAAATAGAATTCCTGTAATCGCATGATCGCGGTGAACTTTTCGTAATTGTGCTAAATATTCGCCCAAAGTAAAATCTCCCGATTTCACGATAAAACGTTTTTGTGAAATGTAACGAGTAGGATTGTTTCTATAAATCCCATTCGCTGATGGTACATAGAATGTTGTATCGTTGAAATGAAATACGCCATTATCGTCCATTTTAACACGTCCAGTTCCTGGAATAGTCACTTCGTTATTCCAAACAAAAAAACCTTCTGGATTCCATCCCAAAACATCTACAGCACGACCCGTACCCATAGAATCGAAAAGGAAATCCTTTAAGTTTTCTAAATGATTTGTACGACCTTTAAAACGGTAGTTTCCTTGGTTTTCAATCGTTTTGGTAAATACACCTGTGTTTTGCATAGCATCTGCAGGCGCATCGAAAATACGTTCTACACCTTTTTTGTTACGAATACGAAATAGTTTCTTTGGATATTTATCATCATTCATGTGTTGAATGATTTCAATTTCGAAATTAGAAATCGATTTGAACGTATCTAATTCGTCATTGCGTTCGACTAACATCCAAATTTCATTTTCATGTTGAAAGAAATTGTATTCGCGAATCATTGATTTGTATTTCGAAATGTCAACATCTTGCAACTTTACTGGTAAATCGTACTCAGAAAGATTGATATTTTTGCGTTCTATTTTCTCAGAATCTAAATCTTTGATGATTTCTTTTAGAACTGTTTTCGAAAGTTTAGAAGCTTTCTGTAACATTTCTGAATAGATTTCACGAAAGGTTTTATCTTCGATAGTAGAAAGAACACGCGAACATTTTTTAACGCCTTCTGCTTTTTCGATTGGTGTATCGCCAGTAATCCAATTTTCCATTAAAAATGAAAAACCATTTTGGATATAGTCGTTATCACGTAAATGTTGATCTAACTTTTCATCTTTATTTAAAATAGTTTTGCGAATAAAATCATCAGGATCTAACTTGTTAGGAAGTAAACATACTTCGACATTAAAACCTTGTGCAAACAATTTTGGTACATTTCGAAGAATAGCATTTGTACCAGCTTCATCGCCATCGAAACAAACAATTGCTTTGTGTGCAAATCGTTTTACTTTCTTGATTTGACCTTCTGCCAATTCTTTTCCGTAAGGAGAAACAGCGTTTGGAATTCCATTTTCTTGCCATGCAATTACATCATTATAGCCCTCTACAAACCAAACGGTATTGGTTTTTGCAATAGATTTTAAAGCAAAATTAAGTCCGTATAGTTGAGAACTTTTGTTGTAGAACTCTGTGTTCGCAGGATTCATCCATTTTGTTTCGTCACCATCTTTTAAAGATCGTGATGCAAAACCAATCATTTCGCCACGTTCGTCTAAAATAGGGTAGGTAAGACGTTCCCAAATTTTATCGTTGTTCTTTTCGTTGATTAAATTTAGTTCGCGTCCTGGTTCTACCAAACCTTTAGGAGAAAGTAAATTGTACAAAAATTTTCCACCTGGTGCATAACCAATTCCCCAATGTTGAATTTGTTCTTCTGTATAACCACGTTTTGCGATTTCTAACCACGCAGCATGATCTTTTGGTAATAAATGTAATTGTTCTTCGAATTGTTTTTGAGTAGCTTTTAGAATAGGACGCAAATCGTCCATTTTCTTTTTCTTTTCTTCGTATTGTTGAGCCGATGCAGAATCTTCGTATTGCACGTCCATTACATAGAATTTCGCCAATTCGCGTACAGCTTCTGGATATGTGAAGTTGTTTTTCTGCATTAAATACGTAAATACATTTCCACTGATATCGGCAGATTTATCAAAGAACATTTGTTTGGTTGGCGAAACAATACAAGAAGGTGTCTTTTCTTGTTTGAATGGAGATAAACATGTCCAGTTAGCACCTTGTTTACTCATTTTATTATCACGTGAAAATACTTCTACAATATCGGTTTTAGAAAGTAAATCGTTGATAAATTCTTCTTTGATTAGTGACATAGTTTTAGCGGATTTTAAAGAAATAAATAAGAATGATAATTAATAGGATTGCTGACAATCCTATTAATTTAAAAGTTCGGTAATCGTTGTTGTCGTAGTTGTGCATGGTGGTTAATT
This sequence comes from Empedobacter stercoris, assembly GCF_020281205.1. GTDB lineage: Bacteria > Bacteroidota > Bacteroidia > Flavobacteriales > Weeksellaceae > Empedobacter > Empedobacter stercoris. Next base: position 4,434 of record NZ_JACXZC010000006.1, read on the forward strand.
TATCTTTCCCAACAAATGAAATTATCTTTCCAATAAAAGAAAAAGGTTATACCATCTTGTATATCTTTTACAACATCTTTCCATATTTTTTCATCGTTAAAGAAATATTGCCAATCAGGATGTGTGATAATCTTTAATTTTAATAAAGATTCTTCAGTTGGTAATACAGTATCTTTTTCAGAATAATCCTTAGGATTAAAATTATTTGCTGCATTAATAATTTTAACCACATCTTCATCATTAAAATCAATTAGACTAAGTGATTTTGTAACCTTATAACTTTTATTTAGTTTTTCAGATAATGTTGTATAAAATTCTACCTCTCTTAATTCAACAGGTCTACAAGCATCTTCGTTTTCATCTAAAAATTCAATATCCAAATTATACATTTGAGAATACAAATTTGATTTTATATTAGTGTCGTTGTAGTTTTTGTCCCAATTAGAATAATTTTCTTCTAAATAGTCTGGCCAATTTCCTACTAACCATCCCTTATCATCTATCCATTCCGAAAAAGCATTGTATAATTCTTCACCCCATGCTTGTTCAATTTGTTCTGTAGTCATTTTTTTATTGTTTTTGAATTGTTATTAAAAAGGTAATTTCATCGGTTTTGGGTCTGTTGGTAATAATTTTCCTAATGATACTCTTATCCCATTTTCTTCTGAATAAAATATATTAATTTGCTTCTTTGATATTTGATTCCTTTTCAGGGTTATATCGTATAAATTAATAATATTAGTACCTTCTTTTTGATTCCCCTCACACGATAATTCTATATTGTCTAAGTATCCTTTTGAACCATTAAAGATTATAGAAATTTTATTTCCAGTTAGTCTATAAAAAAAACCAACAATAGTTCTAACAAAATCACCTTCCATTATTTGAATTCCTGATGTTTTAATAATTAATCTTTCTTTCATTATTAAAAAATTTAAAAAGGTAAATCGTCTTCTGCGTTATCACTTGGAGGAACATCATCAGGAGCGGGTGGAGTTGCTGTAGAAGATTTACGTTCTAAAAAGTCTATTTTATTGACACGCATTTCTAAAACTGGTTCTGCTTTTCCTTCTTTTATGTATGCCGATGCAAAGGCTTCTCCTTCTACATAAATACGATCTCCTTTCTTGATGTATTTAGCTAATTCTTGAGTTTTTGTGTAGCGTGTACATCGAATCCAAGTAGTATGTTCTTGTTTTTCGCCCTGTGCGTTTTTCCACGTTTTTGTAACAGCTACAGAAAACTGAATTGATAATTGATCTTTTCCTTCGAAGAAATGTAATTTTGGATCGTTTCCTACATTTCCGATAATTTGAAATTTATTGATTGCCATAATTATGATATGTATAAAATTGGAGTACCTTTTTTGAATATGATTTTTTCATCAGAAACATCTTCATTTTCATAATGACTAATAGGTTCTACACCTTCTCCGGATGGATTTATAAAATCTTCTTCTGTTTCATAAAAATCATTCATGTAATAGGCATGAATTTCACATTCTTCATTATCTATATGATGTAAAACAGCTTTTGATTCTAATTGTTCATCAGGATAAGTATTCAATAACTTTTTTATTTCTTTCCAAGTCAAACCAATTTCAGTTGACTTGATTAACTTTAATCCTTCCATATTTTTGTTTTTAATTATTTAGGTACTCCGTACGCGATTATTTTTTTCTTATTATCCATTGCGAATAATGGATAGTGATATGATTTTTTTTGACGTGCATATTTCTCTGCTGAGTTAGCATCGGTAAATATTTTAGTTCTACCGTCTTTTACTCTATCTGTTATTTCTTTGTCATTCTCTGTGAAGAATCTCATTACTGTCTAATATTTGGGTTTTTGTTAATATTTTGTTTAGGTTTAGTCAAAAAAATATCGCTCCAAATATGTTTTATTTGAAAAGTTTGACCACATTTTCTACAACGGTAAACTTCATAGTCGATATCATATGCTATTATATCAAATATTGGCATCTTCTGAATTATAATAATCTACCCATTTCATTAACCAAGCATCTATAGCTTGAAATTGTGTGTTTGTTTTCATGATGCCTTTTTTTGTTTTAAATCATTATGAACTGGATGAACACGATCAACTATTTCACGCATTATTAATTCTTTAGAATTTTCAAGAAATTCAAATCTTTCTAAAACTTTACGTGTAGATTGCTCTACGTTAAATTTCTGTGTTCTTTGTAGAATTTCTAACACATTCCATGCGCTTGAAAGTTCTTGTGTTGTGATTTTTTCTAAACTCATTTTTGTTGAATTTTTCGTTAAACTTCTTTTTTATATGTTGTTAATTGCCTCTTAATTGGTGTGTATAATATTGTATTGAAAAGCGAAAATTGTCAATTCTTGTTTGGTCGAAATTTCAAGCTTTTCATATAATACACGTTTCTTTAGGTGGAGAGTTCCCAAAGCTATATTTAGTTCCATTGCAATGACATCGTTCGTCATATCGGTAACTAATAGCTTTATCAATTGAACTTCATCTATGGTAATAGGTTGATGATGTATTTTTATATTTTTACAAACTAATCCAGCAGATTTGCAATTAGTTCTTATTGGGCATTCCCAATATTCACCTTTTTGTACTCGACCAGATGCAGTGATGTCTGCATTAAAGTCTAAGCCACCATATCTGCATTTTGTAAATTGTTCTACTTGCATTTGTTCGTTATTTGGATGCCAGTCCATAAGTGCCAAATGAGCGTCAATATCTTTATACATTTCATCTTTCAACATTTGATATATAGTTGAATCTATTTTTGAGAATGGTAACATTTTACCATTTTGAATAAATGTTAGAGTTTCACCTGTTGTGAAAAACTCTATTTCGGAATTAATCATTCCTGGATAAAAGTTTTGTTTAATCATAGCGGATTGTCTAAATTTTGTTTTTATGTCTAAATAATGGTTGAGTAAAGACAAAAAAATTATTCAGCTTCTAAAAGCTGTTTATTCTTCTTGTATAATGTTTGATTTTCTTTTGCCAGTTTGATCAAACATTCTAACATTTTATTGTCTGTCGTTTCTCCAGTTTTTACACGCCATACTTTTTGTTTGTTTGCATCGGTATATTTTATCTTCATACGTTTACAAACTTCCTTTCGATATCTTGTGGGTAAAAAACGAAATAATTCGTCTAATTGTTCTTTATGCAAATACATAATATTAATGTCTATTTTTTGTTTAGATTTGTATTGTTTTGTTATGTTTTGTTATACAAATGTAAACAATTATTTACATTATAAAACAAAATGTAAAAATATATTTACAATTAAGAATCAATCTAAATAATTTTATGAATGTTTTTAAAGAAAAATTAGAATACCAAAGGCTAAAAAATGGTATTAGTAAAGAAGAGTTGGCAGATAAAGTAGGTATAACTCGCCAAACGTTGTACAACTATTTAGCTGGACGAAATCCGAACTGGGAATTTTTACAAAATATTCAAAATGTATTTGAAGATATATCTATGGATTATTGGATAAATGATTCTATATCGATGTATGATGATCATGTAAAATTTTCGAATAAGGCAAATGTTGTAAATGAAAATATTGATAATTATACTCAGGAAGTTAAATTTTCTATCATCAACAGAAAACTCGATACAATTTTAAGAATTATAACTGACCAAAAGGTCGATAAATAAAGGTTTGTAGCTTATTATTTTCGTTCTTTTATCGTTAAAATTCATATCATAATAAACGATTTTTTGACCGAATTTAATAAATATAAATATTTTAAGAACATAAATAAAAAAAAAGGGACTTTTCCGTTCCTATTTCGTATTTAAACAACATAAATTTAGTATTAATTGAGGCTATTTCCTGTCCAGTAGAATTGCTACATCTTTTTGTAAATGCATATTTTGTAACGAATTTGGAACGAAAAATTTGTAAATTACTTATAGTTAATTAATTATAATGTAATTAAAAATCCCTGTGGGTCTACTGATTTAAGCTTCAATATACGTATTGAAGCTTTTTTTTATGGATAAAATTTACTATATTTATAATAATTGATTTATAAATGACTTTAGAAAACATAATTTTAGAAGCTAAAAAAGGAAAACGAAACGCTCAGAATGCTGTGATTGAGGTTTTGTGGAACAAAGTTTATTATTATGTTTATAGTAAGATTAGAAACGAGGAAGAAGCAGAAGACATCGCGATAGAAACGTTTACTAAGGTTTTCAGTAAATTGAAATTATATAACGAAGATTTTGACTTTAAGACTTGGGTGATTTCTATTGCTCATAATACGATGATTGATCATATTAGAAAATCTCCTAAACTTAATATTTCAATTGATGATGAAACGAATCTACTCGAGATTTTAGAAGATCATCCATCTCCTGAAGAACATCTGATACAGAAACAAGATAATGATACGCTAATAAAGGCCATTGCAAAGCTGAGAGAACCGTATCAGAAAATTATCGAATTGAGATACATCGAAGATAAAACCTATAAAGAGATTGCGGAGGAACTTAATTTAACCTTACCAAATGTTAAAGTTCGATTATTAAGAGCCAAACAATTGTTAACAGAGGTGATGCAAAATAATATTTAGTACATTTATTCGTTGAAAAGTTGTTGAAGTAAAATAGAAAAGAATATAGAAATGAAGAAGCATATATACCTTACAACAATCCTAATGATAAGTTTGTTTTTAACATCTTGTGGAAGTAGCAAAGTAACTTCTTACAAAAAAACAGGTGCTAAAAAAGTATATTCTTCAACTAAAAAATCAGAAACTTCAGAAGTTTTTCGTTCTGTAAATGCAGATGATAGCGCTCCTCGTGACATTAATAAAATTCTAAAAACAGCCAAGTCTTATTTAGGTACACCTTATAAATATGGAGGAATTACTCGATCTGGTTTCGATTGTTCGGGATTAGTTTATGTAAGTTTTAAGGAAATGAAATTAGAATTACCGCGTCGTTCGAGTGATCAAGCTGAGTATGGAAAAGAAATTAACATTAAAAATGTTAAAATAGGTGATCTGATTTTCTTTAATACTTCTGGAAATTCTATTTCTCATGTGGGTATCGTAGAGCGTATTAATAACGATGGAGCAATCTATTTTGTACATTCTTCGACTTCAAAAGGTGTTATTATCTCTTCCCTTGATGAAAATTATTGGAAAACAAGATTTGTAAAAGCGGTTAGACTTTTATAACTTGAAGTGTGTTTAATAAAAAAAATATATCATTAACATTTTTTGGATTTCTATTTTTCAGTTTATCCATGGTTGTGAATGCACAAGATGACAGTATTAAAATTGATACCGTTAGGATAGAAAATAAATCTCATTCTAAATTCAGAAAACTTTACGAAACATTATTGTTCAAGAAAAAACCAACAAGATTTCCTATTCAATACAATAATGCTGCTGAAAACGAAAAGTATCAAGGGAAGGTAATTCGAAACATATATTACAAGACACAAGATCCTTTTGGTTACTCTTTACAAGATACGACTAGAGTACCTACAAAATGGATAGAAAGAGCTGGAAATACATTACACGGGAAAACAAAACACTTTGTGTTGCGCCAAAACATGTTAGTTAAACCAGGCGAACGTTATGATTCATTAAAAGTAGCAGAGTCAGAACGTCTAATTCGTGCAAATCGTTCTATTCGTCGTGTCGAAATCAAAGAAGAAGCTGTTGGAACAGATTCGGTTGATTTATATGTTAATTCGATAGATTCGTGGAGTATGTTTATTACAGGTTCCGTTTCAAGTTCAAAAGCAGGATTAAGAGTTCGTGAACGAAATTTTCTGGGGGTAGGACATGTATTTGATAATCGTTATCGTCACAATTATAAAACAGGAAATTCGCTTTATCAATTCAATTATACAGTGCCTAATATTGCACAAACTCGAATTATTGGTAATGTACGTTATTTTAAGAATGAAGATGATCATTATTCCAAATCGGTGAGTTTTGTACGTCCTTTTTATTCTCCTTTGGCGCATTATGCAGGAGGAGTTTCTGTGGGGCAAATTTATTTTAAAGATTCGTTAGATTTTGATAAACCAGTTTTAGAAAACAATCCATTTAAGTATAATTTTCAAGATTATTGGTTAGCGAGGGCTTTTCGAATAGATGATGGTCATTCCGAAAATATCACTAACCTTATTGTTTCTGGTCGATTTTATGATCGTAATTATACGGAAATGCCTACAGAAGAAAATGATCCGGTTCATTTTTTTTCTGATCAAACCAATTATTTAGTAGGTTTAGGAATTTCATCTAAACGATACATCAAAACAAAATATATTTTTAATTATGATATCGAAGAAGATATTGCAATTGGTAAAACTTTAGGAATAATAGGCGGAATTCAGAATATTCGCCAAACAACTCGTTATTATTTAGGAGGGAAAGCTTCTGCGGGAGGTTTCTTGAATACCGGATTCTGGGGTTTTGGTGTTGAATTTGGAGGCTTTTTTAACAAAGGAAAATTTGAACAAAAAACCTTGTCAGTGGAAATGCAATATATGGCAAGGTTAATCAATTGGGGAGATTGGAAATTCAGGAACTTCGTAAAGGCGAATTATTTATTGGGACATAATCGGATGGATTCACCCGCAGATCAACTCTCTCTTCATGAACATGATTATCTTGGAATGGCTGGTTTTAAATCGGATAGAGATTTAACGGGGCAACAAAAATTGATGATAGAATATCAATTACAATCGTATTTACCATACGAATTTTTAGGATTTCGTATTTCACCTTATTTCAATGCTATGTTTGCAGCGATAGGGGATAGCAAAAAATTTATTTTGAATAATAACCCGATTTATTCGCGTTTTAGTATAGGTGTAATGTTGACAAATGATTATTTTGTATTTAACAATATTCGATTTTCATTGTCGTATTATCCGTCAATTCCAGGACAAGGTAATAACTTAATCAAAACTAATTTATTAGATAATAGAGATTATCAAATGATGGATTTTGATTTCTCAAAACCTAATTATATTCGTTGGAATAGATGGGATTAAAATACAAATAGCTTGAAGAAATCTTCAAGCTATTTATATTGAATAGTTGTATTTTTTATTTCACTTGTCTTGATACTATCCACGAAACTAAACTTCCTAAACCTAATACCGTTATAATAACAGCAATAAAGTTTTCTACAGAAAATAGAAAAGGAAAAGGAACGGTTGCGGATGCCATTACCAATCCAAAATTAATTTGTAACAATCCAATTACCGAAGCAATTAATAAACCTGTTGTCATCGCAATAAAAGTAATGATAAATCCAGTTTGAAAGAAGATATTACGAATGTTTTTTCGTGATAGACCAAAACTATACATGGTTTGTATTTCTTTCTTTTTATCTAAAATCAAGATGATAATTGTTCCTGCCAAATTAAAACACGCAATGATAATGACTAAAGTAAAAATCAGGTAACTAATCAAGTTTTCCATATTCATCACTTTCAAGAAAGCTGAATCTAAATCTTGTCTGGTTTCAATTTTATAATTATCGCCTAATGCTTTTTGAAGTTGATTCTTCACTTCATTAAACGACTTTTTGCCAGTTGTTTTAACTTCAATCGAATAACATTGGTCTTGATTCAAGAGTAATAATTCTTGCGCTAATCCAAGTGTTGTAAAAATATGTTTATCATATTGTTCATTCAACATAAAGACACCAACACTATACGCATCTTTACTCGTAAAAGCGTCACTTTCTTGTTTGATTAAACCAGTTCCTGCCTTTGGCATCATCAAATCTGCTGGCGTTATCGGATCGATATAAAGTTGCAAACGTTCTGCAATTCCATTCGAAACAATAAAATTATCCGCTCGTGTATAATCTAAATATTGTCCACCATAAATTACCGTATCCAAACGGGTAACTTTGGTAAAGTTTTCGTCTACACCTTTTAAGTAGGCAATATCTTGCTTTCCTTTGTAATTAATGTAGACTTTTTCTTCGATGATTTTCGAAAAAGCTTTAACCTCTTTTTGTTGTTTCAATTGATCCACAACAAAAGTTAAACTGTCTAATACTTTTCCTTTCGAAGGAGAGATTTTAATTTCAGGATTTACATTGCTATAATATTTTAAATTCATTTTTTCTAAACCCGAAAAAACGGATAAAATGATAAACAAAGCAGCTGTAGCAACCAAAATAGCACCAACAGCAATCGATGTAATAATGTTTACAGCATTTGTATTCGTTTTCGAAAAAATGTAGCGTTTTGCAATGTAAAGCGAAATGTTTCTCATTATAAGATCGGATTATTTCCTTCTCCTCTTAACGCTTTGTCGATTTTATCCATTTCGTCTAACGAATTGTCTAAAATAAAAATTAATTCAGGTGTAATACGCATTTGTTTAGAAGCACTTTTTGATAAAATTCCTCTAAAAAACGGTGTATTTACTTTTATTTCCTTGAAAATTTCATCTTTTTGAGTGTTAGGGAAAATACTAACATAGATTTTAGAAACGCCTAAATCTGGTGTTACTTTTACTTCTGTAACACTAATCAAATTTCCTGGGAATTCCTTTACAGCCCATTTTCTAAAAGCTTCTGCTAATTCTTCTTGAAATAATTTACTTACTTTTTGTTGTCTATTGCTATCCAATTCGATTCGTTTTTATAAGACTGTAAAATTACTGCATTTTTTTGTGATTAAAAACATTGATGAATTGAATTAAGTTCTTTGTAAATTTGTTTTAATGAAAAAAGATATCGAAACTTCAGAAGATGTTGCTTTATTGGTAAATACGTTTTACGATAAAGTGCAAAAAGATGATGTCATTGGTTACTTTTTTTCGGAAGTTGCTAAGGTAAATTGGGACGAACATTTACCGCATATGATTCAGTTTTGGGAAACTGTTTTGTTGGGAAAAGCAACTTTTGAAGGTTGGCCAATGCGAACACATTTGGTTTTGAGTCAGAAAGAAAAATTAAAACCACATCATTTCGAACGTTGGATGGAATTGTGGTTTGGAATAATTGACGAAAATTTTGAAGGAGAGATAGCAAATGAAGCTAAAAATAGAGCGAAAATAATGCGCGATTTGATTCTTTTCAAAATTGACCAAATGGAACAAAAACAAGGTTTTATTCAATAAAAAAATGCAACTCTTAAAAGTTGCATTTTTTTATGTTTGATCATGCTGATCGAAAAACTATTTTGCAATCATGATTAATTTCTTGTTCACAAATTCTAAAATTCCAGCTTTAGAAAGTTCACGTCCATATCCCGAATGTTTTACTCCTCCAAAAGGTAAATCTGGACTCGATGAAACTTGTTTATTCACGTAAACCATACCCGAATCTATTCTACGTGCAATTTTCTCTGCATTTGGGACATTTTCGGTGTAAATAGATGCCCCCAATCCATAAGTTGTGTCATTCGCAATTTTAAGTGCTTCTTCCACATTTTTTACTTTCCAAATACAAACTACAGGACCAAAAACTTCTTCGTCATAAGCTTTCATTCCAGGTTTTAAATTGGTTAAAATCGTTGGTTCTAAAAAGAAACCATCACGATCGATACGTTTTCCTCCAGCAACAATTGTTGCACCTTTATTTGCTGAATCATTGATCTGATCCAATAATTTTTCTAAGGCATTTTCTGAACTGACAGGTCCCATATTAGTATCTGCTTGTGTCGGATCGCCAACTTTCATTCCATTTACATGAGCTGTAATTCGTTTTAAATATTCGTCGTAAATACCTTCTTGTACAATAATTCGTTTCGAAGAAGTACACGCTTGTCCAGCATTACGCAAACGTCCATTAATTGTTCCGTTCATTACTTTTTCGATATCGGCATCATCTAAAACAATCATTGGATCAGAACCACCAAGTTCTAAAACCGAAGGTTTTACATTTTTACCTGCAATACTTGCAACTTCTGCACCTGCTGCTTCTGAACCAGTTAAAGAAACACCAACTATTTTTGGGTTATTGATAATTGCATCAGTATCTTTTCCTGACATCAATAAGTTTTTGTACAAACCTTTTGGTGCACCAGCTGCTGTAAACATTTCTTCGAATGCAATTCCACATTGCGGAATATTAGAAGCTGTTTTCAAAACAACCGTGTTACCAGCCATGATATGTGGACCTGCAAAACGTGCTATTTGAGAAAAAGGAAAATTCCAAGGCATAACACCTAACAAAACACCAATAGGTTCTGAAACCACATAGGCATCACCTTTTTCTGTTTGTAAAGGAACATTTGCTAAAAATTCTTCTGCATTATCTGCATAATAATCGATAATATTTGCGCTATACTCAATTTCGATTTCACTTTCATGCAATGGTTTACCCATTTCAGTTGTAATTAAAGCTGCTAATCGTGATTTTTGTTTACGCATTTCGTTTGCAACACGTTTCATTACAGCTTTTCGATCTTCAAAAGATTCGAATCGCCATGTTTGATATAATTCGTTTGCGTCGTCTATATATTGATTGATTTCTTCGCTTGTGTAGGCTTGAAATTCTTTTTCGATTTTACCTGTAGCAGGATTTAGTGTTCTGATTGAACTTGCCATTTCACTCTTTATTTAATCTATACAAAGTTGTAGCAATTCTCGTTCCTAACAAAACTTTTAGGATAAATAAAACTGATAGTTTATCGAATAAAATGTAATTGAGTTGATTGCAAGGAATGATGAATAAGTATTTTTTAGTTTATTGAAAATAGAATATTTCAAAAGTATTTCAAGATTTCAAATACTAAGATGGTCACCATAAGCTTGAAAGAATTATTAATTGTAATTAATATAAACAAAAAAAGCTGAAAACGATTTCAGCTTAAGATATATCTTATTTAAATTGATTTTATGTATTAAAATGGTAAATTATCGTCGTCATTGTTCATCGAGCTGGTAAACTCACTTCCAAAATCTCCAAAGGCATCTGAAGGATCAATAGCAGATAAATTCATAGCACTTCCCATTTCTTGCGAACCATCATTCATTGAACTTTGAATTTCGAAATCGCTACCATAAGAAGTTTCTAAATCAGTAAATTTAGCTTGTTCATTAATGAAGCGTAAACGTACATTTTCTAACGCACCATTACGGTGTTTCGCAATGATAAATTCAGCTTGTCCAGCACAAGGTTCACTCTCGTCATCCCAATATTCGAGTTTATAATATTCGGGACGATAAATAAACGAAACGATATCGGCATCTTGTTCAATAGCTCCAGATTCACGTAAATCTGAAAGTAAAGGTCGTTTACTTCCTCCACGTGTTTCTACCGAACGCGATAATTGCGAAAGTGCAATAACAGGAATACTTAATTCTTTTGCAATCGCTTTTAATGAGCGCGAAATCATCGAAATTTCTTGTTCACGATTTCCGTTTGCTTTTCCACCGGCCGTCATTAATTGCAAGTAGTCAATTAAAATCATTTTTACGCCATGCTGAGAAACCAAACGACGTGCTTTTGCTCTTAAATCGAAAATCGAAAGGGCGGGAGTATCATCGATATATAAAGGTGCATTTTCAAGACCCTTTACTTTTGTATATAATTGTTTCCACTCGTGGTCAGCCAATTTTGCTTTACGCAATTTTTCACCTGAAATCCCTGTTTCACCTGAAATCATACGTGTAATCAATTGAACAGAAGACATCTCTAAAGAGAAAACGGCAACTGGAATATTTTTATCAACCGTCATATTTTTCGCCATCGAAAGGATAAAGGCAGTCTTACCCATACCTGGACGAGCGGCTAAAATAATCAAATCGGATTCTTGCCAGCCAGAAGTAATTTTATCAATTTCTGTAAATCCAGAAGATAAACCAGACATTCCTTCTTTTGTAGACTGGGCCTTAATTTTATCAATTGCTTCAGTTACCAAATCTTTGGCTTCTGAATAACTACGTTTGATACCACCTTCTGTAATTTCGAATAATTTCGATTCTGAATAATCTAATAAATCGAAAACATCTGCTGTATCGTCGTATGATTTTTCAATCACTTGGCTCGAAATTTCAATTAACCGACGTAAAATATATTTTTCTTGAATCACACGTGCGTAATATTCGACGTGTGCAGAAGAAGAAACTTTTTGTGTTAATTGGATTAAATAATAATCACCTCCAATACGATCTAATTTGCCATCTTTTTTTAATTCATTCGAAACCGTTAACAAATCAATCGGTTCAGAATCGTTAAATAATTTTTGAATGACAGCATAAATCGCTTGATGCTCGGGACGATAAAAAACTTGTGGTGTAAGGATGTCGATTACCTCATCCAGCCCTTTTTTATCAATCATCATCGCACCAAGTACAGCTTGCTCTAAATCAACAGCTTGTGGAGGAAGTTTACCTTTCTCTAAACCAATGATATTGTGCTTGTTGGCTGGTATTTCAGGATTATAATTTGCTTGTTCCATAAGAGGCTCAAAATTAAAGAAAAAAACGAGATATAACTAATTTTATATCTCGTTTTAAATTTGTATATTCTACAATACATGTTGTTGTAAAATGTATTATCCTGAAAATTCTCCGAACTTGATATAACGCTCTTGACGTTGCGTTTGTAGTTCTTTTGGAGATAATTTTTTCAATTCATTGTACGTTTCCAAAACTTTATTTTTAAGATTTGTATACGCAACTTCTGGCTTGTAATGAGCACCACCAAGAGGTTCTTGTATGATGTCTTCAATTAATCCTAATTCTAACATATCAGGTCCAGTTAATTTCATTTGAGAAGCAGCTTGTTCTTTGTAATCCCAACTTCTCCACAAAATAGTCGAACAGTTTTCTGGTGAAATTACAGAGTACCACGTGTTTTCCATCATGAAAACTTTATTTCCTACACCAATTCCTAAAGCTCCACCAGAAGCTCCTTCACCAATTACAACTGTAATTACAGGAACAGTAAGTTTTAACATTTCGTAGATGTTTTTAGCAATTGCCTCTCCTTGTCCACGTTCTTCAGCTTCTAAACCTGGATATGCACCTGGAGTATCGACTAAAGTAAGAACAGGAATATTAAACTTTTCTGCTAATTTCATTAAACGTAATGCTTTGCGGTAACCATCTGGATTCGACATTCCGAAACGACGATATTGTCTTTCTTTGGTGTTTTTACCTTTTTGTTGACCAATAATCATGAAAGTTTGACCATTGATTTTTCCCATACCACCAACCATAGCTTTATCATCAGCAAATGTTCTGTCTCCGTGAATTTCGATAAATGTATTATCTGTAATCGCGTAAGCGTAGTCTAAAGTATAAGGGCGAGAAGGATGACGAGACAATTGTACACGTTGCCATGGTGTTAAATTACCATAGATTTCCTTCTTTTTATTTTCAATTGCAATCTCAATTTCAACGCAAGCTTGTTTGATGTTAACACCGCTTCCTTCGCCGACGATTTGACAGCTTAATAACTGTTCTTCTAAATCTTTGATAGGTTGTTCAAATTCTAAATATTCCATACAAAAGTGTTTGTTCAGTTCAACAAATATAGAAAAGGTTTTTTAGCCAATTATAAATAAATGTAGAATGTTTTTGATATTTTTTACAATTCATTCAATTTCAAAAGATAAAAGCGTCTACAAGATGAGTGGACGCTTTTAGTTTGGTATATTGAATTTTACATTTTTTCGATAATCATGGCTGAAGCTCCACCGCCACCATTACAGATAGCTGCTCCACCAATTTTACCTCCGTTTTGTTCTAAAACGTTTAATAAGGTAACTAAAATACGAGATCCAGAGTTTCCAAGTGGATGACCAATAGAAACAGCACCTCCATTAACATTGACTTTAGAAGCGTCTAAGTTTAAAATTTTAGTATTAGCGATTCCAACGACTGAAAAAGCTTCGTTAAATTCCCAAAAATCAACATCAGTTGCAGACATATTTGCTTTTTTCAATAACTTCTCAACCGCTTTCGCTGGTGCAGTCGTAAATTTTGAAGGTTCTTGAGAAGCGTCAGCGTAAGCAATTACTTTAGCTAAAGGTTTTATTCCTAATTCATTTGCTTTGTCTAAAGACATTAAAACTAAAGCAGAAGCTCCATCATTAATCGTTGACGCATTGGCCGCAGTTACAGTACCTTCTTTAGAAAAAACAGCACGTAAACCTGGAACTTTGTCAAAGTTTACATTTTTATACTCTTCATCTTCTTTAAAAATAACTGGCTCTCCTTTGCGTTGAGGAATTTCTACAGGAACAACTTCATTGTCAAATTTACCCGCAGCCCAAGCAGCAGCCGATTTTTTATAAGAATTAATGGCAAATTCGTCTTGTTCTTCACGAGAAATATTAAATTCAGTTGCACAAGTATCTCCAAAAAGACCCATCATTTCTTTGCTATAATAATCTTGTAGTCCATCATTTACAATGCCATCTAATAAAACGGTATTTCCGTATTTATTACCTGTTCTTGCATTTGGTGAATAAAAAGGAACCATCGACATGTTTTCCATTCCTCCAGCGACTACAATCTCTGCATCACCCAAACGAATTGCTTGTGTTGCAAACATAACAGCTTTCATTCCTGAAGCACATACTTTATTTACGGTTGTTGCAGGAATTGTATTTGGTAAACCTGCTTTTATCATGGCTTGTTTAGCAGGAGCTTGTCCTTCTCCAGCTTGCAAAACATTCCCCATGTATACTTCATCAACCAAAGAACCATCAAGGTTAATTTTATTTAAAGCGCCTTTAATCGCTGTTGCACCTAAATCTGTAGCAGGAACATTTGATAAACTTCCTAAAAAAGATCCCATTGCTGTACGAACAGCTGAAACTATTACGACTTCTTTCATTTAATTGTGATTTGTTGTTTTTATTATAATAACTTATATAATGCAAGATATAAAAATTATAGTAGTATTAATTTGATTTACTCTTTAAAGATTTTCTAAATTTGTTAACGAGTTACTATAGATAGTTGTTGTTTTTTATTAAAATGATAATTGAGTTTGTGTTGAATGTTTTTTTTTAAAAGAATATGAATCAAATGATGATGAAAAAAATAATACTTTTTGGATTGATTTCTTGTTTTACAGTTGCGATAGCTAAAGCTCAATCGTTTGACCAAAACTATTTTAAAACAGTTTTAGATTCACTTACTTCAAAATCTTTTGCTGGACGTGGTTATATAGAAGATGGAATGAGGAATGCGGGTATTTATATACAAAACGAATTTCAAAAAAATGGACTAAAATCATTTTCTTCGGATTATCATCAAACATTCACTTTTCCGATTAATGTAATTAAAGATGCAAAGTTGAAAATAAATGGAAAAGAGTTAAAATATGGGATTGATTTTATTGTGAAACCAAGCTCTAAGTCAATATCTAAAGTTGATTTACCCTTTTATATATTTGATACAGTTGCATATATCGCATCTTTTCAATCTAAAGAAAAGACAAGAAGTTTTATTATAAAGGATAATCAAAATCAAAAAGAGAAACACATTATTTTGCCTCCATTACAAACAAAAGTTGATTCTATTCAGCAATATTACAAACAATGGGCGAATATTTATGAAAAAGATAACAACCAACATCGGGCTATTTTTAGATTTACTTCGGATAAACTAACTGCAAGTCTAAGTCAAAGAAGATCTTCGGTTTCAGAATTTATTATTTCGGATAATTACTTTACAAAAAACTTAAAAATAAACGATTTTTTTATTGAATCAGAATTGAATAATTCTTTCGAGGCAAATAATATAATTGGGTATATAGAAGGAAAGAACAACGATAGTGTAGTTGTAATTTCTGCGCACTATGATCATTTAGGAAAAGTGGGGTCTACAATTTTTCCAGGAGCAAGTGATAATGCAAGTGGAACTGCAATGATGATGACGTTAATGAAGTATTATTCACAACATCAACCCAAATATAAAACCGTTTTTATGGCTTTTGCAGGCGAAGAAGCAGGTATTTTAGGTGCAGATTATTATGTTAATCATCCATTATTTTCTTTGAACCGAATCAAGTTTTTAATTAATTTGGATATTATGGGAGCTGGCGAGCAGGGGGTTCAAGTGGTGAATGGTAAGATATTTTTGAAGGAGTTTCAACAATTAGTAAAAATAAATTCCAAAAATAATTATCTTAGAGAAATAAAAACAAGAGGAGAGGCATGTAATTCTGATCATTGCTCGTTTTATATGAAAGGTGTTCCGTCTTTTTTTATTTATACATTAGGAGGAAAAGGTTTTTATCATGATCCTTATGATACACCCGAAAATTTAGATTTAAGTTATTCTGAAAAAGTCTATAATTTACTGAGAGATTTTATAGAACAGCTATAAAAAAATAATCCGTTCTATAAGAACGGATTACTAACCAACCTAAACTACTATAAAAAACTCTAAAAAGTAAAAAAGAGTGCGAGTAATTTCAAACTTCATAAATCCATTTCCTTATACTCGTTTGTCCTCTTTGTTTTACTATCTATGAATAAATTATTTGACACTGCAAATGTCCTACTTTTATGTGTTATTTGAAAAAATAGTTAAAGTTTTTATTTATACTATATATAGATAAAAACTATACTAATTATTTGTAATTGATTATATGTTTTTAAAGTAAATAGTTAGCTTTTATTAATACACTGTAAGAGAAAAATTAAAAAGCTTTATTTTAACGATAGCTTAACTATTTAATCACATTACAATGAAGAAATAATACGAATTAGAATCTTTGTGTTAATTTTGATTTCATTTTAACAGCCTAATAAAGGTAAATAAATTTTAATCAAAAAACAGAATGAGACTATTTTTATTCATCTTAACCTTTAACTTATTCTTATCAGTTGATGCGCAAATTATTAATCCAGATCAAATACGAACGACGATTTATGATACTATTTTGCAGGATATCCAAAAACAAAGTTTGGCTTTTCCGAATAAAATAATTGTAATTGATCCAACAATTAATAAATTCCAAGACTTAAAAATGGATGAATTTGGTTTGCAATTAGATGGGGCGAAGTACGATCAAAATTTATCTTTTTGTACTAAATTATCTCCCTATAAATGTGTCACAAAATTTGAAATAGATCACTATACAATTACAAATGTTTATAAGAATGAATCGGATGCTTTGTACCCAGATTTTTATGGAATTTACGCACCGATTGATTCATGGTATAATTTGGTTTATTATGCTGCAGTAGCACATTTTGAGAAAGATAGGAAGTTTCAGTTTAATGTCTTAATCCCAGTTCGAAATGTACAAATGAAGAATAAAATCATGCATGATAAAATGTTCTTTTATAACTTTTTATTTGATGAAAGTTTTAAGATATTAAAATTTGAAAAATTATTCTTAAAATCTTAAAATTCAAGAAAAAAAAATGTAAATTAGCTGTACTTTAATTTTCTATTTCATGTTAAATGTTAGTGCTTATATAGACGAACTTTTACAGCTTTCAAAAGGTAGTTTACGAATTTGCCGAATGAATTGGTGGCTTTTGAAATATGAAGATGAATTTGAAAAAGCGATTGACGAAACAAGTTGTAAAAAGTGGCAAAGATGGTTTTACAATGGCGAACATCCTTATCCATGTGTTTGTCCGAAAAGAGAAAAGTTATGTGCTTTTATAGATTTGTATCGTGAATTAGATCGGTTAACACAAGTACAACGATTAGAGAATTTTTTTCAAGATTATTTTCAGAAGTTTGAATTAATTAAAGACTCTACAGAGTTATTGAAAAATTGGATGAATGAGATTAGACCGACGATTTCTTCTATTTATTTGTTGTTGGATAAAAATGACAATTTAAAAATTAGATTTTACAATTCTGATCCAATTTTAGAAGTGAATATCAATAAAAGTGATTATAAATACACCTTGTTGTGTTTGGATATATTTAACTACAATATGTACGTAAAAGGTATGTAAAAAGAAAGAGAGTTGAAAAAATCAACTCTCTTTTTTTGAAATAATAGATTAAATATGGTTTATTTAATTAAACCAATTTCTTTTAAACGCTGAGTTAAAAAATCTCCAGCAGTAATATCTTCAAATTGTTTTGGATTTTCCTCTGTTATACAATTATCTAAAACAGATAAATCCATATCAGAAACTGGATGCATAAAGAAAGGTATAGAAAAACGAGATGTTCCCCATAGTTCTTTCTCAGGATTCACCACTTGATGAATAGTAGATTTTAATCTGTTGTTTGTATGACGAGATAACATATCACCAACATTAATAACTAATTCGTCGTCAGCGGCAATTGCGTCAACCCAAGTTCCGTCGTGACGTTGAACTTGTAATCCACGACCTTGAGCGCCCATTAATAACGTAATCAAGTTGATGTCACCGTGAGCGCCTGCACGAACAGCATCCTTAGGTTCTTCTGTGATAGGAGGATAGTGAATTGCTCTTAGAATAGAATTTCCGTTTTTTACTTTATCATCAAAATAAAACTCATCTAAATCTAAGAATAAGGCCAAAGCACGCAATACGTAAACTCCAGTTTTTTCTAATTGTAGGTATGTTTCTTCTCCATAAGTATTAAAACCAGGAACTTCATTTACCTTCACGTTTTCTGGATAATTGTATTTCGCTTTATCTTCTTCAGTTAAATACTGTCCAAAATGCCAAAATTCTTTCAAATCACCAACAGTTCTACCTTTAGCATGTTCGTTTCCGAAAGCCGTATAACCACGTTGACCACCAATGCCTTTTACGATATAACTTTGTTTAGTTTCTGTAGGTAAAGCGTAAAATTCGCGAACGCTTTTATATAAATTTTCAACTAATTCGTCAGATAAAAAATGTCCTTTCAAAGCAACGAATCCTATTTCTTCATATGCTTGACCAATTTCGTTGACAAATTTTTGTTTTCTTGCAGGATCATCAGATAAAAAGTCTGCTAAATTAACCGATGGAATTCCGTTTTGTGACATTTATATTTTCTTTTATAAAATTTCTTTTGCAAATGTAGGACAAAGATTTGTTTTGTGAATAATATTGTTAATAACTTTTTTGTGTAAGTATTGTATTGATGGGGAATTAGATAGTTATTCGTTTTTTATTTTATTAAACAATTGTAAATCAGTTATTATAAAGACTATTGGTGTGATTTTATTTCTTTAAGAATATATCAATTATATATATCGTGTTTTAAATTGTAATAAATATAATTGATTACATTGATTTGATGTTTTGATTATTTTAGTTAAATATAAAATATAATGAAACTACTATTTATACTATTGCTATTTAGCTCTGTTTTATTTGGACAAGAAATAGAAAAGCTGTAATGTTAATTTACCCTGGATGTGAAAAATATGAGAAGAAAGGTGTACAGAAATTAGCAGACTGCTTTAGTAAATATTTTAATAAACAACTATTGTTTGAAGTAGAACAGGTTTTAAAAAGTAATGATTTAACAATTAATGAAATAAATGTTAATACAAAGGTTAAATTCAAAATAAGTAAAGAAGGCGAGTTTCAAGATTTAGAAATAATTGGAACTGATTCAGAGAAGTTTCTTCTTACAAAGCTTTTGTAAATTATGTTGTAAAATTGAAAAAAGATAATAAGAAAATAATTCCTGCTCTTACTGAAAGAGGAGAAGCAGCAAGCTTGAATTTTAATATACCATTTAAAAATTATTAATCAATATGTGTTTTTTTTAGTTTAATTATTGCTTGATCTTATTTAATTATTGCTTGATCTTATTTAAACCTAAACCTAATTTCATCACGAGTAGATATCATTAGTATATTTGCAAAAATAATTATGATGAAAGATCAATTTTTCCAATATATACAAGATCTTCAAAAGAAGATTATTGCTCAGTTAGAAGCAGTAGATGGTAAAGCAAAATTTATAAAAGACGAATGGCATCGCGAAGAAGGAGGTGGAGGTCTTTCTTGTGTTTTAACTGACGGAGCTGTTTTTGAGAAAGCTGGTGTTAATATCTCGAAAGTTTATGGAGAATTACCAGAAACAATGCAAAAAGCGCTAAATGTTTCATCAGGTAAATTTTTTGCTTGTGGATTGAGTTTGGTTATTCATCCAACAAGTCCACATATTCCAACAACACATGCTAATTGGAGATATTTCGAAATGTATGATCAAGATGGAAATGTTGTAGATCAATGGTTTGGCGGAGGTCAAGATTTGACACCTTATTATTTAGATGAAAATGATGTTATTCATTGGCATTCGGTTTGTAAAAAAAGTTGTGATGCACATAATGATTTATTTTATCCTAAATATAAACAAGAATGTGATAAATACTTTTGGAATACGCATCGCGAAGAAGCAAGAGGAGTGGGTGGTTTGTTTTTTGACTACTTAAAACCAACCGAAGAAATGCCTGTTGAAAAATGGTATGATTTTGTGACGGAAGTCGGAAATTCTTTTTTAGAAGCTTATTTGCCAATTGTTGAAAAACATAAGTATGACGAATATACTGCCGCTCAAAAAGAGTGGCAAGAAATAAGGAGAGGTCGTTATGTTGAATTTAATTTAATTCATGACAGAGGTACTTTGTTTGGCTTAAAAACAAATGGTAGAATTGAATCTATTTTAATGAGTTTACCGAAACACGTACAATGGCATTATAATCATCAGCCTGAAACAGATTCACCAGAAGCTAAATTACTTGATGTATTAATGCATCCAAAAGAATGGATTTAATCTTTTAGACTATACAAAGCCTGAACAAATTTGTTCAGGCTTTTCATTTAATCTTCTCTTGAGCCGTCATCAGCCATTCGGACCATTTTTGGTGTAAATATCGCCACAACATCAACTAAATCTTGTTGAGCAGCCATTACTTCGTGAATATCTTTGTATGCCATTGGGGCTTCGTCTTTTCCACCGCCAATTAATGTAATTCCAAAATCGTTTAAATAATCATTTATCTTGTGTTGAGACAATGATTTTATCGCTTGTGTTCTGCTCATTTGTCGACCAGCTCCATGCGAAGCCGAATGAATCGAATTTTCTTCACCTTTTCCTCGAACCAAAAATCCTGGCGCAGTCATCGAACCTGGAATAATTCCCATCACATCTTTAGCAGCTGGTGTAGCACCTTTTCGATGCACAATTACTTCTTCATCATTGTGAATTTCTTTCCAAGCAAAATTATGATGATTTTCTACTTTCGCTAAAACTTCAGCACCAATTGATTTTGCGATTTTTTGATGAATAATTTCGTGACAAGCCGAAGCATATTCACCCGCTAAATTCATCGAAATCCAGTATTCTTGACCTTCTGCAGAATCCAAATCCAAATAAGCTAAATTTTGTGCTTTATACGGAAGTTTACAAATTTCTTTAGCGATTTTAGTGTAATATCCAGCAATAGTAGCACCGAAGCCTCTCGATCCAGAATGTGTTAATAAAGCTAAATACGAATCTTTTTTGATGTTTAATTTCTCATCATCTTCTTTGAAATCGATCAAACCAAATTCTACAAAGTGGTTTCCACCACCAGAAGAACCTAATTGCGACCACGCTTTGTCTTTTAAATTCTGAATAAAAGTATTCGTTTCAAATTTTGTGTCATCCAAAACCTGATGTTCTGCTTTGTATTGACCATGAAATCCATGGCCTGCACCAAATTTTGTGTTTTTTATCAACGTTTCTTTTAACGAATCGTGATGTTCAAAATAATGAGAAGCTGGTAAATCATAAATTGATAAAGCCATTCTACAACCAATATCAACACCGACACCATAAGGAATAATCGCATTTTTTGTCGCTAAAACACCACCAATTGGTAAACCGTATCCTTGATGCGCATCTGGCATCAAAGCACCTGCAACAGTTACAGGTAATTTCATGGCCACTTTCATTTGTTCTAATGCACCATCTTCAATATTTTCTGCACCATAAATGTTGAAATCGTTAGGATTTTCTTTCAATTCAATTAAGTTTTCATCTTGTTTTGGCGAATGAATTCCATCAATAAAACCTTTTGCCAATGTTTTAAAAACTTTATCTTCTAAGAAATCTTGTGGCGAAGATAAAACTTGCACATATTTATCAAGCATTTCTGCTTTTGTGTAACCATTTCTTTTTTTGTTGATTTTTAAGGCGATTCCTAATATTTCATTTTCAGGATAACCCAAGGCAATCAAATCATTTCCGTTAATTGGTTTATTATCTATTTTTTGTGACATTTTAATCTAAATTTAAACGTTTTTTTTATGTTTCGAATACTATTTCGAGAACATAGTTTTTAATTCATTTAATACATTTGATCCACCAGAAATTGAGATTTCTCCAACTTTATCAGCTATTTTTTCAATGTATTCCATTTCTTTTAATTTCCATAAAGTTTCATTTTCTTCCATTAATTTTGCTGTGTTTAACAAGCTTCTTGTCGAAGCAGTTTCTTCACGGCGTGTAATCGAATTGGCTTGTGCTGTTTTTTCGGCAATCAAAACGCGGTTCATAATTTCTCTTATTTCTCCTGGAAGAATAATATCTTTCATCCCTGCGTTGATTAATTTTAGACCAATTTTTTCAAATTGAGTTTCATATTTTTGAATAATATAATTCGTTACCGAATTTTTATCCGACATCAAATCATCAAAATTCATATTGCCAATAAATTCTCTCAATCCCAATTGAATCGCTTGATAAATCATTTTCTCGAAATCCTTGTTCGATTGAAAAGCGTTTATCAAATCTGTGATTTGGTAGTCTACCATAAAATTGATTCGCAATTGTGCTTTATCTTTTGTCAAAATTTCTTGTCCAGAAATTTCAATTGTTTGCGGACGCATATCATAAGAAACCATCGAAATTTTGACTTCGTTGTTATAAAATTTATAATCGCCAGCTTTAAAAACCGAGTCAAATTCATTGTCTTTAAACAAAATTCCTTCATGATAAGTTGGAATTGAAATAATACGAATCGCACCAGCTTTTCTTAAAATATCAATTTCTCTTTTTGTTAAATTCTTAATTTCGTCAGTAGAATTCAAATCAAATTTTACAGCTTTTAATTGAGTTGAATTTTTCCAAATCATCACATTTTTATTGTAAAACGAATCATAGATTTGATTGTTTTTGTAAATAATCAATACCTCATTATGCAACACTTCTATAAAATCTACCATTTCTTTCAATATTTCATTTTCCATAAACATTGCCTGGTATTTTTCATCAATTATTTCGTTGATGTTTAGTTTTTCGATGTTTTTATTGAAGAAAATCCAATAATTTCCTCTTGTGTAAATTTTTTCTACTTCTTTATTTTTGATATAGATTCCAATTTCTTGGTTGTTAATTGCTAATTTTTTCATTTTATTATTTTTATAGGTTTTTATTATTTTTTCAAACCGTCATTTCGAGTGAAATTGTGAAACAATTTTGTATCGAGAAAAAGGATTGAATAATTCTCTATTCTCGATATAATTTTCTTTTTCTTTCGAAACGAAAACCACTCGAACTGACGAATTATTGTCATTCTGATTTCTATGACAAAACCAAGTTATTTTTATAAATATTTTGATTTTTAATTAGTGCATAAATCCGATGAATAATTTTATTTCTAACAGCATTTAAAACAGACATTTTATTTTTCCCTCCTTCTACCTTTCGATGATAATAAATAGCCAAGTCATTGTCTAAACGAATAGCACTCATTGCAGCTAAATGCAATAGTTTCTTCAAATCTTTATCAGCCATTGATGAAACTTTCGGTTTTCGCCTTATGGAAGTTCCAGATTGAAAATCAAATGGAGCTATTCCAGCATAGCAAGCCATTTGTCTTGGCGTATTTATGGTTGTAAAACCATCCGTTTTAATCAACATATTAAATGCTAAAACTTTTCCTACACCAGGAATTGATTGTATTCTTTTATAATGGTTATAAAGCTGTTCATCATTACAAATTAATTGATAGATTCTATCTTCGATCTCATTAATTTGTTTAGTTAATACATCGATTAGCTTAGTGTTTAAACGTAAAACAGCTTTGTCAACAATTGATTTTAAAAATAATTCATCTTTTGCTTGAGCTAGTAATCCAGCTCTTATTTTAACGCGATGTTTTCTTTCAGCATTCAATAATTTAATTTTTTCAATCACTTGAGAATTAGGTTTCCACTCTTGAAGATCCATATGGTTTTTCAGTAAAAATACAGCAATGCGTTCACTGTCAATTTTATCATTTTTACCTCTAACGAGCCCCATACTTTTTTTCAAATGCAAAGGATTAATCACATAAACAGTAAAAGAATAGTTGACTAAAACGCTGTAAAGAATAGCGTTAAATCGACCTGTATTCTCCATTCCAATCAGAATTTCTTGTTTTTTATCAAACTGTTTGAAAAAATCTTTTATTGCTTTTTCAGTATTAGAAATGTTCTCAAAACGATTCTCTTTATTTACTTGAATACAGATGTCTAAAGTTAATTTACTCACATCAATTCCGATAACAATTTTTTCCATAAATTTGAATTTAATGAGAAGAGAAACTTATCAATAACTCGATTCCTTACTAATGGGTTTTAAGCCCGAATTTCTATTTGAGAATTTGATAAGAAAGAGTTGAGTCTTAATCAGAATATGAGATTATATAGCTCTGAGCCTGTCATAGTTTACTCAAACTCTATTCTCTTCTTTTTTTATTACAATTTAAGATTTTCAAATCTAAAGGAGCTTATCGAAGAATCTGGTCTTTTTTACTAATTAAAAAAGCTAAATCATTTTCCTTTTTTAAAACGGAATTTGAAGTTTGAGCAGCTTGTTTTGATGTCTTATTTTTAAACTTGTTTCAAATCATTTTGACTTGATGTTTTGTTTAAAAACTTTAAAATCAATCATCAACTAAAGTTTCAAATTCAGGTTTTAAGCAAGTTTTTGATCTTATTTCAAATTCATTTCTACGAAATAAATTCTCTATTCGAAAAGAAAACTTTTTAGCTTTTTTGTTTTCAATGTTGCCCTTTCGGGCGATGAACAGATTTAAAGTCTGTATGAATTGCTCTACCCACTGAGCTATTTCAGTTTCCTGAAAGTAGGATTCGAACCTACGACCCATCCACTGGAGATTTTAATTATTCAGAATAGAAGTGATGAAACATTTTCTACTACAATGCTATACTGAAACATTTGTCAAGGAACAATTAAAATCATTTGGTTGTTAAACCTTTGACAAAGTTGGAGTAGAAGTACGCACGAGAATTGCGTAATAAAATATTTTTTCAAAATAATTTGTAAATAATGATAAATAGAGGGTTTTATATTGAAAATATTTTGAATAAAAGTTGAAATAAAAATTTCTACGCAAATAGATTGCGTACTTTGATTTGAAATTTGTAGTATTGAACAAAGAAATCAACCATGGCAACTAATAAAATTGCATTAATACGCTACCAAACGATTGATAAATGTTTGCAAAATCATTATAGAAAGTGGACTTTAGATGATTTGATTGAAAAAGTTTCGGAAGCTTTATACGAATATGAAGGAATAACGTCTGGAGTTTCGAAACGAACGATACAAGGTGACTTACAAGTGATGCGTAGTGATAAATTGGGCTATAACGCGCCAATTGTTGTTAGAGAAAAAAAGTTTTATGAATATGAAGATCGAGAGTATTCGATTCATAATTCACCAGTTTCGTCTGCAGATTTGGATAAAATGAAAGAAGTGATTTCGGTGATGAAACAATTGAATGGTTTTAATTATTTTGATGATATGAATGAGATTATTACGCGTCTCGAAAATAATTTATCCAAGCAAACTCATCAACAACCAAATTATATTCAGTTCGAAGAAAATCCTTTATTAAAAGGTTTAGAACATTTGAATCGGTTGTATCAAGCAATTGTCAAGAAACAACCTTTGTTGATTTCGTATCAATCGTTCAAAGCAAAAATTCAAGAACCAAAACAACAAGTTTATTATCCGTATTTGTTAAAAGAATATCGCAATCGTTGGTTTTTATTGGCTAAATCGAGAAAAGACATGAAGTTGTATACTTTGGCTTTGGATAGGATTGTTGAGTTTTATGAATTGGCCAATGAGCCGTTTATTGATGAGTTAGAAATTGATTTTGATACGTATTATAATAATGTGATTGGTGTGACAAAAAACGTGAAAGAAAGGGAGCAACGAGTTATTTTTCGGGTTAATAAAAAATTGGCGCCTTATGTCGTGACAAAACCTATTCATGCATCGCAAAAAACATTGGAGATTACAGATGAAGGAACGTTGTTTTCGATAGAAGTGGTGCATAATTTTGAGTTAGAACGAGAAATTTTAGGCTTTGGTGAAGAAATTGAAATTCTTGCTCCGAGATTAGTAAAAAAGAGAATTAAAACTCGATTAGATAAAGCGTATAATCAATACAAAAAATAAAAGCTGTCTCAGATAAGACAGCTTTTTATATGTAATAATGTGTAAAATTAATCGCCCATCAATCCTCCAACTAAAGAGTTGACAAAAGCTAAAATAATTCCGAATAATAAGGCGTACCAAAATCCGTCAACATGAAAACTATCTCCCATAATTGCGCTCGCTAACAATATAATTATAGCCGTAATTACAAATGAGAATAATCCTAATGTTAAGATTGTTATAGGTAAGCTAATAAATTGTAGCAAAGGTTTTATAAAAGCATTTAAAAGACCTATAACAATTGCAACAATTATTGCAGATCCGTATCCTTTGATACTTACTCCAGGTAAAATGTTAGCAAGTCCAAAGACAACTAATGCTGATACCAAAAGATTAATAATAAAGCCCATAAATTTATTTTTTTTAGATTAATATGTTAGTTTAAAATCAAAAGACTTGCCAAATTGTTAAAAAAATTAATAAAAAATACAAAAAAAGCTCAGAACGTGCTGAGCTTTAGTATTATTGTATTGAAAAATGTTATAATTTTTCGAAAAGATATTTCATGTTAACTTCTTTATCAATAATTTGTGCTAAATCATCAACAGAAACACGTTTTTGTTCCATTGTATCACGGAAACGTAATGTAACAGAATTATCGTTTAATGAATCATGATCAACAGTGATACAGAAAGGTGTACCAATTGCATCCATACGACGGTAACGTTTTCCAATAGAATCTTTTTCTTCGTAAATTACATTGTAATCTAAACGTAATTTTTTCACGATTTGTTCTGCAAATTCTGGTAAACCATCTTTCTTAACTAATGGTAAAATAGCCGCTTTGATTGGTGCTAAAGCTGGTGGTAAAGCTAAAACTGTACGTTCTGATCCATCTTCTAATATTTCTTCTTTTAAAGAGTTTGAGAAAACTGCTAAGAACATACGATCCAAACCAACAGAAGTTTCTACAACATAAGGTGTGTACGATTCATTTGTTTCGTTATCGAAATATTGAATTTTTTTACCTGAATGTTGTTCGTGCGCTTTCAAATCGAAATCTGTTCGCGAGTGAATTCCTTCTAATTCTTTGAATCCGAATGGGAATTTGAACTCAATATCAGCAGCAGCGTTTGCGTAATGCGCTAATTTTTCGTGGTCGTGGAAACGGTAATTATCATTTCCTAATCCTAAAGTTTGGTGCCATTTTAAGCGAGTTTCTTTCCATTTTTCGTACCAATCTAATTCTGTTCCTGGTTTTACGAAAAATTGCATTTCCATTTGTTCAAACTCACGCTGACGGAAAATAAACTGACGTGCAACAATCTCATTACGGAAAGCTTTACCAATTTGAGCAATTCCGAAAGGTAATTTCATACGTCCAGATTTTTGTACGTTCAAGTAATTTAAGAAAATACCTTGAGCTGTTTCTGGGCGTAAATATAAATCCATTGCTTGATCTGCTGTAGCTCCTAATTTTGTACCGAACATCAAGTTGAATTGACGTACTTCTGTCCAATTTTTAGAACCTGTTACAGGATCAGCAATTTCTAATTCTTCAATCAAAGCTTTTACATCGTCCAAATCTTCGTTTTCCAAAGATTTACCCATGCGTGCTAAAATAGTGTTGATTTGATTTTGGTATTCTACAACACGAGGATTTGTCGCAACAAATTGATCTTTATCAAAAGCATCACCGAAACGTTTTGCAGCTTTAGCTACTTCTTTTTCGATTTTACCTTCGATTTTAGCACAATGATCTTCAATTAAAACATCGGCACGGTAACGTTTTTTAGAGTCTTTGTTATCAATCAAAGGATCATTAAACGCATCAACGTGACCTGAAGCTTTCCAAGTAGTAGGATGCATAAAAATAGCAGAATCAATGCCGACAATGTTTTCGTGCATTTGTACCATTGCTTTCCACCAATATTGTTTGATGTTATTTTTTAGCTCAGCTCCGTTTTGACCATAATCGTAAACGGCTGATAATCCATCATAAATCTCACTCGATTGAAAAATGAAACCATATTCTTTCGCATGAGAAACTACTTTCTTGAAAATATCTTCTGACATAATTAATTGTGTGTTCTTATTTAAAGTGCAATTTTAGTGAATTTTGATGAGTTTTTAGGTATGAATTGATAAAATCAAATAGAGAAAGGTTATTATTAAGAAATTTATGTAAGAAAAGTTGTATGGTTAAGAAGGAAACTCTATAAATAAATCAGAAAATGATATAAATTTTCTATTCTCTGTATTTCAAAATTTTGTTTATTTTTGTTCGACATGAAAATGCAACATTACATAAAATACGTTTTGTCAATAATTTTGATTTTTTCAAATCTTAGTTATGCATTTTCTATGCATTTTTGTCAAGGAGAGATGGAGCAAGTGAAGTTGAATCATCTTGATAATAATTCGTGCGAGATGGAAATGACAACTTCATGTTGTCCTCCGAAATCAGAATCAAATCACTGTGAGATTCCACAAGGAGAAACAGAAGAAGATGATGATTGTTGCAAGGATATTTCATATTCGGATAAATTTGTAGAAAAACAAACAGTTAAAATTCAGAAGCTTTTTCCGATAAGTTTTATTGCTTCAGAAATTCTTCAAATTAAAATTTCGATTCAGAATGAAGAGGTTAACAATCAGTCAAGTTTTCTTGATTTTTATGTTGCATCAAATGCGCCTCCATATTATATACTCAATTCTCAATTAACGTTTTACGAAGGCTAATAACCGTTTTATTTCGATTAAAAACTAATCAGAAAGCAATACGTTATTACTTGAATATTAAAGTACTTGATTAAATCAAAATCAGCAAGTACATAATAATAAATAGGCATTTAGCCTTAAATCGTAAAAATGAAAAAAATATTCACTTCAGTATTAATACTAAGTGTTGCGTTAACTTACGCACAATCTACTTTAAAAGGAAAAATAACAGATCAAAATCAGCAAGCAATTGTTGGAGCAGAAGTATTCTGGGAATCGACAGATATTGCTGTACTCACAGATGAAAACGGAAATTTTGAGATCGAGAATTATCAACCAACATCAGTTTTAGGAGTTTTTTATGAGAATGAAACAACTACTTTCAAAGAGTTAAAAGACGAGTTTATAACTATTACAATCAATGTAAAAAATCATTTTGGCGATACGTCTTTAAATGAAGTTGTGTTACGAGATACAAGTAGTTCACTTAAAAAATCGAAGTTTGCAACCAATATGACGACAATGTCAAGCAAAGAATTGTTGAAAGCCGCTTGTTGTAATTTGGCCGAATCTTTCGAAACAAATCCTTCCATTGATGTCAATTTTTCGGATGCGGTAACAGGAAATAAACAAATCAAAATGTTGGGATTAACATCACCGTATATTTTGATTGCGGAAGAAAATATTCCAAATGTTCGTGGAGCATCACAAGCTTTCGGACTTGGATTTACACCTGGAACTTGGGTAGAAAGTATTCAGGTTACAAAAGGTGCGGGAACGGTGATTAATGGGTACGAAAGTATTTCTGGGCAGATTAATACAGAATTAATAAAACCTGCTGACGATATTCCATTGTTTGTCAATTTGTATGGTTCATCAGATTCTCGTTTCGAAGGGAATGTACATTTAAATAAAAAATTAAATGATAAATGGAGTTCTTCATTGTTTTTGCATGGAAACGCACGTTTATCTAAAAATGATATGAACGATGATGGATTTTTAGACAATCCACTTGGTCATCAAGTAAATGTGATGAATCGTTGGCAGTATCAAAACTTAGAAAAAGGTTGGGTTGGATTCTTTTCTGCACGATATCTGAATGATCAAAAGCAAGCTGGACAGTTAGATTTTGATAAAAAACGCGACAAGTTGACAACTAATTATTGGGGATCAGAAATCAATACAAATCGTGTTGATGTTTCATCAAAAATAGGATATGTTTTTCCAGAAATGCCTTATCAAAGTATGGGATTGCAAACAGCGTTTAGTTACCATAAACAAGATTCTTATTTTGGACTGAATCAATATGATATCGAACAACAGAGCTTTTATGCTAATTATATTTTTAGTTCGATTATTAGCAATACCAAAAATAAATTCTCTACAGGAGCGAGTTTTACGTACGATAAATTCAAAGAATTTGTAGCGCTTCCGACAGATGCGAATTATGATCGAATTGATAATTCAGCAGGAGCATTCTTCGAATATACCTTTGATAATATGAAGAATTTCAATATGATTGTAGGGCTTCGTGCAGATTATCACAATCGAATGGGTTTCTTTTTGACGCCACGTTTGCATACACGCTATACACCTGCAAAAGGAACAACCATAAAAGCTTCTGTTGGTCGAGGAAAACGCATGAATAATATTTTTGCAGAAAATCAAAATTTGTTTGCTTCATCAAGACAATTTAATATTATTGGAGATGGAGGAGAGATCTATGGTTTAGATCCAGAAATAGCTTGGAATTATGGTTTTTCTGTAACGCAAGAGTTTAAATTATTTGGAAAAAACGCAGATATTACAGCAGATTTTTATCGAACAGATTTCGAAAATCAAATTGTAACCGATATTGATTATTCAGCTCGTCAGGTTCGTTTTTATAATTTAGAAGGCGATTCGTATGCAAATTCTTTTCAGTTTGATTTTAATTATAATCCATTTACACATTTCAAAATAAGAGCATCATACAAATATTATGATATCGCAACGGATTATGAAAAAGGTAAATTAGGACGTCCTTTGCAAGCAAAACATCGTTTCTTTACGAATTTAGAATATGAAACGCATGAAAAAAATGGAAAAAATTGGCGTTTTGATATTACTTATAATTGGATAGGAAAACAACGTTTACCAAATACATTGGACAATTTGCCAGAAAATCAATTGAACGAGTATTCGAATCCATTCGGAACAATGAATTTTCAGATTACAAGAGTTTTTTCAAAACGATTTGAAGTGTATGTAGGAGGGGAAAATGTAACAAATTATCAACAAAAACGTGTCATTTTAGGAGCTGATAATCCTTTTGGTTCAAATTTCGATAGTTCGATAGTTTATGCACCAGTTTTTGGACAAATGTATTACGCTGGATTAAGATTTAATTTAAAATAAAAATCATTAAAAATTATATAAAAATGAAAAAATTATTAGCATTTGCTTTGGTTGCGACTTTAGGAATTAGCGCACAAGCACAAAATAAAAATGCAAAGCATGATTTACATGTAAAAGGAAATTGTGGTCAATGTAAAGAACGTATAGAGAAAGCGGCTTATGCAGTGAAAGGTGTTAAAATAGCCACTTGGGACGAAGATACACATAACTTGCATATTGTTCTGAATGAGACAAAAAATAAGGTTGATGCGGTAGAAAATGCAGTAGTTGCAGTTGGGCATGATACGAATGAGAAACGTGCAGATGATAAGGTTTACGAAAATTTACACTCTTGTTGTTTATACGAACGCGAGGAGGCTGAAGGAGAGCATTACACCGAAGCTAATCCTAAAAAAGATGAGGATCATTCAAAACATCAACATTAATTTTATTTTTATGGAATATGAAAAAAAGACATCAATTTTGATGTCTTTTTTTTGTTTTCAGCAATTAAGTTAATTTCTTAAAGTTTAATTAATATTAACACTTTATCTTTGCAGTCCTTCTCTTTTTTTTAAGAGATTTTAACAATAAAATCACAACAAGTCATGATCGGACAGATTGTAGAAATACCATACGAATCGTTAGTTTATCAGAAAGAAAAGCCTGTTTTTTTATCGAAAGAGGAAGAACTTTTTTGGAGAGTTGAACAAAGGCGATATTCACTTTTTGATGGATTTATTGTTGGTGAACATAATGGAGTAGAAGGATTTGAAATTGGTCAACGAAAAGGTTTGAATGTAAGTGGAAAAAAATTGCCTGTCTATGTGATTGGAATTGATGAACATGAAAATAGGCTTTTTGTAGGTCAAGGAAAAGATCATCCCGGATTATTTTGTGATGTATTCCTTTTTACTGATCAAAATATTAATTGGTTAACGCAATCAATTGACGAAGAAGAAATAGATGTTGAAGTTACTTCATCTATTTTGAGAGAAAAGAAAGAAGCAAAGTTTTATCAATTTGGTGAGAAATATTTTTTGGAATTTAATATTCAAATTCCATTAATCTTGAAAAATTATACAATAGAACTTTCTTGTAACAAAACAAACTTTATAAAATTAAATAAATAATTACTTTAAAAATGAAATTGAAATTTACTTTTTTATCATTTGCTTTAGCATTATTTGCACAAGCACAAAAAGCTCCAGCATATTACTCGAGCGTCAATTTTGATAAGACGAAGAATGAAATGAAAGGAGATCTTGCAAAATTGATTTCTGATACTCATAAAAAAGTCATTTCGTATAGTGAACTTAAAACATTGTTAGGAAAAAGTGATGTTGATCCAGAAAATCCTTCAAATTTACTTTTGATATATGGTTCTCAATCTTCAGGGACACATCAAAGAAGTAGATCTAAAAGTGGATCTTGGAATAGAGAGCATGTTTATGCAAAATCTAAGGGTACTCCAAATTTAGGAACTTCAGGACCTGGAGCAGATGGTCATCATTTGCGCCCTGCAGATGTTTCATTAAATAGTACAAGAGGTAGTTTGTTTTTTGATGATGGAGTAGGAGCAATGGCGATGAAAACTAACCGTGGAGGTTGGTATCCAGGAGACGAATGGAAAGGAGATGTAGCTCGTATTCTGATGTATATGTATGCAAGATATAATTCGAGAGCTTTACCTCTTAATATTACATTTGGGCCAAGTACATATTCTTCAGATTTTCCTGATATTTTATTAAAATGGAATGTAGAAGATCCTGTATCTCAATTTGAGATTCAAAGAAATAATGTTGTTGCAAATGTACAAGGAAATAGAAACCCTTTTATTGATAATCCTTATTTGGCGACAGTTATTTGGGGTGGACCTGACGCGCAAAATACTTGGCCAGAATCTTTCGGAGGAGAAGGCGGAGGTGAGCCAGATACAGAAAAACCTACGGTTCCTACAAATTTAGCGTCTACAAATGTAACTTCTTCAAGTGTATCTTTAACTTGGACAGCTTCTACAGATAATGTTGGTGTGAATCGTTATGATGTTTACATGAACAACGAATACAATTCAACAGTTAACTATAACAATGCTACAATTTCTGGTTTAAAAGCTTCTTCTACGTATTCTTTTTATGTTGTTGCAAAAGATTATGCAGGAAATAAATCTGATAACAGTATTGCAATAGAAGTGACAACTCAAGAAACTAACACAGGAGGGGGGTCTGGAGAAGGAACAACTTGTGGAACAGAAGACTTTGAGAATATTCCATCAACAGGAGGTACACCACCTGCATCATCTTACACTGATAGAACTTGGTCTAATAATGGAATTGTGTGGAGTGCTACTAATGCAAGAACAGATAGACAAGTTTATATCGATGGAGATAGTAACAAAGCAATTTGTATAAAAAAAGGAACTTTAACATCTTCTACTATTTCTGGAGGAATAGGTTCTTTATCCGTTAAAACGTATTTACCATTTTCAGATTCTGAAGGTTTTTATACGTTAAAAATTAACGGAGAAGTAAAAGGACAAATTCCTTATTCTAAAAAAGCCAAAACGACTACAATCGAAAACATCAATGTTGAAGGAGATGTTGTCATCGAATTGGTTGATGAAACAACAAATAACCGTGTTTCTTTTGATAACTTGTCTTGGACTTGTTACGAAAAATTAGCAACGGATGATGTGAATATGAATTCAGCGAAATTAGTTATATATCCTAATCCGGTTAAAAATCATGAGTTTATTATCAATGGAGTTGAGAAGAACGAAACGATTCAGATTTATAATCTTAATGGACAATTAGTTCAAACCATTCAACACGTAACTAATAATTCAAAAGTTAAATTGAATAATTTACCTAAAGGAATTTACATCGTGAAAACAAAAAATCAATCCAATAAAATTATTATTAATTAATAATAGTAGCTATTGAATCAAATAAAATAACCAGCTCAATGAGCTGGTTATTTTATTTGATATATACTAAGAAATTAGTTTTTAATTAATTTTTTTGTAACTGTTCCTTGATCAGTTTTGAATTTCAAAATATAAACACCTTTAGGTAAGTTGTTTGTTTCAACACTTCCTTTTTGTCCATCGAATTTAACAGTTTTTGTTGAAACCACTTTACCGGTCATATCTACGATATCTACTTTGATGTCATTTTTGATTGATTTATCCATTATGTAAACCATATCTTTTGCAGGATTCGGATACATTTGTAATGATGATTCTTTTAAGTCACTTGTAGATAAATCACAATTTAATACATCTGCAGGAGGCATGTCAAACGCTTCTGTACCGTCAATTCTACTGAATACACTCCCTTGGCTTGCACTATATCCTAAACCACGATTAGCAAAAGCTTCCCATATTTCACATTTGTTAGCGCCTTCGTATAGTTGTTCATCAGCCATAAGGATAGCATCACGACCGTCTACAAAACCTGGAGAACATGTTTGTAATTTAAGACCTGTCATGACTAATTGTAAAGCCATGTTGTTACCTGCTTTACCATTATATAGGTCAGGAGAGAAGCCATATTTGTCGATTAATTTCCAATTCATATCCCAAATCATAGATGCCCAAACATATCCTGTTCTATGTGGTGAATCGTTATTGCCATATGATTTTAAGAAGCTGTATTTTGCAGGGTTAACCGTCATATCAGTTGAATATGGAGTAGGACGAATTCCGTTTCCATCAACAGATTGACTGGTAGCAAATGTTCCAATACCTCTTTTAGTTGAGCCAGTATCACCTGGTAATTGAGTTAACATTAAGGCAAAGAAATCAGACCAACCTTCACCCATTTGTTCAAGATTACCTAAACAGTTAGAATTTGTTATTGGGCCAGTTAAACGGTTAGAAACACCGTGTCCGTATTCGTGTGCAATGATACCATTATCAAAACTTCCGTCAGCGTAAGGAATGTCTTTGTGTTGTAGACTTGCATTAACAGTTGTTCCGTTTATTAGTTCATTTTTTATTTTGTCTCCATTAATTCTTGTCAATCCAACAACAGGAATTGTAATAGAAGAATCGTTTCCTGTGATTGTAAAGTTTCCTCCAATATTATTGATTATGATAAGTGCTTTTGCACCTGCATTTTGTGCATTTTTAGCTTTTGTAACATAATTACAACTTCCTCCTTTGTAGACAACAGCAATTTTGTCAGCAATTTCAGCAGTATTTATTATGGTGCCACAACCATCAAATTCGTTTCCTTCTGTTTCGCTTTTACGTAATAAAGCTAAGTCTTTAGTTAGGGCTGTAGTAGGTAATTCAGCACCAAATGGCGAAAAGAAAACACTATATTTTCCTGCAATTGTTGAAGGAGAATTGATTGTTAAAGGATCTGTATCTGCATTTGCTGGAGGATTCCACAAATACATTGCCATACGAGGTGATTTACCATCAGCAGGAGTAGCAAAAGTTGCATTGTTTAAAACACCTTCATTAAATCGTGTTTGAGCTAATGCTACTACATCATCATTTCCTGTTGCTCCTTTTCCATAATTATCTTTTTGGAAATTTCCGTTTACTTCAGTAAAACCATAGTTGTAAAGAATGTCATGCATCATATTATTCATATAGAATAAATTAGTTGTAGCTGCTTGCCAGTTTTTAAAAGGATTTAAACTGAAATCTACAGGGAAATCAAAATTTAAAGATTCTCCTGCATCTGCGTAATCATTGTTGTTAATTGTAACTGTATTTGCTATAGAATTGAACGTATTATATGCAGTTGAATTATGATCTCGTACAGCTCGTACATTATTCCCTTCGGTTCTTGTTTTGATTGTTCCATCCGCTACATTATGCCAACCATTTGGAGATGCAGTGGTGTTAGATATAGATAAATTAACAATTGAACGATCACCTCTGTTAGGCGCTTCTATTGGTAATTTGTAGATATTATACTGAGCAGATGCTACATTATTACCATCGTCATATAACCAATCCCAATCTGCTTTATTAAAGTGTGCTAAATTTTCGTTATGAAAGGCTCCATGATCAAAACTACAGCTTAACGTTGTATTGTGTTTATCTATGATTTTGCCATTTTTAGCATCAACAACAACATGTATGACATCGTTCTGTTTTTCGTTAAATAATCGATAAGATAATGTATAACTTAAAATAGCTTCTTTCTGATCATTGATAAAATAAACCAATTCAGAAGTGTCATCTTTTGTAAAATGAACACCAAATTCATCTGAAGATTCGTTCGTAATAAGTTTTAAACCTTCCGATTGTGCAATGTTCTGAAGTACTTGTTGAGATGTAAGTGTTGGAGTAACAGCTGCAGATTTTAATTGAGAATTAAAATTTTCAGAAGCTAAAGCAGAAACAACCTGATTATTTTTTACTAAATAAGTTGTATAACTGTTATAAACAGGAATCCCTTGGAAAGTTCGTTGGGTAAATACTCTTTGAGTTTGATCTTTTTCGTCATTAATCGTTTGTACAAATTTGTACTCGACATTGTTACCCGATCTCTGCAATTGGTAATTATCAATTAATTGTTCAGCATTCTGAGCTTGAGCAGTCATTGATAACAAAAATGCAGAGAAGATAAGAGTAAAATTTTTCTTCATTTGTATAGTGTTATTAATTTCAATAAAGTTATATTATTTTTTAATTAATAACGAAATAATATAAAAAATAAATGAAGAATATAGTATAAACATAAAAAAAGCACCCATATATTGTCTGGATGCTTTATAAAATTCAATATTTATTAATTACTGAAACATATCTTTTACACGTTCAAAAAATGATTTCTCATTCTTAGAAGGCTCTGGTGAGAAATGATCGTCATCTCTCATTTTTTCAAAATACGCTTCTTGATCCTTTGATAAATGAGTTGGTGTCCAAATGTTAACATGAACAAATAAATCACCTTTTCCATAACCGTTAAGATCAGGTAAACCTTGACCTTTTAAGCGTAATACTTTACCAGATTGAGTTCCTTTATCAATTTTGATTTTTACCTTTCCATTAACTGTTGGAATTTCTTTTGAAGCTCCTAAAACAGCGTCAGGAATAGAAACATACAAATCAAAATGTAAGTTGTTTCCATCACGTTTTAATGTGTCGTGTTCTTCTTCTTCGATAACAACTAATAAATCCCCAGGTACACCATCAAAAGGCGCATCGTTACCTTTTCCACGAACTTGCAATTGAATTCCTTCTCTTGCTCCTGCTGGGATTTTCAGGTCAATTGTTTCCTCAACTTTGATTAAACCTTGATTATTTGCTCCTGAAGGAATTTTATCCGCAACTTTTCCAACACCTTGACAAGTAGAACAAGTTGTAGCAGTCTGCATTTGTCCTAAAAATGTGTTCGTAACGCGAACCTGTTGTCCCGAACCACCACAAGATGGACATGTTTTAGATGTAACACCTTCAGCTTGTTTGAAACGTTTAACTTTTACTTTTTTCTCGCAACCGTTTACCATTTCTTCTAAGTTCAATTTTACGCGAATACGCAAATCAGAACCTTTCATTCGACGTGGACCTCGAGATTGACCTCCAAATCCGCCACCGAATCCACCACCTCCAAAGATATCGCCGAAATGAGAGAAAATATCTTCCATGTTCATTCCGCCTCCGCCGAATCCTCCGCCAGCAGCTCCGCCCATTCCAGCATGTCCGAATTGGTCGTAACGTGCACGTTTTTGGTCGTCACTTAAAATTTCGTAAGCTTCTGCAGCTTCTTTAAATTTTTCTTCTGCCTCTTTGTCACCAGGATTTTTGTCAGGGTGATATTTGATGGCAAGTTTACGATAGGCTTTTTTGATAACATCAGCATTTGCCGATTTATCTACGCCTAATATTTCGTAATAATCTCTTTTTGATGACATGTTCTTAATCTAAATTACAATCCAACAACAACTTTTGCGTAGCGAACTACAACATCATTTAATAAATAACCCGTTTCTACAATATCTACAATTTTACCTTTCAACTCTTCTGTTGGAGCAGGTATTTGTGTGATAGCTTCATGTAAATCAGTATTAAAATCGTCTCCAGGATTTACTTCCATTTGTTTCAATCCTTTTCCACGTAAGGTTTCGATTAATTTATTATTGATTAATTCAACACCTTGATGTAAGCTGTCGTCTCCAGATTTTTCAATTTGAGTTAATGCGCGACCGAAATCATCTAAAACAGGTAACAAAGATGTAATCACTTCTTTATTTGCTGTTTTGAAAATATCCATACGCTCACGCGATGTACGTTTTTTGTAATTATCAAACTCAGCAAATAAACGCAAATATTGGTCTTTCTCCTTTGCTAATTGTTCTTTAATAATTTCTAATTCTGACTTTCCAGAAGTTTCTTCTTGTGGCTGTTCTACAGTGTTTTCCGTCTCTTGAACGTTCTCTTGAATGTTTTCATTCTCTAATTCTTCGTGTATATTTTGGTCAGACATATTCTTATTCGTTTTTTTGTTTCTGATAGAATCAAATAGTTTGCCAATGCTCATAGTGTGTCGTTTTGTCAGATTTCAAGTAAAAAAAGAAGCACTTCTGTCGTGAGAAGTGCTTCGGTAAATGTATGAAGTTTTTTTTGAATTGAATTTTGATATTATTTTTAATAATGTCTTTTTCCTGTATAATATATATGATAATTCTTTGGGATTATTTTTAAACCCAGTTTTTTATCATTTTTTCTAATTTCAGAAAGTTGCGCATTTTTATTATATATGATAAATAAACTAACGTTATCAATTAGAATAATATCTAAAATATCAAGATGATCGACAATTTCGTGTTTTTTATGTTCAATTTTATTAGTGATATCTATATAATTAGGATAAACTGTAGTAAGTCCACTTTTTGTATACCATTCTATCTTGTAATTTTCACTCTCAATAGTTTTAAGTATTAAAGTTTTATCTTCATGGAGATTACTACATCCGAAGAATAAACTGAAAATGGTAATAATAAGGGATTTAGGTTTCAATAAATATATTTTTAAAACTTAAAATTAATCTTACCATTAAAGAAACGTCCTGTCAAATAATTTGGCATGGTATAAACTCGGTTAGAATTCACATCGCGAATCCACGAATTACTGATTTCATTTTTAATGTCAAATACATTGAAAACATCTACACCAATCGAAATTTCTTTGAAATTACTCCAAAACGTACCGCTTGATGGTTTTAAGTCTTTTTGATTGATAATTTCTTTTACAAAACCAATGTCCACGCGTTTGTAATCTGTCAACGTTGTTTGGTATTGGTAAGGATCTGCAAATTGAGGAGCTCCGTTCGGTAAACCAGATGCATAAATCAAATTAACATTTACCTTGAAAGATGGTAAAAACTCCATGTAATCTTGGAAAAATGCAGATAATTTGAATCGAGGATCTGTTGGTAATGGAATATTTCCTTTGTCATCTATATTTTGATAAGCACGCGCGTATGAAGCCGAGAACCATGAATCGACTCCTGGAACAAACTGTCCAAATAAACGCATATCAACTCCGTAAGCATAACCTTTTGAGTTATTGTCTGCAGTATAACGAATTCTTACATTGTCCACATAATACGGATTCAAATCATTTAAGATTTTATAATAAACCTCAGATGTTAACTTGAACGGACGATTCATCCACTTGAATTCGTAATCGTTTCCAAGAATAAAATGTATAGATTGTTGTGATTTTACTTTGTCATTTAAACTTCCATCTAAACGACGAATTTCGCGATAGAAGGGAGGTTGATAATAAATACCTGTCGAAAAACGGAACAACATATCTTTTTCCCAATTTGGTTTAATCGCAATTTGTGCGCGAGGCGAAACCGTTGTTTCTTCGTTAAAATCCCAATAAGCTGCTCGAACACCCGCATTGAACAATACTTTTGCATCGTTCCACATGAATTTGCTCGTGTATTGTGTGTAACCAGAAAAACGATTGGTTTTTAAATTATTTTTTGAATTGACATAATAACTTAAATTT
Organism: Empedobacter stercoris; assembly: GCF_020281205.1. Classification (GTDB taxonomy): domain Bacteria; phylum Bacteroidota; class Bacteroidia; order Flavobacteriales; family Weeksellaceae; genus Empedobacter; species Empedobacter stercoris. The sequence goes on from NZ_JACXZC010000006.1 coordinate 44,833, forward strand.
AATCCTTGATTAGGGTTCGGATTCACAACATATCCCGTAGAATCTATTGCTTGCCATTCACCTAATAAATCGCGAATGTCTTCTTGTTGAAATTTTGCTCCCCATTCAATATTATTGTTTCCATTGATTTTATATTTTCCCTTGTGTTGAATTCCCGCCACCAACGCATCAAAATTATTTCGTGCATGGTCAATTTGAGAACCAACATCATTGGTTGAGGTTGCTTTACCATCGGCATCAACTTCTGAAATAAAATAAGAACCTTGAATATCAAAATACTCTCTTTCTTTCGAATGGTATGCAAAAACATCTAAACCTAAGTCTAATTTAGAATTCGGTTGATAGGTAAACGATAAACTTCCCGTTTCAGTTGCAAATTTGTCGTCTTCTTTTCCGTTGTAATAAACGGTTAATAACAATGGATTATCTACAGCATTGATATATGTTTCACGTTTTGTAGGAAACATTTCGTAACGCGAACGTGACATGGTTCCTAAAAATGCAACATTCCATTTGTCATTTAATTTATAATTGATATTTGCTTGTACATCGTAATATTCAGGGTTGAAATTGGTGTCACCTTTTAAGGTGTTTAAAATTAAATTTCTATTCTGATAGCGTGCACCAACAATAGCCGAAAGTTTTTTGTCTTTAGAAGCTCCACCTAATGTCAAACTTCCACCCATTAAACTTGCTTCTAATTGTCCTTCAAATTTTTTAGGACGTTTGTAGGTTATATCTAAAACTGATGACATTTTGTCGCCATATTTAGCTTCCCATCCACCAGCGGAAAAGTTGATGAATTCTGTCATTGACGGATTTACAAAGCCTAATCCTTCTTGTTCACCAGCGCGAATAAGTTGAGGTTTATACACTTCTATTCCGTTAATGTAAATTAAGTTTTCGTCATAATTTCCGCCTCGAACCATGTACTGCGAACTCAATTCGGTATTCGAGTTAACGAATGGCAACGTTTTTAATAAATCAGCAACTCCGCCCGTCAAACTTGGTCCTTGTTGCATTTGTGCCGCACTTAAAACGGTGCTTTGCAAAGGTTTGTTTGTATTGGATTGAAATGAAATTGTTGCTTCGCCTAATTGAATCGCATTAGTTTCATCGGGTACTAATTGAACAAATATTTCTTTTCTATTTTTATCCTTTATCGTAAAAGTTTGTGTAAAAGAATGATAACCATTGTTGTTGAATGTTACAATAATCGATTCATTTGACGGAATATCAATTTTAAAATTACCATTTTGATCTGTAAAATAAGATTGATCATTTACGATAATTTCGGCTTCGCTAATCGGTATTCTATTTTCGTCGACAACTTTACCATTAATTTGTGCTGTTTGCGCAAATAAAATTCCACCCAAAAGCGATAAACTTATGGTACTAAGAAATCTTTTTGAATGTTGTAGAGTACGTTGCTGTGTTGTTTTTTTCATCTTTCACGTTTAATTCTAATTGATGGTCGCCAACCGAAATTTGTTCTTTATTCAAATTAATTGTTAATCGTTTAATTTTATGATCATATTCGGCCAATACCCATTTTCCATCTATATAAGCCTTGTAGTCTTTTATTCCAGATTGTGTATCATTTATTGTAAAGCGAATAATACCATTTGCTTGAGTAAATTGACTACCTGATTTGATATTTAACGGAGTAATTGTCGGTTTAGTATTATCGATTAAAATAGAAAAAACACCAAAATCTTTTGGATTTGCAACCAGCTTTCCGTTTTTAAGTGTTGTCGTTAAATAATCTTTTTTCCAAACTCCTCTTTTTTGATACTCACGAACAATGACAGCTTTGTCTAATTGTGCAGTTGGAATCTCAGCTGTTGGTTCAATTACAAGCGTATAAGTTTGATGAATTGGCATATAATAATCGCCAACCCAATGTTTCCCATTCGAGAATTTGTAGCTTAAATCAAAATCTTCGTAGAATATATTTTTTGGAAAAAAGATTTCGATTCCTTGATTTTTGAAATGATTTTCTTTGTTCCATAACATTGGATTTGTTTCAGGAGTTTTTACACTTTCTACAAACGATTTTCCATTGACTATAAATGATTGCGAAGATAAATTACCTGCATAATCAGACACATCAATTTTTACTTTATACGATTTTCCATCTTCAAGTTCTAAAATTCCGTTATTTTTCAAATTAGAATACATTCGCACAGGATTTCCATCTTTCACAAATCCTTGATACACCCAGCTATTATTTTTTTGAATATCGGCATAGTCACACGTACTGTTTATAGCTCGGGCTTCATCAAACGAAAAACGATTTGATGTAAACGTGTAAATTGGTTCATCATTTACATAAATATTGATTTGATGTACACCGTTATTGTTTTCTGCGCCATTGTGCTTGTCGTAAGCTTTTACACCAAATCCAATCGTTCCTGAAGCTGAAATAGTTCCACCATTTGCTACAGCGATACGATTATTTTTTTGATTCACTTCACCATTAATTGGGTAAGCGTATACTCCTAAAATAGAAGGTTTTTTTGTGTCTGGAATATCAAAACCAAAATAAAAGGGGTTGATTGGTTCTTCCGTCTTTGTATCACGAATTTCGAAGTGTAAATGCGGACCGCCAGAACTACCAGAGTTTCCTGAAAGAGCAATCAAATCTCCTGCTTTTACAGGAATTTCATTTGGTTTTGGATGTAATTCAATTTTAAAGGTTTCTTTCGCATATTGTTGTTTACGCACATAAGCTTGTAATTCTGGTGTAAATTCTCTCAAATGTGCATAAACAGAAGTGTATCCATTTGGATGATCGATATAAAGTGCATTTCCGTAGCCTGTTGGCGAAACATTGATACGAGAAATATAACCGTCTCCAATTGCGTTTACTTTTAAACCTTCTCGTTGTTGTGTTTTTATATCAAGTCCAGCATGAAAATGATTGCTACGAAGCTCTCCGAAATTACCTGATAAATAATTGGTGATTTCTAATGGATTCTGAAATATATTTTTGGGATAACTGTCTGCCTTCGGTTGTTCTGCTCGTTGTCCAAAAACAGTAGAACATAGTAATAGGTTTAGTAAAATTGGTTTAATCACGTTCATTTTTTCTATTCAATAATTAACAAATTAGTTAAATGTAAACTAATTCTTCTACAAACATCATTAATCTTTAGAATTTTTAAAAATTATTTAGAGATAATTTTTTCTAAAATTAAGTTTTAAATGTTGTAAATTGTAAAAGTGAATAGGATTAATTAAAAAAATAAGTATGATTTGTATTTTTTATTTTTCGTTATTAGAAGTTTACTGTAAGTGTGGATAAAAACAGATAGATAAAGCAGAATAAGAGAGTAAATATCTATTTGTCAAATGAATAAAAAAAAACTGATAATATTTAGGTTTTTGTATTGATTAGATGTAAAAAAATACTATTTTTGCAATAGAAGCTAGGATAATAGAAATTCTCAGGAGATGGAAAAAATGGTAAAATTTAATGAACTTGAAAACAAGGTTTTAAGTGTTTTAGGCCAACTTGGGAATTATAAAGATATATTGAAAGACGCAGAAAACTCGATTCAAGAATTGGAAAAATTACAAAATGAAATCAATTCTTTGAAAGAGGATAATGCCAGATTAAAAAATAAATTGAGAGATTCGCAAGCGAATAACTTAAATTTAAATGAAGAAGTAAAACGATTAAAAGTCGTTAATGCAATGAGCGGAAATCAGGAGTATAAAAAAATGATGAAGCAAAGAATGAACAAGTTAATCAAAGAAGTCGATACGTGCATCGCTCAAATTAAAACTAATAATTAATAAAAAAGAATGTCAACTCAACGAATTGAGATAAAAATTGCTTCACGTCATTATCCCATGACGATTAATTCTGATGAAGAAGAAATGTTACTTTCTTGTGCAGAAGAAATAAATAGTATTTTGAAACAATTTGAACAAAAGTACGCTGTTTCTGACAAACAAGACGCACTTGCAATGGTGACAATTCAATTAGCTTTACGCGAAGCAAAACTGAAAAAGCAAGTGAAAGATAATGAAGAAATGACAACAGAGCGCATTTCGAAGTTATTAGAATTGATTGATCAGTCAATCGTAAAATAAAAAGAGAAGTTCTGACAGTTATAAAACTGTCCAATAAACAATATTCCTACATTAGTTCTAGCTATTTTGGTTAACTCAACACTAGTTTTGTTACCGAGTGAACACCGTTCGGAAAGCGGGCCGCAACCTTTATAGGTTCATTTATTTGACAGCGGATACTTGACTAACGGACTAACTCAAATCCTGTTTACAGGAGTTAACTCAAAACATACTTTACTAATGTAGGTTTTTTTATATATAAACATTACATAAACTATGGAACCAATGACAATAATTATTGCAATTGTTACATTAATCATAGGTGCGGCGGTAGGATATTTCTTATCAAAAAAATCAGTTGATAAGCAAAATCAAGAACTGATTGATGAAGCTACTCGCAAAGCACAAAATTTGATTAGTGATGCTGAAAAAGATGGAGAAGCGATTAAAAAAGAGAAAATTTTTCAAGCAAAAGAAAAATTTTTAGAATTAAAATCTAAACATGAAGAAGTTGTTAATCAACGCGAAAGAAAAGTAGCTGATGCTGAGCTTAAAGTAAAAGAACGTGAAGAGAGAATCAAAACGGACTTAGCAGATATTCAGAAACAAAAAGATCAGATTAAATCTGAGAAAGGAAATATACAATCACGCACTGAAAAGCTTAACATTAAGCAAAAGGAAGTGGATACTATGCACAAAAAACAAGTAGAAATCCTTGAAAAAATATCAAATTATTCTGCTGATGAAGCTCGTGCTGAATTGATTGAAGTTTTGAAAGATGAAGCGAGAACAAAAGCTCAAGCGCATATTCAAGAAATTATGGAAGATGCTGAGTTAGATGCTAAAAATCAGGCACGTAAGATTGTTATTTCTTCTATTCAACGTATCGGAACGGAACAAGCAATAGAAAATGCAGTGTCTGTATTTAATATAGAATCTGACGAAATCAAAGGACGTATTATTGGTCGTGAAGGTCGTAACATTCGTGCAATAGAAGCTGCAACAGGAGTTGAGGTAATTGTAGACGATACACCAGAAGCGATTATCCTTTCTTGTTTTGATCCTGTTCGACGTGAAATAGCTCGTTTATCTTTGCACCGTTTAGTAACCGATGGTCGTATTCATCCAGCTCGTATCGAAGAAGTTGTTGCAAAAACAACTAAACAAATTGAGGATGAAATCATCGAAGTTGGTAAGAAAACGATCCTTGATTTAGGAATTCATGGTTTACATAAAGATTTGGTTCGTATCGTTGGGCGCATGAAATATCGTTCTTCTTACGGTCAAAACTTGTTACAACACTCTCGTGAGGTTGCAAATTTAGCAGGAACGTTAGCTGCAGAATTAGGGTTAAATCCTAAATTAGCGAAACGTGCAGGTTTGTTACATGATATTGGTAAAGTACCGGAGCAAGAATCAGAATTGCCACACGCTATTTTGGGGATGCAATGGGCAGAGAAATATGGTGAACATCCAGATGTAATTAATGCGATTGGAGCACACCACGACGAAATTGAAATGACATCATTGCTTTCGCCAATTGTACAAGTTGCGGATAGTATCTCTGGAGCTCGCCCAGGTGCGCGTCGTCAAGTTGTAGAGTCGTACATGCAACGTTTAAAAGATTTAGAAGCGACTGCACTTAATTTTGACGGAGTTGAAAAAGCATATGCTATACAAGCCGGGCGTGAATTGCGTGTAATTGTAGAAAGTGATAAAGTTGATGATACAAAAGCTGCTGAATTATCTTTCTTAATTTCAGATAAAATTCAAAACGAAATGACTTATCCAGGTCAAGTTCGTGTAACTGTAATTCGTGAAACTCGTGCAGTGAATATTGCCAGATAAAATTTAGAATTTAATTATATTCTTTTAGGCAAGTCTACTTCAAGGCTTGCCTATTTTTTTGCTGAATTATAGAAAAATAATTAGCAATTTAGTTGTAGTTTCGATAAAAATTATTAAATTATAACGAATAAAAACGTAAAATCAACTAACTGTAAATCAATTAATTAACAACTTGTTGATAATCTTTTTAATTTTTAAGATCACAAAATTTTTAATTGTAAAATCTTATCTTAATTTTGAAAAAATCAATGAGTAACTGAAACGAAAATGTAACCCTATTGAGGTTCAAATTTCTAAAAAAGATTAAACGACTAACTTTGTTTTTTTTTAATGAAATAAATCGTTTTTTACTGAAGTTTATTAATCTAAAAAAAGTCTAAAAACTATGTCTATTTTTGATAAAAGGGTAAACTATAAACCGTTTGAGTATCCTGAAATTTTAACATTCACTGAGGCAATCCAAAAAGCATATTGGGTGCATGGAGAAGTTGATTTTACTTCGGATATCCAAGATTATCACGCCAACTTAGATGATGTGAAACGTGAAATTCACAAACGTTCTATCTTATCTATTGCACAAGTTGAAGTAACGGTAAAAGGTTTTTGGGGAGATTTATACCATTATTTTCCAAAACCAGAATTAAATGGGTTAGGCGCTACTTTTGCAGAATGTGAATTCAGACATAGTGAAGCATATTCTCGTATTTTGGAAGTAAATGGATATTTGGATGAGTTTAATGTTGCATTACAAAATCCTATTTTCAAAAGTTATAATACGTTCGTTGGCGAAATTATGCGAGACGAAAGTAAATCAATCGTAGAGAAATTATTATTCTTTGCATTGGTTATCGAAGATAGTTCACTATTCTCGAAATTTGCAAATATCTTAGCGTTTACACGTTTTGATGGTTTAATGAAAAATACAGCAAATATTATTGCTTGGACATCTACAGATGAACAAATTCATGCAAATGCTGGTATTTATTTGATTAATAAAATTCGTGAAGAAGGTTTGTTACCAGAAGAATTAGATCAAAACTGGGTAGAAACTGCAGTTCGTGGTTATATTGATCAAGAAGAAATGATGTTAGATTGGATTTTCGAAAAAGGAGAATTCGGTTATTACTCAAAAACAGATTTATTAAATTACATGAAATATCGTATAGACGAAGCTGTTGCGAAAATTGGTTACAAAAAAATATATCATATTTCACAAGAACAATACAAACCAATGGCTTGGTTCGAAGAAGAAGTTTTTGCAAGTAGTTTAGACGATTTCTTTGCAAAACGACCTGTAGATTATACAAAACACGATAAGAGTATATCAGCAGAGGATTTATTTTAACCAAAAGAATCATTCATCAAAACACAACTATAAATAAAATTATTTCATATAATATCATAATAAAATCTAAAACTATGGATAATCCGATACCGCACGACGACCTTCAAAATATATTTTCTGACGGAGAAGCACCAAAATTATGGTGGAAAAACTCCGAATCTGAACAGATTTTGAATAGAGGTTATTTGTTGAAAGGCGAAACAGTCGAAGGAGCAATAGATCGTATTACAGCAGCAGCTGCGAAACGTTTATACAAACCTGAACTTCAAGAGTCTTTTAAAGAAATGATTGAAAGAGGTTGGATGAGTTTATCATCTCCAATTTGGGCAAATATGGGAACGGAGCGTGGTTTACCAATTTCTTGTTTCAATGTTCATATTCCTGATAGTATCGAAGGTATTACGCATAAATTAGGTGAAGTAATCATGCAAACAAAGATCGGTGGTGGAACTTCTGGTTATTTCGGAGAATTACGCGAGCGGGGTGCAGCAATCACAGATAACGGAAAGAGTAGTGGTGCAGTTTCATTTATGGAATTGTTCAATTCTGCAATGAACGTTGTTTCGCAAGGTTCTACACGTCGTGGTGCATTTGCAGCTTATTTGGATATCGATCATGATGATATTGAAGAATTCTTAAAAATTAAATCGATAGGGAGTCCTATTCAGAATTTATTTTATGGTGTTTGTGTGCCAGATTATTGGATGCAAGAAATGATTGATGGAGATGTTGAAAAACGTCAAATTTGGGCGAAAGTTTTAGAATCTCGTCAAGAAAAAGGATTACCTTATCTTTTCTTTACAGATAACGTTAATAAAAATAAACCGCAGGTTTACAAAGATTTAGGAATGTCAATTAATGCGTCTAATCTTTGCTCAGAAATTATGTTGCCTTCTTCTGTGGACGAATCATTTATTTGCTGTTTATCTTCTATGAACTTAGAGTTATACGACGAATGGAAAGATACAGAAGCGGTTCGTTTAGCCATCTTTTTCTTAGATGCTGTATTGCAAGAATTCATCGAAAAAACAGAAGGAAATTATTATTTAGCTTCAGCGAATCGATTTGCAAAACGTCACAGAGCTTTAGGTTTAGGTGTGTTAGGATGGCATTCTTATTTACAACGCAATATGATTCCTTTCGAAGGAATGGAGGCAAAATTGCGTACTACAGAAATATTCAAACATATACAATCAAAAGCTGATAAAGCTTCAGAAGAATTAGCACGTATTTATGGAGAACCAGAAGTATTGAAAGGTTATGGACGTCGTAATACAACGACATGTGCAATTGCACCAACAACTTCTTCTTCTGCAATTTTAGGACAAACATCTCCAGGAATTGAACCGTTTGCGTCTAATTATTACAAAGCTGGTTTATCGAAAGGGAACTTTATGCGTAAAAATAAATATTTAACAAAATTATTACGCGAAAAAGGAATCGATAACGAAGATATTTGGCGTGAAATCATGCTAAATGGAGGTTCGGTACAGCATTTAGATCAATTGACAAAAGAGGAAAAAGATGTATTCAAAACATTCAAAGAAATTTCTCAATTAGAAATTGTTCAGCAAGCAGCAATTCGCCAAAAATACATCGATCAATCGCAATCCTTAAATCTTAACATTCCGCCAGATTTACCTGTAAAAGAAGTCAACCGTTTAATGATTGAAGCTTGGCAATTAGGCGTAAAAACATTGTATTATCAACGCTCTCAATCTGTTTCAAAAGAATTAGTAGCCAACTTAGTTTCTTGTTCTTCTTGCGAGGCTTAATAAATAAAATAGTAAAATAGAATACATAAATCCGCTCAAAGAGCGGATTTTTTTAGTTTATTTAATCAAAAAGTTGAGTTAAAATGAAATTTTATGAGGATTGATTTATTTTATTATCGTAATATTACGATACGAAATTAATCTATGGGAACTACAAAATCAGAAATATTTACAGACGAACAAAATAGATTAGCACTCATGTTCAAAGTATTTGGAAATCCGGCACGTATTGCTATTTTACAATACATTATCAATCAGAAAGCGTGTATTTGCAATGATTTGGTTGATGAATTAGGCTTGGCACAAGCAACGATTTCTCAGCATTTAAAGGAGCTTAAAACACTTGGAATTATTCAAGGAACTATCGAAGGAAAGTCTGTTTGCTATTGTATCGATGAAAAAGTTTGGAATGATGTTCAAAACGATTTGAATGCATTTTTTAAACAAGATGTTCACATTAAACAATGCTGTTAAGACTTTTTTATATTAATTATCATCGTAATATTACGATAATGGTAAAAGTAAATGAATATTAATCATAACAAGTCAAATTATAAATAATAAGCTATGACACTTGAACAAATTAAAGAAATTCTACCAACATTAGAGAATGTTGAATTTCAATTAGAAAATGGGACTTTTGTTCCCGAACACTTTCACGTAACAGAAGTTGGTCAAATTACAAAAAACTTTATCGATTGTGGCGGAACCATTCGTAACGAAAAAGTAGTTAACTTTCAGTTATGGAATGCAGATGATTACGAACATCGTCTAAAACCAGGTAAACTGTTAAACATCATCAAACTATCCGAGGAAAAACTTGGGATCGAAGATGCTGAAATTGAAGTAGAGTATCAAGCCGAAACGATTGGAAAATTTGATTTAGATTTTAACGGAAAATCTTTTGTTTTAAAAAACAAAACAACGGCATGTTTAGCCGAAGATGCGTGTGGAATTCCTAGCCAAAAACAAAAAGTGAATTTGTCGGAACTAAACAATACTTGTTGTACACCTAATTCGGGTTGTTGCTAAGAATGTAAAATAAATCAATAAAAATCAACGAAATGGAGGGTATTTTTGATGTTATAGTTATTGGTGGCGGTCAAAGTGCATTGGCGTGTGGCTATTATCTACGACGTGCAAAATTGAATTATCTTATTTTAGATAAACAAAATACTCCTGGAGGCGCTTGGCTTCATGCTTGGGATAGTTTAACGCTTTTTTCTCCAGCAGATTACAGCTCGTTGCCTGGATGGATAATGCCAAAAACAGAACATAAATTTCCACCGAAACAACAGGTTATAGATTATTTAGAACAGTACGAAAAGCATTATCAACTTCATATCAAACGGAATAGTGAAGTTATTGAAATTAAAAAAGTTGATGGTATTTTTTACGTTCATACGCGCCAAAGTTTCTTTAAAACCAAAGCTGTTATTTCTGCAACTGGAACGTGGGGGAATCCTTTTATTCCCCATACAAAAGGAATAGAAAAATACAAGGGAATTCAAATTCATTCTAGTAACTATAAAAATCCAGAGAAATTTAACGGCTTAAAAACCCTAGTTGTTGGAGAAGGTAATTCAGGTGCTCAAATTGTCGCTGAAGTTTCAAAAATTACATCAGTAAAATGGGCAACAAAAAAAGCTCCTGATTTTTTACCAGATGAAGTAGATGGATATTATCTTTTTAAAGTAGCTAATGCAAAATATAAAGCAGAATTAGAGGGCAAAGTTTTTGACGCTTCACAGTACAGTTTAGGTAGTATTGTAATGGTTCCACCTGTAAAAGAAGCTCGTGAAAGAGGAGCTTTAATTTCCAATGGCTCATTCCTCGAATTATACGAAAAAGGAGTGATTTGGAATGATGGCAATCAAGAAGAATTTGATGCTATTATTTGGTGCACAGGCTTTGGTTACGATACTTCTTTCCTAAAATCCTTAGTAAAAACAGATGAGAAAGGAGCGGCTAAAACCAATGAAACCAAATCTTTAGAAGTTGAAGGCTTGTGGTTTGTTGGGTATGGGAATTGGTCGGGTTACGCTTCCGCAACGTTAATAGGTGTGAACAGGACTGCAAAACAAACAGTTATAGAAATTGAAGATTTTTTGTCTAAGCATTTTGAAATCAATTAGAAATATGTACCCAGCGATAAAAAAAACAGTAGAAAGTTTTCATTTATTAAAAATTAACGAAGACCGAAAAATTCTACTAGAGCCATTGATAGATTTTATTCAAAATAAAATAAATGAAAAACAGCAAATAAATCTTAATTTCATTTGCACCCACAATTCGCGTAGAAGTCATTTTGCACAAATTTGGGCTCAAGTTGCAGCCGCACATTTTAATATATCCAATGTAAATTGTTATTCGGGTGGTACAGAAGAAACGGCTTTATTTCCAAAAATCGCAGAAACATTAAGTCAGCAAGGTTTTCAAATTCTAAAAATAGCGGAAAGTAACAATCCAATTTATGCTATTAAGTTTGGCGAAAATGCGCTGCCTATTATTGGTTTTTCTAAAAAGTATGATAGTCCTTACAATCCAGTTTCAAAATTTGCAGCCATTCTGACTTGTTCACAAGCAGACGAAGGATGCCCTTTTATAGCAGGTGCAGAAAGAAGAATTCCGATAACTTTTGAAGACCCTAAAATTGCAGATAACACTCCAGAACAAGATAAAGTTTACACAGAACGAAGTTGGCAAATCGCCACAGAAATGTTTTATGTCTTTTCAAAAATCAATAAATAAAAATGCAACCAAAATTAAAATTCTTAGACCGATACCTTACTCTCTGGATATTCCTTGCAATGGCATTAGGAATTGGTTTAGGCGTTATTTTTCCGAATAGTTCAAATTTTACCAATGCTTTATCCGTAGGCACAACAAATATTCCGTTAGCAATTGGACTTATTTTAATGATGTATCCGCCTTTAGCAAAAGTCGATTATTCTTTGCTTCCAACTGCATTTAAGGACAAAAAAGTGATTGGGATATCCTTGTTACTCAATTGGATTATTGGGCCAATCTTGATGTTTGTTTTGGCAATTATTTTCTTACAAAACGAACCTGATTATATGATTGGTTTAATTCTGATAGGATTAGCAAGATGTATCGCAATGGTTATTGTTTGGAGTGATCTGGCCAAAGCAAATAGAGAATACACAGCGATGTTGGTAGCATTAAACTCTATTTTTCAAGTATTATCGTACAGTTTTTTCGTATGGCTTTTTATCAATGTGTTACCAAACAAATTAGGATTAGCCACCTTTAATGTCAGCGTTTCTATGAAAGACGTTACAGAAAGTGTTGTCATATATTTAGGAATTCCATTTTTAGCAGGCTTTTTAAGTCGCTATTTTTTAATGAAATTTAAAGGTAAAGAATGGTATCATCACAAATTTATTCCTGCTATTTCTCCAATAACATTATATGCATTATTATTTACAATTGTATTAATGTTTAGTTTAAAAGGAGATCAAATTTTAGAATTACCAATGGATGTTTTAAAAATTGCAATACCTTTAATTATCTACTTTGTATTGATGTTTTTTGTGAGTTTCTTTCTTAATAAATCTGTAAAGATTCCTTATGATAAAAACGCATCTATCGCATTTACAGCCACTGGTAATAATTTCGAGTTAGCTATTGCTGTTTCTATTGCTGTTTTTGGACTTCATTCTCCTCAAGCATTTGTTGGTGTTATTGGTCCTTTGGTAGAAGTTCCTGTTTTGATTCTATTGGTAAAAGCAAGTTTATGGTTGAAAAAGAAATATTATCCATAAAAAAAGACACGAAATTTAATTTCGTGTCTTTTAAGTTTTATCCGTGAATTGCTTCTTTATTTCCATAAGATTGAATCAATTTTCCTTCGAAATCCAACCATTCTTTCCAACGTTTATCTACATCAACATCGGTTGATAATTTTCGTGCAAAATTTAAGAAAGTGGTGTAATGATTAGCTTCCGAAACCATCAAATCGTAATAAAATGTAGCTAATTCTTCGTCGTTAATATTTTGAGATAATACTCTAAAACGTTCACAACTTCTGGCTTCAATCATCGCTGCAAATAACAAACGATCGACAAATGCCATGTTACGAGAACCATCTTTTTTACAAAATTTCATCAATTGTCCTACATAATCATCTTTTCGTTCGCGACCTAATGTATAACCACGACGTTCGATAATTTCTACAACCATTTTGAAATGTTGCATTTCTTCGATTGCAATATCAGACATTTCTTGAATAAATTCATCATGTTCAGAATTGTAAGCAATCATGGTAATCGCATTTGTGGCTGCTTTTTGCTCGCACCACGCATGATCCGTTAAGATTTCTTCTAAATTTCTTTCCGCAATATCAGCCCAACGTGGGTCTGTTAAAAGTTTTAATCCAAGCATTTTCGAAAAATTAAACTACAAAAATACAAATTATAATTAGGATAAAAGAACCGAAACTTTTAACCAAAATAATTAGATTGAGTTAAAATAATCAGTTGATTAAACGATTTTTTTCTCAATCATTTCGATCATTACATCAGAAGCATGTTTAAAAGTAGGTGCTTGTTCTGTCAAACTTGCAGCATTTTTTTTGTTTACTTTAAAGATGATATCTTTTTCAGTGGTGAACAATAATGCATTCGTGAATGGATTTTTGATGTACGAGCTCAAAATTAAAAACGTTTGTTCGATGCTGTGATATTGTTCCACTTCTTCCCTTTTGTAACGAAACGTAAAAGCAAAATTATACGTATTGTCTTCCAAAAGATGTAATCGCACAAAAATGTTCTTCAAATCAGTGTCTCCAATGGTTTTGGCCATCGTAAGTTTAGCAAAAGTTCCTTGGTTGATACTTGATTTCACCTCTTCGTAAAATTCTGTAAATACAGCTTGATAAGACATTTTTTATATAATTTTTTGAAGGACAAATTTACATTAAAATATATCAAATCGTTGACGGATTAATTAATATTCCAAATCAGCATCAGAAAGCTTAATTTTGTTGGATGAAAAAACTTTTAATCATTGGTCAAGTTTGGCCAGAGCCAACTTCTTCTGCGGCTGGAACTCGAATGATTCAGTTAATAGATTGTTTTCTAAAAACAGAAGTTGAAATTACATTTGCTTGCGCTGCTTCAAAATCAGATTTTAGTTTTGATTTGATTTCGAAAGGAATTAAAGAAGTTGAAATACAATTAAATGATGAAAGTTTTGATGATTTTGTGCGAGAACTTTCTCCAGAAATTGTTGTCTTTGATCGCTTTATGATCGAGGAGCAATATGGTTGGCGTGTCGCTAAAGAATGTCCAAATGCTTTGAAAATATTGGATACAGAAGATCTACATTTTCTTCGAAATGCGAGACAGGAAGCAATTAAAAAAGGTGTTGAATTTACATCTGAATTATTATTTTCCGATTTAGCAAAGCGAGAAATAGCTTCAATTTTACGTTGTGATCTATCCTTGATTATATCAAAAAAAGAGCTTGAGATTCTTCAAAATCAATTTAAAATTGATCATACTGTATTGTACTATCTTCCATTTTTAGAAGAAGAAATTACTGAGTCAAAAGTTAGTTTGTGGAAGAATTTTGAGCAGAGAACAAATTTTATGTTCATCGGAAATTTTATTCACGAACCGAATTATAATTGTGTGCAAACCTTAAAAAAAGAGATTTGGCCTATATTAAGAAAGAAACTTCCAAAAGCCGAATTGCACATTTACGGCGCTTATGTGTCGCAAAAAGTTTTGCAATTGCATAATCCGAAAGAACGATTTTTTATAAAAGGACGTGCAGAAAATGCGCAAGATACAATGTCTACTTACAAAGTTTTGTTAGCGCCGATTAATTTTGGAGCAGGTGTAAAGGGGAAATTTGTGGATGCAATGCAAACGGGAACACCTTCTGTTACGACAACAATTGGAGCAGAAGCAATGAAAGGAGATTTTGCTTGGAATGGTTATGTGGTAGATGATGTAGAATCTTTTGTGGAAAAAGCAACGTTGCTTTACACGAATGAAAATGAATGGACAACTGCACAACAAAATGGAAAGCTAATTCTGAACGAAAATTACAATAAGAATAAGTTTGAAGCTGATTTTTCAAATAAAATCAAATCTATAGAAGCTAATCTAATCTCGCATCGAAATCAGAATTTTATGGGACAGATTTTACAACATCACAACAATCAAAGTACAAAATACATGTCGCTTTGGATAGAGCAGAAAAATAAAAATAGTTTGAAATAAATTAAAGAAGTTTCAAGAATAATTATTGACATCTGATTGATAATCATTGTTAATTTTTAATGAAAATATTTAACAAATAAATTAAACAAAATATTGTTGATTTAGATTTGATTTTACTAATTAAAATGTTTAATTTTGCAATTCACTTTTAAAGGTGATTTAGTTTTTAAAGTTTACAACATTTGTATAGCTCATAATAAGGTTGAGCGTCTCTACGGCAGACCATAAATACTTGCCACTACAAATGAATTTTTTTTCTATAAAATGAGTCTTGAACCACTCAATGTAGAAAATAGTTTGTTTGTTGATGTAGATGATACAAATGGTTTAAACAAAATAAACCAAATAGTACAGCAAACAATACAATGAACCAAAGACTTTTCATTCAGAAGAAATCGAATTTTGACGTTATCAGTCAGAAGACTACAATAGAACTTAGAAACCTTGTACCTAATATTGTGTGCAAGGTTTTTGTTATTTATGATCTTTTTAATATACAAGAAAGCCAGTTGCAAGAGGTTCAAAACAAAGTGTTTGTCGATCCTGTGACAGATGTTGTTTTCAAGTATGTGGAAGATGCAATTATTGAAAACATTCCTCACACTAAAAACTATTTTGCAACCGAATTTTTACCGGGTCAATACAATCAACGTGATGATTCTTCGGAACAATGTTTGGTTTTGATGAATGTTGATAATGTAACCGTAAAATCTGGTTTATTATATGTGTTCAACGAAGATTTGTCTGCGGAGGATTTGAAGAAAGTAAAAGATTACTTAATCAATCCAATAGAATCGCGTGAGAAAGATCTTTCTAAAATGGAAATACCTGCGAATCCAGAAGCAACAGAAGTTCCAATTATAGAAGGTTTTATTTCTGCTGACGAAAATAAATTACAAGATATTTACAACCAGTTTGGATTATCATTAGAGATGGATGATTTAGTTTTTATTCGAGACTATTTCAAATCTATTGATCGTAATCCAACTGAAACTGAATTAAAAGTTTTAGATACTTATTGGTCTGATCATTGTCGTCATACCACTTTCGAGACAGAAATTACAGATGTTGAATTTAATTCTAAATTTAACGAAACGCTACAAAAAACATTCAATTATTACCAACAAGTTCGTCAAGAATTGGGAACAACTAAACCAATTCGTTTGATGGATTTAGCAACTGTTATGGGGAAATATCTTTCTCGTACAGGAGTGGTTAAAAATATTGATGTTTCAGAAGAAATCAATGCATGTTCTATCGTTGTACCAATTGATGTAGAAGGTGTTGAGGAAGAATGGTTATTACAATTTAAAAACGAAACACATAATCACCCAACAGAAGTTGAGCCTTTTGGAGGAGCTTCTACATGTGTTGGAGGTGCAATTCGCGACCCTTTGAGTGGACGTTCTTACGTTTTCCAAGCCATGCGTATTACAGGAGCTGCAAATCCTTTAGAAAAAATTGAAGATACATTACCAGGTAAATTACCACAACGTAAAATCTCGAAAGAAGCAGCAAATGGGTATAGTTCGTATGGAAATCAAATTGGTTTAGCGACAACTTTTGTGAAAGAAATTTATGACGAAGGATACAAAGCAAAACGCATGGAAGTTGGTTTTGTAGCTGGAGCTGTAAAAAAAGAATATGTTCGTCGTGAAGAACCAGTTGCAGGAGACCGAATTATTTTATTAGGTGGAGCAACAGGGCGTGATGGAGTAGGTGGAGCTTCAGGTTCATCTAAAACACATGATGGTTTAAAATTAGACGATTTATCGGCAGAAGTTCAAAAAGGAAATGCAATCGTTGAGCGTAAAATTCAACGTTTATTCCGTAATCCAGAAGTTTTAGCATTAATCAAAAAATGTAACGATTTCGGAGCAGGAGGTGTTTCTGTTGCAATTGGTGAAATTGCACGCGGAATTAATGTTGACTTAGATTTAGTTCCATTAAAATATGCTGGATTAAACGGAACAGAATTAGCGATTTCTGAATCTCAGGAACGTATGGCTGTTGCGGTAGAAGCAAAAGATGTAGACACATTTATTGCATTAGCAAAAGAAGAAAACCTTGATGCGACTTGCGTTGCAGAGGTAACGGGAGATGATAAAATGACTTTAGTTTGGAAAGGAACTAAGATTGTTGAATTAGACCGTCAATTTTTAGATACAAACGGTGTTCGTAAACAAGCTAAAATAGAAGTTACGGACGAAGAATATACAAATCCTTTTGAGAATAAAGCATTCAGTAAAGAAGCTTTTATTGCTATGATGCAAGAGTTAAATCACGCATCGCAAAAAGGTATGGTAGAAATGTTTGACAATAATGTTGGACGTTCTACTATTTTGAATGCTTTTGGTGGAAAAACAATGGATACACCAGAAGATGTTTCAGTACAAAAATTTCCGACAGATGGATTTACAAATGCAGTTTCAATTGCTTCATTTGGTTACAATCCGATTGTTTCTCGTTGGTCAAATTATCACGGAGCCTATTTTGCGGTAATTGATTCGATGACGAAAATTGTTGCAGCAGGAGGAAATTACGCTGATATCCGTTTAACTTTTCAAGAGTATTTTGAGAAATTACGTGACGAAGCTACGCGTTGGGGAAAACCATTTGCAGCTTTGTTAGGAACGATAGAAGCACAAAAACAATTTGGAATTCCTGCAATTGGAGGTAAAGATTCGATGTCTGGATCTTACCAAGATATTGATGTGCCACCAACATTGATTTCGTTTGCAGTAGCACCTTCTAAGGCTGAAAAAATTGTACAAGGAACGTTAGCTGAAAAGAATTCTAAACTTTCAGTTTTTATTCCAACTTTAACAGCTGAATATTTAATTGACGAAGCAAATACCAAAGCTATTTTTGATTTTATCGGATCAATTAATGCTGATGTAAAATCAATGATGACGGTTAAATTTGGTGGTATCGCCGAAACTGTAGCGAATATGGCTTTTGGTAATGAAATTGGATTTGAAATTAACACTGATTTAGATTTAGCAAAATATTATCCAGCATCAATTGTTATAGAACATTCAGAAGAATTAAACATTCCTGCTGAAATTGCTCAAAATTATCATGTTTTAGGTCAGACAAATGATTCAGCTTCATTCCAATTTAATGGAGAAGAAATTAACTTGAAAGAGTTGAAACAACAGTGGAAAGAAACATTCAATTCATTGTTTCCATATAAATCATCTTCTGAAACGCTTGTAGAAGAAAAAGATTTGAAAGCTGAACAAATTTGTTTTGCTTTCGCTGATCATAAAGTAGAAAATCCGAAAGTTTTTATTCCAATTTTTCCAGGAACAAATTCAGAATATGATTCAGCAAAAGCGTTTCGTAGAGAAGGAGCGATTGTTTCGACTTTACCTTTCCGTAATTTAACACAACAAGATGTTGAAGAATCGGTAGATGCTTTTGTGAAAGAAATTAATCAAGCCAATATTTTCTTTATACCAGGAGGTTTCTCAGCTGCTGATGAGCCAGACGGATCAGGGAAATTTATAGCAACGGTTTTACGTAATGAGAAAATAAAAAATGCAATTCACAATCTATTAGAGCGCGATGGATTGGTTTTAGGAATTTGTAATGGTTTTCAAGCATTGATAAAATCGGGATTATTGCCTTATGGTAAAATTCAAGATTTGGAAGAAAATACGCCAACATTAACGTTTAACGAAATTGGTCGACATATCACACAATTGGCAAAAATTAGAGTAAATAAATCGCATTCACCTTGGTTAAAAGGAATGGAAGGTCAAGAATATTGGATTCCGTTTTCACATGGAGAAGGTCGTTTTGTTGCCAATGAGGAGGAGTTAGAAAAGTTAATTGACAAAGGACAAATCGCTACTCAGTTTGTAGATTTAGAAGGAAAATTAGCTGGACAAATGCCTTATAATCCAAATGGATCTACGTT
The DNA here is from genome assembly GCF_020281205.1 of Empedobacter stercoris. Taxonomy (GTDB): domain Bacteria; phylum Bacteroidota; class Bacteroidia; order Flavobacteriales; family Weeksellaceae; genus Empedobacter; species Empedobacter stercoris. The sequence continues at coordinate 64,057 of NZ_JACXZC010000006.1, forward strand.
TGCGGTAGAAGGAATTGTATCGCCTTGTGGAAAAGTGTATGGACGTATGGGACATCCAGAGCGTTACGAAGAAGGATTATTCAAAAATATTCCAGGAAATGGATACATGAATATCTTTAAAAATGCGGTAGCGTATTTTAAAGGATAGAATATAGATAGGAGATCTTAGAAATTAGATGAAGAATATCTAAATACTAATATCTAACATCTAATACTAAAAGAAAAAAACAAACAACAAACAAATATCAATTTCGATCCTGAACCAATCGAAATTATTCCGAAATTTAACCCTGAACAAGTTAAATTTCAAACAGACAAACAAACACGAAGTGGACTTTTTCATTTCAAACAAAACAAAAAAACAAAAACGTTTTAACAACAAACAACGATGAGCTTAACAAAAAAAGACTTCATTTACGAAGGGAAAGCAAAACAAGTTTACTCAACAGAGGAAGCAGACAAAGTAATTGTTTATTACAAAGATGACGCAACAGCATTTAATGCTCAAAAGCGTGGAACTGTTGAGGATAAAGGCGAAATGAATAACAAAATTTCGACTTTAATTTTCAACTATTTGATAGAGAAAGGAGTGAAAACTCACTTTATTGAGCAGTTGAATGATCGTGAGCAATTGGTAAAAAAAGTATCTATTATTCCAATTGAAATGGTTGTTCGCAACTATGTTGCTGGGTCTATGGCTCAACGTTTAGGATTAGAGGAAGGAGGAAAATCTCCTGTTACAATCTTCGATATCTGTTACAAAAAAGATGAATTAGGAGATCCATTAATCAACGATCATCACGCGGTTTTATTAGGAGCTGCTACGTATGATGAGTTGAAAGAAATGTACGCTCAAACTGATGTAATCAACGAAGCTTTGAAAGAATTATTCTTGAAAGCAGGATTAATTTTAGCAGATTTCAAAATCGAATTTGGTAAAGATGTTGATGGTAACATTATTTTAGCAGACGAAATTTCTCCTGATACATGTCGTTTGTGGGATGTAGAAACAGGTAAGAAATTAGACAAAGATCGTTTTCGTCGTGATTTAGGTGATGTTTCAGAAGCTTATCACGAAGTTTATAATCGTTTATTAGAAGTTTTAAAATAATCATTTTTTTCATTCAAAATGATTGATAAAAAATTACATAAAAGCCAGTTGAAAGCTGAGTATTTAACAAATTTCTATGAACGAAATTTACTTAAAAAATATGCAGCTGATACGGTGGATAGCGTGAACGAAGAATGTGGTATTTTTGGCGTTTATTCTCCCAACAATATCAACACCTATTCTATCGCACAGTTTGGTTTATTCGCACTTCAGCACCGTGGACAAGAGGGGTGTGGAGTTTCTTTTTTGAAAGATGGAAATATCAAAACGGTTAAAAGATCAGGATTGGTGTTGGATGTTTTCAAGTTGATCGAAGCAGAAATTGATGATTACCAAGGAAACGCAGCAATTGGACATACACGTTATACAACAGCTGGTGGTGGAAGTCGCCGTAATATTCAGCCACTGTACACATACAATATCTATGGAAAACCTCACTTTTCGCTTGCTCACAACGGAAATTTAATTGAAGTTGATGAATTAAGAGCAGAGTTAGAAGCTGAAGGTCTACCATTTTTAGCCACTTCGGACACTGAGGTTTTATTACGTTCTATCCAAAAATATTCGCATTTAGATCTTGTAGAAGCCATTCAGAAAGGAACAGAGAAAGTAAAAGGAGCTTATTCGGTTTTATTATTAACGAATAATCAAATGGCAGCTTTCCGAGATCCTAACGGAATTCGACCATTGTGTTTAGGTAAATTAGATGATGCTTATATAGTTTGTTCTGAGACATGTGCTTTAGATGCTGTTGGAGCTGAATTTATTCGTGATGTAGAACCTGGAGAATTGATTGTAATCAATGAAAAGGGATTGAAATCATATTCATTAAAGCAACCAAAACATCGTAATATTTGTGCATTTGAGTACATTTATTTCGCACGTCCTGACTCGAATATGGAAGGAAAAGAAATCTATGATTTACGTGTGGAATCTGGGCGAAAATTATACGAACAATCTCCAATTGATGCAGATGTTGTGATTGGTGTTCCAGATTCTGGAATTCCCTCTGCGATTGGATATTCAGAAGCATCGGGTATTCCTTACGAACCAATTTTGATTAAGAACCGTTATATGTCGCGTTCGTTTATCGTTCCTTCGCAAGAAATGCGTGAGCGAGTGGTCAACTTAAAATTGAATCCAATTAAAGAAAAAATCAAAGGAAAACGTTTGGTTGTTTTAGATGATTCGATTGTACGTGGAACGACTTCAAAACTTTTAATCAAAATCTTAAAAGAAGCTGGAGCAAAAGAAATTCATTTCCGTTCTGCTTCGCCTCCAATTATTGCTCCTTGTTATTTAGGAATTGATATGCCTTCTAAAGCAGATTTAATTTCGGGAAACAAATCAATTAAAGAGGTTGAAGAATATTTGAATGTAGATTCGTTGGATTTCTTAACAGTTGATAATCTAATTGATTTATTAGGAAGTAAAGAACATTGTTTTGGATGTTTTACAGAAAAATATCCGGTAAATTATACAAATGAAGAGTGTAAAGAGGTTAATCCTTTGCATATCGATTAATTATAATTGTAAAAAGTCAAAAATAAAATGTACTTAATACTTGTTACATTTTACACTAATACAGCAAAAAAATGAGCAATACATATAAACAAGCCGGAGTAGATAAGGAAGAAGGTTATCAAACGGTATCGAAAATTAAAGATGCAGTTGCAGCAACACATAACGAAAATGTGTTAAACGGAATTGGAAGTTTTGGAGCTTTTTACCAATTAGAAGGATATAAAAATCCTGTTTTGGTATCAGGAACTGATGGTGTAGGAACTAAACTACGTGTAGCTTTGGATTCTAAAGTTTACGATACAGTTGGTATTGATTGTTTTGCCATGTGTGCAAATGATATTTTATGCCACGGAGCAAAACCATTATTTTTCTTAGATTATTTAGCTTGTGGAAAATTAGATTCTGATATTGCAGCAGAAATTGTAGGTGGAATTGCACAAGCGTGTAAGGAAACAGGAACAGCATTAATTGGTGGAGAAACTGCAGAAATGCCAGGAATGTACCAGGTTGGTGATTATGATGTTGCAGGTTTTTGTGTTGGAGTAGTAGAGCGTGACGAAATTATTGATGGATCTAAAATAAAAGCTGGACAAGTAATTGTTGCGTTACCATCAAGTGGTTTCCATTCAAACGGATTCTCATTAGTGCGTAGAATTTTCCCAGATTTTAACGAAGAATTTGAAGGTAAACCTTTATTCGAAACATTATTAGTTCCAACAAAATTATATCAAAACGATATTTTTAAAATCAAAGATGCAGGTATCGAAATGACTGGAATTGCTCACATTACAGGTGGTGGATTAATCGAGAATGTTCCTCGTATTATAAATGATGGATTGACTGCTGTAATAGAAAAGGCAAAAATCAACGTACCAACAGTGATGCAAGAATTAGCAAAACGCGGAAATATTGCAGAAGACGAAATGTTTGGAACATTTAATATGGGTGTCGGAATGGTTGTCATCGTTGACCAATCTGATGCTGAAAAAGTAGTGAATATTATTGATGGAAGTGCTGTGATTGGAGAAATTCAGGCTGGTGCGGACAAAATTATATTGAAATAGTAGATTAAATAGTTTAAAAAGCCGGATAAGATTTTCTTATCCGGTTTTTTATTTGCTTTAAAAATTAAAGGCAATAATTATTTATTAAGAACATGAACGGGCATGTTTGTTAAACAAAATTTACATGTCACATTTTCTCTTGCTTTATGAACTGGAATTAACGGGATGAAGAAAAATGATAGGTAATTACGAAATTGTTTATGAACATATTGTCTTTGTTGTTGACAAATAGGACAATCAAATAGTCCTTCTTCTATTGTTTTTGATCGTTCGGTTACACCTGCTATAAATATCATATTTTAATCGTTTGTTCAAAATTACGCAAATTAATAGTTCGTGCTAAAATTCCTATCTTTGCAATTCATACTAAAAATCCAAACTTACACATCATATTATGCAACAATCAAAGGCTTTAGCAATTTTGAAATCTGGTCGAAATGTTTTTTTAACAGGTTCTGCTGGTGCCGGAAAAACATATGTGCTCAATCAGTATATAAAATACCTAAAACAACATGGTGTTCCTGTAGCTATTACAGCTTCTACCGGAATTGCCGCAACGCATATGAATGGTCAAACAATACACTCATGGGCAGGAATTGGGATAAAAGATTATGTTTCTGATCGGTATTTAGCTTCACTTCGTGATAAAAAATATTTTCGCGATAAAATGGATAAAGTCAAAGTCTTGATTATTGATGAAATCTCGATGTTGCACCGAAACCAATTAGATGCTGTAGATTATGTGTTGAAGTTTTTTAAACAAAATGATGAACCTTTTGGAGGTGTTCAAGTCATATTTTCGGGAGATTTTTTCCAGTTACCACCAATTGGTGAAGAATGGGAGGAATCGAAAGATAAATTCTGTTTTATGTCCGATGCTTGGGTACAATCTAAAGTGCATATTTGTTATTTAACAGAGCAATATCGTCAGACGAATAATGCATTGAATGATATTTTGAATGAAATTCGTTCAGGGAATATCACCCAAAAAACAGTTGATTTATTAGAATCTCGAATCGAATATTTTCCAGATGAAATCGATTCTCAAACGCGTTTATATACGCATAATATGGATGTTGATCGAATTAATAAAGGTCAATTGATTAGTATCGATTCTTCTTCAAAAGTATTTGAAGCTAAAGTGGCAGGAAATCCTGCTTTAGTCGAAGTGTTGAAAAAATCAGTTTTAGCAGACGAAGTTTTAGAGCTTAAAATTGGTGCAAAAGTAATGTTTGTTCGTAATAATTTTGAAGTTGGTTTTGTAAACGGAACACTTGGAAATGTATCCGGATATACAGAAAAAGATGAACCAATCATCAAAACATTGGATGGAGAATTTTATATAGCAAAGCCTGAAACATGGGCCATTGAAGACGAAAGTGGAAAAGCATTGGCTTCATTTACTCAGGTTCCGTTAAGATTAGCTTGGGCAATTACCATTCACAAATCGCAAGGAATGACATTAGATTCGGCTTTTATTGATTTATCAAAAGCTTTTGAGAAAGGTCAAGGATATGTGGCATTATCTCGTTTACGCGATCTAAATTCGTTGATGTTGCACGGACTTAATCAAACAGCATTAGAAATTGACTCGTTAGCCATGAAGGCTGACAGACGTTTTCAGGTTTTATCGAATGAAATTGATTCGTTTTTAGATGAAAAAGAATTACAAAATTCTTGGGCAGCTTTTATTCGATATTCAGGCGGAACATTAGATAAAAAGCAAATTGCAAAAAATATCGAAAAAAATAAGACCAAAGAAAAAGGTCAAAAGAAATCAACATACGAAATCACGTTAGAATATGTAAAAGAAGGTTTATCGTTAGATCAAATTGCTGAAAAAAGAGGTTTAACGTCATCCGCAATTGTTGATCATATTGGTAAAATAAAAGAAATCGAACCAGATTTGGATTACTCAAAATTCAAACCTTCTGACAAAATTTTAGATAAAGTTAGAATGGCGTACAGTGAAATCGAATTTGAAGAAAATAAAATTTTAAAACCTATTTATGACTATTACAATGGCGAAATAGGGTACGAAGATATCAAGAAAGCATTACTTTTTATTGATTAAATATGATGATGTCAGTTTAAAAAGGATAAATAACTGACAGAATTGGTCATATTACCCAAAGGAATAATTATTGCTAAATAGATAGCAATAAAAAATGAACGCTTTTTGTATAGAAAGCATCCATAATTTTAAATTTATGACAATAGAAAACAACCACGTAGTAGCTGTTAACTACTCATTGCATACCATCGAAGCGAATGGTGAAAAAGTATTTGTAGAACAATCAAATGCAAAAGAACCTTTGGCTTTTTTAGTTGGAGCTGGGATGATGATTCCAAAATTTGAAGAAGAATTAAAAGGATTATCAGCAGGTGATAAAAAATCTTTTGTAATTTCTCCAGAAGAAGGGTATGGACAAAGAGTAGAAGAAGCTGTTGCTCAGTTACCTTTAGATATGTTCAAAGAGTCTGGATTACCACCAGTTGGTGCTTTATTACCATTAACAGATGATGCAGGAAATCAATTCCGTGCAACTGTTACTGAAGTTACTGAAGAAGCAGTAATTGCAGATTTAAATCCTCCAATGGCAGGAAAGACTTTAGAATTTGAAGTAGAAATTTTAAACGTTCGTCCAGCAACAGAAGAAGAATTGTCTCATGGACATGCTCACGGAGTAGACGGATCAGCAACTCACTAAAAAATATTTCAAAGGCTATTTCAATATGAAGTAGCCTTTTTTATATCTATTTGTATCGTAAATATCATTATAATATAGATTAAATTCAAGTTATATTTTACAGCTACCTTCAACTAAAATCTTATCTTTGCAAAACAAACAAGATTACTTACAAACAAACATGAAAATAGCTGTATTTGTTTCCGGAGGCGGAACAAATCTTCAAAATATTATTGATGCAGTTGAAGACGGAACCTTACCAAATGTCGAGATTTCGATGGTGATGGCAGACCGCGACTGTTATGCAATTGAACGATCGTTGGATAAAAATATCCGAACGTATGTTTTAGACCGAAAAACTTTTTCGGAAGATGCCGAACATAACTTAGAAGGAGAAGATATTGATCTAATTGTTTTGGCAGGTTTTTTAACCATTTTATCTTCAGAATTTACAGAGAAATGGGGTGCTAAAATGATAAATATACATCCGGCATTGTTACCAAAATTTGGAGGTAAAGGAATGTATGGCGCAAAAGTTCACAAAGCGGTTTTAGAAGCTGGTGAAAAAACTTCGGGAGCAACAGTGCATTATGTAACGGCTGGTGTAGACGAAGGGCAAATCATATGTCAAGGAACTTTTGAAATCGAAGAAAATGATGAAATAGCAGATTTGCAACGAAAAGTGGCTGAAGTAGAAAGTGAAATCTACATCAAAGCAATTAAGCAAATTAGTGAAGCATAAATAGAAAAATACCTCAATGTGTTCTGCATTGAGGTATTTTATTTTTCCCGAAATAATAAACAAACAATAAACTTTAAAAACTAAAACAAAATGCAAAAACAGGCGCTAATCAGTGTTTCGGACAAGTCGAACTTGTTAGAATTTGCAAAATTCTTGGTTGAGCAAGATTACAAAATTTTATCAACAGGAGGAACGTACAAACATTTACAAGACAATGGAATCGAAGTGACAGAAGTAAAAGATGTGACAGGTTTTCCAGAAATTTTAGATGGTCGTGTAAAGTCTTTGCATCCTGCTATTCACGGAGGTATAATGGCTCGTCGTTCAGATGAAAATCATATGGCAACAATTGCAGAGCACGGAATTAATCCAATTGATATCGTAATTGTAAACTTATATCCATTCTTCGAGAAGATGAACACAGGTCTTTCCGAAGCAGAAATGATCGAATTTATTGACATAGGAGGACCATCTATGTTGCGATCATCAGCAAAGAATTTCTATGACGTAACAGTTGTAACAGATGTAAACGATTATGAAGTGGTGATGAATGAGATTCGTGAGAATGGTTCTACTTCTATAGAAACACGTAAATTATGTGCTGGTAAAGTGTTCAACTTAACTTCTGCTTATGATGCAGCGATTTCTACGTACATTTTAGGTGAAAACTTTCCTCAATTTTTAGAGTCTTCTTATGAAAAGGTAATGGATTTACGTTATGGTGAAAATCCACATCAAAAAGCAGCCTATTACGTTGATAAAACGAAAAATGGGGCAATGAAAGATTTCGAATATTTACAAGGAAAAGAACTTTCTTTCAATAATATTCGTGATATGGATTTAGCTTACAAAGTGGTTTCAGAATTTGAAGAAACAACATGTTGTGCCGTTAAACACTCAACGCCTTGTGGTGTAGCAATAGGAGAGAATGTGTTAGAAGCTTACGAAAAAGCATACGAATGTGATCCAATGTCAATTTTTGGTGGAATCATCGCTTTTAACAAAGAAGTTGATGGTAAAACTGCGGTTGAATTAAATAAAATTTTCTTAGAAATAGTTATCGCACCTTCATTTACAGAAGAGGCTTTAGAGATTTTCAAACAAAAGAAAAATGTACGCATCATCAAAGTTAAAAATCCAGTTTCGGATAAAGTAACTTACGTAAAAGTTGATGGAGGTTTAATTGTTCAATCGACAGATAATCAATTTTCAACAGATCTTAAAGTGGTAACAGATGTGCAACCTACAGATCGTCAAATGACAGATTTAGTTTTTGCTCAAAAAATTGTAAAATGGGTAAAATCGAATGCAATTGTTGTTGCAACGAATGGTCAAGCTTACGGTATTGGAGGTGGTCAAACGAATCGTATTTGGGCGGCTCAGCAAGCAATTTCTCGCGCGAAAGAAAAAGTGGAAGAAGATTTAGTTTTAGCTTCTGATGCCTTTTTCCCTTTCCGTGATGTAGCTGATTTTGCTGCTGAAAACGGAATCAAAGCGATTATTCAACCAGGTGGATCAATCAAAGATCAAGAGTCAATTGATGCTTGTAATGAGAAAAACATCCCAATGGTATTTACAGGAATGAGACATTTTATGCATTAATTGATAATCAGTTAATGTACTAATTTGAAAATTCGTCAATTCGAGTGTTTTCGTAGAAAATGTATCGAGAATAGAATTTTCGTTTATTATTATTCACTTTTCATTTAAAAATAAAACAAATGAACACAAAAATATTAATCATCGGTTCTGGTGGTCGCGAGCACGCAATTGGGTGGAAATTTGCTGAGGATTTCAAACGAAAAGGACAAGAATTAGAATTGTTCTTTATTCCAGGAAACGCAGGTACGGCGCAAATAGGTACGAATGTTTCAGTTTCTTCGATTGAAGAGATGAAGGATTTTGCAAAGGAAAATCAAATCGATTTAACTTTTGTAGGTCCAGAAGCAGAATTATCGGAAGGAATTGTTGATATTTTTCAGAAAGAAAATTTAAATGTTTTTGGACCACATAAAGATGCCGCTCAATTGGAAGCTTCTAAAGCTTTTGCGAAAGATTTTATGGATCAATATGGTGTGAAAACTGCGAAATATAAAAATTTTCAAGGACCAATGTTGGCGATTGATTATTTAAAAGAACAAGAATATCCAATTGTTGTAAAAGCTTCTGGTTTAGCTGCAGGAAAAGGTGTTATTATCTGTCAAGATTTCGATGAAGCTAAACAAGCTGTCTTAGATATTATGGAAGATAAAACCTTTGGAGATGCAGGAAATGAAGTGGTAATCGAAGAATATTTAGAAGGTTTTGAAGCGTCTATTTTATCTTTTTTCAATGGAAAGAAAATCGTTCCGTTTGTATCAGCAAAAGACCACAAAAAAATTGGTGAAGGAGAAACTGGTTTAAACACTGGTGGAATGGGCGTTATTGCTCCAAATCCATTGTTTACGGACGAGCATTTCAAAATGTTCGAAGAAGAAATTATGGAACCAACTAAATGTGGTTTGATCAAAGAAGGATTAGAGTTCGCCGGCGTAATTTTCTTTGGATTGATGATTACAACAAAAGGTGTTTATTTGTTAGAATATAACCTAAGAATGGGCGATCCAGAAACGCAAACAACTTTACCTTTATTAGAAAATGATTTATTTGATGCGGTTAACAAAGCAATCAAAGGTGAAGACTTTAACTTGAATTTCAAAAATCAACATGCATGTTGTGTAGTGATGGTTTCGGGCGGATACCCAGGAAATTATGACAAAGGTTTTGAGATTCGTGGTTTACAAAATGTAACTTGTCCTAATTTTATTGCAGGAGCCAAGTTGTCAGAAGATCAAATTGTGACTTCTGGCGGACGTGTAATTAATGTTGTTGGTTTAGGAGATACGTTAGAACAAGCACGAGAAACAGCTTATGAAAACATCAAGAAAGTACATTTTGATTACGAATATTACCGAAATGATATTGGAGTAATTCAATAAAAAATACAGTTTATATGATTAAAAAATGCGTTTCATTTGAAACGCATTTTTAGTTTATTCTGAAAATTCGACGTGATAAACATCGCTTTTATTTCGATTTATTTTTCGGTATTCAAACCCTCCAGCTTGAGGGATAATTTCGACAAGATCAAACGATCGACAACTTTTTGGTAAACCATTAAAGATTAAAGTAAAATTTAAAGAAGATTTTTCTTCGATATATGTCCAATTTGGATACATTGTAATTCCGTCTGCAAAAACCAATTGACAACGTTTTCCTGATTGATTATCAATTATAAAAGTAGATGGCCAAATCCGAGCTGCATTTGCATATTCGTCAGCATTCATACAACAATGTATAATGACTTGACTTTCTTCTTCTATATTTGTTAAAAGTTCAGTATCAATAAAAATTTTCTCTTCAAGAATAGTTGCACTCATTATTTTGCAATTTTTTTGATGTACAATTCTTCTACTTTTTTTCGTGCCCAATCTGTTTTTCGAAGAAATTTTAAAGAAGATTTTAAACTCGGATTATCATTAAAACATTTGATGTTTATTTGATTACCTAAACCTTCCCATCCACCATAATAAATGATTAATTCTTCGATAATATCGTCTAATCGTTTTCCGTGTAATGGATTATTTTTTTGACTTTCCATTTTGCAAAATTACGAAAAATGTTTTTGTTGAATTTAAGATAAAATAATCTTTCTAAAACTCGTACTTTTCTTCCAATTGTTTTGCTAAAAGAAGAATATCATCTACGCGAGCTAATTGTTCAATCCAATGAGAAGGTATAGTTTCTATTCCATAAAATATTCCGGCTATTCCGCCAGCAATACATGCAGTTGTATCGGTGTCATGTCCTAAATTAACAGCTTTTAAAACACAGTTTTTATACGAATCGGTATGCAATAAACACCATATAGAAGCTTCTAAACTATCAATCACATAACCTGTTGAATTTATATCATCTTCTTTTAGATCAATTAATTTTCCACTTAAAATTCGATCAAAGTATGTAAGCTCTTTTTTATAGATTTCATTTTCTTCTAAAAATAATTTCAACCAAAAATTAGTATTCAAATATGCTTCTTCCAAATTTTCAGCATCCAAAGTGTTCAATGCAAATTCAATATAATAAACACAAGCTAAAATAGAACGATTGTGTGCATGCGTAATAGACGAAACTTCTTTTACAATTTCGAAACGTTCTTCAATCGATAAATCTTTTGTAAAAACAGCCAAAGGTAAAATGCGCATCAACGAACCATTTCCATTCTCACCTTCCTCTTTAGAACCAGCTTCACTTGGATGTTTTACTACTCGTAGGCGATTAATCGCTTTTCTTGTCGTAATTCCAACATCAAAAACTTCACCGTCAGCAGTCCAGTAACCTTCGTGCATCCACATCTGAAATTTTTCTGCAATATCGTTAACATTGTATCCATTACAAAGCGATTCGGCCAAACAAAACATCAACGAGCTGTCATCGGAAAAAGTTCCGGGAGGCATATTGTAAGTTCCATAACCTATCATATCCGTTATTGGATTTTGTTGTAAATCTTGCCTACTTTTAAACTCAACTGGCACTCCTAATGCATCAGCAACGGCTGATCCAATTAATATATTTTTCGAAAAATATCTACTATTCATTTCTACTATTTTATGAATTGAAAATACTTGTTTTTTTTGAATATATCCAAATTATTTTTAAAATATTATGAATTAATCATAATAAATTTATCTATTTCGGATAAAACATTAAAAAAGTTATAATAGACATCAAAGTATGAGTCGACTTGTCAGTTTTGTTAAAATTGGAACTGATTTTGATTGATTTAAATCACAAAACTTATAAATTACTATGGCTTTTATAGATTATTATACAACATTAGGTTTGCAAAAAACCGCATCACAAGATGAGATAAAAAAAGCGTATCGGAAATTGGCGCGTAAGTATCACCCTGATCTTAATCCTAATAATGAAGAAGCTGCACATAAATTTAAAGAATTAAACGAAGCAAACGAAGTGCTGAGCGATCCAGAAAAACGTAAAAAATACGATAAGTATGGGGAAAATTGGCAACATGGAGAAGAATATGAAAAAGCACGTCAACAACAGCAACAATATCAATATAGTAATAGAGATTTTGATGGAGCTGAAGGTTTCGGTGATTTTGATGGTTATTCAGATTTTTTTAGTTCGATGTTTGGACGCGAAGGTAGAAGCCGTTCAACAGGTTATAAAGGACAAGATGTAAATGCCAGTTTGACATTGAATTTGACAGATACGTTGACTTCTCACAAACAAACTTTCGCTGTAAATGGTAAAAATATTCGAATTACAATTCCTGCAGGTGTAGAAGATGGACAAACAATTAAGATAAAAGGTCATGGCGGGAAAGGCTATAACAATGGTCCGAATGGAGATTTGTATCTCACATTTCATATTCAAAATAATACACAGTTTGAAGTGAATGGTGCGGATTTATCGACAACCGTTGAGGTGGATATGTACGACGCAATACTGGGAGGAGAAGTGATGATTGATACACTTTCTGGAAAAGTAAAAGTGCCAATTAAAGAAGGAACAGAAAATAATAAAAAGGTAAAATTGAAAGGAAAAGGTTTGCCAATTTATAAGAAAGAGAATCAGTTTGGAGATTTGTATGTGACATTTTCTGTCAAAATTCCGACGCAATTATCGGTCGAAGAGAAAGAATTATTCGAGAAATTACGTTCAATTAAAAAAGTATAAAACCATGAAAAACATCACAATATCAGTTGTTCAATATTGTCATTATCATCAGATTGAACCTCAATTTTTAATTGATTTATACAAGAATGATTTAGTCGTTTTACACGAACGTAACCAAGAATATTTTATCGAAGAAAATGATTTGAAATTAATCGAACGATTTATTCAATTTCATTATGATTTAGGCGTTAATTTAGAAGGTTTAGAAGTGATTCATCATTTGTTGAAACAAATAGAAACATTACAAAAACAATTAAAATAATCGAAATCAAAAACAACCTTTGCAGATAAATGCAAAGGTTGTCTTATTTTTGCATAAATATTTTTGTATGGATACTCCCGAGAAAAAGAGTAAATTAAAAAAATTACATTCGCGCAATCGTCATTTAGCGCCCTATAATTTTGAAAAACTATGTGCTATTCATCCAGCACTTTCTAAATATATCAAACCAAATAAAGAGAACGAACCAACGATTAATTTTTCGGACAGAGAAGCAGTAAAAGCGTTAAACAAAGCTTTGTTAAAAACGTATTACGATATTGATTATTGGGAATTACCAAAAGATAACTTATGTCCACCTATCCCAGGTCGTGCAGATTATATTCATTATATCGCAGATATTTTGGGCGAAGGTTTTGATGGAGTAATTCCACGCGGAAAAGACGTAAGAGTTTTAGATATTGGAGTTGGTGCGAATTGTATTTATCCGATTATTGGAAATCACGAATATGATTGGAATTTTGTAGGAGCAGAATTGGATTATGCATCTTTCAAAAATGCGGAAGAAATTGTGAAGAAAAATACACGATTACGCAATAAAGTAGAGATTAGAATGCAATTTAATCCAAATAATATTTTTAAGAATATTATAAAACAAGGTGAAAAATTCGACATTACGATTTGTAATCCGCCATTTTTTAGATCAAATCAAGAAGTGATGGAACAAACCATGCGTAAATTGAAAAATTTAGGTCAAAAATCGGATCAAAAACCTATTCAAAACTTTGGTGGAAATAATTCAGAACTTTGGTGTAGAGGAGGAGAGCGCTTATTTATCACGAAAATGATCAAAGAAAGTGCAGAGTTTAAACATCAAGTGAAATGGTTTACAACTTTAGTGTCAAAGAAAGAGAATGTTCGAATTTTAGAAGGAATTTTGAAACGTGAAAAAGTAAGAGATTACCGAATTGTAAATATGCAACAAGGAAATAAAGTTTCTCGTTTGTTGGTTTGGAGATTTTAAACCATTTATTTAAAATTATTCCAAATTTTTTAAATAAATAGTTTAGGATTAATAATTTTTTACCTTGGGAAAATAAAATTAATCAAAAATGAAATCGAATAAAATTGTAGCTTCTTTGGGAGCAGCAGCTTTGATGTTTAGTATTTTTTCTTTTACAACTTCTCTTCAAATTGATACAGGAAAAGCAATTGCAACTTCTGAATGGAAAAATTTAAAAGTTTTACCACAAAATATTTCTAAAGATAGTTTGAAAGGTCTAATGCGTGGCTATAATGCAGCATTAGGAGTGAAATGTAATTTTTGTCACGCGGAGAATCCAGAAACAAATGAAATGGATTTTGCAAGTGATGCAAAAAAAGAAAAAGAGTTCGCTCGTCATATGATTGTGATGACACGTGACATTAATGCAAAAAATTTCAATTGGGAGAATGTCGAAAATCCTGAAATGATCAACGTTGTGACGTGCGCAATGTGCCACAGAGGAAACGAAAGTCCTACTGAATCATTAAAGAATGCAGCTGAAATAAAAAGTGTAGTGGAAGTTACAAAACCATTAAAGGAGGCTATAAAAAAATAAAAGTAGAATTCAATCATAAAAAAATCGCTCAATTGAGCGATTTTTTTATGATTAATTAATATAGATTTAATTACTTTTTTCTGTTCGATTCGAAAGCAAAGACCATATAATTGTTGTTAATAAAACTCCACCAATTATTGATAATGAAACAGTCGATTCGAAATGATAGAAAGGCATAATGATCATTTTAATTCCAATGAAAGTTAAAATTACAGCCAAACCATAGTGTAATTTATTGAATTTATCCATCGAGTTTGCTAACAAGAAATACAACGAACGCAATCCTAAAATAGCAAAAATATTAGATGAATAAAGAATAAAAGGATCGTCTGGAGCAACAGCAAAAATCGCAGGAATACTATCTACAGCAAATACTAAATCTGTTACTTCAATCACCATCAATGCAACGAAAAGAGGCGTCGCCATTTTGATTCCGTTTTGTACACTGAAGAATTTATCTCCACCAAAATTAGGTGTTACTTTAAAAAATTTGTGCACCAATTTTACTCCAAGGTTTTGTGATAAATCTTGATTTTCATCCTCATCACTTGATTTCCAAGATTTGATTCCCGCTACAATTAGGAAGAATCCGAAAAGAGTTAAAACTACATTTGGACGGAAAAATTCTTTTGCAGCAAAATTAGCGTGCGTTGCTTCATCACCTAAATTAAAGTGCCAATCTCCAATAGAAAAAGAAGGTAAATAAGTCATTTTGATTAATTCAACTCCAGCAAAAATAAAGATTGCACGGAATAATAATGCACCTAAAATTCCCCAAAAGAGAACTTTATGTTGATATTCCTTCGGAATTTTAAAGAACCCGAAAACTAAAATAAAAACAAATAGATTGTCGACGGATAACGCTTTTTCAATCCAATAAGCCGCCTGAAATTGGGAGAATTTGTTGAGAGCAAACGCGTGCCCATCAGCTTCCTTGAAAACAAAATAAATTACTCCACTAAAAATCATTGCTAAGGAAATCCAAACAATCGTCCAGATAAGTGCTTCTTTATTCGAAACAACATGTGCGTTTTTGTTAAAAACACCTAAATCTAAAAGTAGCATAATAATTACAGCTACTCCAAAAACAGTTACTAGTCCAGGATGATTTAACATACTATCCTGTACAACACTGAAAATACTCATATAATTTTATTTAATTTCACAATTTACTATAAATTTACCAATCCTAATCGGTAAGCCTTTAAAAAAAAGTTTTTATCAAAGGGAAAAAACATACAAAATTAATTTATTCTAGCATGAAAAAAGTTATAACATACGTATTCTTAACAATTATTTTACCTATCGCGACAAAAGCGCAACAAATTTCTCCATTATTTAAGGATTCCATTCAAATGAAATGGGTTGATGAAAAATACAGTACCATGACATTGGAAGAGAAAGTTGGACAATTATTTATTGTAGCTGCGTATACAAATAGAGATGCTGCGCATGAGATTGAGATTCAAAAATTAATCGAAGAAGAACATATCGGAGGTTTGATTTTTATGCAGGATCAAGCTGCTCATCAAATCGAGTTAACCAATAAATTTCAATCCATTTCAAAAACGCCTTTGTTAATAGGAATGGATGCAGAATGGGGATTAGCAATGCGTTTGAAAAGTGTAGAACGTTTTCCTTGGAATATGACACTTGGAGCATTACGAGATAATAATTTGGTGTATCAAGTAGGAAAACAAATCGGTTTGCAAGCGAATAGAATGGGTGTACAATTTAATTTTTCACCTTCGGTTGATGTCAATGTCAATTCGAATAATCCAGTGATTGGAAATCGTTCGTTTGGCTCTAATCCCGATCGTGTAGCAGAAAAAGGAATTGCTTATATGAACGGAATGCGTACACAAAATGTTTTATCGTCTGCAAAACATTTTCCAGGACATGGAAATACCGACCAAGATTCGCACAAAGTTTTACCATTGATACCGGATAATAAAACTGATTTAGAAAAATACCATATTGCACCTTTCAAGAAAATGATTGAAGCTGGTGTACAATCAATCATGATAGCACATCTTAATGTTCCAGCTTTGGAGCCAGATGGTACTATTCCTTCAACCTTATCCAAACGAATTATTACAGATTATTTGAAAGGTGAATTACAGTTTAAAGGAATTGTGATTACAGACGCGTTGAATATGGATGGTGTAGCAAAAAGATTTCCTGCAGGCGATGTAGATTATAGAGCTTTTGTGGCTGGAAATGATATTTTACTGTTTTCTCAAAATGTACATATCGGGAAACAAAAAATTATCGATGCAATTAACAATGGAGAAATTTCTGAAGCACGTTTAGAAGAAAGTGTGAAGAAAATTTTAATGGCCAAATACATCACAGGTTTAAACGAGATAAAACCATTAAATCCAGCAAATGTTTTAGAAGATTTAAACTCGCCTGAAAATTTAGCTTTAACAACAAAAATTTTCGAGAAAGCTTCAACTGTGGTTAAAAATCAACACAAGGTTTTACCAATCAAAAAAATAAATCAAAAAATAGCGTTTGTCCCATTGGAACAAACTGATTATGATCAATTTTTGACACATTTACAAAAATATACAAATGTTGAGTTAGTAAAAATTTCAAATCCAAATCAAATCAATTTACTAAATGATTATGATGTTGTTATTGCTGGGGCATTTTTGTCAAACGAAACAGTTTACAAACCTTATAAATTGTCTGCAAATTCGAAAGCTATATTGAATGCATTGCCAAAAGACAAAAAGAAAATCTTTTCATTGTTTACAAGTCCTTATGGATTGAAAGATCTTGATTTATCAAATTTAGATGCCGTTACGGTTCATTATCAAAATACGAAAGATGCGCAAGTAGCAGCAGCACAAATTATTTTTGGAGCAATTGATGCTGACGGAACTTTTCCTGTAGATATCAATCAAAATTTGAAAGAAGGTCAAGGAATTGTAACCAAACATATCAATCGTTTAGGGTTTACAGCGCCTGAAAATGTAAGTTTAGGAAAAAAAAACTCTCAGAAATAGATAGACTTGCCGAAGAAGCAATAGCAAATCGTTACACGCCTGGAATGCAAATTTTAGTTGCGAAAGATGGAAAAATCGTGTACGACAAAAGCTTTGGAACACAAGATAAAAATTCTTCAAAAAAAGTGAAGTGGACAGATTTGTATGATGTTGCTTCTGTAACAAAGGTGACGGCAACGTTGCCTTTGTTGATGTTGGGGGTCGGCGAAGGAAAGTTAAACCTCGATCAAACAATTGGTGAAATTGATACCGATGCTAAGAATACGAACAAATCTTCTTTAAAAGTTCGTGAAATTTTAGCACATCAAGCTGGTCTTAAACCTTGGATTGGCTTTTACAACGAAACGGTTAATGTGAAAAACGCGCGTCTTTATTTGGATTTCTATTCACGTAAACAAGATGAGGAACATCAAATAAAAGTAACGGATAATATTTACATCATCAATTCGATAAAAGATACGATTTATGAAGATATTTATAAATCACAACTTGGTCGTAAGTCTTATGAATACTCAGATTTAGGCTATTATATTTTTAAGAAGAAATTAGAAAAAGATTTTGGAAAAGATCTAAATCAATTAACGCAAGAAAAATTTTACCAAAATATTGGAATGTACCGCACCACTTTTAATCCGAAAGAAAAATTTAGTTTAGAAGATATCATTCCAACTGAATACGATAAAACCTACAGAAATCAATTGGTGCATGGTTTTGTACACGATCAAGGTGCGGCTATGATTGGCGGAATTGCTGGTCATGCGGGTTTATTTTCTAACTCGATTGATTTGGCAAAGTTGATGCAACTCTATTTGAATGGTGGCGAATATGGTGATGAGGTTTATTTGAAACCAGAAGTGGTTCCAGAATTTACCAAACAACAATTCAAAGGAAATCATCGAGGTGCAGGCTTTGACAAAATGCAAACGGTTTCTACAAAAGGTCCATCAGCCGAAAGTTTTGGTCATACAGGTTTTACAGGAACTATGGTCTGGGCGGATCCTAAATACAATATTGTTTATATTTTTCTATCAAATAGAGTGAATCAAACTATTGAACCAAATTATTTATCGATAAAAAAAGTGAGAGAAAATATCCGACAAGTAATATATGACGCAATTTTGCCTTAAATTTGTCTAAATAAAAATCGCGAATGAAAATAGGAATTGTATGCTATCCAACCTACGGAGGTAGTGGAATTGTAGCAACAGAACTCGGAATGGATTTAGCGGAGAAAGGGCATGAAGTACATTTTTTTAGTACAAATGTACCTGCAAGATTAAACATTAAATTACCAAATATATACTTTCATCGTATTCATGTTGAGACTTATCCATTGTTTCAATATCAACCCTATGATTTGGCGTTGAGTACAATTTTATATGATAAAGTGTTACATTACGAATTAGATTTGGTGCATGTACATTATGCCATTCCGCATGCGTATGCCGCATATTTTACAAAACAAATGTTGGCAAGAAAAGGGTATCATTTACCAATCGTGACAACTTTGCATGGAACAGACATTACATTAGTTGGGAAACATCCTGTGTATAAAACGGCTGTTGAATTTTCAATTAATGAATCGGATGTAGTTACATCGGTTTCCGAAAGTTTAAAACAAGAAACTTTATGTGCATTTGATATTACAAATGAGATAGAAGTTGTACCAAATTTTATCGATAACGATCAATATTTACCAGAAAAATGCGTCTGTTGTCGTGATAATTTTGCGTTACCAAAGGAGAAAGTTATTTTACATACCTCTAACTTACGAAAAGTAAAACGTATACAAGATGTGATCAGTACATTTAATTTGATTCAAAAACAAATCCCATCCAAATTAATCATTGCTGGAGAAGGACCAGAATGGGAAATGGCAGATCAAATGATTCAAGATTTAGGGATTCAAGATAAAGTAAAAAGTCTTGGAATGGTAAGTGATTTAAACGATGTATTGAAAGCGGCAGATTTATTCCTTTTACCTTCTGAACAAGAAAGTTTTGGTTTGGCAGCGTTAGAAGCAATGGCAGCAAGTGTACCTGTAATATCATCAAATGCAGGAGGAATTCCAGAAGTTAATATAGACGGTGTAACTGGTTTTGTTTGTCCAGTCGGCGATGTAGAAATGATGGCTCAAAAAGCAATCTATATTTTAGAGGACGAAAAGCGTTTGTCAACATTTAGTCATCAAGCAAAAGAACAAGCTATACGATTTGATAAAACGAATATTCTTCCACAATACGAAGAATTATATCGCAAAGTAATCGCAAAATCTAAAATCGGGTAATCCCCGATTTTTTTATTCTCATTCAAAACCTTTATTGAAAAACTGACAATCTATTTTATTGGCATAACGTTTGACTTATTTATATTCGCCTTTCTAATTGTTTTAAACAAGAACTATAACTTGGTTTTTCTGATAGTAAGAAAAGCATTCGTCAGTTAAAAATAGTTTTACTGACACTTTGAACGTACAAAAAAATTATGAACATAGACAATTTGTCATTAGCACAAGTAATGGAAGAAGAAATTGAATTAATTCCTTTGATGAGTAAAGACGAAGAAAGTAAGCTAAATAAGCACGATATTTCTTCGGTATTGCCTATTTTATCGTTAAGAAATACTGTCTTATTTCCTGGTGTCGTTGCGCCAATTACAGCAGGTAGAGATAAATCTATACAACTATTAACGCAAGCTTACAAAGAAGATCGCATTATTGGGGTGCTTTCGCAGAAAGAAATTGCAGTAGAAGATCCAACACAAGATGATTTGTATAAAGTAGGTACGGTTGCCAAAATTATGCGAATGATTAAGTTACCAGACGGAAACATCACGGTGATATTACAAGGAATGAAACGCTTTAGAGTGAAAGAGTTTGTTACAGACGATCCTTATTTTAAAGCTGAAGTAGAGACTTTGAATGAAAAAGTTCCGACTTCTCGAAACAAAGAATACCCAATAATTATTGAGTCAATTCGTGATTTAGCTTTTCAGATTGTAGAAGAAAATCCAATGTTACCTTCTGAAGCTGCAGGTGCGATAAAAAGTATTGAAAGTAATACATTTTTAATCAATTTTGTGGCGTCTAACTTAACATTGAGTTTAGATGAAAAACAATTGTTGTTAGAAATTTCTGATATGAAACTTCGCGCAATGGAAGTGATGCGTTTTATGAATGTTGAGCTTCAGAAGTTAGAGTTGAAGAATACCATTCAAAATAAAGTTCGAAAAGAATTAGATCAACAACAAAAAGAATATTTCTTAAATCAACAAATCAAGTCGATTCAAGAAGAATTAGGAGGAAACACGACGGAAGAAGAAATCAATGACATGCGCAAACGAGCTCTAAAAAAGAGTTGGAGCGAAGATGTAGCAAACCATTTTGATAAAGAAATTAATCGTCTTTCTCGCCTTAATCCACAAATGCCAGAACATAATATTCAGCGTAATTACCTTGAATTTATGTTGGATTTACCATGGAATACGTTGACAAAAGATAACTTTGATATTAAACATGCGAAGAAAATCTTAGATCACGATCATTATGGGTTAGAAGATGTAAAAGAGCGTATTTTAGAACATCTTGCCGTATTGAAATTGAAAGGAGATATGCGTTCGCCAATTCTTTGTTTATATGGACCTCCAGGTGTTGGTAAAACTTCGTTAGGACGTTCTATTTCTGATGCGATTGGTCGTAAATATGTACGAATGTCGTTGGGTGGTTTGCATGATGAATCGGAGATTCGCGGACATCGCAAAACATATATCGGAGCTATGCCAGGACGTATTTTGCAATCGATCAAAAAATCTGAATCATCTAATCCTGTTTTTGTATTAGATGAGATTGATAAAATGACGGCAAGTGCACATGGAGATCCTTCGTCAGCAATGTTAGAGGTTTTAGATCCAGAACAAAACTCGAATTTTTATGATAATTTCTTAGAAATTGGTTACGATTTATCTAAAGTGTTTTTCATCGCGACAGCAAATAATGTTGGAGATATTCCAAGTCCTTTACGTGATCGTATGGAGATGATTAATATCGCAGGTTACACCATCGAAGAGAAAACAGAGATTGTAAAACGTCACCTTTTACCAAAACAATTGTTAGATCATGGTTTGAAAGAGAAAGATGTTGTTTTAGGAAAAAAAGAAATCGAATATTTAATCACCGGTTATACACGCGAATCTGGAGTTCGTAAATTGAATCAGAAAGTTGCTAAATTGGTTCGTTCAGCTGCAAAACACATTGCGTTGGAAGAAGAATTTGATGCTAAATATTCAATCGAAGATATTTCTAAAATTTTAGGACCTTCTATCACGCCAGATCAATATGAGAATAATGAAGTTCCTGGAGTTGTCGTAGGTTTAGCTTGGACAAGTGTTGGTGGAGATATTTTATTTATCGAATCAATTTTATCGAAAGCGAAAAATGGTGGACTTTCTATTACAGGTAATTTAGGAACTGTGATGAAGGAATCTGCAACAATTGCATTAGAATATATCAAATCGCATGCAGATGAATTAGGTATTAAACCAGAAGTTTTCGAAAATTATAAAGTGCATATTCACGTTCCAGAAGGAGCAACACCAAAAGATGGACCATCTGCTGGAATTACGATGTTGACGTCTTTGGTTTCGTCTTTTACACAGCGAAAAGTGAAAGCGAAATTAGCAATGACAGGTGAGATTACACTTCGTGGAAAAGTTTTACCAGTTGGTGGAATTAAAGAGAAAATTTTAGCGGCAAAACGTGCAAATATCAAAGAAATTATTTTGTGCGAAGACAACCGAAAAGATATCGAAGAAATTAAAGCGGAATACGTAAAAGGAATGACTTTCCATTTCGTTAAAGAAATGAAAGAAGTTTTGGATATTGCTTTAACGAATCAAAAAGTAAAAGGAGCAAAGGTTTTTGATTAATCTGAAATCTTCTCAAAACTAAAAAAGGAACTCAATTAGAGTTCCTTTTTTTCGTATATAAATAGTAATTTACTTTATCTTATAAGCAATTCCCCAAAAAACTGGCATATTAAATGGGCCGCTATATTTCCCGTAACCAGGAATAACCAAAGGATCAATTCCTTGATCTTTTTTACCACCAATATAAGCTGCAGGATGCAAAGATAATTCACCATAAAAGTTCTTAAAAATCTCTACACGTCCACCAACCACAGCTTCTATCCAATAACTACTTACATTTGCTTTAGGCAAACTTCCGGTATCAATAATTTCATTTGATTGTAAATCACGAATCGCATAGCTGTTAATTGTTTGCGAATAATGTGAATAGGCAATACGTCCACCAATGTAAATTCCGTTCGATTGATTGTCGACATCTTGTGTCACAAACCAGTTGGCACCAACTTTCGCAAAAATTCCATCAACATCTACATCCCAATTGATTTCATTGAAATTATTTTTCTCAAAACCAGCTTCTATAACTGCGTGCCACTTATTATTAATTTGGTAGGAAGCATAAGCGCTAATACCTTTTTTATCGCTAAAAGCTGCAACAATAGGATTGAAAACGTCTACACCAATAAAAATATCATGGTTCTTTTTCTTTGGAATAGAATCCGTGACTGTTACTTTTGTTGAGTCAGTTTTATTTATTTGCGCAAAAGCAAAATTAGTTGCGCTCGTCAGCAAAAAGCTTAATAATAGTTGTCGAACCATCTTTTATTTCAGTATTTACAGTTTCTATTCCTTTAATCCAATTTCCAGCGCTACTTTCACTTTTGGTTACCAATTTTACATCAACTCCTTGAAAAGTTAATCCAAAACCGCATGCTTTAGACGTATAAGCATTTCCAATTGTATCGTAAGTTAAAACCAAACGATCTCGTTTTGCTTTAATTGTTTCAATAACTTGCCCCGTAATAGGATCTTTAACTTCTCTATCTTTTCCTTGCGCAACAGTATAATAAATTTCTTTTTGCTTATTCTGACGAATTGGCGTAGCAAAACTCGATTTCATATTGACAGAACCTTGATCAATTAATAGAGTGTCTTTGCTTGTTCCTGTAGGAATAGAATCTTTTAAAACATAGGCCCAATAGAAAATTGTATCTTCTAATTTTGTTGTTTTATCAATGTTGTAATACATGTCTACAACCATACGTGGCACTTCGCCTTCATCTGTACAAATATCATCATCTTCGCAACTATAGATAACAAAACTTGTTAAAATAGAGAGGATTGAAACGGTTAAAATAGATTGAAACTTTTTCATTTTCAAGAATTGAATTTTAAATTCGTTCTAAAAGTACAATATTTTCTACATGATGTGTTTGTGGAAACATATCAACTGGCTGAACTTTAACAATTTTATATTGATCTTTCATCAATTCTAAATCTCTTGCTTGTGTTGCAGAGTTACAAGAAACATAAACAATACGTTTTGGATTCATGAATAAAATATTTTCAACCACTTTTTTATGCATTCCATCACGAGGAGGATCAGTAATCAAAACATCTGGAATTCCATGTTCGTTGATGAAATCTTGATTCAAGACATCTTTCATATCACCACAATAGAAATCACAATTTTCAATACCATTGAATTTAGCTGCTGCTTTCGCCGCATCAATTGCTTCTTGAACTGATTCTACACCCACTACTTTTTTTGCATTTTTCGAAACGAATTGTGCAATTGTTCCTGTTCCTGTATATAAATCGTACACTAATTCGTTTCCTGTTAAACCAGCAAAATCACGTGTTAATTTGTATAATTCGTATGCTTGTTCTGGATTTGTTTGATAAAAAGATTTCGGACCAATTTTGAAATTTAAATCTTCCATCTTTTCCATAATATGATCCTCACCAGCAAAAACTTCGATGTCTAAATCATAAACAGAATCGTTTTGCTTTGGATTAATCGCATACAATAAAGAGGTAATTTCTGGAAATTTATCTTTTAAGTTTTGTAAGAAAGCTTCACGATTTTCTTTTTCTTCGCGGAAAAATTGAACTAAAACCATGACTTGCCCATTTTGAGAAGTTCTGATCATCAGCGTTCTCAATAAACCTTCTTGATTTTTTAGATCGAAGAAATCTAAGTTATGTTCTAATGCAAAACGTTTTGCTTCGACACGAATCGCATTCGAAGGATCACGTTGTAAATGACATTTCGTAACATCTAAAACTTTAGACCAAGCTCCTGGAATATGGAATCCAAGCACATCTCGGTCGTCAAATTCTTTTCCTGATTGAATTTCTTCTAACGTTAACCAACGAGCATTAGAAAACGTAAACTCTAATTTATTGCGGTAAAAATAGTGTTCTTTAGATCCTAAAATCGGAACAATTTCTGCTTCTAAATCTTTGAAACCTCCAATACGAACTAAATTGTTAACCACTTCGTCGTGTTTAAATTTAAGTTGCGCATCATAGCTCATATCTTGCCATTTACATCCACCACAAACACCGAAATGCTCGCACTCTGGTTGAATACGATAAGGAGATTTTGTATGAATTTCGATTGCTTGTCCTTCTAAATAGCTGCTTTTTTTCTTCAAAACGTGTACATCTACAACATCCCCAGGAATCGCACCTTTTATCAGAACCGTTTTACCTTCCTCTGTTTTACCAACCGATACACCTTTTGCACCAGCACGTAAAACTTCTATATTATTTAGTATGATTTTTTGCTTTACTTTTCTTGACATTTTGCAAAGGTAAGGAAGTCGCCGAAATATTCAATTTTTTATATTTCTTGTAGCTAAAAAATTAAGATTTTATGGTTCTTTGTTCAGAACATATTTTGTTAAAATATACTTGGTAACAGGTTTTAATGTTTTACCATTTTCGGGATGTAAGCCATAATTGGTATAAAATTCGATTTCACCATTTTTCTTTGTGTACCAAACTTTATCGATTGCATTGTCTATGTTTAAAGTGTCTATTCGAGTAATTTTTTTTAATCGAAAAACAGTTTCGTTGTATGGAACAGCATTCATTTGCGGAGTTGATTCTTCGCAATCGATTTCTAAATAATGACTTTCTTTCCAAACCATACAAGACGAAGAGTTATCAAATGAATTCAAAAACAAACCACTTCCAACCAAAAGAGAAGCAATTCCACTTCCTACAATTATTTTATTACGTTGATTTTTTTCAAAGAATTTTTTCTTTTTTGGAGGGTTAGCACTTTTTGAAGTTTCATCAGTATTTATTTTCTGAATTCCTTCTGATTCAATATCTACTTTTTCGTTAATTAATGTCTTTTCAAATTGCTGGCTAAATTCTCCAAAACTATTATAACCAATATAAGTAGCTAAATGATTTAATAATATAGGAGAAATTGTTCGCTCATCAATTTTATCATTTAAGATATCATCGTAATACCTTGAAAAAGATTTACTACTGATCTGAAAACTATATTCCTCAGTAATCAATGTATTCAAATAATTTGAAATTGCATTTTTACTTGAGTTTCCACATTCTTTTTTTGCTTGTTCAAAAACCTTTTCGAATAGATGTTTCTTCGCCGACATTTCATTTTAATTCTTTTACAAAGTAGACAAAAATTGGACAAAATAAATTACGGTTTCACGTAAAACAGACTGTCTGATAATTGTACAAAACTTGTCTAATGTATGTCTAACAGCTATTTGTGTGCCTGCATTTACTTTGCCATAGAAATCAATACTAAAACAAAACAATTTGATTTCTAAAAATGTAGTGTTGAAAACAGTTGAGGTTAACTGAAGGGAAGCATTTTTCCTTAACTGTTTTCAGACTGCAAAAACTTCCCATAGAAGAAGCGCTTCTTTTTTCTCGTGTACACTGCTCGTAATCTGTTTTGCGAGAAAGAACACCTATGTAAAAAACAATAAAATTTAAAATTATGTTAGAATTATTATTCGCTTTATTGGGATTCTTTTTTCCAAACCAAAATGCACATACAATAACACAAGATCAACATCCAATTACACAAACTTCTACAGATAGTGTGGATGGAGATACAGGTGGAGAAACAGGACATATTCCGCCAAAAAAATAAACATAATACGGATAGAGAAATCTATCCGTTTTTTCTTTAGCTTTAGAGAGAAATAGTAAGGTTTGGTAAGAGGTATATTTTTTTGTTTGTTATTAGTGATTTTTTCATGTCAATCTTCTGATAATAAATTTGATGAACAAAATGAAGTTTCGCAGAATAAAGCGTATGATAAGGCTTGGGAGTTTTACGAAAAAGAAGAGAATGATAGCGCGTATGTTTATTTCAATAAGGCTTATTCAGAATTTATAAAACAGAACAATAAACATCAGGCTTCAAAATGTTTGATTAATTTGGGGTATATAAGTTATAAAAAGGGAGATTGGTTTGGAAGTCAGGAATTAAATATAGAAGCTATCAAATTATTAAATCCTCAAATTAAAGAGGAGGCTGAAACTTTATCGAGTGCTTATAATAGTTTAGGGCAAAGTACACATGAATTAAAAAACTATAAAGAAGCGATAAATTATTTCCAAAATTCAATAGATTTCACAAAAGATGAGAACGTTTTTATTGTCAATCAAAATAATATTGCCAATAGTTATCGTTACAATAATCAATTTGATGAAGCTATAAAGATTTATAAAGATTTGTTGGATGAGAAACAGATTCATGATAGCCCAAAAGAATATGCACGTGTTTTAGATAATTTAGCGTACACAAAATGGTTGCAAAATAAAAACCGAGTTGTAGAAAATGAGCTAAACAAAGCATTAGATATTCGAATAAAAGAAAATGATTTGTGGGGACAAAATGCAAGTTATGCACATTTGACAGATTATTTCTCCAATAAAGATGTTAAAAAAGCATTGGATTTTGCTTATAAGAGAAAAACAATTGTATTTGAGAATAAGAGCGTAGAGGATCAATTAGAAGTTTATCAGCAATTGATTTTACTTGAGAATCCAACGAATTCTAAAAAATATTTTGAAGCCTATCAAAAACTCAATGATAGCATTCAATTAGAACGAAATAAAGCGAAAAATCAATTTGCATTGATTCGTTTTGATTCAGAAAAAAATAAAGCAAATTTTTTAAAAGCTGAAGCCGAAAACGAAAAGAAAAAGAACAAAATTTTAAGCTTATATATTGTTGTTATTTTGTTGTTGTTCCTTTTGTGTTTCGCATATTTTTGGCACAAAAGAAGAAAACAAAAATTAGAACAAGAAAAAGTTTTAGAGGTAAAGAAAACAGAGTTAAAATATTCAAAAAAAGTACATGACAAGGTGGCAAACGGAATTTACCATGTGATGTCTGATATAGAAAATAAATCGGAATTTAATCGAGATGAAATTTTAGATAAATTAGAAGAAGTTTATGAAATATCACGGGATATTTCGTATGATAAAAAGGATGAAGCGCAACATGAAAATTTTGCAGCTAAATTATCACAATTAATAAGTTCTTTTGATTCGGATAAGGCTAAAATATATTTGATCGGAAACGAAAATGAGCTTTGGTCAATTATTTCTCACCAAGCTAAAGCAGAGATTTTTTTGGTCATACAAGAGTTATTGACGAATATGAAAAAACATAGTCAAGCTTCGCGAGTTGTCTTGAATTTCAAACAAGAAAATCAACAATTTTTCATGAATTATTCGGATAACGGAATTGGAATTTCGGAGTTAAATCCTAAAAATGGTTTGCAAAATACGGTTTCACGTATTTCTAGTTTAAAAGGAGATGTTATTTTTGAAACAGAAAATGTAAATGGTCTAAAAATTATTATCAAATTTCCTATTCTATAACCTAATAAAAAAGTATGTTTAAAAAAGTATTGATTGCAGAAGATTTTGAAAGTTTTAATATTTCAGTTCAAAAAGTATTGAAGGATTTGAAAGTAGAAAATCCAGATTATGCTTTTTATTGCGATGATGCTTTTTTGAAAGTAAAGAAAGCTTTATACGACGAACAACCTTATGATTTATTGATTTCTGATTTATCATTTGAAGAAGATCATCGCGAACAAAAACTGAAAGGAGGAAGAGAGTTAATAGAAGCTGTAAAAGCGATTCAACCAAATTTAAAAGTGATTGTTTTTTCAGTAGAAAAAAAAGCGGATATGGTTGATAATCTTTTTGAACAATTCGAAATTAATGGTTTTGTAGCAAAAGGTAGAGAAGATTCGAAGGAATTAAAAAAAGCCATTCAAGCTGTTTTTGAGGGTGAAAAACATTTAGAATTAGAAATGAAACGTAGCATCAAACAAAAAAACACCTATGAAATTACCTCGTATGATGTTACGTTGGTTTCCTTGCTATCAAAAGGCGTTTTGTTAAAAGATATACCTAATTTTTTAGTAGATAGAAATATCAAACCTTCAAGTAAAAGTAGTGTAGAAAAAAGATTGAGCACCCTTAAAGAAACGTTAGAGGTATCAAGTAATCACCAATTAGTAGCTCTTTTTAAAGATTTGGGAAGTATATGATAAATAAAGAGGCTGTCTCAATTTTTTATGAGATAGGGTGAAAATTTTCATTATGAAACTATTCTTAGATAGTACCAAGAAAAACAATAATAGACACTGTCCAAAATTTTGTGTAAACATATTTCAGATGGGTTTGACTATTTTATAGTTGAACCCTTTTTTCAAATATTGCTAAAAATTGATTTAAAATTAATCCCCAGTTTTGAATTGGTTTTGTCCATTTTTTGGATATCTGCATTAATGATAAATATACCGATTTTTTAAGCGCATCATCCGTTGGGAAAACCATCTTATTTTTAGTGTATTTACGGACTTTTCCATTTAGATTTTCAATTAAATTAGTGGTATATATAATTTTTCTAATTTCTACCGGGAAGTCAAAAAATACGGTTAATTCGTCCCAATTCTTTCTCCAAGATTGTATTGCATAAGGATACTTTTGATTCCATTTTTCTGCAAAACGATCTAATTCATGCGCTGCCATTTCTCTGCTTGTCGCATTATAAATTAATTTCATATCCGAAGTAAACTCTTTTTTATCTTTCCATACCACATATCGAGCTGAATTTCTGATCTGATGAACTACACAAATTTGCGTGTTTGTTTGAGGGAAAATATTGCTAATTGCTTGTGTAAAACCATTCAAATTATCGGTTACAGAAACCAAAATATCTTCCACACCACGTACTTTTAAATCTGTCATTACACCTTGCCAAAAAGCAGCAGACTCGTTCTCTCCAAGCCACATTCCAAGGATTTCTTTGTATCCTTCACGGTTTAGACCAACGGCTAAATAAATAGTCTTATTTATCACTTTTCCAGCTTGTCGAACTTTAAAAACGATACCATCCATCCAAACAATGCAATAAACCGATTCTAATGGACGGTTTTGCCAATCTAATACTTGCTGATTCACTTTATCGGTGATAATAGATATCGCAGAAGTAGAGAGTTTATAACCATATAATTCGTAAAGTTCCGATTCGATATCCGATACACTCAGACCTTTAGCGTATAGCGATATCACCATATTTTCGACTGAAACTGATTTGGATTGATGCTTTGGAACAATTATAGGCTCAAAACTACCCTCTCGATCACGTGGAACTTCTATTGTAGATTCTCCGTATTCGCTTTTTATACGTTTGGAAGTAGTCCCATTTCGTGAATTAGAATTATCACTTTTTTCATTTTTTTAATAGCCTAAATGTGCTTCAAGCTCGCCATGGAGCATGGCTTCTAATAATTCTGAATGGAGTTCTTTTAGTAATTTACTAAGGTCTTCTTGCGTTTTAACACCTTCTAATAAACCATGATCTTTGATCATTTTGCCGACAGATTTCTTCATAACAAACTGTGTTTTATAAATGTAATTTAAAAAAAATAATGGTGAGTTATAATAACCCACCCTATTTTATGTTTACACAGTTTTTTGGATACTGCCACATAATAAAAAGGCTGTTTTCACGAGTCGTGATACAGCCTCTTTTTATTACTCAGCCAAAAGCTTTTTAATATCTTCTTTTAAATATTCTATTTCTGGATGATATGTTCCTCCAAGTGAAGTTTCCTTACCCTCAGGATCTTTATAATTCAGCCCTGAATAGAATAACATCGGAACACCAGATTTGTTGTATCGACTTCTGATATTTCCTTGTTTGTCTACTAATGCAAGCTTACCACTATGATTTAATCCTTCTGCTGTCGTTTCATCTTTCCCAACATAAATATTGAATTGTTCAGAAAGTTGCTCAATTGTTTCCCGATCCGACGTTAAATAATGCCAATTGGGTGTTTTTACACCAATTTGTTTCGAATATTCTAACAAACGAGTAGGAGTATCACGCTTTGGATCAATTGTTACGGAAATAAAACCAAGATTAGGATTATTGATTTCATCTTCTATAGAACGTAAATTAGTACTCATCACAGGACAAATCGTAGGACAACTCGTAAAGAAAAATTCTACAACATATACTTTTCCTAGCATATCACGATCAGTAATCGTTTCGTTATGTTGATTTATCATCGAAAATGAAGGAACTTTCATCACGTTATATAGTTTATCTTTTGGTTTATTTTTTAACCAAAAAACAGATCCAATTACACCTATAATAATGACTATAACAGCAACTAATTGTTTATTCATGAATATGACTTTCTGGATTTTTTAGAAATTCTTCTTTGCACATTGTCGAACAAAAACCGTACGTTTTCCCTTCATAATTAGCTGTATCACTCAAATGATCAGCGGTTTTCATTCCGCAAATTGGATCAATTTCGTTAACAACCGCAACGTCCAATTTCTTTACGGCTTTCATTTCTTCATGAGAAACATGTTGTACTTCAAACTCTTCTTGTTTTGCTTGTTCCTTGTTGCAAGATGTGAAAGCGATAGCTAAAATGGTAAGAGCGAATATGTTTTTTGAATTTTTCATTTTTTTAAAATTAATTGTTGAACTCGTGGTTCATTTTGTTTAAGATAAAATTCTATTCTCGATACACTTTTTCTACATAATATTTCGAAAAATCACTCGACTGACGAATTTTAATTCATATTACCAATATGGAGTTATAGTTTAGATTAGTAATTAAAAGTAAACAATTGGTGGATGAAAAACTAATCGAATAATATAATTAGAATCAATATCAAGATATTGATCGATGGATGAATTATTCTTTTGAGAAAAATATTTTTTTAGAGAAAGTATATCGTTTTGCGGAACGATCGCATCAAGAAGTTTAACCGAATTCTTGACATAATTATTTTCAGGTCGATTTTTCTCATTCTCCGAAACTTCCTCTTTCAAATAGCAAAAACCATTGCAAAGCAGCTCAGACTCATCTTTGTTTATACAAAGTTTGTTTGCAATTTCATTATAATTCAAAATATAATCTAACACGGGCATTAAAGGGCGAAATGCGATAGAAAATAGGATTGATATGAATAATAATAGACGCAAAAAACTAATTTTACTACAAATTTAACCAAATTCATTGAGGTTGAATATGATAAAATTTATGATTTTAACGGAAATTTTCATCATTTTTTTTACGTTTATATAACTCAAAATATTTATATTAAGGAATATTTTACAATCTATATTACTTATGAAAAAAAGCAAGGTTTCTGATTTTACAACAACCGAAGAATTAATGCAGTTTTTGGTTGAAAATCAGGAAGAAAATACATTATATAAAAATGTTTTGAAGAAATTTGAATATGAAACTGAATTGTTAAAATTACAATCGGAATTAGTCAATCTTCAAAATTGGATTTCAACAGAAAACAAAAAAGTAGCCATTATTTTCGAAGGTAGAGATGCTTCAGGTAAAGGAGGAACAATACGTCGTTTTAGAGAACATCTTAACCCACGATCTATGCGTGTTGTTGCATTAAACAAACCAACAGAAGTAGAGCAAAGTCAATGGTATTTTACGCGTTACATTAAAGAATTGCCAAATGCAGGAGAAATTGTTTTTTTTGATAGAAGTTGGTACAATAGAGCGGTTGTAGAGCCTGTGATGGGGTTTTGTACAGAAAAACAATATGAACAATTTATGGTTCAAGTTTCAGAATTTGAACATATGCTATACGAATCTGGTACACACATTATCAAATTGTGGTTTTCCATTACAAAAGAGGAACAGCAAGCACGCTTTGATTCTCGTTTAAATAATCCACTTAAAAAGTGGAAATATAGCCCTGTTGATGCGAAAGGGCAAGAATTATGGAACGATTTTTCGACTTACATCAATCAAATGTTTTCTCGAACACATAATTCGTTTTCACCATGGATTATTGTAAATGCAAATAATAAAAATTTGGCTCGATTAGAAACGATTCGTTATGTTCTATCTTTGTTTAATTACAAGGGGAAAGATGAGTCGAAAGCTGATTTGATGGTCGATCCAAATGTGATTGAACGTTATTATCGAATGGTAAAAGAAATGAATCATTAATTTTATATGTTGATAAAATGGAATTTAAACCGAAGGATTTAAAATTAATCGAAACTAAAAAAGGACTTGTTGGACTTTTGCAGTCAGATCATGACCAATTAAATTTTGCAAAAGCATTGCGTACCGTAAAATATGAAAAACGAATCGAAGAGTTACAAGAGGAATTGATTAAACTTCAAACTTGGGTGGCAAATCACAAGAAAAAAGTGGTGATTGTTTTCGAAGGTCGAGATGCAGCAGGAAAAGGTGGTGCTATACGCCGAATTGTGGAACATCTAAATCCTCGAGAACATCGTATTGTCGCTTTACCAAAACCGAATGAAGTTGAAAGTGGACAATGGTATTTTCAGCGTTATGTTCGTCAATTACCACGCGAAGGAGAAATTGTTTTTTATGATAGAAGTTGGTATAATAGAGCTGTAGTAGAGCCAGTTAACGGGTTTTGTACTCAAGATGAATACGCAACTTTTATGAATGAAGTAAATGATGTGGAGAAAATGTGGATTAATTCTGGGATTTATCTAATCAAGATTTATTTCTCCATTACAAAAGAACAACAAATGAAACGTTTTAACGATATTGTTAACTCTCCTATTAAGCGTTGGAAGTATAGTTCTGTTGATCAAAAAGCACAAGATTTGTTCGAAGTTTATTCTGAATATAAAGATAAAATGTTTGAATTAACCCATACAAAAATAGCACCTTGGAAAATAATTGATGCCAATAAAAAATATAAAGCAAGGGTTGAAGCAATGGAATATATTTTGTCTAAAATACCTTATGATGATAAAAATAAACGCATTTTGAAACATCAAAATTTAGAAGTTGAAATATAGTCTTTAAACCTAATACTATGGCAGAATTTGATTTAAGTGATTTAGAGAAAATAAATAATAAACAAGAAATCATTGATTTTTTAGTTGAACATGATATCATTAAAGAAAAGAAATTCAAAGAACAATTAGCTTACGAAAAAGAGTTAAAGCAACTTCAAGAAAAACTATTGAAAATACAAACCAAAGTTATTCAAGAAGATAAACGAGTTTTAATTATTTTTGAAGGTCGAGATGCAGCAGGAAAAGGAGGAACAATTTCTCGTATTACCGAATTTCTAAATCCTAAAAAATATCGTGTAGAAGCTTTACCAAAACCAACAGAAATAGAAGTGGGACAATGGTACTTTCAGCGATACTTTTAAAGAATTGCCAAATGCAGGAGAAATTGTTTTTTTTGATCGTTCGTGGTACAATCGAGCAGTAGTTGAGCCAGTTTTCGGATTTTGTACAGAAGAACAATACAATCGATTCTTGAAACAAGTAAGTGAAATAGAACAACTTTTACAAGAAGACGGAATTATTTTGATTAAAATTTTTCTTTCTATTTCGAAAGATGAGCAAGCAGAACGTTTGCAGGAACGAAAAGAAAATGAGATGAAACAATGGAAGTTAGGAGCATTGGATCAAAAAGCACAAGAGTTATGGGAGGTTTATACCAATTATATTGATAAAATGTTTCAAGAAACTGGAACAAAAGATTCGCCTTGGATAGAAATTGAGACAGATGACAAAAAATCGGCACGAATTGTTGCGATGAAATCTATAATTGCGCAATTAAACAATCAAGTTTATACACACGAATTAATAAAATATCACATATAAAATTAAGAGAATCATTTGTATAATCAAGATTTTTGATTAATTTTGCACCCACATTGTTCAACCTCTGACGAAGGACGTTTAAGTTGCTCAATTTAAATAAATTGAAATTATTAAAATGGAAAATTTAGTAAAATACGTACAAGAGAAATACGTAGCTAAAAAAGAGTTCCCAGCTTTCGCAGCAGGTGATACTATTACAGTTTATCAAGAAATTACAGAGGGTGGAAAAACTCGTGTTCAGTTCTTTAAAGGGGTTGTTATCCAAAGAAGAGGACAAGGAACTACAGAAACTTTCACTATCCGTAAAATGTCTGGAGATGTAGGTGTAGAGCGTATCTTCCCAGTAAACATGCCAGCATTACAAAAAATTGAAGTGAACAAAAGAGGTAAAGTTCGTAGAGCTCGTATCTTCTACTTCAGAGCATTACGTGGTAAAAAAGCTCGTATCAAAGACGCTTCTTACTAATAAGTACTTTTTTAGAAGAAATAAAATCCGTTCGATTATTCGAGCGGATTTTTTTATTGGTTAATTTTTAATATTATAAAAACGGTGACTTTTCTTGATTGCCCATTTTTCTTTAAAATGAATCCATTTGATTTGAAATATTTTGCGCATGAATTTATCAGTGTAACGCATAATAAAAACATGATAAACGGTATTCAAGACTTGAAAAAATTCATTCGGAAAAGCACGCAATGACATCGAAAAACCAGCTTCCAAATAACGGTTATAATGCCAATAACCACGCGGAATAAATAAAGCATCGCCGTGATTCATTACAAAATCAAATCCTTTGGCGTGTTTCAAGGCTGGAAATTTTTCATAATCAGGGTGATCGTAATCTATTTCGTAAATCGTATGAACCGAAAGGGGAACTTTGTACAATGCTTTTGATTGTTGAGGTTCGAATAATAAAATGCGTTTGTCGCCTTGAAATTGAAAATGAATAAAATCCGTCATGTCTACATCATAATGCATCAAAACTTTTGCCTCACTTCCGCCGAAGAATAAAGTAGGTAATCGTTCAAAATATTTTAACCCAAGATCTGGATAAGTAAAATTGTTAAGTAATTCAGGAATTTTATCTTTAATAATAAAAAAGAAAATTCTTAAGTCAGAAGGTTGCTTTTTTATTAAATCAACATATTTGTTAAATTTCATGTGTGTAGCAGGTGTATCCGAACTTTTTGTTGCATCAGCGGGTTTACTATCGTACAAAGGAACAATTTGTTCACCAGCTTTTTCTTTGATATAATCAAGATTCCATTTATCAAAATCCTTCCAGTTTTTAGCATAACCTTTTAATAATAAAGGTTTTCTTTTTTTGAGATAATTTTTTATAAATTCTTCTTTCGATATCGATTCTACCGTATCAATTGTCTGAAATTGCATGTATTTGTAGTATTGGATTACTCAAAAATAGAGAAACTAATTGAATTTGAAATAAAAAAAATCGACAGATTGTCGACTTCATTATTATTCTTTTTCGTTTACCATTCGGATCAAATAGGCCATATTTCGAATCACGCTACTGTGTTTTTTGACAAAAGGATTTTCTTTATTCCAAACATATCCAGCTAAAACAGCACAAATTTTTTCTTTAACATCAGGATTTTCGGGTTGATGAAAAAATAATTCTTGCAAATTTCCAGTATACCATTCTTGTACATAAGTTGTAAAAACATCAATGCCTTCTTTCATATAATCTTCATATTCAGATTGCCAATCAACTTTTTCGTTGTTTATTTCTTTAATGGCGAGTTTTGCAGCTTTCAAACCGCTTTCTGTCGCAAAACAAACTCCAGAAGAAAAAACAGGATCTAAAAATTCGGTACTATTTCCTGTCAAAACATAACCATCTCCATACATTTTTGTAACTGCTGCCGAATAATTTTTCAACCATTTAGGTTCAAACTCAAACGGTAAATCACCAAATCGATTGAAATAAAAATCAGACTTTTTAATTGCATTTTGTAAAGCCTCAACAGTACTTTGATTGGTTGATAATTGATTGATATAATTTGTTGGACCAACAATTCCGACACTCGTTTTACCATTTGAAAAAGGAATTACCCATAGCCAAACTTTTGTTTCGATGATATCAAAAGAAATCTGTGTACCTTCTTGTCCTTGAGGTCGACGAACATCATCTATATGTGTGAAAATAGCCGAATGAGGATTTAATTTTGAGGGGCTATCAATGTTTAATAATCGAGGTAAAACACGACCATATCCACTTGCGTCAATTAAAAATTTAGCGTTAATTTGATAGGTTTCACCGTTTTGTTTTTTTACAGTTGTGATTGATCTTTTCTGTTCAAATTGTACATCAATAACTTCTTCATTAAAACGTAAATCAGCACCTTTGTCAATAATTGCATTCGCAAGAGTCATGTCAAAATCAGCACGAGGAACTTGCCAGGTCCAATCTTGACCTTTACCAAATTTTTTACTGAAATCGAAAACACAAATTTGTTCATCACGAATAAATCTTGCTCCAGCTTTTACTTCAAAATTTTGTTGATCCAAATAAGGCAATAAACCCGCTTCTTTGAAATGATCCATTGAACGAGGAATTAAACTTTCGCCAACAACAATTCGTGGAAATTGTGTTTTTTCTAACACAATTACATTGACGTTGTGCTTTCTCAAATAGGCTGCAGCAACAGATCCAGAAGGTCCTGCACCAATGATTAAAACATCTGTATTTTCAATCATGATTTTTTGTATAGTTTTTTAATTATTTTTGCAATTGATTGAGGAAACAAGTAACCAAAAATCGCTAAATATTTTACCTAATCAATAACATGACAAAATTAACAATTGACACTATAGAAAACATACTTTTTGCAAATAAAAAATTAGTGCTGGATAAATCAACACTTGAGCGAGTGGAGAATAGTTTTAATTTTCTGAAAGAGTTTTCAACAAATAAAATAATTTATGGAGTAAATACAGGTTTTGGTCCAATGGCTCAATATCGTATTGAGGAAGAAGATACAATTCAACTTCAATATAATTTAATCAGAAGCCACTGTACAGGAATAGGAGAACCATTGACGTTAGATCAAACAAAAGCAGCAATTATTGCGCGTTTAAATACGTTGTCTCTTGGTTTTTCAGGAATTCATCCATCGGTCTTGTTGTTGATGCAAGAGTTGGTGAATCGTGATATTTTACCGGTTATTTATCAACATGGTAGCGTAGGAGCCAGTGGAGATTTAGTTCAGTTAGCACATTTAGCATTAGCTTTAATCGGTGAAGGGGAAGTGTTTTATAAAGGAGAAATCAAATCAACGAAAGAAGTTTTTGAGATTGAAAATCTTCAGCCAATAGAAGTTCATATTCGCGAAGGTTTGTCTATTATGAATGGGACTTCGGTTATGACAGGTATCGGAATGGTAAATTTGATTAAAGTAGATCAATTGATTAATCTATCGATTACGTTGAGTTCGATGATGAATGAGATTGTTCAATCTTTTGATGACCATTATTCAAAACCATTAAATGAAGCTAAACAACATATAGGACAGCGAGTTGTTGCAGATAAAATGACCGACTTTTTATATGATAGTCAATTGGTGAAAAAACGAGAAAATGAATTGTACCAAGAACGTAAAGAGAAAATTTTCCAAGAAAAAGTACAAGAATATTATTCGTTACGTTGTGTTCCGCAAATTTTAGGTCCAATTTACGATACATGGAATGCTGCAAAAGAAGTAATAGAAAACGAGATTAATTCGGCAAGTGACAATCCAATTATTGATGTAGAAAATCAAACGGTTCATCACGGAGGTAATTTTCATGGCGATTATGTTTCGTTAGAGTTAGATAAATTGAAATTAGCAGTCACGCGTTTATCGATGCTTAGTGAGCGTCAATTAAATTATTTAGTGAATCCAAAAATTAATGATATTCTACCACCTTTTGTGAATTTAGGAACACTTGGTTTTAACTTTGGTTTACAAGCAGCGCAGTTTACAGCTACGTCTACAACGGCAGAAAATCAAACACTTTCTACGTCGATGTATGTGCATAGTATTCCAAATAACAATGATAATCAAGATATTGTGAGCATGGGAACGAATGCCGCTACAATTTGTGCAAAAGTGATTGATAATACATTTGAGGTATTGACAGTTCAAAGTTTAGCTGTAACACAAGCGATAGAATATCTACAAATACAAGATAAATTATCATCAAAAGGAAAAGCATTTTATGATTCAATTCGTAAAATTGTTCCTGCATTTAAGGAAGATGAGGTGATTTATCCTTATCTTAAGGAAGTTAAAAATTATTTACTAAATAATAAAGTAAAATAAAGCATGAAATGTGCAATAGTAACAGGTGGTTCGCGTGGAATAGGAAAAGCAATTTGTTTAAAAATTGCCGAAGACCATGAGTATCATCTTTTAATCAATTATAATTCGAATGAAGCTGCTGCGTTAGAGACTTTGAGAGAAGTGGAAAGGTTAGGAGGTTCAGGTGAAATTTTGAAATTTGATGTAGCTGATACTAATCAAACCCAACAAGTTTTGACAGATTGGTCAGAAAAAAATTCAGATGCAATTGTAGAAGTAATTGTTAACAATGCTGGAATAACAAAAGACAATTTGTTTATGTGGATTTCGCAAGATGATTGGTCGAATGTGATTAATACAAGTTTAAATGGTTTTTACAACGTGACGCATTTCTTTATCAATCCATTATTAAGAAATAGATTTGGTCGAATTGTGAATATTGTTTCTGTTTCTGGATTGAAAGGAACGCCAGGACAAACGAATTATTCAGCAGCGAAAGCAGCAGTTATTGGTGCTACAAAAGCCTTAGCACAGGAAATTGCCAAACGCAATGTGACAGTAAATGCTGTTGCGCCAGGTTTTATCGAAACCGATATGACAGATGAATTGGATCAAAAGGAATTAAAAAAAATAATTCCAGCCAATCGTTTTGGAAAAACCGAAGAAGTAGCTGATTTGGTAAGTTTCTTGGTTTCTAAAAAATCGAGTTATATTACAGGTGAAGTAATCAATATAAATGGAGGAATTTATTCTTAGCTAAAATGAGTCAAAGAGTCGTAATAACAGGAATGGGAATTTATTCTTGTTTAGGAACATCATTAGAAGAAGTAACCGAATCTTTGCGTCAAGGAAAATCAGGGATTATTTTTGATGAAGAACGTAAAGAATTTGGATTCAAATCCGCATTAACAGGAATGGTTCCTCATGCTGATTTGAAACCTTTTTTAAATCGTCGTCAACGAATTACAGTTGGCCAAGAAACAGAGTTTGCGTATATGGCAACTTTAGAAGCCTTGAAGAATGCTGGTTTGACGGAAGAATATGTGAAATCAAACGAAGTTGGCATTATTTACGGAAACGATAGCGTTTCGAAAGCAATTATTGATGCTATTGATATTGTTCGGGAGAAAAAAGACACAGAATTAATAGGTTCTGGAGCTATTTTTAAATCAATGAATT
Organism: Empedobacter stercoris; assembly: GCF_020281205.1. Taxonomy (GTDB): domain Bacteria; phylum Bacteroidota; class Bacteroidia; order Flavobacteriales; family Weeksellaceae; genus Empedobacter; species Empedobacter stercoris. The sequence continues at coordinate 104,299 of NZ_JACXZC010000006.1, forward strand.
CTACTGTGACCATGAATCTTGCTACAATTTTCGAATTGACAGGAATTAACATGACCATTAGTGCTGCTTGTGCAAGTGGTTCTCATTCTGTTGGTTTGGGTTTTATGATGATCAAAGATGGTTTGCAAGACATGATTATATGCGGTGGAGCGCAAGAAATAAATAAATATGCTATGGCAAGCTTTGATGGGTTAGGTGTTTTTTCAGCCAATGAAAAGCATCCAGAAAAAGCATGCCGTCCTTTTGATAAAAATCGTGATGGATTAGTACCAAGTGGAGGAGGGGCAACGTTGATTTTAGAGAGTTATGAATCGGCTATAAAACGTGGTGCTCCAATTATAGCTGAGGTTTTGGGTTATGGTTTTTCATCAAATGGGGGGCATATTTCTACACCTAATGTAGATGGGCCTGCGATAGCAATGAATAGAGCGTTAAAACAAGCAAATCTATCGGCTGATGAAATTCAATATATCAATGCTCATGCGACTTCTACACCAGTTGGTGATGCGAATGAAGCAAAAGCAATCGATCAAGTTTTTGGGAAAACGAGACCTTATGTTAGTTCGACAAAATCGATGACAGGACATGAATGTTGGATGGCGGGTGCAAGTGAAATTATATATTCTAACTTAATGATGATGAATAATTTTATTGCGCCTAATATTAATTTCGAAGATGCAGATGAAGATTCAGCTAAATTAAACATTGTTAAAGAAACCTTAAATAAAGAATTTGATGTATATTTGTCAAATTCTTTTGGATTCGGTGGAACGAATTCTGCCCTTGTAATTAAAAAAATTAATTCCTAAAAAATGGTGAAAAGTCAAATCGCTGAAAAATTAAACGCTATCTTAATTGATGAATTTGAAGTTGATACTTCTGTGATTTCAGAAGAAAAAAATATCAAAGAATCATTAGATTTAGATAGTTTAGACTATGTCGATTTAGTGGTAATCATTGAATCTAATTTTGGTGTTAAATTAGTAAAAGAAGATTTTCAAAGTATGATTACTTTTGAAGACTTTTATACAATTGTAGAACAAAAGTTAGAGAACAAATAACAAATATGAAACAATGGGATGGTCGTTCTAAAGGAACGGTCCTTGGTTACAAAATATTTGTCAACGTGATGAAAAAGCTCGGAATTAAGGCTGCATATTCAGTCTTAATTTTTGTAGCTTTTTATTACTTTATAACAGCTGTCGATAGCAATAAATCAATCTACAATTACTTTCGTCATCGTCTAAATTTTTCCATTTTCAAATCAATTTTAAGCGTTTATAAAAGTTATTATACGTTTGGTCAAACATTAATTGATAAAACAGCAATTAATGCAGGTTTACGTAATAAATTTACGTATGAATTTGATGGGATTGAATTGTTGAAAAATTTGTTAGATCAAAAACAAGGAGGAATTTTAATCAGCGCACATGTTGGAAATTTCGAAGTTGCAGAACATTTTTTTGCTGACATCGATTTAGATTGTCAAATAAATTTGGTAACGACAGATTTAGAACGAAACGTCATCAAAGAATATTTGGAAAGTATTTCCATGAAACCTTCGGTGAAATTTATCTTAATTCAAGAGGATTTATCACATATTTTCGAAATTAACAATGCGCTTAGCCGAAATGAATTGATTTGTTTTACAGGTGATCGTTATTTCGAAGGAAATAAGACCATGTCAGAAGTTCTTCTTGGCAAAGAAGCTAATTTCCCTGCAGGACCATTTTCTATTGCTTCTCGATTGAAAGTGCCCGTTGCTTTCGTGTATGTCATGAAAGAAAAAAATCTACATTATCATCTATATGCTCGTCAAGCGAATTTCAAACATCGTGATGCAAACGCTCTATTGAAGGAGTTTTGTACGAATTTAGAAATCATTGTAAAAAAATATCCTTATCAATGGTTCAATTATTTCGATTTTTGGAAGTAAATTACACAACATTATGAATTTTCAAACCACTATAAAACATTTTCTATTCCATGAAACCGAACATATTAGTTGTCTATTATTCGCAGTCAGGACAATTGAAAGAGATTGTAAATCAAACAACTTATGATTTAAATAAAAGCCAAGATATTAGTTTAACGACCTATAACATAAAAATGGAGGAGAAGTTTCCTTTTCCGTGGGATTTTTATTCTTTTTTTAATGCTTTTCCTGACAGCTTTCTTCAAAAAAAGAAGAAAATTAAACCAATCCCCTCTGAAATTTTAAATCAAAAATATGATTTGATTTTATTGTATTATCAGGTTTGGTTTTTATCTCCTTCCATTCCAATTAATTCTTTTTTAAGAGATTCGCAATCGCAAAAACTTTTAGAACATACTAAAATTATTACGATTAGTGGCTCGCGAAATATGTGGTTTTTAGCACAGGAAAAAATCAAGGTAATTTTGAAAGAACAAAAAGCGAAATTGGTCGGAAATATTGCGTTAGTAGATCATACACCAAATTTAATAAGTGCAATGACGATTGTAAATTGGATGTTTTCAGGAGTTAAAAAACGAATGTTTAATTTGTTGCCTTTGCCAGGAATTAATGAAAAAACAATACAAGAAAGTAGAAGATTTGGTAAAATTATTCTAAATTCAATCCAAAATAATAATTATTCAGATTTACAAGAAAAATTAGTACTAGCTGGTGCTGTAGAGGTTAAACCTTTTTTGGTTTCTGTAGATAAAAAGGGAAACCGAATGTTTAAAGTTTGGTCAAAAATGATTGATTCTAAGCAAGGTAAACAGCGAGAAAAGTTCTTAAAATTCTTTTATTATTATTTAATTGTGGCTATTTGGATAATATCTCCGATAGTAAATTTGTTATATATTATATTTTATCCGTTTAATTATTTTAAATACAAAAAACAGGTAAAATATTATCAAGGAATAAAATAATATGCAGCACGTATATATCACCAAAACTTCTAAGTTTTTGCCAAATCAACCTATTTCAAATGAAGAAATGGAAGATTTTTTAGGGAAGATTAATCAAATTCCGTCAAAAGCAAGAAGAATCGTTTTAAGAAACAATGGAATCAAAACACGTTATTACGCACTTGATAAATCAGGGAATATAACGCATTCTAATGCTGAATTGACGATGAAAGCAATCGTCAATTTGTTGGATGATCGATTTACACAAAACGATATTGAGGTATTGTCTTGTGGAACTTCTACACCAGATTTCCTATTACCTTCTCATGCAGCAATGGTACATGGATTATTAGCTAATAACGTTTCAGTAGAATTAAATTCTTCTTCTGGTGTTTGTAATTCGGGAATGAATGCACTGAAATTTGGATATCTTTCAGTAAAATCGGGTAATTCTAAAAATGCAATTTGTTCTGGATCGGAACGAGTTTCGACATGGATGAAAGCAGAAAAATTTGAACATGAAGTTGAAAATTTGAAAGAATTAGAAGAACAACCGATTATCGCTTTCAAAAAAGATTTCTTACGTTGGATGTTGTCTGATGGTGCAGGTGCTTTTTTATTAGAAAATACACCAAACGAAGATACTATTTCATTAAAAATAGAGTGGATGGAATCTTATTCTTACGCACACGAATTAGAAACCTGTATGTATGCAGGTGGTGATAAATTACCGAATGGAGAAATGAAACCTTGGAGCGATTATTCTTCGGAAGATTGGCTAAAAAAATCGGTTTTTTCATTGAAACAAGATGTCAAAGTTTTAAACGACAATATTTTAATTAAAGGTGTGGAAAGCATGAAAGCTGCAATGGATAAACATCAATTATCATCAGATCAGATCGATTATTTATTGCCTCATGTCTCATCAAATTATTTTGTTCAAGGATTATATGATGAATTTTGTAAGAAAGGTATCACAATTCCGCTTGAAAAATGGTTTATGAATTTGAGTAAAGTTGGAAATGTAGGCTCGGCATCTGTTTTTTTAATGCTTGATGAACTTTTTCAGAAAGGAAACCTTGAAAAAGGAAATCGTATCATGCTTTGTGTACCAGAAAGTGGACGTTTTTCTTATTCGTATGCTTATTTAACTGTCGTATAAAATGAATACTTTACAATTACCTAATCGTTCGATAGAGTTTATCAAATTATTGATTCCACAACGCGAACCAATGATAATGGTTGATGCTATTTTTGATTTTGAAGAAGGAAAAGTAGTTGGTGGTTTATCGGTACAAAATGATTCAATATTTGTGAGTAATAATGAATTAAAAGAACCAGGAGTGTTAGAACATATGGCGCAAACAGTAGCGTTGTATACAGGGTATCAATTTTATATTCGAAATGAATCAGCACCAACAGGTTATATTGGGTCAATGAAGTCAATACAAATTAACCGTTTGCCTAAGGTTAATGAATATTTGGTAACAACTGCCACTATTTTACACGAAGTGATGGGAGTGACTTTGGTATCAATCGAAACAAAGATTGAAGAAGAGGTAATTGCAAAAGGAGAGATGAAAACAGTGATTGCAGAAACATAATTTATGAAAGTAAATCAACAAATTGATATTCAACAATACCTTCCACATCGTGAGCCAATGCTTTTTGTGGATACGATTTCTTGGTTAGAAAAAACGTATGTTGAAGCATTATTTACGATAAAACCAACTCAACTATTTATTCAGAACGAATATTTTACTGAAGTCGGTTTACTCGAAAATATGGCGCAAGTTTGCTCAACGATTATAGGACAAAATTATTTTATCAATTTTGCTGATCTTCATAAAGGAGATGTGATAGGTTTTATTAGTACGATAAAACAGGCTGAAATCTTGAAATTACCAAAAATTAATCAAACAATAACAACAAAATCAACATTGTTAGAAGTTTATGATTATGATGAATTTACAATTAGTTTAATGCAGGCAATAGTTGTACTTGACGAAGAGATTATTGCAACAGCTACGATGAATTTGATGCTTCAAAACCATAAAAAATGAAACAATCAGAAGTACCACAAGATAAAGGACATTTAAAAGATTTTAATGAAGTATATTACGCGATTGATGATCAAGGCGAGTTTTCTCAAACGTTGAGTACGGGTTGGGAAGCGAAGAATCTTGTTCAGTCCGAAACATTAAAAATATTAGATGAGCGTACAGAGCAAGCAAGACAACAAGTGATGGAAGGAAAAGCAAGTCCAATATTATATTTCATGGAATTGAAACGTATGGATTGGGATATCCTTTCTAATTATGTTGGAATTTGGAAATTTTTTGTCAAACGACATTCAAAGCCAACTGTTTTCGCAAAACTAAAAGAATCAACACTAAAAAAATATGCCGAAGCTTTTGAAATTTCGGTTGATGAACTAAAAAACTTTAATGGAAACCCTAACTGATTTTAAACATTTTCAATCTGCACATTGCGAGAACGGTGTTGCTTCTAATTTGTTAAAAAATAAAGGAATTGATATTTCAGAACCAATGATTTTTGGAATTGGTTCGGGACTATTCTTTGTCTTCTTGCCATTTCTTAAAGTGAATCATGCGCCTGCTATTAGTTATCGTCCAATGCCTGGAATGATCTTTAATCGTGCAGCAAAAAATCTTGGAATAAAGGTTAAACGTCATAAATTTCGTTCTACAAAGTCTGCTCAAACCTTTTTAGATCAACAACTATTAGCTAATCGTCCATGTGGTTTGCAGGTTGGTGTATACAATTTAACTTATTTTCCCGAAGAATATAAATTCCATTTCAATGGACATAATTTGGTTGTTTTTGGTAAACAAGATCAAACTTATTTAATTAGTGATCCTGTGATGCAAGAAACAACAAAATTGACAGAAAATGAATTAGAAAAAGTTCGTTTTTCGAAAGGAGTTTTAGCTCCAAAAGGTCATTTGTATTATCCTGAATATATTCCAGAACATATAGATTATCAGAAAGCGATTACAAAAGGAATAAAAAAAACGTGTCGCGAAATGTTAGCACCAGTACCAATTGTTGGTGTTAAAGGTATACGAATGGTTGCAAAAAGAATTAAAAAAATGCCAAAGAAAGTTGGAAATGCAAAAACCAATTATTTCTTGGCTCAAATGATTCGTATGCAAGAAGAAATCGGAACTGGTGGTGGAGGTTTTCGTTATATTTATGCTGCTTTTTTACAAGAGGCTGCACAAAAAATAAACCAACCACATCTGAATGATTTTGCCTTAGAAATTTCTGAAATAGGCGATAAATGGCGCGATTTTGCTTTAAATGCTTCAAGAGTATATAAAAAAAGAAACAATGCCCAAGATATTTATGATGTAATTTCTGATCAATTGTTGGAATTAGCAGATTTAGAAGAGTCGTTTTTTAAGCGTTTAAGAAAAGCAATTTAGAGATGATTGAGATTGAAAAATTATATAAAAAATATAAAAATTCGGATGTTTTTGCGTTAGAAGACTTCTCATTAACGATAAAACAAAACGAAATTCATGGTGTTCTTGGTCCAAATGGAGCAGGGAAAACAACATTGATGTCGATACTTTCAGGTTTGATTAAACCCACTTCTGGGAATATTGTGATTCAGAATTTTAATCAGAAAAATGATTTAAAAAAGATTCAAAATATTATTGGAATTGTTCCACAAGAATATGCATTGTATCCAACGTTGACAGCACGAGAAAATTTAGAATTTTTCGGAAAGATTTATAAAGTTCCTTCAAAAGAATTGCATGAAAAGATTTTGCTTTTGACAGAAAAAGTTGGAATGAGTAAATTTTTGGATAGAAAAATTGAATCTTTTTCGGGTGGAATGAAACGCCGTATTAATTTATTGGCAGGCATTCTTCATCAACCAGAAATTCTATTTTTAGATGAGCCAACTGTTGGTGTTGATATTCAGTCCAAAATTGCGTTATTGGATTATTTACAAGAACTTCATCAGCAAGGAATGTCGATCGTTTATACATCGCATCATATGGCAGAAGCGGAGGGTTTTTGTACGCAGGTTACTATTATGAATCAAGGAAAATCGATTATAACTGCCCAACCAAAACAATTGATTCAACAAGTAAATGCGTATAATCTTGAAGAAGCATTTGTTTATCTAACTAAATTGTCATGATATGTTGAAACAACTTTTAGCATGTATTAAAAAAGAAATATTATTGCTGATTCGCGATATTGGTGGGTTGGTGATTCTTTTTATAATGCCTTTGATTTTGGTTGTAACGGTAACTAAAATTCAGAAAAGTACCTACGATTCGTTTGCAGAAGCAACTATTCCAGTACTATTTATTGATCATGATCAGGATAGTATTTCTGCTGTGGTTAAAAAACATATTTCTCAATCGGGCAATTTGAAAATTGTTTCAGAATTAAATGGAAAAAAATTAACAGAAGATGAACTAAAATCAGAGGTGTTCAAAGGGAAATATCAAGTCGGAATTGTTATACCTGAACGATTATCAAAAGATTTGGATTATAAAATCAATCAAAATGTTGAGCAAATTTTAAATGAATTTGCTTTCGATAGTACGGAAGTTAAATACAATCAACAGGTTAGTCCAAAAACGATTAAACTTTATTTTGATCCAGCAACTTCCTTGGCATTTAAGGACAATGTTTCGAATGTATTGGATCAATTAATAACGGACACAGAAAATAAAAGTATTTATAAGGCATTTCAACAAGAAATGGGGTCTGAAGATTTGAGTTTTCAAAATGAAAAATTCATTCATTTTCAAGAAATTGTTCCCGAAGATTCAAAATCAATTTTAAAACCAAACGTGACACAACATAATGTTCCTGCTTGGACATTATTTGCTATATTTTTTATCGTTGTTCCTTTATCTATCAATATTGTAAAAGAAAAAAGTTTAGGAACACACGTACGATTATTAACTAGTCCGATGCCTTATTCAGTTCAAATTATTGGTAAAACAATCACTTATTTAACCATAAGTTTATTTCAGTTTATAATGATTTTAGGTGTAGCTAAATTCGTTTTTCCATTGATTGATTTACCAAGTTTTAAAACAGATGGTATTTTATTTTCTATTTATGGACTGACTGTTTTTGCGTCTTTAGCCGCAATTGGTTTGGGACTTTTAATTGGAACAATAGCCAAAACACAAGAACAATCTGCTCCATTTGGAGCAACTTTAGTCGTTATTTTAGCAGCGATAGGAGGAGTATGGATTCCTGTTTTTGCAATGTCAGATTTTATGCAACATTTCGCAAAAATCTCACCGATGAATTGGGCGCTAGATGGCTATTATAGTCTTATTCTACGAAATCAGTCATTCATAGAGATTGTACCGAATATTATTTTGTTAATTTTGTTCTATATTATTACCTTGTTTGTCGCATTATATTATGATAGATTCAAAAGAGAAGATTAAAACCTTAGTACATCATTCTAATTTCGCTGTTCGATTTAATGAAACCGACCCGTTGGGAATCGTTTGGCATGGGAATTATATTACATATTTTGAAGATGGAAGAGAAGCTTTTGGCCGTCATTTTGGAATTAGTTACTTGGATATTCAAAAAAGTGGCTTTGTAACGCCGATTATCAAATCAGTTTGCGAGCATAAGTTTCCGTTGAAATATGGAGATAAATGTAGAATAGAAACCACTTTTGTAGATACTTTGGCTGCAAAGATGATTTATAAATTCAAGATTTTTAATCAAGATGAAAAATTAGTTTGTATTGGTGAAACAATTCAAGTATTTTTAGACAACGAAGGGGAATTAATGTTAACATTTCCAGCATTCTTTGAACAATGGAAGAAAAAAGTAGGATTATTGTAATGGAGAAAATTTACATCAATCGTGCGAATATTTTAACGCCTTTCGGTAATACAATTGAAACGAACTGGAATCAATTGTTGGAGGGAAATTCTGCCGTCACTAAAGTTGAATCATTTGGTCATTTAAAACATTTTTATGCAGGAAAAATTAATGAAGAAATTTTCTGTAATTTAAAAGATCAAATAATTGATAATAAAAAATATACTCGATTAGAATTAATTGGGATTATAGCTCTTCAATCTATTGTTGAGCAAGCGGAAATAAGTTCTCGAACGGGTTTTGTTTTATCCACAACGAAAGGAAATATTAATCATCTTTCACATTCTATAAACGAAGCATCTATTCCAAATTTCGCTAAAAAAATCGCTGATTATTTTGAATTCAAATCAGAACCAATAATCGTATCAAATGCATGTGTATCTGGTGTTTTGGCGGTAAATGTAGCAAAACGTTTCATTGAAATGGATACTTTTGACAATGTATATGTTTTGGCTTTAGATGAATTAACAGATTTTGTTTTAACAGGTTTCAATTCATTTCAAGCAATGGATTTCGAGTTGTGCAAACCTTTTGATCAGGCTCGAAAAGGTGTTAATTTAGGCGAAGCAGCAGCTTGTATTTATCTTTCGAAAAATAAAGAAAAAAATAGTTTTCAAATTTTGGGAGAAGCTTCTATTAATGATGCAAACCATATTTCGGGACCATCACGAACAGGTGAAGGTTTGGTTTTGAGTATCGAGTCGGCGATGAAAGAAGCAAATGTTTCATCAAATGAAATAGATTATATTTCAGCTCATGGAACGGCGACTTTGTATAACGATGAAATGGAATCAATTGCTTTTAATCGTTTGCAAATGAGTAAAACCCCGACCAATAGTCTAAAAGCTTTTTACGGACATACATTGGGTGCGTCTGGATTGTTAGAATTGGTGATTTCGATGAAACAAGCAGAAGAAAACATTATATTGAAAAGTAATAATTTCAAAGAAGTAGGAACTTCAGTTTCTCAAAATATTTTAAAGGAAAATCTTCAAAAAGAAATCAATGTTATTCTAAAAACTTCTTCTGGATTTGGCGGAAGTAATGCTGTAATCATACTTAAAAAAGTTCAAGATGACTAAAGTTGAAATTAAAAAAGAACAAGTTTGGTTGAATGACGAACTTTATTTCGAAGATTCTTCAGGAGATTTTGGGTTATTTTCTAAAAATTTATTTAAATTGTTAGAAATAGATTATCCAAAATTCTATAAAATGGATAATCAAAGTAAATTGGCTTTTTTAGCTGCTGAGATCATTCTAAAAGACGAGAATACATTGAATGAAAATCAAGAAATAGCGTTGGTTTTTGCCAATAGAAATTCAAGTTTAGATTCAGATTTGAAACATCAAAAAAGTATTCAATCGACTGATGAAATTTTTCCAAGTCCAGCTGTATTTGTTTACACATTAGCAAATGTTTGTTTAGGAGAAGTCAGTATTCGTCATCATTTGAAAACTGAAAATGCTTTTTTTATTTCATCGAATTTTGATGAAGATCGACTAAAGAAATATGCAAATTATTTGATTATCAAAAATAAAGCAAAAAAAGTTGTGTTGGCTTGGGTTGATTATTTGCAAGAAGATTACGAAATAAAAATGTACTTAATAGATTAAAATAATATTAGTTAGAATAAAAACATTATGGAAAATTTAATAAACGATTTAAAAGTGAAAATTATCGAAATTTTAAATCTTGAAGATGTTTCGGTAGAAGAGATTAAAAATGATGACCCTCTATTTGGAGACGGTTTGGGGTTAGATTCTATTGATGCATTAGAATTGATTGTTTTATTGGATAAGGAATATGGAATTAAAATTACTGATCCAAAAGAAGGAAAAACAATCTTTCAATCGGTTGAAGTTATGGCAGATTATATCCAAAAAAATAGAACAAAATAATGACAAAAAAAGTTGCTATAACTGGAATGGGAATTATCTCGGCAATTGGTAAGAATGTCGAAGATAACCATGATTCTTTAATTCATCAAAAACATGGCTTATCACGCCTTGAAAATTTTGAATCTATTCATCAAAATGAAATTTTTGTGGGTGAAATAAAATTATCTAATGATGAATTAGCAACTTTTTTAAATTTATCTTCGGACAACAACTTTTCCAGAACAGCAATGCTAGGGCTTGTAGCTGTAAAAGAAGCTTTAAAAAAAGCTAAGATAGAAGATGTAAATGAAGTAAGAACGGGGTTGATTTCCTCTACGAGTGTAGGAGGAATGGATCGAACTGAAAATTATTTTTTTGATTTTGAGAATTTACTTGATCAACAAAAGTATATTATGAGTCATGATGCAGGAGCAACAACGAATCAAATTGCAAACGAGATTGGTTTAAAAGGTTTTGTTTCGACGATTAGTACTGCATGTTCTTCAGCTGCAAATGCGATTATGTATGGTGCTCGTTTGATTAATTCAGGGAAATTGGATCGTGTGATTGTAGGTGGGACTGATGCGTTATCTAAATTTACAGTCAATGGATTTAAAAGTTTAATGATTTTAAGTGATGAGTTTAATCAACCTTTTGATGAAAATCGTAAAGGTTTAAACCTTGGAGAAGCTGCAGCTTATTTGATTTTAGAGTCAGATGAATTAGCTCAAAAATCAAACAAAAAAATCCTTGGTTATTTGATCGGTTCAGGTAATGCCAATGATGCATTTCATCAAACTGCATCTTCTGAAAATGGAGAAGGAGCGTATTTAGCGATGAAAAAAGCATTTGAAACCGCGAATATTCAACCACATAATATCGATTATATCAATGTTCATGGTACAGCTACAAACAACAATGATATAACAGAAGGTAGAGCTTTGAAAAGAATCTTTGGAGAAGATGTACCTATTTTTAGTTCAACTAAACCATATACTGGTCATACATTAGCTGCTGCAGCGAGTGTAGAAGCGGTTTTTAGTTTGTTAAGTTTACAACATAGTATCGTTTACCCTAACCTTAATTTTCAATCTCCGATAGAAGAATTGAATATCTTTCCTTCGACAGAAGTTAAGAACAAAGATATTCAATATGTATTATCAAACTCGTTTGGTTTTGGAGGGAATTGTTCAACTTTAATCTTTTCTAAATCATGAAAGAAGTAGTGGTAAATGGATTAGGTTTCGTAAATGCTCAATTTACAAATGAAATCACAAATGATTTTTTGTTATTAGAAACTTCAATAACGAAAGCGAAATCTCCTTTGTTAAAAGATATTATTTCTTCTGCGATGAGTCGTCGAATGGCTTCTGGAGTTAAAATGGGAATTTATTCTTCTTTAAAAGCATTGAATGATGGAGGAATTGAACATCCAGAAGCGATAATCACTGGAACAGCTTTAGGTTGTTTGGTGGATTCTGAAAAGTTTTTGACGAATATTATTCAAAACAAAGAGGAGTTTTTGACGCCAACTGCTTTTATTCAATCTACACATAATACGGTTGGTTCTCAAATTGCTTTACATCTTGGGTGCAACGCTTACAATTTTACCTATACAAATGGTTTTAATTCCTTTGAGAATGCGTTATTAGACGGTTTTTTACAAGTAGAAAAGGAAGGGATTAATAATGCGTTAATTGGTGGAATTGATGAAATAGGTGTTCGTACTTATGAATTATTGCAATTAGTTGGTGAGATTAAAAATGAGTTTAACCAAGGAGTTAAATACAGTGAAGGTGCACACTTTTGTGTTTTATCTAATCAAAAAAGTGAAAGTTCTTATGCGAAAGTAATAGATGTTCATCTCTTGAATAATTATGAAGATATAAATGCTGAAATTTTAAAGTTTATTCAATTGAATAATATTGATTTATCCGATATTGATGCGATAATTTCAGGAGATCAAACTTTGCGAATTAATGAGAAGGAATTGATTGAGATATTTGAATACAAAGATTTTATTGGTGAATTTGGAACGTCATCGGCTTTTGGATTTATTTTAGGCTGCAAATTATTACGTCATCAAAGTTTACCTTATCAATTTAAAACCAATAAAATAGTGGCTAAAAGTTATCGAAATGTACTTTTGGTCAATGGTCGGAATGGAAAAGATTTGAGTTTAGTATTGCTTCAATCGATATGAAATTTAAAGTTGCCACCATCTTTTTTATAACTACACTAATTTGTCTTTCAATTGGTTGTTTTGCAAAAAGTTTGTCTTTTTTTTATTTGTTTATACCTTTTTTTATTTGGTCGTTATTGACAATTTTTGGTGCTTTTGAAATTCGATTTAATTACTTTTTGAAAGCGTTTCATTCAGCAGGGAAAACCACAGATCGAATAATTTCGTTAACTTTTGATGATGGACCAACAGAATTTACACCAAGAATTCTTGAAATTTTAAAAAAAAATAATGCTAAAGCAACATTTTTTTGTATCGGAAAACAAATCAATCAATCTCCAGAAAATCTTCAAAAAATACATCAATTAGGGCATTTAATAGGAAATCATACTTATCATCATTCGCCTAAAAATGGCTTTTATTCAACTGATAAAATTATACAAGAAATTCTGACTACTAATCAAATTATTGAACAAACTATATCGGTTAAAACAAAGATTTTTAGACCGCCTTTTGGCGTGACAAATCCACATATTGCAAGAGCTTTGCGCAGAACCAAACATCACGTAATAGGTTGGGATGTTCGATCTTTGGATACAGTTATTGATGATGAAAAAAGATTGTTTGATCGAATTACACGACAAATTAAACCAGGTTCAATCGTTTTATTGCATGACACTTCGGATAAAACAGCGAATGTGTTAGCACAATTATTTGTATTTTTACAAAAGGAAAATTATAAAGTAGTTCCTTTAGACGAACTCTTGAAAATTGATGTATATGAAAACTAAAATCTTCATTTTATTTGCATTTTTTCACTTGACAATTTTTGCGCAAGAAAGTAAAATGAGTAATGCTGAAATTGAGAATTTCAAAAAAGATATTGTAACTGATTCTAAAAGAATAAAGACGTTAACGGCTGATTTTACACAATATAAAGTGATGAGTTTTTTAGAAAAACCAATTGTTTCGAAAGGTAAATTGTATCTGCAAAATCCAAGTTCGATGCGTTGGAATTATACGCAACCTATTGATTATAATGTCATTTTTAACCACAATAAAATTTACATTAATGACGAAGGAAAAAAATCGAGTGTTGATTTGCAAGGAAATAAAAAGTTTGAAAAATTAAATCAATTGATTGTTGGAAGTGTAAGTGGTAATTTGTTCAATACCAATGATTTTTTTATTACCTATGTTAAAACGGATAAAGCTCGAATAGCAAAATTGCAACCGAAAATAAAAGATGTGATGAAATACATCAAAGAAATTCAGTTGACGTTTTATTCCGGACAATCGACGGTGACAGAAGTGAAATTGATTGAGCCTTCAGACGATTACACCAAAATCTTATTTACGAACAAATCTTTAAATAAAACAATCAATGCGTCTGTTTTTACTCCTTAGTATTTTGTTTTTAACGTCTTGTGGAACGACATATAAAATAGCCGATATACAAGATAAACAAAAGGTTGAAAAGGAATTTCTTAATCCTTATTTTAGTCAAATTGACAAAGAATACAGTTACCGTTTTAAGATTACGTTTATGAAAAATGAAATGAAAGGTAATTTTGTAGTAAAAAAGCTCGGTTATGATTCGCATCGAGTAGTAATGATGTCTGATTTTGGAAATACATTATTTGATTTATCTATTTCAGAAAATAATTACAACTTGAATTATGCCATGCCAGATTTGAATAAAAAAGTAGTTGTGAAAACACTTGCAAATGATTTACAAATGCTTTTTAAAAACGATTTTAAAGTGGATGAATCTATTAAAACAGCTGATTTTGTTGTTTTAAAATCGAAAGATGTAAGTTTAGTATTCGATGAAAATGAATCAACTAATTTCCAAGAATTAATTCATCTAAAGAACAATAAAATAAAGACAATCAACTACTTTACGACTAATCAAACAGATTATCCAGAAAAGATTTTAATCAAACACAATCACTTTAACTTAAGTATCGAATTGTCAAAAGTAAATACACAATTAGAGGAAGATTAAACAAACTTAAATTACAATATTTTTTAGATTATATTTGTAAATCAAAACAGTTACAAATGCTTATTCCTAATCTATATACCATCAAAAATTCGGAGAAAATAGATGATGTAAATTTTAAAGTCCAAATTGAACTGAATCCAAATCATGAAGTTTTTGAAGGTCATTTTCCAAATAATCCAATTACTCCAGGCGTTTGCATGATGCAAATTATAAAAGAAATAACAGAAGGTTTTGTTGCTAAAAATCTGTTTTTGTCTAAAGTTTCGAATGTCAAATTTATGGCAACCATAAATCCATTTGTGAATCCAATTTTGGAATTAAATTTGAATGTTGTTTGCGAAAATGATGAAGTAAAAGTTAAAAATACTTCTTTTTTTGAAGCAACAAATGCCTTAAAATTTAGTGCAATTTATAAAGTTTTGGATTAATGAAAATCATATTATCGTTATTATTTTCGGTTTTATTCTTTTTTGGATTAACATTATCCGAATTAAGGACGGATTTTGAAAACGCTTCGAAATCATCTAAAAATGTGAATATTTTATACAATAAATTAAATAATTATCCTGGTGAAAATCAGACAATTATAGCGTACAAAGGAGCTTCTAAAATATTAAAAGCAAGAACGATAAAAGATAAGGAAATAAAAAAACAATTTTTTACAGAAGGCGCTACTTTGATTAATAATTCGATCAAAAAGGATTCAAAAGATGTGGAAAATCGTCTGATTCGATTAATCATTCAAGAAAATATTCCAAAGTTTATTAAATACAATCAAAATATTCAAGAAGATAAAACATTTATTATCGATAATTATAAATCGGCTCCTAAAGAAGTTCAAGCATTGATTAAGTCATACGCCAAAAATTACAATACTTTTACAGTACAACAGCAGAAAACATTTCATTAAGCGCATGGATTTTTCGAATATTCGACATAAAATAGATGAACTAAAAGTTTGTGTACTTATACCGACTTACAACAATCATAAAACGTTGAAACGTGTGATTGATGGAGTTTTGGACTACACCAATCAGATTATTATTGTTAATGATGGTTCTACAGACGCTACAGATGCTATTTTAAACGAATACGAAAGTCAATTTGTTGTGGTTAAAATAGCACAAAACAAAGGGAAAGGAAATGCTTTGCGAGTTGGTTTTAAGGAAGCCGTAAATAATGGGTATCACTATGCTTTGACAATCGATTCTGATGGGCAACATTTTCCACATGATATTCCAAATTTTATAGAAGAATTAGAACAACGCAATAAACCAGTTTTAATTATCGGAAGTCGCCAAATGGAACAAGATGGGATTCCGAAAAAAAGTAGTTTTGGCAATAAATTTTCTAATTTTTGGTTTTGGTTCGAAACAGGAATTAAATTAAATGACACTCAATCTGGTTATCGTTTGTATCCATTAAAATTTATTCCAAAAAGATTTTGGACAACTAAATTTGAATTTGAAATTGAGGTGATTGTACGTACAGCTTGGAAAGGAATTGAAGTAATTAACATTCCGATTGACATTTTGTACGATCCAAATGAACGCGTTTCACATTTCCGTCCATTCAAAGATTTTACACGAATTAGCATCTTGAATACATTTCTTGTATTCTTGACTATTTTCTACATTAAACCTCGAAATTTTCTGTTCAGTTTCAAAAAAAAAAACTTACGAACATTCATTAAAGAAGATATTTTAGGAAGTAACGATAACAATAAAGTAAAAGCGCTATCAATTTCTTTGGGTGTTTTTCTTGGTATTGCTCCTTTTTGGGGTTTTCAAACCTTTTTATCTATTTTTTTAGCCTCTATGTTTCGGTTGAATAAAGTGATCAGTTTCTTCTGTTCTAACATTAGTATTCCGCCAATGATCCCAATCATCATCTACCTATCTTTAGTTACTGGAGGGTTCATTTTACAAGATAATTTTCATTTAGATTTAAGTTTGGTTTCGTTCGAAACGATTAAGAAAAATTTACTTCGATATGTAATTGGGAGCTTAGTTTTAGCAACATTCTGTAGTGTTGTAAGTGGAATTTCAAGTTATTTTTTATTAACTTATTTCAGTCAAAAGACCATTAAGAATGCATAAATATTTCTACACTATATTTTTACATATCAAAGGGAATAAATGGTTGAGCAGTTTACTTTTTATTCTTTTTTTGGCGTGTTGTTTATTTTTTGCGAATCGATTAAAATTTGAGGAAGATATAACGCGAATTATTCCAAAAGATGAGAAGAATGATGCCATTACAAAAGTTATTTCTCAATTAAAATTCACAGATAAAGTTGCTGTTATTATCGAAAAAGAAAAGGCTGGAACATTAGATGATATGACTGCTCAAGCAACAGATTTTTTGGATAGTATTCAACCGCTCAAAGAGTATTACAATGATGTTCAAGGTCAATATGATTTAGATAATTTTGCTTCGACATTTGATTTTGTACATCAGAATTTACCGCTTTTTTTAGAGAAAGAAGATTATGATAAGTTAACTCTAAAACTGACGAAAGATTCTATTGAATCGATTGTTGATCAGAATTACAAAAGTCTAATTACACCAACGGGAATAGTTTCAAAAGAATTTATGTTGAAAGACCCTCTTGGTTTAACTTTTGTTGCGTTAAATCGGTTGAAAGATAAGAATTTGACGAGCGATTTTGAGGTGTATAAAGGGTTTATTGTTACGAAAGATCATTCGAAATTATTGCTCTTTATCAATCCAACATTTTCTGGAAGTGAAACAGAACATAATACTGATTTTGTCAATCGATTAGAGGACATAAAACAGCATTTAAATCCAAAATATAGCGGGAAATCAACATTAAGTTTTTTTGGTTCAAGTTTTATTGCTGTTGCAAATGCCAAGCAAATCAAGCAAGATATTATCACAACTGTATTGATATCGATGACGACGTTAATGGTTATTTTGATGGTGTTTTATCGTAAGCTTTACATTCCAATTATCATTTTTATACCTTCTGTTTTTGGTTTTTTCTTTGCCTTGGCAATGTTGTATTTCATTCAAGGTACAATTTCTGCAATTTCATTAAGTATTGGTGCGGTTTTACTCGGAATAACGATTGATTATTCGTTGCATATCATGACGCATTACAAACACAATAGCGATTCTAAAATACTTTTTAAAGAGATTACCAAACCGCTAATCATGAGCTGTACAACAACAGCGATTGCTTTTTTGTGTTTACTTTTTGTGAAATCAGATGTATTAAAAGATTTAGGAATTTTTGCTGGAATAACAGTTATTGTTTCTGGTGTTTTTTCATTGTTGATTATTCCACATTTGTATCACCCAAAGCAAAATTCGGTCGAAAATAATTCTACCATTATAGAGAAGTTAGCATTATTCTCATTTCATCATAATAAATTTTTGATTGTAGCTTGTATACTGCTGATTATTGTAAGTTGTTTTACGTTCAGTAAAGTTAAATTTGATAAGGATTTATCAAAATTGAATTACATTCCAACAGATCAAAAAATTGCTGAAAAAAAATTAGAAACGTCTTCTAATACCATTTCAAAATCATTGTATGTCGTTAATTATGGAACAGATATAAATGAAGTTTTAACTAAAAATAGCGCGTTAACAACTCAACTATCAAAAGCAGTCAATGCAGATGAAATATTAAGTTTTAATTCGATTCAATCATTGGTTTTACCAGCTGCTGAACAAGTAGAAAAAATAAAGAATTGGAATAATTTCTGGTCTGCTGAAAAGATAAATTTTGTAAAGAATGAGTTTGTCAACGAAGGAAAAGAATATGGTTTTAAACAAAGTATTTACGATCAATTTTTCTCGATTTTTGATAAATCCTATCAACCATTAAAATTAGAGGATTATCGCGCGTTCAATCCGTCACTTTTTGAAGAATTTGTTTCCGAAAAAAATGGATTTTATACCATCTCAACTTTAGTCAAATTAAAGGAAGAGAATAGAGAGAAATTTGTGAATCAATTTCATCATAACGAAACAATTGTAATTGACCGAAAGTTACTAAACGAAAACTTTTTAGGTAATTTAGTCAATGACTTTAATAATTTAGTTAATTATTCGTTTTTAGCTGTTTTATTGATTTTATGGTATTTTTTCCGACGTATTGAGTTGGTTATTATTAGTGCGATTCCTATCGCGTTATCAGGTTTGGTTACTGCAGGTTTAATGGGACTTTTTGATATCAAATTTAATATTTTTAGCAGTATTGTTTGCACGTTGGTTTTTGGTCATGGAGTTGATTTTAGTATTTTTATGACAAGTGCTTTACAAAAAGAATACACGACTGGTAAAGATGAAATGCCGACTTACCGAACATCAATTTTATTAGCCGTTATTACGACAGTTTTAGCGATTGGTGCGCTTATCTTTGCAAAACACCCTGCTCTAAAATCTATTGCGTCAGTTTCGTTGGTTGGAGTGCTTGCAGCATTGGTGATTACATTTATTTTTTATCCAATTTTATTTCGATTTTTTATAGCCAATCGTTCCAAAAAAGGAAAAAGTCCGATGACTTTATGGTTGGCAATTCAGAGTGGAATTTTCTTTTTATATTTTGGATTATTTGGAACGTTGACTTCTTTAATACTTCGTTTTTTGATGCTTATTTTACCAATTTCGAAAGAGAAAAAGTACCAACTTTTTGGATGGGGAATGGCAACTTTTATGAAATCTGTATTGATGTTGAAACCAACAGTTGTTAAACGAATAATCAATCCTAATCATGAAAATTTTAAGAAGCAGTCGATTATTATTGCCAATCATACTTCTTTCTTAGATACGTTAGCTATTGGAATGTGTACACCTAAAATTGTTTTTTTAGTAAACGATTGGGTGTATAAATCGCCAATTTTTGGACGTGCAGTTAAAATGGCTGGTTTTTATCCAGTTTCTAATGGTGTTGAAGATAATATTGAAGCAATCAAAAATCGTATTGGTCATGATTTTTCGTTGATGATTTTCCCTGAAGGAACGCGTTCTTTTACAAATAATATCAACCGTTTTCATAAAGGAGCATTTTATTTAGCAGAGAAATTGAAATTAGATATTTTACCAATGTATATTCATGGAAATTCAGAGATTATTCCAAAAGGCGACTTCTTAATTTCGGATGGACATATCTATTCAATAATTGGAGATAGAATTGCTTGGAATGATGAAACTTATGGATTAAATTATTCTGAACGTACAAAAAAAATCAGTAGAGCTTATAAAGCAAAATTTCAAGAAATTCGAAATAGATATGAAGATGAAAATTACTGGAAACAAAAATTGTTTTTAAGTTTTTTGTATAAAGAATTTGAAGTTGTACATGCAGTAAAACAAGATTTTAAACAATTTAAATCGGTTTATCATCAATTGAATGATGTATTTGGTTCGAACGAAAAAATCGTTCATTTTGCTAATGACTATGGACAGATTGATTTCTTATTGTTAATGCAGCAAGCAAATCGTAAAATTATTTCGTTTATAAAAAGTGAAGATAAAAGATCAATTGCTGCGACAAATTACATTACAAAAATCCGCTCATTAGAATATTCACCAAACTTCAGCGTTAATGAAGAATATACAACCCTTTTGATTTCGACAGAAATTGAAGAAATTAACCAAGAAACAATCAATCAATTTAATAAAATTGTTGTTCTAAAAAATAGAAACGTCAATCAATCATTATTTACTGAATTTATTCAACAAACAGAAACAAATGAATACATCGTTTACACCAAATAATTCGAAACTTCATTACGATATTGTCGTGATAGGAAGCGGTTTGGGTGGACTTGTTTCTGCTCTTATTTTGGCAAAGGAAGGAAAGAAAGTGGTGGTGCTTGAAAAGAATAATCAGTTTGGTGGAAATTTGCAAACTTTTGTTCGGAATAAAACAATTTTTGATACGGGTGTTCATTATATTGGAGGTTTAGCTAAAGGTGAAAACTTATATAATTATTTCAAATATCTAAATATAGCCGACAAGCTAAAGTTGAAGCAATTGAATAAAGATGGTTTTGATATGATTTCTTTTGATGATGATAAAAACGTCTATCCAATAGCACAAACTTATCAAAATTTTGTCGATCAATTGTCTGTCTTTTTTCCAGAAGAACGCGAAAAATTAATCGAATACAGTAGAAAGTTAGAAGAGATTTGTGCTGCTTTTCCGATGTATAATTTAGCCACTTCTGCGTTTGCTGACGAAGAAGATTTCTTGGCAATTAATGCCAAAGATTACATTGATTCTGTGTTCACAAACGAGCGATTGAAAGCCGTTTTAGTGGGGAATAATTTTTTATATGTGGGACAAGCAAAAAAGACACCTTTATACATTCATGCGCTTTCTGTTAACTCTTATATACATTCGGCTTGGCGTTGTGTAAATGGTGGAAGCCAAATTTCAACTCTTTTGATTAAGGAGTTGAAAAAGTATGGAGGAGAAATTTATAAATACCAAGAAATACAAGCCTTTGTTCAAGATGAAAATGAAGAGGTAATAGCTTGTGAAACGAAGGAAGGAAAGCGTTTTTATGGAGATTTATTTATTTCGAATATAGATATCAAGAAAACGATCGATATGTTGGGAGAACGCAAGTTTGGAAAACCATTTTCTAAACGTGTTAAAAGTTTAGAAGTTACACCTTCCGTGTTTTCTGTTTATTTCGTTTTTAAGCCTAAAAGTTTTCCATATATCAACCATAATATCTATCATTTTAATTCGATAAACGATGTATGGGACAGTTATGAAAAGTCAATTGACAATTGGCCGAATACTTATATTGCAACATTTAGTTTGGATCAAAAAAATGAAGCATATTCGGAAAGTATGACGGTTATGACCTATATGACGTTTGATGAAGTGCAACAATGGGAAGAAACATATAATGTTGATACCAATGATAATTATGGAAATAGAGGAGAAGATTATGAAGCATTTAAACGGTATAAAACAGAACTGATTATTAAAAAATTAGAAAACAAATTTCCTGATATTCGCGAAAAGATTTTAGCGATTCATACATCAACACCGCTTTCCTATCGAGATTTTATTGGATCTGAAAAAGGTAATATGTATGGTTTTTTGAAAGATAGTCATCATCCGATGAAAACATTTATATCACCGAGATCAAAAGTGAAAAATATTTATTTTACAGGTCAAAATGTACGAGTTCATGGTGTTTTAGGCGTTACAATTGGTGCTTTTCTGACGTGTTGCGAAATTCTTGGATCGGAATATTTAATGAATAAAGTTTATCGGGAAATCAATCAAAAAGCTTATGAGTAAATACTTCTACATTTTAACTTTTATTCTGTTTACACTTTCTTCTTGTGGCATCCAAAAAAGTATGGCTGACCGTCCTGATTTATCTGCTTATCATTCTCAAAATTATATTCGTAACGAAGTAAATGATTCTCTATTTTATATAGAAAATAATTTCTTAAAAAAGAATAAGTCTCAAAATTGGGAGTTATATGTTTCTGGTGATGCATTAGAAATAGGTCAGAAAACAGGGGTTTTAACAAAGGAATTATATGCATTTCAAGAAGAATCATTTATGAATCTGATTACTGATTTTATTCCTTCCGAAAAGCGTCGAAAATTTTTGTTTAAAGTTTTAAAATACTATAACCGAGATTTACATCAATATGTCAAAAACGAATATAAAGCACAGATTTATGGTCTTTCCGAATTTTCTTCAAATCGATATGATTCGTTGATAGATAAATATAATCGAAATCTTTTTTTGCATGGCGCACATGATATAGGGCATGCTATGCACGATTTGATGTTGGTTGGATGTTCTTCTTTAGCAGTTTGGGACAATAAATCGGAAGATGGAGGATTATTAATCGGTCGAAATTTCGATTTTTATGCAAACGACGATTTTGCTAAAAATAAAATAGTGTCGTTTATTCGACCTACATCTGGCTTTCCATATATGTCGGTTACTTGGGGTGGAATGATAGGTGTGTCGTCTGGAATGAATTTAGAAGGTTTGACAGTGACGATTAATGCAGGAAAATCTTCAATTCCGCTGAAAGCAAAAACTCCAATTTCTCTTGTTGCATTAGAAATATTGCAGTACGCATCTACTATTGATGAAGCGATCGAGATTGCGAAGAACAAAAAAGTGTTTGTGTCCGAAAGTTTGATGATTGGAAGTAGTAAAGATCATCGGGCAGTTTTGATTGAAATTTCGCCTAAAAAATTTGGTGTTTATGAAGTACAAAATCAACCTTATTTGGCGTGTACAAATCATTTTCAGAGTATAGAATATCAAGATGATAAACGAAATAATAAGCAAAAAACAGAAAGTCATTCCGTTTATCGTTTCGAAAAAATTGATGAACAGTTAACCATTCAAAATCAGTTAAATCCTCAAAAAATGGTTGATTTATTACGAGATACAAATGGGTTAAAAAACAGTAAAATTGGTTTTGGAAATGAAAAAGCGTTGAATCAGTTATTAGCGCATCATGCAGTTGTTTTTCAGCCAGATAAACGATTGGTTTGGGTTTCATCAAATCCATATCAATTGGGTGAATTTACAGCTTACGATTTGAATAAAATTTTTAATGATTCAATTTCAAATTTTAAATTAAATGTGGACAGTTTAGAAATTGAAAAAGATCAATTTTTAACGACAAAAGCGTACCAAGATTACGAAGCGTATCGCGTTCAACAGAAGTTAATTGCGCAATTGATTAAAGATAAAAAAGAAATAGATAATGATTATTTAAATCGTTACATTCAGAATAATCCAAATTTTTGGAAAGTGTATGCACAAGTTGGTGATTATTTTTTTCAACAAAAAGACTATCAACAAGCGAGTAATTATTATAAATTAGCATTAACAAAGGAAATCACTACGATTCCGGATCGATTAATAACAGAGAAAAAGCTATCAAAATGCACACGCAAAATAGCCAACAAAAATCAATAGAAAAGCTTTCGGTAGAAGAAATAAAAGCGTTTCAAAATCAAAAATTACAAGATCAAATTGCCTATTTAGCAAAGCATTCTAAGTTTTATCAAGATTTATTTGAACAAAATAAGATTGATTGGAAAAGAATCAAATCAACGGAAGATCTAAAATTGATTCCCGTAACAACCAAAAATGATTTACAACAACGAAATCTTGACTTTTTGTGTGTTCCGTTACCTGAAATTATAGATTATTCGACGACTTCCGGAACTTTAGGCGATCCTGTAACGTTTGGATTAACGAACCAAGATTTGGAACGATTGGCTGATAATGAATTGAATTCCTTTCAACGAATTGGCGTTCAAAAAGGTGATGTTGTACAAATGATGACGACAATCGATCGTCGTTTTATGGCTGGATTGGCTTATTTTCTTGGTTTGCGAAAGTTAGGAGCAGGTGTTGTTCGTGTAGGAGCGGGGGTTCCTCAATTGCAATGGGATTCTATTCTAAAATATCAACCGAAATTTTTGGTAGCAGTTCCTTCTTTTTTGTTGAAAATGATTGATTATGCTGAAAAAAATAACATCGATTTCAATACATCTTCTGTAAAAGCAGTTTTGTGTATAGGCGAAGCTTTGCGAGATAGGG
This sequence comes from Empedobacter stercoris, assembly GCF_020281205.1. Taxonomy (GTDB): domain Bacteria; phylum Bacteroidota; class Bacteroidia; order Flavobacteriales; family Weeksellaceae; genus Empedobacter; species Empedobacter stercoris. The sequence goes on from NZ_JACXZC010000006.1 coordinate 128,738, forward strand.
ATTTGAAACCGTCTTTGTTAGCGCAAAAAATTACTTCGAAATGGGATATTCAGCTCTTTTCAACGTATGCTTCGACAGAAATGAGTACCGCTTTTACGGAATGTGAAATAGGAGTAGGAGGTCATCATCAACCAGATTTGATTATTACAGAGATTTTAGATGAAGAAAATAATGAAGTTGAAAATGGTGAATTAGGTGAATTAACGATTACTACTTTGGGTGTTGAAGGAATGCCTTTGTTGCGTTTCAAAACGGGAGATTTAGTACGAAAACATTCCGAAAAATGTAAATGCGGAAGCCATACCTATCGATTAGGTCCAGTTGAAGGAAGAAAACAACACATGATAAAGTACAAGGGAACAACGTTGTATCCACCTGCTTTACAGGATGTATTGTCGCATTTTGATGAAATAAAACTACATTTAATAGAAATTTATTCGAATGAGTTAGGAACAGATGAAATTTTGATTCGATTAGTTTCGATAGATGAAACGGATGATTTTTTAGCCAAAATAAGAGATTATTTTAGAGCAAAAATGCGTGTAACACCCTCGATTAAATTTGAAAATTTTGAAACTTTGCAAACAGTCATTTTTAAACCAGAAAGTCGAAAGCCAATCACATTTATTGATTATAGAGAAAATAGTTAATTCAAAAAAAAATCCACTCATTTGAGTGGATTTAATATGTTTAAGAAAATCTTATTTCATATAAGTATCAGAATTTCTTGCAGGGCTTTTAACCTCTGGCCATTCTTGTTGCTTTCCATCTCTACCAACAGGTAAAACACGACGATCTCTATTAACTAATTCATTTTCCTTGTCCGCCATCATTGTTAATGTAGCAGCTAATATTGCATTATTCTGAATTTCTTCGAAAACAATTTTGTCATAAGTATCCTTATTTGTGTGCCAAGTATATGTACCATAACCCCAATTAAGAGAACTTAACATAAATCCTGGTACGCCTGCAGCAACAAATGAAGCATGATCTGATCCACCTCCACTTGGAAAACCAGGGAAATCTGTTTTAATTTCATTACGAACAAAAGAAGGTGTCGCAGCTAACCAACGTGTCATATATTCGTAAGATTTTTCGAAACCTGAACCATTGATGTTAACTACTCGCCCAGTCCCATTATCTAAGTTGAACACAGCTTGTGTATTTTTTACAATTTCTGGATGATCTTCTACGAAAGCACGAGAACCGTTCAATCCTTGTTCTTCACTTCCCCATAAACAAACTAAAATGGTACGTTTGTTATTTGGATATAATTTTTTAATTGTACGAATAGCTTCCATCATCGCGATTGTTCCTGTTCCGTTATCAGTCGCACCTTGTGCACCATCCCAAGAATCAAAGTGAGCCGATAAAATAATATATTCGTTTGGTTTTTCTTTACCTTTTATTTCTCCTACAATATTAAATGTTTTTGCAACTCCATTATGTTTAGATTGCGCATTAACAGTTAATTTTGGAGCAGTTCCATTTTCAGCTAAACGATATAGCATTCCATAATCTTCATTCGAAATATCTAACATTGGAATCGTTTTCGTTTTTGCACCAAAAATTCTGTTTGCACCCATAATTCCAGTCCAATATGAAATGGCAACTGCAGCAGCTCCATTTTTCTCCAGAACTTCTGGAAGTGTATTGTTGTTAAAACCTGTTACTTTAATAGAATTACTCCAAGCTTCAGCTTCAGCTTTTCTATTTTCAGTTACTTTTTTGTATAATGCTTCAGACCCAAATTCTTTGTATTGATAGTCAGAACGTCCATACGATTGGTTTTGAGACATTAAAACAATTTTACCTTTTACACTTGGTAACCAAGCGTCAAATTCCGCTTTCGTTTTGAAAACTGGCATCGCAATAACTTCAGCAGTTACAGCTTTTTTAGTTGCTGGTGACCATGCTAATTGAGTTGCTTCGATTGATTTAGCTCTCGGATAAGTCATATCAACGTGAGTTAAACCACGTTCCCAAGCTTTCCATGTTCCGTAATCTTCGCGACGAGCTTCAACTCCCCATGATTTTAAGGTTTTAATTGCCCAATCTCCGGCTTGATCCATTTGTGGTGTTCCAACTAATCGAGGTCCAATTCCGTCTAATAATTCGTGCGAAATTTTTTTCAATTGCGAATTATTTTGGATTTCTGTTACAAAGCTTTGTACTGTTGGATCCAATTTTTCTTGCGCTTGCGCATGTACTGCAACAGAAGATAAAACTAATGCAGAGTAAGTTAATGTGTTAATCAATTTCATAAAAATCTGATTTCGTGTGATAAATTTTACAAATTAGGTCTAAAATATAATATTTTGTTAAATAAAAAAAGACTTCAGAAGATGTCTTTACTTTATTTATGTTTTTTTGAAAATATAATATTGTTTTTTATTAATTTATCATTCCGAAAAAAATCCCCAACTTCGAAAAATTGAGGATTGATGAATTAACTAACTAAAATTAAATTTATACTATGAAATTTGTATACTACGTTTTTCTTTTGGCAATGCTTCTTCTTTTTTAGGTAAAATTAATTTTAAAATTCCGTTCACATAAGAAGCTTCAATTTTATCTTCATTAACCGTTTCTGGTAAAGTAAATGCTCTTTTAAAGTTGGTGAAATTAAATTCTCTTCTCGTAAATTTTTCTTCTTTTACATCTTTTGTTTGATTGATTTCTGAGGAAATAGTCAAAACATTTTCATCTACCTCAATTGCAAAATCTTCTTTTGTAAGACCTGGCGCAGCTAATAAAATCTCAAAACTATCTTCGTTTTCTTTGATGTTGACTGCCGGAAATTGATTGTTCGAATTTACGTATGTTTCAAATTTTGGAAGCATCGCATTATCAAATCCAAAAGGGAAATAATTTGTTCTGTTTTTTCTAACTGTATTCATGTTTTGTATCAATAGCGTCCTAAATAAATTTAGGGCATAAAATATCCACCCACTTTAGTAGGATACAAGCTATAGTTGGACAAA
>NZ_JACXZC010000070.1 GCF_020281205.1 Empedobacter stercoris
TTTTGTCATAGTTTATTTGTTTTTGTTTCATTTTCAAATTCGTTGCGTTAATCAGGTAGTTATAAGCCATTTTAGTAACCGACTGCATCTATTAAACTATCGGGCTGATTTTTACCTTCATATACAAAATCTGTTTCATTGTGCATATCTTGTATTTCTTCCATACTATCAAGCCATTTATCAGCTTTATAGAAAATCAATTTATTTTGTGGAGTTGAAGCAACGCAAGCATTTACTTTTTCTTTTTGAAGTTCAACCAAAAGTTTAATCACTCTATCTACTTTCTTTTTTTGTGAATCATTCAATTTTTCTACATTATATTTACTTAAATCAATCATTGTTTTTAAATTAATTTGTCTTCTGACGTTGCTACAAATTCATTTTGATCTGAACAATATTTTTGAAGTTTATCATTTGCCATTTGAACTAATTTTTTATCTAAATGAATTCCTGCATTATGAGAATCAATACAAACAAGACTGAAAATTTCTAAATCAGCCGGGTAATGATAAGCTAAATAACTACTTGTTTTACCTCCAGAAAGACTATTTACAGTTTTCATAATTAATATATTGGTAGTTTTGGTTTCTCGATTGGTTGGTAGTGGGTAACACTTCCTAAATGATAACGATTGATTATTGTCCACATATTTGCGACATAATAATCTCTATCACCTTCTGAGTTCCATGCGTGGTAACTAATCTCATAGTCTTTCGGCAAATCCTCTTCACTTTCTATACAAATCCAACC
>NZ_JACXZC010000072.1 GCF_020281205.1 Empedobacter stercoris
AATTGCTTTGTTTCATAATTATCCCTAAGTTAATAAACTATATTTTTAAACGTTCCGGTTTTTAGGGAAGATTACAGAAAGTGTCTTATGCCTTAAGTTATCGTAAACAAATGGAATATTCGATGGATGATGATATCGAAAACATATCGACACAAAATGAAATGAGAATTTATGGACGTGTGGCGTATTCTACTTCAATAGGGAAAGTCAAATTAACACAAACGGTACGACAAGAAGCTCGTAAATTTGTCGATCATCACTGGAAAAATACGGATGAACCTATACAATTGCGTTCTCGTTTAAAATCACAAATTTCAGTTCCGATTGATTCAGAAAATCATCATACGATTACAGGAGGTGCAGAAATTCTTTTTGCAACGAATAAACATAATTTATCCAAGGAATGGAGTCGTTTTAAATATAAAGAATCACGTTTTACCTTGTTTTATACTTTTAGACCACAGAACACTCCGTTGGCTATTAGTTTAGGATATATGAATAATTTAATTGAAAAAAATGCTACGCATAGCACACATTATGCTTCCATAGATATTACATGGGAAAATCCATTCAAAATATGTAACGTCCTGAAAAAATGATACAGGATTAGACTAATAAAACTTTATTTTAAACAGTACATATATTCGTATTTGT
>NZ_JACXZC010000073.1 GCF_020281205.1 Empedobacter stercoris
CTCCACTTTGTGTTACCAAAGCTTCAACCTGCCCATGGGTAGATCACAAGGTTTCGCGTCTAATACTACTGACTATACCGCCCTATTCAGACTCGCTTTCGCTACGGCTCCGGACCTGAAGTCCTTAACCTTGCCAGCAACATTAACTCGTAGGCTCATTATGCAAAAGGCACGCCGTCACACTTACGTGCTCCGACCGCTTGTAGGCGTACGGTTTCAGGTTCTATTTCAACTTTCTATTCGAAATGCTTTTCACCTTTCCTTCACAGTACTAGTTCACTATCGGTCTTTGAGGAGTATTTAGCCTTGGAAGATGGTCCTCCCATATTCGGACAGAATTTCTCGTGTTCCGCCTTACTCGTTATCAACCTTATAACCTTTTCGCTTACGGGACTATCACCCTCTTCGGTTAACCTTTCCAGGTTATTCTACTAAAATTATAAAGTCTTTAGGGCTAATCCGCGTTCGCTCGCCACTACTTACGGAATCTCAATTGATTTCTTTTCCTATTGGTACTTAGA
>NZ_JACXZC010000074.1 GCF_020281205.1 Empedobacter stercoris
TTCATAGTCTCCCACCTATCCTACACATTATTTACCCGAAGTCAATACAAAGCTATAGTAAAGGTTCACAGGGTCTTTTCGTCCCGTTGCGATTAACCGGCATCTTCACCGATACTACAATTTCACCGAGATCATGGTTGAGACAGTGCCCAGATCGTTACACCATTCGTGCAGGTCGGAACTTACCCGACAAGGAATTTCGCTACCTTAGGACCGTTATAGTTACGGCCGCCGTTTACTGGGGCTTCAGTCAAAACCTTCGAGTTGCCTCTAAGCTCCTTCCTTAACCTTCCAGCACCGGGCAGGTGTCAGACCCTATACGTCATATTTCTATTTTGCAGAGTCCTGTGTTTTTGATAAACAGTCGCCTGGGCCTTTTTACTGAGGCTGTCATTGCTGACAGCGACCTTTCTCCCGAAGTTACAGGTCTATTTTGCCTAATTCCTTAACCATGAATCGCTCGAGCGCCTTAGGATACTCTCCTCGACCACCTGTGTCGGTTTACGGTACGGGCTGCAC
>NZ_JACXZC010000007.1 GCF_020281205.1 Empedobacter stercoris
CGTTGATAGGCTATAGATGTAAAGGCAGCGATGTCATAGTCGAGTAGTACTAATTACCCATAGACTTTTTCTTAAAAAGTACAACGAATCAAAGATAGTTGGTAGCGATACCAACAACAATAAAAAGATTAAATACTAAGATTGATTTAATCGTCATAGAGAAGGTTAGTTAATCTTATTTGGATTAAACATGTAATACCAGATTGTAAAAGTTTGTAAAATGTATTATGTAAAAAGTATTAAGTAATCACTTAATACAATAAAACATAAGACTTAATACAACATCTAATAGTGTCAAGAAATATTAGGAACTAATACCTATTTAAAAATATTAGGGTGACTATAGCTGCAGGGCTCACCTCTTCCCATTCCGAACAGAGAAGTTAAGCCTGCCTGCGCCGATGGTACTGCTATTGCGGGAGAGTAGGTCGTCGCCAGTTTTTATCAAAAGCCTCAAGATTATTTCTTGAGGCTTTTTTGTGTTTAGACTTTTTTGAGATGTTAGTAATTAGATATTAGAGCTTCACGAAGCTGAAATGCGTTCTTTAGGTCTAAGTTCTCGATACAAAAATCATAGATTTTTACTCGAAATGACGAATAGTTGAGATTCCTCGATAAACTCACAGAATGAAAGTTTTATTAATGTCTTATGGTTATAACTTAAAACCCGCGTTAGGGATAGTAGTGGAAATCCTTTTGTTTGACGAAGGATTTTGTTTTTAGGTGCTATGTTACTCCAAACAAAAGATTGCAGCGGATAGCCCGACCGAGCGTAGGAATTTTTTACTATTTAATTATAATTTTGTTGGCGAGGGAACGCCATAAAAAAAGCCCAACCGAAGTTGAGCTATGAGTTATCCAAAATAAAATGAATCTCGATCGTTCAAGAAATTGAAATGTTGACGAGTTTTATCTTGTTGTTCTTTATCAATCTCGAATTGTAAAATTTCTGCATGCTTGTTTATCGTTTCTAAATCTTGGCCTAAGGTATCAAAAAGATGAGAATCTCCTTGATAAACGAGATTATAGCCATCTATACCAGTTCTATTTACGCCTGCGACAAAAGCCATGTTTTCTATTGCTCTTGCTTTTAATAACGAAATCCATGCTTCACGGCGTGCTTTTGGCCAACTGGCATTACAAAGAATCAAATCATATGGATCTTCTTTTGTGTTGCGAATCCAAACCGGAAAACGTAAATCATAACAAACAATTGGTCGAATTTGCCATCCTTTATAATCTATGGTGACAATTTTGTCACCTGCAGCGTAAACACCCGCTTCTTTTCCATAACTAAACAAATGTTTCTTGTCGTATATGTAAATAGAGCCGCTTGGACAGACGAAGTAAAAACGATTATAGTAGTTGTTATTCTCGTGTGTAGAAATGCTACCAGCTATCGCAGAATTCAGTTCTTTAGCTTTATGTTGCATCCATTCGAATGTTTCTCCAAAAGGTTTCTGAGCAATTTTTTCTACATTCATCGAAAATCCTGAAGCAAACATTTCGGGTAACAATATAATATCGGTTTGATGATTGCTTAACAATTTGTCTAAATAGGTTTGATTTGCTTTCGCATCTTCCCATATAACATCGTATTGAATCAATGATATTTTTAGTTTAGTTTGCTTTTCCATTGTTGATAAATTTATGATCTAGTTTTGGATTATTCGAATGATTGATGATGTAATACGTAAAGATAAACATAAAAAATCCGATAAGTGCTCCACCAACGGTATCAATCGCAAAATGGCGCGATAAATAAATTCGACTAATTGCAATACTTGGAAAATGTAAGGCGAAAAAAAGTTGTAACCATCGGTTTTTTGTGAGTAAACACAACATCATCGAGATTATAACGGCTGTTAATGAATGTCCTGATGGAAAAGTTGATGCCATTTGTATCGCGTAATCTTTGACCAAAACGATGTCTATTTTCTTTTGAGTGAAATAGTATCCTGGACGTAAAACTTGTTCAAAATATACATTCTTAAAAAAGACACTTATTGTTGAGGCAACAGCACCTGAAACGAATAGGTAATAAAAATATCGTTGTGTTTTTTTCCATAAAAGATAGCCGAGCAAGATGAAAAATAAATAGTAGGTTCCGAAATCTGTATAGAATACAAAGAATTTATCGAAGTAATGATTGCTATATTTATTGAAATGCAAATGCAATTCATCGCGACCAAAATATTGTGTCATGGCAATAGCAACAAAATTGTAGATAAAAAATACAATAAAAAAGGGCCAAATTCTTAGAAATAAGTCTTTTTGTTGATTCATCGAAAATTATTATTTGTTCAAATTTAGGCAAAAAAAAACTTGACTAAATAGCCAAGTTTTAAAACGTTTTAATATTGTTTAAAAAAAATTATTTTACTTTTTCTACGATAGCTTTGAAAGCTTCTGGGTGGTTCATCGCTAAATCCGCTAAAACTTTACGGTTTAATTCGATACCAGCTTTGTTTGCAGCACCCATAAATTTAGAGTAAGATAATCCATGTAATCTTGCTCCAGCGTTAATTCTTTGAATCCATAACGCACGGAAATTTCTTTTCTTTTGACGTCTATCACGGTAAGCGTAAACTAATCCTTTTTCTACTGCATTTTTAGCAACAGTCCAAACATTTTTTCTTCTTCCGAAATATCCTTTTGCAAGTTTTAAAACTCTTTTTCTTCTAGCTCTTGACGCAACTGCGTTTACTGATCTTGGCATAATTTTAATTTTTTTGTAGTGGGCGAGATTTCTCTGCTTTAAGGCCCAACGACAGGGTTAATAATGAATTAATAAACCAAATAAGAACAGGTTCTTATTTTAATCTTAATTGTTGTTTTACTGAATGAACATCAGCTTGATCCACTAAACCAGTTTGAGTTAAATTTCTCTTTTGTTTAGTTTCCTTTTTTGTTAGGATGTGGCTTTTAAAAGCGTGTTTTCTTTTAATTTTACCTGTTCCTGTTAATTTGAAACGTTTTTTCGCTCCAGATTTTGTTTTTAATTTTGGCATGATTACAAATTATTTAAAATTAAAACGTTTTTATTTTTTGTAAGATAATGAAACCTAATTATTTCTTAGGTCCCATCATCATAATCATTCTTTTACCTTCAAGTTTTGGCATTTGTTCTACTTTTCCAACATCCTCCAATTCTTGTGCTAAACGTAACAATAAGATTTCTCCTTGATCTTTAAAGATAATAGAACGTCCCTTAAAGAAAACGTATGCTTTTAATTTAGAACCTTCTTCTAAGAAAGATCTTGCATGACGTCTTTTGAATTCGTAATCGTGATCATCTGTTTGAGGACCGAAGCGAATTTCTTTAACGACAATTTTCTGTTGTTTAGCTTTAAGCTCTTTTTCTTTTTTCTTTTGTTCGTATAAGAACTTTTTGTACTCTACGACACGACAAACAGGTGGAATGGCTTTTTCACTGATCATAACCAAATCTAAACCTTGTTCTTCTGCAAGTTCTAAAGCTTTAGAAATTGGATATACACCAGGTTCTATACCTTCTCCAACAACGCGTACTTCTTTCGCGTCAATCTTATCATTGATCTTATGTTGATCTTCCTTAATTACTCTGGCTGGACCTCTGCCGCCTTTTCTTCTAATTGCGATAGTTATTCTGTTTTAAATTATTTTAATTTGATTTGTTCTTTCATGAAGTTGATAAACTCTTGAATAGTCATCTCTCCTAAATCACCTTCTCCGTGTCTTCTTACAGAAACTGTACCGTTTTCTGCTTCTTTTTCACCGATGATTAACATGAAAGGAATTTTGCTGATTTCGGCATCACGAATTTTTTTACCAGTTTTCTCATTTCTACTGTCAATCAATCCGTTAATTTCCTCTTCGGCCAGCAAATTTAATACTTTTTCTCCATATTCCACATATTTTTCACTAATTGGTAAAATTGTGAATAAATCTGGTGTTAACCAAAGTGGTAAATTACCTGCTGTATTTTCTAACAAGATAGCAATGAAACGCTCCATAGAGCCAAATGGCGCACGGTGAATCATTACAGGTCTGTGTTTTTCGTTGTCTGCTCCAGTGTAAGTTAAATCAAAACGTTCTGGTAGGTTATAATCCACTTGGATTGTTCCTAATTGCCATTGACGTCCTAATGCATCTTTCACCATAAAGTCTAACTTAGGTCCGTAGAAGGCTGCTTCACCATATTCTACAACTGTTGGTAAACCTTTTTCTTCTGCTGCTGTGATGATAGCTTGCTCAGCTTTTGCCCAGTTTTCGTCAGAACCGATGTATTTTTCTTTGTTTTCGAGATCTCTTAATGAGATTTGAGCCGAATAATTATCAAATCCAAGATTTGTAAATACATAAAGTACTAAATCAATTACTTTTTTGAATTCTTCTAATAATTGATCTGGTGTACAGAACAAGTGAGCATCATCTTGAGTAAATCCACGTACACGTGTTAAACCGTGTAACTCTCCTGATTGTTCGTAACGATAAACTGTACCAAATTCAGCATAACGTTTTGGTAAATCGCGGTACGACCATTGTGACGTTTTATAAATTTCACAGTGGTGAGGACAGTTCATTGGTTTTAACAAGAATTCTTCTCCTTCGTTTGGTGTTTTTATAGGTTGAAAACTATCTGCACCATATTTTGCATAGTGACCAGAAGTTACATACAACTCTTTTTGACCAATGTGTGGAGAGATAACCATTTCGTATCCCATTTTTTGTTGCTCTTTTAATAAGAAGTTTTCTAATTTTCTTCTTAAAGCAGCTCCTTTTGGTAACCAAAGTGGTAAACCTGCACCAACTTTTTCAGAGAAAGCAAATAAACCTAATTCTTTCCCTAATTTACGGTGATCACGTTTTTTAGCTTCTTCTAATAACTCAAGATATTCTGTTAAATCTTTTTGTTTTGGAAATGTGATACCATAAACACGCGTTAACATTTTATTTTTCTCGTCGCCACGCCAATATGCACCCGCAACATTCAATATTTTAGCAGCTTTTACAATTCCCGTATTTGGAATGTGTCCACCACGACATAAATCTGTAAAGTTATCATGTGTACAGAATGTGATTTCTCCGTCTGTTAAGTTAGAGATTAATTCTGTTTTGTACTCGTTGTCTTTATATGTTTCTAACGCTTCAGCTTTTGAAACTGAATATAATTTGAATTCAGCTTTTTTCTTTGCATTCTCTAACATTGCTTTTTCAACTTTCGCAAAATCAGCTTCTGTAAATTTATCTTCCCCAAAATCAACATCATAATAGAAACCTTTATCAATTGCAGGTCCGATTGTTAATTTAGCGTTTGGATAAAACTCAACAATAGCTTGTGCTAATAAGTGAGCAGACGAATGCCAAAAAGCTTTTTTACCCATTTCATCGTTCCAGGTTAACAATTTGATCGTTGCATCTGTGGTGATTGGGGTTGTTGTTTCAACTTGTTTATCGTTTACTATAGCCGAAATGACATTACGTGCTAAACCTTCACTAATGCTAAGCGCTACATCCATAGGTGTTACGCCACTCTCATACTGTCTTACACTTCCATCTGGAAGAGAAATGTTTATCATCTTACTTTTAGAATTTGTACTAAGATGCAAAAATACGAATTTTCTGTAAGTTGACGAAATTTTTAAAGGGTTGATTTTGATTAAAATATTATCGTTTGGGATTAATGAATTTATAACTGATAAACCAGATAGCTACACAAAATAAAAAATCAAAAAGGTAAATGAAAATATTTTCTCGAATACTATTTCTAAACAAGTTTTGATGAATAGAGTATGGAATTAAATTAAAAAATCCAGGACGTGTAATTAGAGCATAAAGAATTAAACTAATTAAGGTTGGAATAATAAATTTTTCATCAATAAGTAAATTAGAAATATTATTTCTTTATAAATTTTAAAACTTCGTTTGACTCTTTTGTTTTGATGTAATAAACTCCTGAAGCTAAGGCTTGACAATCAATTGTGATGCTCGATTGATTATTTAGTGGTACAGGTTGTACCAATTGACCAACTGAATTGTAAATAAAAAGCGTGTTGTTATGAGCGTTCAATCGAGATTTATCAATACCAATTGTAATTTTTTCATTTGTTATCGTAGATGATTGTAACCAAATAAAAGGTTTTGAGTCAATTGTTTTTGTGCTTAAACTTTCGTGTATTTTAAATTGCGCTACAACAGGCAAATGATCACTCATATTGTATAAATTATTTCGCAATGTTTGTGAGTAAATCCCCGTACAATCGGGATCTTTTACGTCTTTGTCCAAACAATTTCCATTATTTCCGTAGGCTTTATAACTGTCGTTTACATAAGATAAACGTGTGCTGTTCTTGAAATTATCGCTCATCATAATAAAATCAAAACGATCATCTAATCCACCGCCTGCTCCTGCGTTAGTGCCGCTACCAAAACCGACGTTTGAAACACGAGTGCTCTGAGTATGTAAATAACTAAAATCCGGATTGTTTTGCCATTTCCCTGGTGCATTTAAGGGATCTACCATCAAAATAGCATTTTCAGGGTTTAAAATTTCTTGATAAGCTGGTTCTGATGAATTATAAAAATTAAAATCACCCGCAAAAAGTACATAGGTATTGGGTTGTGTTAAATTTTTTAATGATTTTGTTACTTCTTGTACCATTTCCAAACGCATTTGACGATTAGCAGGTCCTGTACTCGATTTTAAATGAGCTACAAAAACTTCTAAATGAATAGGATCATTGGACGTTGTATTCAATTGAAAAGAATATTGATTGATATCGCGGTAGACTGTTGGGATTCGTTGCTGGTTGACCAATGTTAATTTACGTGTATTATAAAAAACCATTGTTTGCAAGGGATCATCTAATTTGGTTGTATCCGCAACAAAAAGCGCGCGCGCAAATTTGTCAGGTTGATTTTGTAACGAGGTATTTAGAATTAAATCAGCACCATTTTCTGTTACCAATTCACAAATCATAAATAAATCAGGTTTGTAGTCGTCTAAAATATCTCTTAAAATCAATTGACGATTTTGAGGGAGTGAAACCGGAAATTTAAACACATTATAAAACATGGTATTTAATGTTTCCTGAGAAAAAGTAGTAACCGAAAGTATTAAAAATAGAAAGCGTAATATTTTTTTCATATCAAAATTATTATCGTTTAACAAATCAACTATTATAACATCTGAAAACGGATATTGACTGATGTTAAGAATGTAGTAAATATATTGATTTTCAATTTAATAAGCAAGTCGATTGTAACAGAAAGTAATTTATGTGTATTACAAAAAAAATCCAGTTTCGTTTAGAAACTGGATTTTTGAAATATTTTTAAGTTCGTGCTCGTCTAAAATAGAGAAATAAGGTCAGTAATCCGAAAACGATATTCGGAATCCATGAGGCGACAAATGGGGAAACATATCCTTTTTCGGAAAATGTAGAAGTTGTTTGCGAAAAGAAAATGTACACAAACGCTAACGAAATACCAACGGCTAAGTTGATTCCGATTCCTCCACGTCGTTTTTTAGATGAAAGTGATAAAGCTAAAATCGTTAAAATAATTGTAGAAAAAGGAACACTCAGACGATTGTTTAATTCGTTTTGATAGGTGTTAACATTGGCAGAACCTTTTGCTTTTTGTTTCTGAATAAATTCATTTAGCTCAAAAGTATTCATTGTTTCTGCAACATATTCTTCTGGTAAAATTTCGTCAGGCGAAGCGGGCAATTTTATATTTGTATTGGGTTCGTACGTTAATTTTTCAGTATGATCTTTGTTTATTTCTCTTGTATAAACACTTATCAATGCATATGTAGAATCTTTGTCGTTCCAATTAAAACTTGAGGCAATGATTTGTTTTTTTAATTCAGTTGAATCAAATTTTTGGTAGACAAAAGAACTTCCTAATTTTTCTGTTCTATCATAACTATCCACAAAAACATATTCTTTTGGCGAAATTTGTGAACCTATGCGTTGCCTTTTGTAATATTCTTCCTTTTTTGAGTTGCTGAGCATATGAACATACTCATATTTATTTTTCTTGATATTAGCCCATGGCAAAACAATGTTTCCAACAACCAAGGCTGAGATTGCCAAAAATATAGCTACCCAAACATACGGAAGGGTAAATCGATAAAAACTAATTCCACCCGAAAGCACACCTACAATTTCAGTTTGCATTGTTAACCGTGAAGTAAAATAGATCACGGAGATGAAAACAGCAATGGGTAAAAAGGTGTTAATAATCCAAATTGACCAATAGGGGTAAAATTGGGTTAATGCCGAATAAGCAGTGGATCCACTATCATTAATACGTCCTAATTTTTGACTAAGATCGACAATTACAGCGATGGTAGACAAAATCAAGACCATGAAGATAAAGGTTCCGATAAAGTTTCGGATGATGTATTTATCAATTATTTTCAAACTACAGACGTTGTTTTAGTTGTGGCACAATTTGTTCTTTCCATTGAGCGAAATCTCCTGCTAATATATGCTCTCTTGCAACTCTTACCAAATCTAAATAAAAGGCAAGGTTATGAACTGATGCAATTTGTTTTCCTAAAGATTCTTGTGCATTAAATAAATGACGAACATAGGCTTTTGTGTAATAACTATCCACATAGCTCGTTCCACTTTCGTCTAATGGTTCAAAACAATCTTTCCATTTTGCGTTTTTCATATTCATAACACCATTCCATGTAAATAACATACCGTTACGTGCATTACGCGTAGGCATTACACAGTCGAACATATCAACTCCAAGTGCAATACATTCGATAATATTCCAAGGCGTCCCAACTCCCATTAAATAACGAGGTTTGTCTTGAGGAAGAATTTCTGTTACGATATCTGTCATTTCGTACATAACAGGTTCTGGTTCACCAACAGATAAACCACCAATTGCATTTCCTTCTGCACCGAAATCGGCAATGTATTTTGCAGACTCTTGTCGCAACTCTTTGAAATCGTTTCCTTGTACTATTGGGAAAAGCGTTTGTTTGTGATCGTAATATTCAGGATTATTATTCAACCAAGTTCTACAACGCTCCAACCAACGATGTGTCACATGCATGGCACGTTTTGCATCGTGATATTTGGCAGGAATTCCTGTTAATTCATCAAAAGCCATAAAGATATCTGCACCGATGTAACGCTGGATTTCCATAGATTTTTCAGGTGTAAACATATGATAAGAACCATCAATATGCGATTTGAAACGTACACCTTCTTCGGATTTCTTACGACTTGTCGACAAAGAGTAGACTTGGAATCCTCCTGAATCTGTCAAAATTGGTTTTTGCCAATTCATAAATTGATGCAATCCGCCTGCTTTGTGTAAAATATCAGTTCCTGGTCGTAAATACAAATGATACGTATTTCCAAGAATGATTTGGGCTTTAATATCTTCTTCTAACTCACGTTGGTGAACAGATTTTACTGTACCAACTGTACCAACAGGCATGAAAATAGGTGTTTGAATTTTACCGTGATCGGTTTCTACAACTCCAGCTCTTGCCTTTGAAAATTCGTCTTTTTTATCGATTGAAAATTTCATAGTGTGCAAAGATATTAATTGTTTAGCTTGTTGCGAGTTGGTTTCGAAAAAAATAACAAAAAAATAAGGATAAAGTTTGCTTTACCCTTATGTAGAAATTTTATGAAATGATTATTTTGTAAAACGTAACGACATTTTGCGGTCAGAAGCTCTTTCTTCATCAGAAGCTGTTTCTGCCACTGTTGCAAACTCTTCTCCGTAACCTTCAGCAGAAACAACTTGCGCACCAACACCACGTTTAGCTAATTCAGCTTTTAAGTAATCAGCTCTTTTTTGAGAGATCTCTTTGTTTTTGGTATCATCACCAACTTTATCCGTGTAAGCACCAAGTTTTATTTTTGCGTTAGGATATTTTTTCAAAATAGCTGTAACATTATCTAATTGTACTTCCGAACCCGCTTCTAATTGATCAGTTTTGCCAAAAACAAAATTCACATTATCAAAGTTAAACCATTTATCTTTTAATTGATCTTCTGTTAAATTAGCAAATTCTGGCATTTTGATAAATTTGATAATTTGATCTTCTAAACCATTTGCATATCCTGATAAGGCAATTCCGTCTAAGTCGATTGTTGATAATTCTTTTGTAGTTTCAATACTGTCTGTACTAAAAATCGCACTATCCGTGATTACTTCTGTATCTGTTGTTACATTTTTATCTTCGTCTTTGCAATACTTCAACAAGAAAAATGCAGCTAAACCTAAAATAATTAGAGGGATTATCCATTTCCAAAATCCGCCACCGCTATTATTTTCGTTATGATTATGAGAAGAATGTATAGGTTCAACAAAAGGTTTTTCTTCTGGTTTAACCGTATCTTTAACTTCAGCAAAAGCATCTTTGATTTTTTCTTTGGCAGACTCTACTGTTTCTGTAGCGGTTTCAGAAATATTGGGTTTATCGGTAAAGAAAGATCCTAAACCTAATGCACCAAGTCCTAATCCTGCAGGGATTAAACCTACTATTTTATCTTTCATTCCAGCTAATTGTGAGAAGAAATCACGTTCTGTCAAATTATTAAACTCAGCTTCTTTTCCTATTGAGCCGAATGTTGTTAAAGCGGTTAAGTCCAATAATTTTGATGAAGAAGCTGTTGAAATACCTGCAAACTCTGCCACTTTCGCAATAATAGGTTGTGTATTATTTCCTAAAAGAGTAGCGATTATACTAATTAAGTTATCTGGTGTTTCTTGTGTTGTTGAGATATTGGATAATCCTCGCGAAGCACCAAAAGATTTGATTGCATGAAATAATCCGTTGGTAGAACTACCTTTATCCACTAAGCTTCCTAACAAAATAGGCAAATAAGCACTCATTGCTTTTGAAATTCCAGTATCGCTTTCGCCTAATTCTGATGAAACTTTCGAGATTAAATTTGGGTTAATGTACCCTTTTACTAAATCAATAATGTTCATAGTTTTCGATTTTTTTAATTATAGTTTTTTTGTTGTTGTAATTAGTTATTTACCAATATTGTACCAATGTTCATGATGGTTAAAAATAGTTAAAAAAAGTGATAATTTTTATATTTTTTTGAAAAGATGTAAGATTGGAATTAATTTTATCAACTAATTTGACAATAAATAAGACAATGCAAGAAGAAGACAAAGTGGATAGTTTAAAAGATGTGATTGAAACGCCATTTAAAGATTTAGAATATATCACCAATATCTTAATCACAAAAGGTTCTGAAATAGGTTGGAGCTTGGTTTCTGCTATTTTAACTTTAACCATCGGTTTTTGGATATCAACAAAACTGAAAAACCTTATTGAAAAAAGAATGATAGCGCGTAATGTTGATTTATCTATTCGTTCGTTCTTAGTACCAATCATTAATATCTTTTTTAAAGTTATCATCTTAATGTTCGTTGTAGATCGATTGGGACTAAATGCTTCGGGATTGATTGCTGCACTTGGTGGAGTTGGTTTGGCATTTGGTTTAGCTTTACAAGGTTCTTTATCCAATTTTGCGGCAGGAATACTCATCATTATTTTCAAACCATTCAAAGTTGGAGATTATGTTGTTTCGCAAGGACATGAGGGAACAGTAGAATCGATTAATATATTGAATACCGTTTTAGCGACTGCAAAAGGTCAAATTATTACATTGCCAAATGGTAATTTATTTAATAATCCAATCATCAATTATTCGGTCAAAGAATACCGTCGGTTAGATGTAAATGTAGGTATTTCGTATGATGACGATTTTGACAAAGCTCGTCAAGTATTATTAGATGTTTTAGATAAAAATGAGTTGGTTGATGATGCACAATCAAAAACCGTAGAAATTTTAGAATTTGCTGATAGTAGCGTTAATTTAGCCATACGTTGTTATGTTAAAAATAGCGATTATTGGACCGCTTATTGGCAGTTGTATCGAGCAGTGAAATATGCTTTAGATGATCATCATATTTCAATTCCTTATCCTCATACGGAAATGGTTTTTAAAAATGAAGCCAATTCACCTACAAATCCATTAGAAAACAAAGAATAATGAAGTATTTTTTGATTATATTTTTAATTCTTTCTTCTGTGCAAATAAGTGCACAGAAGAAAGAATTAATTGATCAGCATCTTAACTCAGGTTTCTACTCGACTCAATTTACAGGATTCTATTTGTATGATCCAATAACAAAAGAAGAATTGTATAATTACAATGGGAACAAGTTTTTTATTCCTGCTTCTAACACCAAAATCTTCACCCTTTATACAGCGATGAAGATGTTGAATGATTCGATTCCTGCGTTCAAATATCAATTAATTAACGATGAATTACATGTACAAGGGACTGGAGATCCAACATTTTTGCACCCAAAATATAAAAATACACGAGCAGTAGACTTTTTGAAAAATAATGGATCTAAACTTATCTTTCATTGGAATAATTTTGATGAAGAATCTTTTTTACCAGGATGGACTTGGGATGATTTTAGAAAAAATTATTCACCAGAAAGAAGTCAGTTCCCGATTCATGAAAACTTAGTGTCTATTTCTAAAAACGGGAATTCCATCAAAACATTTCCTACTTATTTCGAAGAATTAACAGAAATTAGAGAGATGCCAGAACCAAGGAGTTTTTATGATAATAAATTTTATATCAGCAACAAAAAACGTTCAGCAAAAGTACCCTTTATTGTAAATGAAACGGTAATCGAAAAATCATTGTCGCAAATTTTGGGTAAACCAGTTGATATGGTCAAATCGCCAATGGCAAGAGAAGCAAAAGTTTTTTACAGTCAGAAGTCAGATGATGTTTACCGCGAAATGATGGAGAATAGTGATAATTTTTTGGCAGAACATTTATTGATTTTAGCTTCGAGTACATTACCAGGGAAATTAAGTGCTGCAGAAATTATAGCGTATGCAAAGCATAACTTATTAAAAGAGTTGAAACAGCAACCCGAATGGTTTGATGGTTCTGGTTTGTCGCGTTACAATTTGTTTACACCGCAAAGTTTTTCACAAGTTTTAGAAAAAATGTATAACGAATTTCCAGAAGAACGTTTGTTTTCTATTTTCCCAATTGGAGGTAAAACTGGAACTATAAAAAATAGATACAGAGATACGATGCAACCCTATATTTACGCTAAAACAGGAACATTAAGTAATAATGTAACGTTGAGTGGTTATTTGAAAACTAAATCTGGTCGAACACTTATTTTTAGTTTAATGAATAATAATTCAGTTAAAAATTTATCGTGGATCAGAAATGAGAATGAAAAACTCTTAAGAATTGTGAGAGATCATTATTAAAAGTTTTCACAATAAAAAAGCCTTTCGTACTCGGAAGGCTTTTGATTTATTAGAAAGACATTTTTACGGTGTCGTTATTTCTTGTTAACATTTTTGTGTCTTTTTTGTTTTTAATATCAAACGTCACAATATTTTGTTGGTCACTAAAAACATCAGTTAACAAAGCTACTTTTAACTCTATTGTGTTAATGTCAGATATTTTTTCAAACTTAAAGAAAACTCGTGTCGATTTATCATTTACTTGATAACCGTAATACGAAGTCCCCAACGCTTTTCCATTTACTTTGACATCAACTTTACTGTTTACATAAGCTTTTAACTTATTTTCAAAGTTCGATTTATTCGAAACATCTGCACCAACAGCTTTTTCCAATTGATTGGTAAAAGTACGTGCGGTTATATTGAGCGTTCCTGTTTCTTGTTCGTAATCAACCTTGATATTCGCTGTGTGGAAATCCTGTGCGCTTAGGTTAAATGTGACAAAAACCAAAAGCAAAGAGAATAGATATTTTATATAGTTCATTTTATTACTTAGTTTGTACAAATCTCTTTCAAATCGAATGCCAAATATTCTTAAAATTGAAAAGTATATTTGCTCGACTTGTTTTATAACGGATTTAGAATAAAATCATAAAAAGAGTACTAATTACTTAATACTCTTTTTATGATTTTATTCTAAACGATTAAGCAAACCAAACGTGGTAAGGAATTCTGCTTAAAATACAAACCAATCCGATGATAGCAAAAATTGCTACACTCATAGGTACGGTTGTCGAACGTTTTAATTTTGCATTTGCAATTGTTATAAAAACAACCCCAGCAATCATCATCATTGGGTGCTCTACGAATGTTAATCTTAAAGCAGAATCAGACATAATATTTGATGGTTCTAAGGCAGAAAACATCATAATATAATAGACTAGTCCAATTAACAATTGTACGTGAAATATAATCGTCGTAAATAATCCGATTTTCTTGATTGTAGCGTTGGTGTCTTTTTTCGAAATTGCGTAAATTAATGTTGAAATCACAAAGATAACGCCCATCAAAATCACAAGATAAGCCCATCCACTGTGAAATTGTTTAATAAAATTGATAGAATCCATTTTTCTAATTTTAGTTTTTCATTACAAAAATAACAAACCTTTTAACATAAATACTATTTGTTGAGATTTATGTGTTGTTAGAACAGTTTTTTAGATTAAGCAAAATCTCGTAATTTCGCGCAAAATATATCCGAAATGGGAAAAGATAAAATCAGAAGATTTAACGAAAATAAAACTTTTCAGAATGTTGTTCAACCAACACGAGAGGAAGCGATCAATAATTTTGCATTAAAAGGAAATTGGAACAAGGATTTTTTTAAAAATGATCATCCAATTGTTTTAGAACTTGGTTGTGGAAAAGGAGAATATACTGTTGCAATGGCGCGTCGTGACAAAGATCGTAATTTTATCGGAGTAGATATTAAAGGTTCAAGATTTTGGCGTGGAGCAAAAACATGTTTAGATGAAGGAATTGAAAACGCTGGATTTCTTAGAACACAAATCGAAATTATCGACCATCTTTTTGCTGAAAATGAAGTGAGCGAAATTTGGATTACTTTCCCAGATCCACAAATTAAATTCAGAAGAACAAAACATCGTTTAACTGATCCCGAGTTTTTGAGACGTTACAACAAGATTTTGAAACCAGATGGAACAGTTAATTTGAAAACAGATTCTGAGTTTTTACATGGTTACACACATGGTGTTATTCATATCGAAGGACACGAAGTGATTCGTTCTACACACGATGTATATCACCCAGACCATTCGGATATACCAGAAATAGTGACAGCTGTACAGACCTATTATGAATCGAAATTTTTGGAAGAAGGTAAAAAGATTACCTATATAAAGTTCCAATTAAAATATTAATAAAGAATCCATCGAAAGATGGATTTTTTTTATTTATAAAAAAGGATAAATAATTATTCAACTATATTTGTCTACACACTAATATGATATTATGAAAAATAAACTTTTATTCCTTTCTCCTCTTTTGTTAAATGGATTTTTTTCCTTCGCACAAATCAAACCAGATTTTATTTATGCGACAATGGAAACAGAAAATGCGTCAATCTTACAAAGAAATCAACCAGATTCTATTCAGATTTTATCTTCAAAAGATAATCTTTCAGCAATTTATTTTCATCCAGCGATTACAGAAGATTTGAAAGAGAAATTTGCACATGGAAATGGTTATATTTTTCAATCTTCAAAAAAAGAAGCGTTGCAAGCAATTCAACCAATCGTTTTTCAAAAAAATGAACCATTTACTTATACCATAACTGAACAAGATTTTATAACTAAAGCATTAAATGATGTTGATGTAAAAGAAATTGAAAAGACGATTTTATTATTAGAAGGTTTCAAAACACGTTATCACACGCGTCAAGAAGCTAACGATGCCATTCTGAAAATAAAAGAAGTTTGGGAGCAAATGATTGTAGAAGCAGGTAGAACTGATGTTGTGGTGAAAATTGTGGATCATGTCAATACACCAATGAAATCATTGATATTAACCATTAATGGGAACGAAAAAAAAGACGAATATGTGATAATTGGTGGACATGCTGATTCGACTATAGGATGGAGTGGCGATCAATCTTTTGCGCCAGGAGCCGATGATAACGCATCGGGTATTGCTACGATTACAGAAGTTTTGCGTGTTTTGTTAAAAAACAACTTTAAGCCACAACGTACCACAGAAATCATGGCGTATGCAGCCGAAGAAATTGGTTTAGTAGGTTCGGGAGAAATCGCTAAGCAATATGCAACGGATCAAAAAAATGTGATTGGTTATGTACAATTTGATATGACGAATTACAAAGGATCTGCAAAAGATATTGTATTAATGACAGATGCGTATTGTGATGCTAATCTGAACTCATTTTTGATGCAATTGATGAACGAGTACAATCAATCAGGTATGCATCAATTTACGTATGATACGTCAAAATGTGGTTATGGATGTTCGGATCACGCAAGTTGGGCGAATAATGGCTTTTCTGCTGTTTTACCTTTCGAATCAAAAATGAGTGATAGTAATCCGTATATTCATTCTGTAAACGATACATATGCTACAATGGGAAATACGTCTACACACGCTGCTAAGTTCACGAAATTAGGAATCGAATATATTGTAGAAGCGGCGAAACAAACAGAGAAATTAGGAACTGAATCGATAGAAAAAGAAACATCTAAAATTTATATCACAGATAAAACGTTAAATTATCAAGTGAATTTTAAATCAGCAATTTCGGTAAAAATTATTGATGCAAATGGACGAACTATAAAAAAATTGAATGCTAAGCATTCGAAGGGAAATATAAATTTGTCTAATCTCTCAACAGGATTTTATATAGCTACAATTTCCGATAATCAAGGAAATTCTATTTCACATAAATTTGTATTGAAGTAAATTCAACAAAATAAAAAACAAAAAGCAAGCTGAATTCAGCTTGCTTTCTATTTTTGAAATTTATTTAAATTTTAATCATTCAAACTTTGTAAGTAAGAAACCCAACCTAACGTTTGGTATTCTTTAGCAGCCGTTTTTACATCAGCCGCTTTGTAAATTCCACGACCAACAATCATAAAATCGGTATGGTAATTTTTGAAAACCAATTCTGGTGTATTGTATTGTTGTCCTTTGCTATCTCCAGTCGAAGAAATATTAACACCAGGTGTAAACAATAACAAATTATCTGGGATTTGACGTTGAGCAACTGCACCCAAAACATTACCCGATTGTTCTGAAACATTGATTGCTTTCGTGAAGTAATAATCATCTGTTAATGTTCCTTTCGAAGACATTTCTACGATTGTAATTACGCCAGTGTTTTCGAAAACTTTCAACGATTCTAAACCTCCAATAGGGTGAACAGTTACCAAATCTGCCCAATCAGAAATTTTATAAATCGATTTCTTGAATTGTAATTCTTGTGTATTTCCGATATCTCCAAATTTGCGGTCTTCAAATAATAAGAATTCTTTTTCGCGTGCGATTTTTTTCAATTCAACGATTAAGTTATCCGAAAAATCTTGAATAATATCTGAATGTAATTTTAAAGCAACAACATGATCACCAACTTTTCCTGCGAAATCAATAATTTCATCAGAAGTAATCAAATCAGCAGAAGCAATCAAGTTTGATTGTTTTTTAAGCGCTAATTCTACCAAACGTTTTCCAACAGGATGAACAATTTTTTTATTCTCCAATGCAATACGTTGTTTTGCAGGTACCGCTTCAGCAGGTAAAGCTAAAAAGTCTTTGATTTTTTTCGCCTCATCATCTGTCAAGCGATGGTATTTATGTAAAATATCAATTACTTCGTGAATAGTGAATAATGTCTTCACATTGTAACCTTGTTCTTTTAATTTTTCAGAACCACCTTGTGCTCGATCCAAAACAACAACCAAATCTTTTACACGTAAACCTTCACGTTCAACTTGATCAATTGTTTCTAATAAAGATTGTCCAGATGTAATTACATCTTCTACTAAAAGACAAGATTGTCCTTCGGAAAAAACACCTTCTACCATACGTTTAGTTCCATATCCTTTATTCTCTTTACGTTTGATAATCAAAGGAATATTCGATGTTAAACTCATTGTAGTCGCCATTGGTAATGCTGCGTAAGGCACACCACAAATCAAATCGTAGTCAACATCTTCTACTAAATCTAATAAGTTGTTTGCTAAAGTTTTTAATAATTGTGGACTTGAAGCCAAAGGTCTTAAATCGACATAGAAAGGAGATTCTATACCACTTTTTAAAGTGAAATTTCCAAATTTTATAATTCCCAGCTCGTAAGCTTTCAATAAAAAATCTTCTCTTGGTTGCATTTGTGTAATGTTTGAGCAAAGTTAATAGCTTTTTGAGTGATTTATTGCATTTTAAGCCAAATTAATTTTTAGATGTATAAAAATTGAATATTTATACTGATTTGATTTATAATTTGTTCTAAAAGTGAAAAATTATAAATTTTAAAGAAAATTAGTAATTAACCTTTTGAAATTTTTCTAACGTATTTCTATATCGATTTTATCATCTCATCAATTTTAGTTCGTCAGTTTGAGTGTTTAAAATGATGAATCATCTTTTTAAACGTTTCGATAACTTGACGAATTGCTTTAATACCTCTTTCTCCATACAATTTTCTTTTCTATCGAAACTAAAATCACTCGAGGTGATGTATTGTCATTTTTAACTTTCTTCATCTTTCAACCAAATCTTCATAAAATAACTTTATTTTTGAGTTTTATAAACAAACACAAAGTGAAAAAATATATCCTTGCAAGTTTTGCATTAGTCAGTGCATTAGCATTAGCACAAGAAAGTCCATTCAAATTCAAAGAGTTGGTTAATAATTCGGCACTTCCAGTTATTTCGCAAGGAAAAACAGGAACATGTTGGTCATTTTCTACGGTCTCTTTTTTAGAGTCGGAAGTGAAACGTATAACGGGTAAAAAAGTCGATTTATCAGAGATGTACAATGTTCGTTTTACGTATCCAGTAAAAGCGTATAATTATGTTTATCGCCAAGGGAAAGCTCAATTTAGTGAAGGTGGATTATCACATGATGTATTGAACTCTGTTCGCAAAAATGGTTTAGTTCCAAACGAAGTGTACGCAGGTTTTACAGTTGGCACAGAAACTAAACATAACCATGAATTACTGGTAAAAGAATTAAAAACAGATTTAGATTCGATTGTAAAGAATCCAAAAAAATACTTAACAACTGATTGGAAAAATAATTTCGATCAAAAATTAAATCAAAAATTAGGTGTTCCTCCAACAGTATTTAAATTCGAAGGAAAAGAATATACACCACAGGAATTTGCGAAATTCTTAAAAATTAATCCAGACGATTATGTTACACTTACATCGTTTCAACAAGCACCGTATTATTCTCAATTTATTTTACAAGTGCCAGATAATTTCTCGAATGGTTCGTACTACAATTTGCCATTAGATGAATACATGAAAGTGTTAGATGAAGCGTTATACAATGGATTTACTGCTGCATTTGATACAGATGTTTCAGAAAAAACGTTTTCTAAAAAGCATGGTTTAGCCGTTTGGCCTTCAGAAGGTTTAGAATCTGATTATTTTGTGGAAATTTTGCCAGAAAAATGGGTTTCTGCAGAAGAACGTCAAGCAGCTTTCGAGGATTTGTCAACACAAGATGACCATTTGATGCATATCACAGGAATTTTAAGAGATCAATTAGGAAATCAATATTATGATGTGAAAAATTCTTGGGGAACAGAAAATTTAGGAAATAATGGACATATTTACATGTCTAAACCTTTTTTTAGAATGAAATCAATTGCTTTTACAGTACACAAAGATGCTTTGTCAGAAAAGGTAAAGAAGCAATTAGGAATAAAATAATAATACACAAAACGATAAAATGAAGACATTAGAACAAGCGATAGAAAAGTTAGAGCATAAGGGTTATTTGGATATAGAAATTCCGAAAGGAACCGATTTAGTTGCAGAGATTAATAAATTACGCAAAGAAAAAAATGCAGTAATTTTAGCGCATTATTATCAATCGGGTGAAATTCAGGATTTAGCAGATTATTTAGGCGATTCGTTGCAATTAGCTCGAGCAGCAGCTAAAACAGAAGCTGATATGATTGTTTTTTGTGGTGTTCATTTTATGGCAGAAGCTGCGAAGATTCTTAATCCTTCAAAAAAAGTTGTTCTTCCAGATACAAAAGCAGGTTGTTCGTTGGCAGATTCTTGTTCGGCAGAAGGTTTGCGTGGCTTGCGAGAGCAACATCCAAATGCGATGGTGGTAAGTTATATCAATTGTGATGCAGGTGTTAAAGCGGAATCAGATATTATTGTGACTTCTTCTAATGCAGAAGCGATTATCAATTCGTTGCCAGAAGATCAAGAGATTATTTTTGCGCCAGACCGTAATTTAGGGCGTTATTTAAATCAGGTTTGTAAGCGTAACATGATTTTATGGGATGGCGCTTGTATCGTTCATGAGGCTTTTTCGTTGGAAAGAATTGCGCAACAAATGGCAGAAAATCCAAAAGCAAAATTAATTGCTCATCCAGAAGCGCAAGAAGATTTATTGAAATTTGCTCATTTTATTGGTTCAACTTCTCGTTTGTTGGATTATGTAGTAGAAAATGAAGCGACAGAATTTATCGTAGCGACAGAAGAAGGAATTTTACATGAGATGCAAAAATTAGCACCTAATAAGAAGTTGATTCCAGCTTTGGTTCAAGATGAATCGTGTAATTGTTCTGAGTGTTTTTATATGAAATTATCAACGTTAGAAAAGTTGTATTTGTGTATGAAATATGAACTACCAGAAATACAAATTGAAGAAAGTTTGCGTATAAAAGCATTGGCTTCGATTAATCGTATGTTAGAGTTATCAGAAAAAATCAAATAATGGCTCTACAAGATGTTTTAGTTATTGGTTCTGGAATTGCAGGATTATCGTATGCACTAAAAATTGCAATCAAATATCCTGATGCCAAAATTACC
This sequence comes from Empedobacter stercoris, assembly GCF_020281205.1. Classification (GTDB taxonomy): domain Bacteria; phylum Bacteroidota; class Bacteroidia; order Flavobacteriales; family Weeksellaceae; genus Empedobacter; species Empedobacter stercoris. Next base: position 20,861 of record NZ_JACXZC010000007.1, read on the forward strand.
ATTGTAACCAAAGCAAATAAAGACGAAACCAATACAAAATATGCGCAGGGAGGCGTTGCTGTTGTCAGCGATTTCGAGAATGATAGTTTCGAGAAACATATTCAGGATACGCTTCGTGCAGGTGATGGACTTTGCAAATTAGAAGCGGTTGAGGTAGTTGTAAAAGAGGCGCCAGACCGCATTAACGAAATTATTGATTGGGGTGTTCGATTTGATAAAAACAAGGAAGGTATTTATGATTTAGGTCGCGAAGGAGGACACACCGAAAACCGAATTGTACACCACAAAGATGTAACAGGTTGGGAAATTGAACGTGCGATGTTAGAAGCAATCAAAGAATATCCAAATATTCAAATTCTTACCCACCATTTTGTAGTAGATTTGATAACAGAACATCACTTGAATCGAGATTTAGCAGACCAAACAACATGTTTTGGAGCTTATATTTTAGATTTAAATACAGATAAAGTCGAACGTCATTTAGCCAAAGTAACCTTATTAGCAACAGGTGGAGTAGGGCATGTTTATAAAAACACCACGAATCCTATTATCGCAACTGGGGATGGAATTGGTTTGGCTCGTCGCGCGAAAGCAACCGTCTCAGGGATGCAATTTATTCAGTTTCATCCAACAGCTTTTTACAGCGAATTTGACGGACAATTGTTTTTAATTTCGGAAGCGGTACGTGGATTTGGAGCTAAGTTACGCACAAAAGATGGCGAATTATTTATGCATAAATACGATGAACGAGAAGAATTAGCTTCGCGTGATATCGTTGCTCGCGCAATCGATAACGAAATGAAATTACGCGGAGACGACTATGTTTACATTGATTGTCGACATTTAGATAGAGAAAAATTCTTGGAACATTTCCCTAATATTTACGAAAAATGTAAATCCGAAGGTTATGATATGTTTACAGAATTAGTTCCTGTGGTTCCGGCTTCGCATTATTTATGCGGAGGAATTGATGTCGATTTAGATGGTAAAACATCAATAGAGAATTTGTTTGCGGTTGGCGAATGTTCAAATACAGGATTGCATGGAGCAAATCGTTTGGCTTCAAATTCGTTGTTAGAAGCAATGGTTTTTGGACATCGTGCAGCGTTGAATACTATCGAAAAACTAAACCAAAATAATTTCTCTATTCAGAATTTTAACTTTCCGGAATGGAACGAAGAAGGAATGAAAGTACAAGAGGAGTTGGTGTTGATTTCGTATCTGCGCAAACAACTACAAGCGATGATGAGCGAGTTGGTTGGAATTGTTCGTAGCGATGCACGTCTTAAAATTGCTCAAAGTCGTATTTTAGAAATTGAAAAAATGGTCAAAGAAATTTATTATTTCACGATTATTTCGTCTAAATTATTAGAACTTCGAAATTTGGTTGATGTGGCATATTTAATTATCGAACAAAGTATCAATCAAAAAGAAAATCGAGGAACTTTTTATAACAAAGATTTTAATTAAATGAAGAACTTTTGGTTGATAATTCCGCTTCTATTTTCAAGTTTAGTATTCTCTCAAACAAAAAAGAAGGATAACGAAAAGCCAAATTTAACAGTTGTTGATGCGAAAACGATGCCTGTTTATTTTGGTTGCGAAAATCTCAAAGAAAAAAGTGAGTTACAAGCTTGTTTGAGTAAAAATTTGAGTGAAGATATACAAGCTCAAATCGCTTACTTTTCGAATATCGCAGATTATTTACATATCGAATCTGTGCAATCTAAAATTGGATTTATCATCAATGAAGAAGGTCGGTTCTCTGAGGTAAATATAGATGGAGCTAATCCGATTTTTAACAGTGTTGCACATGCAAGTTTGGTTTTACTAAACAATAAAATGGATCGAAATAATCTAAAAATAGAACCTGCTCGTGATCATAAAAATAAAGCTGTTCGGATGAGGTATAATTTGCCTTTACGCTTTATGTTGGAAGAACAGAATAACGAGTTTGAGAAATTCCCTTCAGCGAATCGCGTGTTGTTTACTTTAAAAACCTCAGAAGAAGAAATTGAAGTTCGTATTGATAATGATTTTAATTTGAAGACGTATGGAAAAGCGGGAAATCGTGAATATTATTTGGGACGATTCTCTAATTTATTCGAAATGGCTGCGGTAGATCCTTATGCAACAGCTTTTGATGCGGCTTTTAAATCTGGCGTAATTGATATTACAAAAGGTATAATTGAAGACAAGGAATACAAACTTCAAATCAAAAACTTTTTTGATAACGATCCTTCCGCACAAGTGTTGATTACGGTTGTACGTGAAGAAAACGGAACTTGGGCCGAATATTATGAATATAAAACCAAGAAAGAATTTAATCAATCAAAATTTGCATCCTTAACTTATAGATAATGAATTTACCTACATATATTACAAACGAAAAATTACAAACATTTATTCGTCAGGCTTTTTTAGAAGACGTTGGCGATGGTGATCATTCAACTTTAGCATGTGTTCCCTACGATTCTATGCAAGAAGCAGAATTGAAAGTGAAAGACAACGGGATAATTGCTGGAATAGAATTAGCGAAAATTATTTTTGCCACATTTGATCCTTCATTGAAAATCGAATTTTACACAAATGACGGAGATAGCGTAAGCTTTGGAGATGTAGCGTTTAAGGTGAAAGGTTCTTCGCAATCAATTTTAACGTGTGAAAGATTGGTGTTAAATTGCATGCAGCGTATGTCAGGAATAGCAACTTATGCACACGAAATGATGGAGTTGGTGAAAGGAACAAATGCGAAAATTTTGGACACAAGAAAAACAACACCTAATTTCCGAATGATTGAAAAATGGGCCGTTAAAATTGGAGGTGCAGAAAATCATCGTTTTGGATTGTATGATATGGTGATGTTAAAAGATAATCATGTTGATTTTTGTGGAACTATTACAAAAGCGGTTGCCCAAACAAAAGATTATTTAGCTAAACATCATTTGCATCTAAAAATAGAAGTAGAAACGCGCAACATGGATGAGGTGAAAGAAGCTTTAGAAGCGAATGTTGATTTTATCATGTTAGACAATTTTGACCTCGAAACTTTGAAAGAAGCTGTTATCTATATAAATGGAAAAACAAAAACAGAAGCTTCTGGAGGAATTACAAAAGACTCTGTGCGTGCTATTGCAGAAACTGGAGTAGATTTTATATCGTCTGGTGCAATTATACATTCGGCTCCAAATTTTGATTTGAGTTTGAAAGCAATTAAGTAATGAAGAAAATTATATTATTCTTTTTATTCAGTTCAGTTTTTACTTTCGCTCAAAGAAGATTACCTATTTTGCCCGAATGTAATCAAGCATTGGAAACCGAAGCGATAAAAAGTTGTTTTTTAGAGCACTTCAATACATCGCTCAATAAAACTATAAATTATATGGTATCATCTTCCGAGTATTTATTAATCCCTAGCCAGGATATCCAACTTAGAATCAAGATTAATAAAAAAGGAGAGATACAATTAGGCGAACAAAAAGACGAAATTCATCCGATGTTTCTACAATTAATGGAATTGTATATCAACCAACTTAATATTAATAATTTGGCGAATGGAGGGATTAAACCAGGCTTGGATGAAAAAAAACAACTAATAGATTTTCATTTTAATATACCAATCAAATATATAGTTGATTATACGATTGATGAAAAGTTTAGAAGCTATGATCGAATTTTGACAATGAATGTAGATAAGAAGGCTAACCTATATCACTTGATTTTGCATCCTGATTTTAAATTTAGTTTACTTAAAAATGAAGAAAACTACATAACGTTTAATAGCATAAAAGAATACCTCGACTTCTCGAAGAAATTAATTTTAGAAGCAAATTACCTTGAAAAAGATTTTAACATAATAAATGTACAAGAAAATAAATCAATCATCGGAAATCACTGGTTGACACCTTCAGAAAATTCAAAAAGAATTATTTTTCGTGACAAAGAAAATAATATAGACAGTTATTATACTAACATTGAAGAATTTTTACAATCAAGTCACACCAATCTTATGTTTATTGTAAAGTGATAACAGAAAAATTTAACAATTTCAAGATTTGTTTTAATATAATTTTAAAAGAAGTGTTTTTTCAGATAAAACTGAATAGGGTTAAGTGAATAAAGTTTATTTATAATATAAAAGCGACGACATCTATTTAAATGATAAAGTTTTAAAATTAACAAACGTTATCAATACTGGTTCTAAATAAGGAATTTTGTATTGTTTTTGAAGCTGATTTATGAAAAATAATCTAAAAATTGGCGATTTAAATGTTAAAAATTAACATTTTACTTATGTTAATTTTTTATAAATTGTTAAAATATTTTTAAAAATACATAGAATTGCTTCGTTTGAATTAATAAATCATCACATTTCACTTATTTATATTGACGTTTTGATAATTTTTGAATATTTTAGTCAATAAATATTTAAAAATTTACCATAATTTAACAATAATCTCATTAAAAGTGCAGAACTTTGCAAAAGTAAACTTTTAAACTATTTCAAAAGATGAGGTTAAACTCAACTAAGCTTTTACTTGTAGGAGCTTTTGCCTTAATGGCATCATTATCTTTCGCCCAAGTTGTTGAACCAACAGATTCTACAAAGGTTGAACAGGACGAAAACGTATCTTTAGGAGAAACATTAATTATTGGTAAAGGAGTAATCGATATCGTTGAAGATCGTAAAACTCCGGTAGCTGTTTCTACAATTAGTAAAGCTTCAATTGAAGATAAAGCGGTAGGAAATGTAGATTTTCCAGAAATCTTTGCTACAACACCATCAGTTTATGTTTCTGGACAAGCAGGAGGGTTTGGTGATTCTCAAATGTTTTTACGAGGATTTAGTAGTCAAAATACGGCTTATTTATTAAACGGACAGCCTATTAACGGGATGGAAGATGGTAACTTGTATTGGTCTAATTGGTCTGCAATGACTGAGGTGGCAAATGCAGTTCAAATTCAACGTGGTTTAGGATCTTCTAAATTAGCTATTTCTTCTGTTGGTGGTACTGTAAATATGGTTACCAGAGCGACAGATAAGAAACAAGGTGGTTTTGTAAGATTTAATACGGGTAACGATAGTTACATGAGTGCGACAATTTCTTATAACACAGGAATGAAAGGTAAATGGGGAGCATCGTTCTTATTTAACCAAACATCTATGCATAGATCTTGGGCACAAGGGACAAGTGCTAATTCGCAAGCCTATTTTGTTTCTGTAGGTTATAAACCAAATGATCGTCATAACATTAACTTTATGATTTTTGGTGCGCCACAAGAACATGGTCAAAACTATTCAACAAAAAGTGAAAAGCAGTGGGCTGAAGCTGAAAAGTACGGCTATGGCAAAAAGTATAATACAACTTATGGCTATTTAAACGGTAAAGGAGAAAATCTAAGAACTAACTTTTACCACAAGCCAGTAGCTAACTTAAACTGGGACTGGACAATTAATGAGAATATGAACTTGTCTACAGTACTTTATGCTTCAACAGGGACAGGAGGAGGAACTTCTGGTGTTGGTAGAGCTTCAAGTACGTTAAAAAATGGATTAGTTGATTTTGATTTAATTCAAGGTAACAATATGTTAGATCCAGATGGAATTGGAAATAACGGAGGTAAAGATATTAACGGAGTTAACAATGTATCAAATGGTGCAATTCGTACTTCGGTAAATAACCATTTTTGGTATGGAGGAGTAACAAATTTAAACTTTGATACTAAAACCGGGTGGAACTTCAACTTAGGTGCTGACGTTCGTTTTTACCATGGAAATCACTTCCAACAAATGAGTAACTTATTTGGACTAAAAGGATGGTCAGAAGTTAACAAATCAAATGGTCAAACAGTTGTTGTAACAGAAACTTTTGGAACTAATCCTTGGTCAGCATTATTCAAATCAGCTAAAAAAGGACAAAGAATATCAAGAGATTATTCTGAGGATATTAACTACCAAGGAGCTTTTGGACAAGTTGAATATTCTAATGAGATCTTTACAGTATTCGGTCAAGGAGCAATCTCTAACCAATTCTACCAAAAATTTGATACTTGGAATTATGGAGGTGTAGAAGAAGCTTCTAAAAAAGTAAACAAAACAGGGTGGAATGTTAAAGGAGGTTTGTCTGTTAACATTAACGATGAAAATACTGTTTTTGCAAACGCAGGACGTTACTCTCGTCAACCATTCTTAGATAACGTATTCGAATATAATAAAGTTGATTTACGTGAGCCAAATATAGAGAACGAGGAAATTACAGGTTTCGAAGTTGGTTACAAGTATGAAACAAGAAACTTAAGAGTAAACATTAACGCTTACCATACAAAATGGGGGAACCGTTTCTTAGGTATGTCTGGATCAATAATGCAACCAGATAATACAACTAGACCAATTTATACAGCTTATACTGATATTGCTCAAATACATAAAGGTATTGAAATTGATTTTGATGCTAAAGTTTCTCAAGCATTCAGCTTATATGGATTCGCATCTTACGGTGATTGGAAATATGACGGAGAAACTCCATTCGAATCTATGTACACAGATGATGATACAATTTTCGAGAAAGGGAATGTTGATTTAACAGGAACATATATCGGAGAGGCAGCTCAATTTACATTTGGTATGGGAACAAAAGTTAACTTCACAAGAAACTTATATTGGGATGTAGATTTTATGTACAATGCTCGTACATATGGACAAGTGAATCCAGAAAATGTTGTTAAAAGCGCATTAAAAGGAGAAGTTTATCAAGCAGAAAAAATCTCACCTTTTGCTCGTGTTAACACTGGAGTAGCTTATGAGTTTAAATTTGGTAAGCAAAAAATCAAATTTAGAGGAAATGTACGTAACTTATTCAATGATCAATATGTAAGTAGAATTGATAGAAATGGATACGGATATGCAGTAGGTAGAACTTGGAATGCAGGTGTTACTTATAGCTTCTAATAAGAATTAATATTTCTTAACATATTCAAGCGGACTTAGTTTTAAGTCCGCTTTTTTATTGATATTTGATAATTAGACGGTTGACTTAAAAAGATAAAATAAATAAATATTTATTTAAAACAATTCTAAATAAATATTTTTTAAGAATAATTATTCATTTAATAATGAATTAATATGCGTTTGAAACTTTTTAACTATTATTGATAAAATATGTAACGTTACACTATTTTAATTAATATATAATTTTTAATAAAATTAATGGTGTATAATTATTATATTGATAAAATAGTTAAGTTTTAAATGAGTTATAAGAAAAAAAGGATTTTATCTTATAATTATTCTTAATTAACATAAGGTTTATAAGCATTTTAACATATATACACCTCAACTTTGCAAAAGTAAACTTTTAAACTATTTCAAAAGATGAGGTTAAACTCAATGAAGCTTTTATTCGTAGGAGCTTTTGCCTTTACGGCATCGTTATCTTTCGCTCAAGTTGTAGAACCAACAGATTCTACTGTGGTTGAACAAGAGGAAAACGTATCTTTAAATGAAACATTAATCATTGGTAAAGGTGTAATCGACTTACAAGAAGACCGAAAAACACCTATCGCAGCAACTACAATTACAAAAGAAGTAATTGAACAGAAAGTAGGTGCTAATGATATTACACAAGCATTCGTTAATACGCCGTCTGTATATGTTGCAGGACAAGGTGGTGGTTTCGGAGATTCACGTATTATAACACGCGGTTTTGATCAGTCAAATACAGCTTTCTTATTGAATGGGCAACCAATCAATGGAATGGAAGATGGTAAAGTATATTGGTCTAACTGGGCTGGAATGTCTGATATTGCTAATGCAGTTCAAATTCAACGTGGTTTAGGATCTTCAAAATTAGCTATTTCATCTGTAGGAGGTACTTATAACTTTGTTACAAGAGCAACAGACAAAAAACAAGGAGGTTTTTTTAGTGCAGGTTTAGGTAACGACAACTATTTCAAATCTACTTTAGGTTATAATACAGGTTTAATCAATGATAAATTTGGTGTATCTGTAATGTTGACTCACTGGCAAGGTAATGGATACAACGAAATGTCTGAAGGTCAAGGTCAAAACTACTTTGTTTCTTTCGGGTACAAACCAGCAGAAAATCATACATTAAATTTGTTACTAACTGGTGCTCCACAATGGCATGACCAAAATTCAAGAAACAAAATTTCTGAGTTTATGAAATACGGTCGAAAATATAACCGTAACTGGGGTATGTTAAATGGTGACGAATATAATGTAAGACGTAACTATTACCATAAACCAGTCGCTAACTTAAACTGGGATTGGGATATTAATGATAAAACATCTTTATCTACAGTTGTTTACGCATCTTGGGGTAGAGGTGGAGGTTCATCTTCTGCAACAACAGGTAAGGATAAAAACAATCCAAATACTCCTTATGGAATCTTAGGTAATACTCTTGATGATGGTCAATTAAATTTACAGGATGTATATGATAGACAAACTGCTAATGGAGGAGAGGCTTTAGATAGAATTATTTCTTCTGTAAACAATCACCAATGGTACGGAATGGTTTCTAACTTAAACCGTAAATTGACAGAAAACTTAAGCTTAAATGTAGGTTTTGATTTAAGAACATATAAAGGAGAGCACTTCCGTCAATTAAACAATACTTTAGGAGCTGATTATTATACAGAAAAATACAATAAACAACACCCAGGATCTTACCAAGTAAATAAAACTTATTCAAGAAATCCATGGAAAGCGTTAAATGATTTTGCTGATAATTACTCTCAAAAATTAGGTTGGGATTACAGCGAAAGAATTAACTACGGCGGATTATTTGCTCAAATAGAATATGCCAAAGATAATTTAACTGCATTCTTTCAAGGGTCTGTTTCTAACCAAGGAAATCAACGTTGGGACTACTTCAATTACGAAGAAGGAAAAGAAAAATCAGAAAAAGTTACAAACTGGGGGTACAACTTAAAAGGAGGTTTAGGTTATACAATTGCTAATAATCACCAAGTATTTGCTAATGCAGGATACTATTCTCGTCAGCCTTATAATGATAACTTATTCATGAATTACAAAAATGATATTAACCCATTTGCTGAAAACGAAAAAATCTTAGGTTTAGAATTAGGATATAAATTTAAAGCAAGAAATTTCTGGGCTAATTTCAATGCATATTATACAACTTGGGAAAACAGAATCACTTCATCTAGTAAATTTATCGATGAAAACGGTGATGCTAATTATCCAGGAATTGCAAATGCATATGTTTATACTGTAAACCAAGGAGTGAAACAAGAGCACAAAGGTGTTGAGTTAGAATTGAATTATAAACCAGTTCGCGAATTAACTTTAACAGGTTTCGCATCTTTAGGAGATTGGAAATATAAAGGTCAAGCAACTACAACTGATTATGATGAAAATCAAAATGTTCTTGGAGCTGCAAGAAAAGAAAACTGGGACGGTTTAAAAGTTGGAGATGCAGCGCATACTCAATTTGGATTAGGTGCAAAATATGAATTCTTAAAAGGATTCTCTGTAGACGCAGATTATCGTTACAACGGAGATTTATATTCTTCTAAAGTAACTGAAAAAGATGGTAACTTAGAATTACCTTCTTATAATATAATGGATGCTGGTATTACATGGACTCAAAAATTGACTCCAAAAAATAGATTATCATTACGTTTTAACGTTAATAATGTATTTAATCACATTTATATTTCAGAATCGAGCACTAATATTCAACAAGCAGATGGTGTTGATAACTACAAAGGAATTAATGTAAACAACCAAGTTTACTTCGGTTACGGAAGAACATGGAATGCTTCGGTTAAATTCACTTTCTAAGAAATATAACATTTCATTATCATAACAAAAAGACGAACGCATGCAGTTCGTCTTTTTTTTGTGTTTACCTTTGATAAAATTTTAAATTAAAAATGATTCAACCCGATTTTCTAAAAGAAGGTGATAAGATAGCAATTGTTGCGCCAGCAAAACGAATGTTACAAGGCGAATTAGACGAAGCAATAGCGTTAATAAAATCGTGGAAATTAGTTCCAGTGCTTGGGAAAAATATTTATGCTGAATATGATTTCGGATACAAATATGCAGGAACAGATGAAGTAAGAACCGAAGATTTTCAATGGGCATTAGACGATGTCGAAATCAAAGCCATTTGGTGTGCACGTGGAGGATATGGATCAGTTAAAATTATTGATGAATTAGATTTGACTCATTTCAAAAAACATCCAAAATGGATCATTGGTTATTCAGATATTACGGTTTTTCATAATCATTTTAATCGTTTAGGTTATCAAACTTTGCATGCTGTTACAGCAAAAAAATTAGCCAATACAGACTATCTTCCGATTTCTTATCAAAGTGTTTATGACGTCTTGTTTGGGAAAGAAATTCAGTACGATAATTCCATTCATGCCTATAATAATCTGGGTGAAGTAAAAGGCGAATTGGTCGGAGGTAATCTTTCGATTGTTTGTTCTCTTTTAGGAAGTGAATCTGCAATTATCAATCCTTCAGATAAAATTTTGTTTTTAGAAGATTGGTTCGAGAATTGGTATGCTGTTGACCGAATGTTGATGAATTTGAAACGCAACGGAATTCTAAATCAAGTAAAAGGAATTATTCTGGGAAGTTTTACACATATGGATACGGAAGAAGAAAATGCCGAAAATTATAATTCCGCATACGATCCCAAAACGTATGAAGTCATTCATTATTTTACCAAAAATCTTAAAATTCCTGTTGCTTATGGTTTTCCTGCAGGACATACAGGACATAATGTGGCTTTGAAAATGGGTGCAAAAGTTCACCTAAATGTTACTTCAAAAAATGTAAATTTGTACTTTATAGATTAAATATATGAAACAAGATAGTTTAACAGTGATTAGTCACCCTTTGGTAAAAGCTAAAATTACGCAAATGCGTGACAAAAACACGACAACAAAAGAGTTTGGTGAATTAGTAGACGAAATCTCAGGACTAATGTGTTACGAAATTACACGTAACATTGAGCTTGAAGAAGTTGAAGTAGAAACGCCTATCACCAAAACAATTGGCTACAAAATGAAAGGAAACGATATGGCTATTGTTCCTATTTTGCGTGCTGGTTTGGGAATGGTGAAAGGTATTCATCAATTAATTCCAACTGCTAAAGTAGGGCACATTGGGCTTTACCGTGATCACGATACATTACAACCAGTTGAGTATTTATGTAAACTTCCATCAGATTTAAATTCTCGTGATGTTATTTTGGTAGATCCAATGTTAGCAACTGGAGGTTCTGCAATCAAAGCCATCGAAATCTTAAAAGACAAAGGAGCAAAATCTGTTCGTTTGGCTTGTTTAGTTGGTTGTCCAGAAGGTGTAGAAGCTGTTCAGAATGTTTATCCAGAAGTTCCTATTTTCTTGGCTGCCTTAGATGAGAAACTAAATGAAAACGGTTACATCGTACCTGGTTTGGGTGACGCTGGTGATCGTTTATATGGAACAATGTAAATATCTTCGATGAGTAATAGTTACGATTTCGGAAAAGAAGCAGAAGCTTTTGCTGAGAAATATTTAATCGAAAAAGGTTATATAATCTTAGTAAAAAATTACTTTGTTAAAAAAGCTGAAATTGATATTATTGCGCAATTTGAAAACGAAATTATTATTGTAGAAGTAAAGGCAAGAAAATCAAATTACATTTCTGAACCAGAAACTGCTGTTAATGCAAAGAAAAAGAAATTGTTAATTCTTGCTGCAGATGATTTTATTCAGAAAAATAATTTTATTTGTGATGTAAGATTTGATATTTTAGCACTTTTAAAAATACAACAATCTTGGAGCGTTAATCACATTGAGAATGCATTTAACGCCTCAGAAATATAATCAACTTTATGGAAGTATTTATGAGTCTTTTTGACTTTATTATGCATATCGACCAACATTTAGCAGAGTTTGCGAATGAATATGGTTTATGGCTTTATGCAATTTTATTTTTAATCATTTTTGTGGAAACAGGTGTAGTTGTAATGCCATTCTTACCAGGAGATTCGTTATTGTTTGCAGCAGGAATGTTGGCGGCGCAAGAAACTAATGATTTGAATGTTTGGATTATGATTGCAATTCTTCTTGTAGCTGCTATACTCGGTGATACTTTAAATTATACGATTGGTAAAGAAGTAGGGTACAAAGCAACGAAAGTAAAAATATTTGGTAAAAACTTTATTCAAGAAGAACATATCAACAAAACGCACGAATTCTACGAAAAATATGGTTCAAAAACTATTGTAATCGCACGTTTTGTACCAATTGTACGAACTTTGGCACCTTTTGTAGCAGGAATTGGACGTATGGGATATTCTATTTTCTTAACTTATAATGTGATTGGAGCTATTTTATGGGTAGTAGGTTTAACGCTTATTGGTTATTTTTTAGGAAATATAGAATGGATTCAAAATAATTTCTCAAAAGTAATTTTGGGAATTACAATCGTTTCTGTTCTTCCAATCTTTATAGAAATTATAAAAGAAAAGTTCGGTAAAAAAACACTATCAGAACAAAAATAAAAATGAACATATAACTCGACTTCGGTCGAGTTTTTTTATACATTTAATCCATGGAAATTTTAGATTATTTACTGCATATCGATCAATACTTAGAAGTCATTCTAAACGATTATCAAAATTGGTTTTACTTAATCCTGTTCTTATTAATCTTCATCGAAACGGGTTTAGTTGTAATGCCATTTTTACCAGGCGATTCGTTGTTATTTGCGGCAGGAATGTTAGCGGCAGCTTTCCCAGAACAATTGAATATTTATATTTTATTAGGCTTACTTTGGGTTGCGGCAATAGCGGGTGATACGATTAACTATACAATCGGAAAAACTTTGGGGACGAAGTTAGTAACAGCAAAAGTATTTGGTAAACGAATTGTAAAAGATTCAGCCATTCAAAAGACCGAATATTTTTTCACCAAGTACGGTTCAAAAACTATCGTAATTGCACGTTTTGTTCCGATTGTACGAACGTTAGCTCCTTTTGTTGCGGGGGTTTCTAAAATGCATTACGGCACATTTATCAAGTATAATGTTGTAGGAGGAAGTGTTTGGGTTTTTGGAATTACTTTGGCGGGTTATTTTTTAGGAACAATTCCTTTTATCAAAAACAATTTCGAGATTGTTGTAATGTTGATTATTGTGTTCTCATTACTTCCTATTATAATTGAATTTTTAAAAGAAAAAAGTAAAAAACCTTAATAATAGATGAATCACCTTTTAAATATTTTATTACTCGTAATAATCATTTTTCTTCCAATTGTTTCCTACATAATCTATTCTCAAAAAGAAAATAAACTTCAAAAAGAAGGAATAATCAATCTTAGAATAAGTTTTTCAAGTTACATTTCAATTGTTATGATGTTCTTGATGACTTATCTTTCTTTGGTTTTTTTATATCTAGCCTACTTTTGTTTCTTTGTTATTTTTTCAATTGAAAATATGTTTTTAGGATTCGTTTATTTAATTTTTTCACTATTTTTTTTGATTCCAGTTTTGAATATAGGCGGACATTATTTAAAAGAATCGAGAAAAGAAATTTATTTTTTTAAAGCCCAAAAATCATTGTTAATTGTTGAAAAAGAGATTGAAACTGTAATTGATTTAGAAAATGAGGATTTAAATATAATTCATTTAAGTCCGAAAAAAGTGTTTAGAAATCCATCAGGTTATGGAAAATATTTATTTATCCTTGATGACAACGTTATTGAGATTTCAGATATGATTAATTTTCCGGATAATATTTTTGAAGGTTCTAATTTTACTGCTACAAGGGGGAAAAGTCTTTTTATTTGGATATAAATTTTGTAACTTATCTCTTCAAATTATCATTTATGAAAAACGTTTTCACTCTTTTTTATTTCTTTTTTTCAGTTGTTCTATTTGCGCAAGAGGGCTATCCTACGCCTCCAAAATCGGTAAACAGATTGTTTTATATTCAGCACAACGATAATAAGAATACCTTTGTATACGATGCATCTTTTTCTGCTAAAGGGTTATTAAATGAGAATGAACCTGTCGATATTTATCGAATTTTATACGCAGAAAATGGAGAAAAAAAACCTTTAACTTCTATTCAAAAAAAATTAGCTTACGGATTAGAGATCATAAAAAAGGAAAAGAATGTTTATCAGTTAAGTTTAGTATCATATCCAATTCAAAAATTAATCTTAAAGTTTGATAATGAAAATAAACCAATTGTTCAAACAACTGTTAATAACAAGTTGATAACCTTAAATAGAGTTTTCTTGAAACAGAAAAAAGGAACAGCTGGACTTTCAGTTAAATTAGAATATATCTTGTTTTATGGAAAAGATAAAAACGGAAAATCTATACAAGAGAAAATTGTTCTCTAAAAAAATCTTCATAAATTAGGTTTTCAAAGACAATTTAACATCAGTATGATTGAAATAAAAGAGGTGAAATCACGAAAAGAAATGAAAAAATTTGTCGATTTACCTTTTGAAGTGTATAAAGGAAATCCGTATTGGGTTCCAACTTTAAAGAAAGATGAATTAGCCAGTTTTGATCCAGCTAATACTATCTTCAAAACTGTAGAAGCGAAGTTTTTCTTGGCTTATAAAGGTGAAGAAGTTGTAGGTCGAATTGTTTCGATTATTAATTGGACAGAAGTGAAAGAGTTACAAAAGGCAAAGATTCGTTTCGGCTGGTTAGTTTTTAAAGATGATATTAACATTTTGATAGCGTTGTTAACAACTGTTGAAAACATAGCGAAGGAAAAGGAATTGACTTATATAGAGGGTCCTATGGGATTTTCGAATATGGATAAAGCAGGTTTATTAACAGAAGGTTTTGATAAAATCGCAACATTAATAGGTCTTTATAATTACGAATATTATCCCAACTATTTACAACAATTAGGTTATCAACCAAAAGCAGAATGGTTAGAATATTCGATTAATATTGCAAATTTGGCCTCAGTAAAAAAGATGGATAAGCTATGCGAAATGCTCAAAAAGAGATATGAAATAGATACATACCAATTCAACTCTATTGATGAAATGTTGCCTTATGTAGACGAAATGTTCGATTTGTTGAATGTAACCTATGCAGAATTACAAAGTTTTGTTCCAATCGAAAAATACCAAGTTGAACATTATAAAAAGAAATATTTGAAGTTTATTCATCCCGATTTTATTTCTTGTGTCAAAGATAAAAATAACAAAATGATTGCGTTTGCGATTACAATGCCATCTTTTTCAAAAGCTTTTCAGAAAACGAAAGGAAAATTATTTCCGTTTGGTTGGTGGCATTTGATACAAGCTCAAAAAAAGAATGATCATGTCGAATTTTATTTAATTGGAATTGATCCTCATTATCAAAATAAAGGTGTAAATGCATTGATTTTTAAAGAACTATATGACCGCTTTATAGCAAGAGGAATTAAGACTTTAGAAACAAACCCTCTGCTTGAAGAAAACATAAAAGTGCAGCAATTATGGAAGAATTTTGATCCAATTGTTCACAAACGTAGAAAAACGTTTTACAAAAATATAGAAGCATAACTTAATGGTTGGAATTTAAATTCTAACCATTTTTAATTACAACACATTGCCCTGTTATTATCAGTATATTTTTTAAAATACAGCAAAGTAAATCAATACGATAATAATGATGACGACTATAATAAATTCAAAAATAGGGATTGTTCTAACCTCCAGATTTTAAATTTCTTTTTCTTTTCGAATACATACGAAACCAACTTATAACCAAATAATGAGCTAAATTTAAGAAATTTATCACAAATGATGATAAAACAATAAACCATAAAAAAAGACTTTAAACAATTTGTTTAAAGTCTTTTAAGTTGTACGGGCGGAGAGACTCGAACTCTCACACCTTGCGGCACTAGATCCTAAGTCTAGCGTGTCTACCAATTCCACCACGCCCGCATAAATCTCACTGATTTGGATTGCAAATATACACAAGTTTTCTTTCTAACAAAATTTAGAAATAAAATTTTTTTAATCTTTTTTTACATTCTAAATTTGTACAAAGCTTTTACAAAAATGGAAATTACAGGAAGAATTAAAAAAGTATTTGAAACTCAAAATATTACTGCAAGTTTCAAGAAAAGAGAATTCGTTGTTACAACGCAAGAACAATATCCACAAGATATTATAATTGAGTTTACACAAGATAAGACAGATGTGTTGAATGCTTACAAACCTGGTGATGAAGTGAAAGTTTCTATCAACATTCGTGGCCGTGAGTGGATTAATCCAGAAGGTGTAGCAAAATATTTCAATACAATCCAAGCATGGAGAATTGAAAATATGGCAAATGTTGCTCCTCAAACTCCTCAGGGATACGATAATTTTCCACCAGCTCCTCCAGTAGAAACTTTTTCTAACGGAGATGATGATGATTTACCATTCTAAGGAAATTAAAACATCAATTCATACTAAACGTGTTCTTTATTGGGCACGTTTTTTTAATTTTAAATAAATTTTAGACAAAACAATATGTATTGGTTAAGCACTGATTTAATCTTTCCTGATTACGACGAAGTAAATGCCGAAGGAATTATAGCTATTGGAGGAGATCTTTCACCAGAACGTCTAATTTTGGCTTATCAGAAAGGAATATTCCCTTGGTTCAATGAAGATGATCCAATTATTTGGTGGTTTCCGCATGATCGGTTTGTGTTGTTTCCCGAAAATTTACATGTTTCGAAATCAATGAAAAAAGTTTTTCGAGATCAAACCTTTACCTATACCGAAAATAACGCATTCAGAGAAGTGATTACAAATTGTTCTGAAGCTTATAGAAAAGGGCAAGATGGTACGTGGATTACAACTGAAATGATTGAAGCGTATTGTAAATTACACGAAATGGGAATCGCAAAAAGTATAGAAGTTTGGCAAAATGATGAATTAGTGGGAGGTTTCTATGGAATAGAGATGGGTAACGTTTTTTGTGGAGAAAGTATGTTTGCAAAAGTTAGTAATGCATCTAAAGCTGGATTTATACAATTTGTTGCTAAATATCACAAGAAATATGAGTTGATCGATTGTCAAGTGTACACCCAACATTTGGCGAGTTTGGGAGCGATGGAAATTCCGAGCGATGTTTTTTTAGAATATTTAGAACCATAAAAAAATCCGACAAATGAGTTAATTGTCGGATTTTTTTTAGGTGATGAATCTATTTATTTCGTGAAATAGATGGGATATTTTAAGTTTTTGAAATCATTTAGATCTGCATTCAAAGATCCAACTAATAGTCCTGCTCTAATTTTTAGTGGAACTAAGTTGTTATCATCAGAAATCCACATCGTAACCGATTCAGATTCTTTAAAGATTCGTCCCGATTGTACATAAGGTCGAATTTTGATGGCAGATATTTTACCGAATTTTGTTTTTAAGGTTTCGCGTCCCAAAACTTTCAATCTAAATTTTAATGTTTCGTCACCAAGAAAGATACTTTCATTCAAATAATCGCCTGTTTTTAATTTAGAATGATCTGCATTACGCAAGCTATAAAAAGCCGATAATAAATCTTGTGCGTCGTACGGAATTGTTTCGGTTGTTATTTTCCCGTCGCGTTTATTTTCTACTTTCGCTTTTCTATTGGCATGGTCAAAATAATAGATTTGATGACGTTTGTAACTTCCTTCTACAATGTTGCGAACAAATTTAGTTGGTTTCAGGTTGCTTTTATCAATATAGGATTCGTAATTGTCATCAACTTTAAAGAAAGCACGTACTGCACCAGTAGAATTTCCTTTTCCTACTATGTGATAATGACTTCTTCCGTTTAGTGTAGCTTCTTTGACATCAATTGTTGCAAAACCTGCATTTAATCCAGAGTAATGAACTCTAAATTTTAGGCTTTCGCCAACTTTATAATTGTCTTGTGCAAGTAGTGGCAATGAGAATGAAAGGAGAATAAAAGTAAAAAATAAAATATATTTTTTCATTTTTGATTTTTTCGTTTTGTGGTTAAGTTTCAAATTGTTTGCCAAAAATAAAAAAACGCCTTTATAAATTGATATAAAGGCGTTTTAAATTTATTTTGAAGAATCTTGTAGTCTAATTCTTTTCTTTAAGAGTTGAGATATGATCAGCTTCAGCAGGAGTTTCAAAATCTGAAACATTGATAACCGAAACGATTTCTGGAACATATTTTTTAATAGTCATTTCAACACCAGACTTTAATGTCATTTGGTTGACAGAACATGCAATACATGCACCTGTAAGGCGAACTTTTACAATATTATCTTCAACAGATACTAATTCGATATCGCCTCCATCTGAATTTAAGAATGGTCTAATTTCAGTTAAGGCCTTTTCAACTTCTGAATATTTTTCTTCTGGAGTCATGATCTTTCTTTTTTAATTTTTTGCTGAACAACCTGCCATTGTTGTAATACGTACAGCTTCCGTAGGAGGCAATGTATTGTTACGTTCTACTAAACTTTGTACAGTGTTACGTGCAATTGATTTATAAACTTCGGCTACAACTGTATCTTCTTGCATTGCAGCAGGACGTCCTACATCAGCAGCTTCACGAATTGATTGTACAATCGGAATTTCACCTAAGAAAGGAACACCAATTTGCTCTGCTAAATCTTTTGCACCATTTTGTCCAAAGATATAGTATTTATTATTTGGCAATTCTTCAGGAGTAAAATACGCCATATTTTCTACAATTCCTAATACTGGAACATTGATGGCTTCCATTTGGAACATTCCAACTCCTTTTTTAGCATCAGCTAACGCAATGTTTTGAGGTGTAGAAACCACAACTGCTCCTGTAATTGGAACTTGCTGAACAATAGATAAATGAATGTCACCTGTTCCTGGAGGTAAATCGATTAATAAGAAATCTAAATCTCCCCAATGTGCATCACGAATCATTTGGTTCAATGCTTTTGCAGCCATTGGTCCTCTCCAAACAATTGCTTGATCGGTATCTGCAAAGAAACCAATTGATAAAATTTTGATTCCGTAAGATTCTACAGGTTTTATTTTTGTTTTTCCGTTTACTTCAACAGAATATGGGCGTGCATCTTGACAATCGAACATAATCGGCATAGAAGGTCCATAGATATCTGCATCTAATAACCCAACTTTGAATCCCATGTTGGCCAAACTAATTGCTAAGTTTGATGAAACAGTAGATTTTCCAACACCTCCTTTTCCAGATGCAACTGCGATAATATTTTTAACTCCTGGTAATTCTGAACCTTTGATTTCGTTCGGATTTTTTTCTTCTACTTCAACAGAAATGTTAAGTTTAAGATTTGCTTCAGGTAAATTTTCTTTAAATGCATTTTTCAAAGCAATTTCCAAACGCTTGCGTTCGTGCATTGCAGGCGAAGGAGAAACAATATCCAAAATAATATCATTTCCCATCACTTGAGCATTACGCATCCAATTGCGAATACCCAATTCTTCTAATACTTGATATATTTGATCTCTTGTGTAAGCCATCTTTTAAATTTATTTAGACAAAATTACAAAGAATCAAAGACTTTTAAGAATCTAAAAACGTGATTTTAATTGTTTTGCTTTATAATTTGATAAATAGTCTTAATTTAATGTATATTTAACTTTTAAATCTGACTATGGAAGAGCATATTATTTATCTGACGAATATACGTAAACAGATTATTGATGAGCTTGAACAACACTCTCTAAAACAATTACTTTATATACCGGTTGGTTACAAGAATAATTTGTTTTGGAATGCGGCTCATGTTTTGGCTACACAACAATTAATTCATTATTATTTAACCGATAATAGAATGTTGGTCGATATTCAGTTTATACAAAAATACAAAAAAGGAACAATAGGAAATACCGAAGTTACAGCAGATGATGTACAAGAGTTGAAAGAAATGCTTGAAAGTACACCGATGCAATTGTTTAAAGACTACCGTTCAGAAAAATTATCCTATTATCGTTCGTATAAAACAAGTTTCGGAATGACGTTAGAGTCTATTGAAGATGCGATTTTATACAATAATATTCACGAAGCAATGCATTTAGGCTATATGATGGCCATGAAAAAGAATATTCCTTTTTAGAGTATAAAAATTAATTTTAACACTATATGAAAATTCTGAAAAAATTTCTTTTATTTATTGTTGGACTATTGTTTATTCTAACAATTCTAATGTTTGCTTTGGGGAAACACTATCATTTCGAAACATCAACAGTGATTAATGCACCAATAGAAAAGGTGTATGAACAAGCGAGCGCGTCAAAGAAATTTAATAATGGAATCCTTGGATGAAATTAGATCCAAATCTAAAATTAACATATTGAGGAAATCAAGGTGAAGTTGGTGACGAATATTGTTGGGAAGGAAACGATGATGTAGGAAAAGGATGTCATATTATAACAGCTTTAGAACCGAATAAAAAAGTGGCCACAAAAATGATGTTCAAAGAACCATTCGAAAGTGATGCAACTTCAGATATTGTTTTGACAAAAGAAGGGAATACAACAAAAGTCACTTGGAGCATGGATTGCGAGTTAGATTATCCGATGAATTTGATGAAACTAATAATGGATGCGCAAATGGAAAAATCATACGGTGATGGTTTAACAAAATTAAAAGAATTAAGCGAAAAATAAATTACATAAAAAAAGGTTACTTGATAAGTAACCTTTTTTTATGTAATAGTGAATTAATACTCTAAAAATCGTACTTTATTTTCGATTGGTTGACGAACTCCTTCTGGAGTTTCTCCATTATATTTTCCCATATAGAAAACTCCCACACATTTTTCTCCTTCTTCCATCGTAGTAAACTCATCTACATTCGCAATTACATTCGCAGGTGAAGACCAATAAGCACCAATATTTAATGCGCTTGCCATTAACCACATGTTTTGAACAGCCATAGAAGTTGCAGCTAATTCTTCCCATTCAGGATTTTTATCTGTATCAATAAAATTGATCAAAACAATTTTATTCGATTTGTCACATTTTTCAATTAACGCATTAATTTTTCTGTCACTTAACTGATCTGGAGGAGTACCTTGTACATAAACACGTTTCACATATTCGCGAAAACGATCTTTTACCGCACCTTCTAAAACGATAAAACGCCAAGGTTCTGTTTTTTTATGAGATGGTGCCCAGTTGGCAGCCTCAAAAATTTGATTTAATTCTTCGCGCGTAATTTCTTCTTGCGTGTATTGTGGAGGAAATATAGAGCGTCTATTTTTTATGATTGATAATAAATCGTTTGCATTCATTTTGTAACAATTCTTAATTTTATTCTACTAATCAAGCAAATTTACATTAATTTCAGTTAAACCAACGTTAAGATGAAAACATTAGATTATAATAAAATTGAATACTATAAAAACAATAAATTTCAATTTGATATTGGAAAATATTTTAATCAATCTTTAGAACTTTTTCAAAACAATTGGCAACCATTTGTTATTTATGCGTTGGTTGCAGCTATTATTTATCTTTTTACTTCGTTTACTATAATTGGTTTACTTTTCGTGATGTATCCACTTTTGATGGGATTTTTGATTGGAGCAGAACGTGCCGAAAATAAAATGTCGTTAGAATTAGGTGATTTTTTTGGAGGTTTTAAAAATATCGGAAGTTATTTCCTTTTAACACTTATCGTTATCGGTGGCTCTATACTTATCATGTTGCCTTATTTTATTTTCATGTTTATGCCTCTTTTGTTTAACGATCCTGATAATGTTAATCCAGCATTGATGATTGGTTCATCAATTTTCGGATTGTTATATATGTTAGTTGCAACCATATTTTTATTCTTTATACAGGCTTGTATTTTCTTGGCACCTTATCTTATTCATTACGGAAATATGAGTGCTATGCAAGCAATCAAAACATCATATGCTATTGTGAAAAAGAATTTTTGGTGGATGGTTTTAATGGCTATTGTCGTTAGCCTTGTGGCTTCAATTGGAGCTATTGCTTGTTACATTGGAGCTATTGCGACGTATCCAATCGGTTATATGATGGTATATTTTATGCTAAAAGATATGATTTTGACAGATGATCAAAAAACAGAAATTGATCTACTTGGTACAAATCAAGAATAATATTAATTTTATCGAATGTTAGCAAAGCATTCGATTTTTACGAAAATGAATGAATTGGGAGCTGCAAAAGTTCCCTTTTTTTTTATGATTGATTTTTTAAAAGAAAATGGAGAAATTGTTCCGTTGAATAAATTATCAGAAGAGATTAAATTTGAAATCAACTGTACTCAAAAAAAATCTTTTGAAAAGGCTTTCAAATTTAAAAAATTTCCAATTACCTTCGATGAATATCTGCCAAAATTTAAACATGTGCACGATAATCTTTTGTTTGGAAATTCATATTTGACGAATTTAACGCTTCCTACAAAAATCGAAACAGACTTATCATTAGACGAAATTTATACTTTTTCGGAAGCGAAATATAAATTGAAATATAAAAATGATTTTGTTTGCTTTTCACCCGAACGGTTCGTAAAAATAGAACATCAAAAAATTTTTTCAAATCCAATGAAAGGAACAATTGATGCATCAATTCCGAATGCTAAACAATTGATTTTAGATGATGAAAAAGAAGCTGCCGAACATGCTACAATTGTGGATTTAATTCGCAATGATTTGAGTTTGGTTTCCGAAAATGTAGAGGTGACAGATTATCGCTACATTGATGAATTGAAAACAAATGATAAAACATTGTTACAAGTAAGCTCTGAAATAAAAGGCGATTTGAAGGAAGATTATTACCAGAATTTGGGAACAATTTTCGATCAACTTTTGCCTGCAGGCTCTATTTGCGGGGCGCCTAAAAAGAAAACCGTTGAAATTATTTTAGAAGCCGAAAAGTACGATCGTAATTTTTATACAGGAGTTTTTGGTGTTTTCGATGGCGAAAATTTAGATAGTGCAGTGATGATTCGTTTTATCGAAAAAAATCAAAATAATTTCATTTTCAAGAGTGGAGGAGGAGTCACAGCAAAAAGTAAAGCGAAAGCAGAATATGAAGAATTAATCCAAAAAGTATATGTTCCAATTTATTGAATCCATTTGTTGTGAAAACAAACAATTACGCCATTTAGAATATCATCAAGCGAGATTTGATCGTACTCGAACTGATAATTTTACTGAAATTAATCCGATAGTATTAGAAGAAATTATTCAACTCCCTGAAGATTTAACAGATGAAAAATATAAAGTTAGAATAGTGTATGACCGCGAAATTCAATCAGTAGAATTTCTACCGTATCAAATCAAACCAATTGAAACCATTCAACTTTTTGAAATTGAAAATAAAATAAATTATACCTACAAATACTTGGACCGCTGGTTTTTCGATGAGTATGTAAAGGAATCAAAAACAGATGATTTGGTATTAGTTAAATCAAATTATATTACCGATTGTATTTATTCGAATATCGTTTTTTATGATGGATCGCAATGGGTAACGCCTCGTTCTTGTTTATTGAAAGGTACAATGCGAGAGGCTTTGTTGCAAACAGGAGAAATTATGGAGAAAAATATAAAAGTAAGAGATTTAGAAAATTTCACCTCATTCAAACGAATCAACGCGATGATGAATCTCGAAGAAAGTCAAGAATTGGATATTTCTCATTTGATTAAATAACTCTATAAAGTTAATAGAGTTTTGTTTGCAAATTTGTTTTTTAACATTACCTTTGCATAACTTATCAAGAAAGGCGGAGGGATTGGCCCGATGAAACCTTAGCAACCAGATGACTTATAATCTAAGGTGCTAAATCCAACCTATCAAAGGGAAAGATGAGTAAAAGTATTTCACTTTTATCTGTTGGTTTCTTGAAAGTTTTATGAAAAATTGAAAATGAAAAGAAACAAATTTTTACTTGCTTCATTCGCATTTATTTGCGCATCAACTCTTTTTGCACAAGAAGTAGAAAAAGAAGAAACAAATCTTAACGAGGTTATTTTAATCGGAGGTCGTGCTTCTGAAAGAACAGTTGTTAATTCATCGGTTCCAGTCGACATCATTGATGTTGAAAAATTAAAAACGTCTTCGCCTCAGTTGAGTGTAAATGATATCTTAAACGTCGTTATACCATCTTTCAATTCGGTTCGACAGTCTTCTGCAGACGGAACAGAGCACGTTGATCCTGTGACTTTACGTGGAATGGGACCAGATCAAGTATTGGTGTTGGTGAATGGAAAAAGACGTCATACCACATCGTTGGTTAATTATCAAAACACGGTTGGGAATGGTTCTGTTGGAACAGATTTAGGTGCAATTCCAATTTCTGCTATCGACAAGATTGAAGTTTTACGAGATGGTGCAGCTGCGCAATATGGTTCTGATGCAATTGCTGGTGTTGTGAATATAGTGTTGAAATCTAAACCTGGAGGTGATGCGTCGTTGACTTACGGACAAACTTCGCGTAACGATGGTGAAACGTATAATTTTAATGGTAGTTTCGGCACAAAATTAGGTCAGTCTGGTTCGATTGTGCTTTCTGCGGTTGTAAGTGAACGTAAAAAAACGAATCGTTCGAAAGATCATAATTTAGATATTTTTGGAGATAATTTCGCATATGATTTCGCTGATGATCCAGATGCGGCACGAGCTGCGGATGATGCGAAGATAGCCGCTTTAGGATTATCAAGAAAAGATTTTAGATTTCAAATTGGTGATGCGGCAATCAAGAATCAACAATTTTTTGTGAATGCTGAAACAGCAATTAATGATCGATTGGATTTTTATTCTTTCGGAGGTGTTTCGTTGCGACAAGGAGAAGGTTTTGGATTTAGAAGATTACCAAGCGAATTGTCTGATGATGCGTTGAAAATTTATCCTACAGGATTTCAATCGACATTAAAATCAAATGTGAATGATTATTCAAATTCGACAGGATTACGTTATTCGTACGATGGATGGAAAATCGACTTGAGCAATTCATTTGGGTTAAATTCATTTAAATATGATTTAGAAAATTCAATCAACCAATCATTAGGACTTGATTCACCAACCGATTTTTATGCTGGTAAACATCAATTTTTACAAAATACGGTAAACTTAGATTTCTCAAAACGAATCAATCAAAACATTAGTTTAGCTTTTGGAGGAGAGTACCGTTTTGAACAATATAAAATCGAAGCTGGAGATGAAGCATCTTATTCTGGTTCTGGATCAGAATCTTTTGTAGGATTTTCACCTTTGAATGCAGTAAAAGGAGATCGACATTCGGTTGCCGCTTATGTGGATGGAGAATTAAAATTCGGAAATTTCACTGCTGATTTAGCAGGTCGTTTTGAGAATTATTCAGATTTCGGTAGTACAATTAATGGAAAATTAGCCTTAAGATATGAATATGCAAAAGGATATTCGGTTCGTGGAGCTGTTTCTACAGGATTTAGAGCGCCATCGTTACAACAAAAATATTTCAGTAATTCGTACACAGATTTGTTCTTAAATGATAACGGAGATCAAGTTTTAGTTACAAAAGGAATTATTCGAAATGAATCTGATCTTTCGAGAGAAATTGGATTAGACCAATTAAAAGAAGAGAAATCAATCAATGCAAGTTTAGGGTTAACTTTTCGTCCGACTTCAAAATTGTTCATTACTTTAGATGGATATTTTATCCGAGTTGATGATCGTATTGTCTTGACTTCTGATATCACAGATCCTATTTTAGAAAAGTACAATGTTGCAACAGCACGTATTTTTACGAATGCGATTGACACAGAAACAAAGGGATTGGATTTAGTGATTTCTTATGATACGCGTTTGGGTAGAGGAAAATTAAATACAAGTTTATCTGCAAATATTAACGAGACAAAAATTGTGGGATACCATTTCCCTGAAGCTTTAACAATTCCGACTGAAGAGTTTTTTGGACCAGATCAAGTGAATATTATTGAATCGTTGAGTCCAAAAGCTAAAGCAACTTTAGGATTGAATTATTCGATTTCAGGTTTCAATTTTATGGTGCGTAACACTTATTTCGGTAAAGTGACAAAGGATGGATATCCATGGGGAAGTGTGCAAGAACATACAGGAAAAGTGGTGACAGATGCATCGATTGGATTTGATATCACGAAGAATTTTAACTTTACAATTGGAGCAAATAATCTTTTTGATGTTTTCCCAGACAAGCAAGTATACGAGAATTCTTATTATGGTGTTTTTCCACACGCACCAGTACAAATGGGAATGACAGGAGCGTATTATTTTGCACGTGCAAGTTTTAAATTTTAATCAATAATAATATATTTAAAGTGTCAATTTTAATGTAAATTCAACATTTCAATTGACGCTTTTTTTGTGTATGGCACATTCTAAAATTGGTTGGAAAACCGCAGCAGCATTAGTGATTTCGAATATGATTGGAACTGGTGTGTTTACGAGTTTAGGTTATCAAATTTCGGATCTTAAAAATACGACTTCCATATTATTGCTTTGGTTAATTGGAGGGATTTTAGCTTTGATGGGCGCATTTATTTATTCGGAATTAGCTTCAAAATTCAAACAATCTGGAGGAGATTATATTTATTTATCTCGGACATTTCATCCACTTTTTGGTTATTTATCAAGTTGGATTTCTTTGTTCGTTGGTTTCTCGGCTCCAATTTCTTTAGCTGCTTTGGCAATGGGAAAATACCTTAATATTTTTGGATTTGACCTCGGAAAAGAATTTGCCATTGCAATGATTTTAATTGTAGCAATATTTCAGTCATTTAGCTTAAATCTAAGTAGTAAGTTTCAAAATATATTTACAATTCTGAAAGTTGTATTCATCATCTTTTTAATTGCGATTGGTTTTTATTATACTCCTGAAGTACAACCAAATGCAATACTTTTTGACTCGAGTTGGAAAGGAGAGTTGTTACTTCCTGCGTTTGCCACATCTTTGGTGTATGTTACTTTTGCTTATACAGGTTGGAATTCGGCTTCTTACATTGTGGAAGAAATTAATCAACCAAAGAAAAATTTACCAAAAGCATTATTTATAGGCGTTATTTTTGTGACGATTTCTTACGTTTTATTAAATTATGTTTTTTTAAAACATGCTTCAGCAACGGCATTGTCGGGGCAAGAAAATGTAGCAAATATCTCGTTTGCTAACCTTCTTGGAAATAATGTAAAATGGGTAAGTTGTTTTATTGCGTTACAATTGATCGCAACTATTAGTGGTTATTTGTGGATTGGATCTCGATTGACACAAGCAACAGCACGCGAAAATAAATTGTGGAGTTTTATGGCAAAAGAGAACAAAAATAGAATCCCCGTGCGTGCGATTTGGGTGCATACTGCAATTAGTATTTTACTGATTTTTTCAGGAGATTTTGAAGTAATATTTACCTACACATCTTTCGTTTTACAAATCTTAGCAACGTTGGCTGTTTGTACAGCTTTTTTCATTAAACAGGATGAATTAACGATTATAAAAAGTAAATTCTTTTACGTTTTACCCGCTCTTTTTTTAGCATTTAGTTTGTACATCTGTTATTTTGTATTGATGCAAAAACCAAAAGAAAGCTTATTCGGTTTAGGAATTATTGCACTCGGAATAATCTTATTCTATTTTGATAAACGAATCGAAAATAAAGATATTAAATAACAAAAAGCGAGATTAATTCTCGCTTTTTAGTTTCAGTAATTTTATCCATTGTTTTAAATTATATCGTCTAAAAAGTCCAAAATTACGTTGATTATACGAACTGATCCAAATCGAATTCTCTTCACAATAAATCACAACTGTTTCGATATAATCTCTTTTTCGGTAATTGTATTTGTAAAAAATATTTCGTTCCGAATATTTAAAAAGAAACAAACCTTCTTCGTCCAATGATTGCGTAAAATTAGTTTGACGTTGTGCAAGATTTTTGATGAGGTGAATATTCTCATTGAAAGATTTTGAAGTCTTAATTTCGATAAAAAATCGATCTTTAATCGTGAGAATCATTTGTATTATAAAAAATCCCATGATAAAAATAAAGACCCAATTGATATGAATTGAGGTATAAATAAAGAAAAAAGTAAGAATCAACATTAAAGCAAAATCCAAATAATTCCAAATCTCGAAAGGCAGAAAATATTTATCACCAACCTTTTTGAGTTTTGTTTTATGCTGAAATGTCGATAGGTTATTTGAGCTCATGGTTTTATATTTTCTTAAAAATAAGAATTTTTATTTTGATCATCTTTCTTAAATAGATAATTAATGTTGATATTTATTAATTTGAGAATTTTTATTGATAAGATATAAACATTCGAATCATTTTTGTAATTTTGCACATCAAAAATTAAGTAATAAATACAATTCAATAAAATGGCAAACATTACATTCACAATGATTAAGCCTGATGCAGTAGCAAAAGGACACATCGGAGATATTTTAAAAGACATCACTGACGCTGGTTTCAAAATCAAAGCGGCTAAAATGACTCAATTAGCGAAACAAGATGCTGAAGCATTTTACGCTATCCACGCAGAGCGCCCTTTCTTTAAGGATTTAGTTGAGTTCATGACTTCTGGGCCAATCGTTGCTGCAGTTTTAGAAAAAGATAACGCTGTTGCTGATTTCCGTACGTTAATCGGTGCTACTAACCCAGCTGAGGCTGCAGAAGGTACTATCCGTGCTAAATACGCTGAATCTATCGATGCTAACGCTGTTCATGGTTCTGATTCTGACGAAAATGCTGCTATCGAAGCTGCTTTCCACTTCGCAGCGAAAGAAATTTTCTAATCGAATAAGATTATAAAACATCATATAAATCCTTCTGAAAATATTCGGAAGGATTTTTTTTGGTTAAAATTTACTTACCTTTAACTTAAATTCTAAAAGATGAAAAAAATATTTTTAGCCACATTTACAATCGCAGCTTTCGTTGTGTCAAGTTGTAAAAACGAAACAGAGTCGGTGAATAAAGAAGTAGAAAATGCAAATGATTCCTTGAAAATGGATACTTTATCAATGGAAAAATCGATTCAATTTGATGGAATTTATAAAGGGACTTTACCTTGTTTTGAAATAGATTGCAAAGAGGTAGAAATGGAGATTAAATTATTGCCAAATAATGGTTATGTGTATGCGACTAAACGTTTAGGAATTGATAATTATGCAGTGATGACAACTGGGGTTTTTCAATTAAAAGAAGATGGAAAAACAATTGTTTTACCAGAAATCGCAAATGTTCCGAATGCTTTTTTGGTTGAAGAAGGAAAGATAAGACAATTGGATAAAAATCAAAAGAAGATTGAAACGGCAGATTCTATTCAGTTTGTTTTGATAAAAGAATAAATTAAAAAAGGTTTCGATTGAAACCTTTTTATTGTAATAATTCTGTTTAATAAAAATATGTTATTTCAACTCTAATTGACAAACAAAGTTTATTTTCTCTTGATTGACAATTTTAAACTGAATCAACTTCTCTGTTTCTAATTTCTGAATTTCGATTTCGTCATCTAAACTTAATTCTTTCAAGAAATTCATATCAACCGCTTTAATGCGATGTTCTAACATTATATTCGCATCGATTGTATTGAGACACCATTCCAAATATTTGGTATTATTGGCATGTTTTACAATATCTAAATCCGAGAATTGAACTTTATAATGTATAATTTCTGTAGCTTCAAAATTGCTGGTCAAAACATTGTTTTCCAATTTTGTAGGTTTCAAATCAGGAAATCGTTCAATATGAGATGAATCAATTTGAAGAAGATCAGGGCGGCGTTTTACAGTATTAAAAACTGCCCATAAACTTGATGCTCCAATCAACTTTTTACCATTTTTCTCGATTGTAAAATCACGAATAGATTTAGCTCCTTTCAACACTTCAATCCATGTTTTTACTTCAACAAAATCTGTCCAAGAAGGCAATTCATCAATTTCAATTCGAAGTCGATTCATTACCCAAGATTGATTGTACTGTTGCAAATCGAAAAAGCCTAAACCACCTTTAATGGCATGTTCAGAAGCTGTTAACTGAAAAAGATTTGCCATTTCTGTCAATTTCATTTTTCCAGTCGGATCACATTGAGAGAAATAAATTTCCCAATTCTTTATAAAAATAGATTGAAAATCTTCTGCAATTGGCATTGAAAAAGTTTTAGATATAAAAGAGATTATTTACCTAATTTTTTTTTCATATCGGCCATCATAACAGCTGCAACACCTGCTTCTACACCTTTATTTCCATGTTTTCCTCCAGAACGATCAATTGATTGTTGTTCATTTTCGTCGGTTAACACACAAAAAATAATTGGCATATCGTGTTTAATATTTAAGTCTTTCACACCTTGTGTTACACCTTGACAAACATAATCAAAATGCGCTGTTGCACCACGAATAACACATCCTACAACAATGATTCCGTCTAAATCTGGATGCGTTTGTGCGACTTTATCTGCACCATAAATCAACTCGAAACTACCTGGAACTTGGTACAACGTAACATCATTAGGGTTAGCACCTAAATCGATCAACGTATCTTTTGCACCATCACGTAGGTTAAATGTAATATGATTATTCCATTCCGATGTAATGATTGCAAATTTAGATCCCGCTACATTTGGTAATTCTGCTTTATTATATTGAGATAAATTTTTATTTTCTGTTGCCATTTTGTTTCTAATTTGAAAGGTAAAAATACAAAAATGATTTAGGATAAACTTTGATTTGTATCAATAAAAAAAGCCGAACAAATTGTTCGGCTTGTACTTATTTTGAAAGTGAATTATTTCGCAGATTCAGAGGCGTATTTTAAACGCTCAATAAACTTCGCTGTTTCACCATTGTTTGCATTTGGATATTTACCCTCTAAAGCTTGGAAATATTTTAATGCATCAGCATTTTTACCTAACTCCATTGCAATTTTACCTGCTTTTGTGTAATATGTCGATTGTAAAGTTTCAACTTCTGTTGCTTCAGCAGCTTTTACATAGTAAGGTAAACCTTCCTCTAATTTGTTAGAAGCGACTAATGCATTACCCAACATACCATATTTTTGTGCTAACATTACGTTGTCATCTGTATCAAATTCTTCTAATAATTTAACAGCAGATGCATAATCTCCTAATTTATAATATGAACTTGCCGCTTTAAAACGAGCCAAATTACCCGCATCTGTATTTCCGTATTCATCAACTATTTGTTGTAAACCTTGAAAACTTCCAGCGCTACCATTTAATGCTACATTAATAGAATCTTGATCAAAAAGACGTTCTGCTTGAACCATTTCTTTGAAAGCATCTTCTGATTTAGGTTCTACGACTAATTTTAAGTAAGCAAAATAACCTAAAACAGCTACAATAATTACTCCTAAACCAATACCAATTGCTTTAGCATATTTTTCAACAAAGAACTCTACGTTGAAAGCTGTTCTGTCTAATTTTTCTACGAATTGCTCTGTCGCGAATTCTTCTTTTTTATTATTTTTTGCCATTTTAATAATTTACGAGGTTGCAAAAATACAATTTGGGACAAATATATCCAATAAATTTATTTACAAACAACCTTTTAGAATAAATATGCCACTGTTAAGTTTAACATTTGTGGACGATTTTCTGTTTGAAAATCATTTCCTCCAGAATTTGCAATTTCAGAACCTACTTTTCCAAGTCCAAATTCGTAACGTAAATCGAATAATAATTTAGAAACTTCTACGCCAGCACCAATTTGCATTCCGACATTAAATTCGTCTTGTTTTGCAGTTGTAAAGTCATTAACATTGATTTTATCATCAAAATAATAAGAGAAAACTGGACCAGCTTGAATATGTCCGATTCCTAAAAATCTTTTTCCAACATTTACAGGAATATCTAAACGTTTCTTTGTAATACCAATATCTTGAGGTTTATCATTTTTATCTAATACATTATATTCATTTTTGAATTGCGTGTACAATAATTCTGGTTGAATGTAAATTCCTGCTAAAGAAACACGAGCTAAAGCACCAGCTTGAAATCCAGTGGCAGCTTTACCATCTTTTTTAAAAATATTACTTGTTGCATCATTCCAAACTTCTCCTTTATCTGTATTGAAAACTACACCACCTTTAAGTCCAAAATTGATGTTCTGTGCTGTTGCAAAATTGGCTGCTAAACCGACAATTGCTGTTAAAATTAATTTTTTCATAGAATTTTTATTGATTTTATTGTTCTTTTAATAGAGCTTCTCTCAGTTTCTTAAAGAGATTTGACGAATATACAAAATCAATCACATTTGGATTATCTGCGACTAAAATTTCGTCTTTTGTTCCTTCCCATTCTAAGAAACCATTTTTTAAGAAAACAATATGATCGCCGATTTCCATTACCGAGTTCATATCATGTGTATTGACAACTGTTGTTGTGTTGTATTCCTTCGTAATATCATAAATTAATTGATCGATAACCAAAGCTGTTTTGGGATCTAAACCCGAATTAGGTTCATCGGCAAATAAATATTTTGGATTATTTACAATTGCGCGTGCAATGGCAACGCGTTTTTGCATACCTCCAGAAATTTCTGAAGGATACTTTTTCAATGCTGTTCGTGCTATTTCAACACGATCTAATACTTCTCTTGCACGTTTTTCTGCATCTGCATTCGACATATCCGAAAACATCTGTAAAGGAAACTTTACATTTTCGACGATATTCATCGTATCATATAAAGCTGAACCTTGGAAAACGACACCAATTTCTGAGCGTAAACGTTGTTTTTCTTTGTAATCGAACTCGATCATATTTTCGCCTTCATACAAAATTTGACCAGAAGTTGGTGAAAATAAACCAATTAAATTTTTAAGAAAAACGGTCTTTCCAGAACCACTTTGACCAATGATTAAACTTACTTTTCCTTTTTCGAATGTAACCGAAAAACCTTTTAAAACTTCGATCACATCAAAAGATTTTCTGATTTCTTTTATCTCAATCATTAGCTCAAAATTGTTTGTGTTAATACTAAGTTGATCACAATAATTGTGATAGATGTCCAAACAACTGCTGTTGTTGCAGAACGTCCAACTTCTAAAGATCCTCCTTTTACATTATACCCATAATATGCAGGAATTGTTGCGATAACAAACGCGAATACCATTGTTTTGACAAATGTATATACAAACAATTTTGTTGCCATATTCATTTGTAAACCTGTGATAAAGTCGGCTGCAGACCATAGTTTAGTAAAAACACCAATGTAATAACCTCCTAATAACCCGAATCCAATTGAAATCATGACCAATAAAGGATTAAAAAATACACAAGCGATAATTTTAGGTAGAATCAAGAAGTTTGCCGAATTGATTCCCATTACATCTAATGCATCAATTTGTTCGGTAACACGCATTGTTCCAATACTCGAAGCGATATACGAACCAACTTTACCAACTAAAATTAACGACATAATTGTTGGAGCAAATTCTAAGACCAACACTACTTTGGTTGCATAACCAATGTAAGCGTCTGGTACAGGAATAGCAGCTCCTTGAAAGTTTTGAGCCATTTGTATTGCTACAACAGCTCCCATAAATGTAGAGATGAAGGTTACAATTCCGACAGAATTTACACCTAAATCATATATTTCTCTAACGGTCAATTTCCAGAAAACACTCAATTTTTGAGGTTTGCTAAATACTTTACCCATAAGCATAAAGTATGACCCTAAATTTTCGATTAGTTTCATTACGACAAAATTAATATTTTTATTGGAAAGGCATTTTATTTATCTTGCACAATGTGAATTTAGAACATTTAACTTCTTATCTCCCTCATAATGCAGACTTGTACGTGAAAAAATGGTTAGAAAATCACTTTATCACACTTAAAATTACAAGACGAAGAGAAACAAAGTTGGGAGATTATCGCAGATTGCTCGAAAATAACCGTCATCAAATTACGGTAAATGGTGATCTCAATCCTTATGCTTTCTTTTTTGTGTTTACACATGAAGTCGCACATCTCAAAACATTTGTTCAGTTTGATTCTCGAAAAATAAATCCGCATGGAAAAGAATGGAAAACCATTTTTGGACATTTATTATTAGAATCACTTCATGTTTATCCCGAAGAATTGCGACCTTACATTATACATCATGCGAAGCATCCAAAAGCAAGTTTAGGTGCAGATATTAATGTATCAAAATATATTATAGATGATAAAAATCCTACTCAAGTCTATTTAGAAGATTTAGAGGATGGCACAATTTTTTCAATAGGAAAAAGGATCTTTAAAAAAGAATCCAAAAGAAAATTAAGGTATCTTTGTTTAGAGCTGAAAACCAATAGAAGGTATTTGATTAATGCAACTGCTACCGTAAACAAATTTAAAAACAATCATGAATAACAAAGATAATTATGCTGTTATCCTTGCCAGTGGTACAGGAGTTAGATTATGGCCGTTGAGCACAATAAAAAAACCAAAACAATTTCATGATTTATTAGGAATTGGAAAAACATTTATTCAACTCACCTATGATCGTTTGAAAAAAGTTGTTCCTCAAGAAAATATTTTCATTGTTACCATTCAAGATTACAAAGAAATTGTAGAAGAACAATTACCTGAATTTAATGAAGCTAACTTTATTATTGAACCAAGAGTAATGAATACTGCTGCGTGTAATTTATTAGCAGCAATGACGATTCAACAAATTAATCCCAATGGTAAATTGATTATTTCCCCTTCGGATCATTTTATATTTAATGAAGAAGAATTTTCTGAAAAAGTGAAAATTGCTTTCGAGGATGCTGATAATAATCGATTAATCACTTTAGGGGTAGCACCTACACGCCCAGATGTTAATTATAGTTATATTCAATTTATAGAAAATCTCACGCCTATAAAAAAAGTGAAATCTTATATTGATAAACCTGATTTAGAATTTGCTGAATCATTTATTACAAGTGGCGAATTTATTTGGAACACAGGTATTCTTATTTGGTCAGTAGAAAGTATTGTGTATGCTTTTCAACAACATTTACCTTCTATGTACGAAACATTGAACAAGTATTTTGAACTTGATCAATCGTTACAAAATACAGAAACGCTAAAACCTATTTACACAACATTGGATGTCACATCAATCAACAAAGGTATTTTAGAGCAAGCAGATAATGTTTATGTTATTCCTACTACATTTGGTTGGAGTGATATTGGGACTTGGTCTGCAATTAATGAAAAATATAAATACACAGGAGAAGATCAAGACGATAATCAAAATACATTATTGTGCAAACATTTTTCTGGATATGATGCCAAGAATAATTTTATTTATTCAACAGAAGACAAGGCGATTATTGTCGACGGATTAGATAGCTATGTCGTGATTAATTCGGATAAAGGTTTATTAATTTGTCCACGCAGTAATGTTCAAAATATCAAATCCTATGTTAGTGATTTGAAACTTCAAAAAAATGGCGAAAAATATTGTTAAATAAAAAGCTTCTCATTTTTGAGAAGCTTTTTATTCTTTTATTTTAACGTAATCACATTTTGACCAACTTTATATCCATTTTGGTAAATGTCTATTTTATATTCTCCTTTCGGGAAATCGTAATCAACCCAATCAAACGTTACTCTAGAACCTGACATATTGTTGTAATTTACTTTTACACGATCAGAGTAATCAATAGATGCACCAGAACGTAAAGTCGTTTCACCAGAATCAGCTCCTTTAAATTTTCCAACTTCACCATTTGGTTTATAGATGGTAACAAAAAGCTCTTTCGTTTCCGATGTTGCGTTCAAGTTTTTGTCCAAATCAAAAGAAACTCTTACTTTATCAATTCTACTTGCTCTTGTTGTTTCAACTTCTTTTCCACTCGATTTTACGCGCACACCTTTGATAGTATAATTAGAAACCGATAAGGTTGAATTTGTTTCTTTGATTAAGTTTTGGTGATTTTCTTTCTCTTCATCCAAGTTCGACTCAACTACTTTTTTCTGTTCGTTTAAGTTCGAATTCTCAGAAGCTAATTCTGTATTTTTATTTGTTAAGACTTTATTTTCATCTTTCAATCGGGCGATCTCTTCTTTATAAACTTTGATATCAGTTTGCAAAGATAAAATTAGACGTTTCGCTCGAGATAATTCATTATTTGTAATTTCTTCTTTATTAAGAATTGCTTGAATTTCTTTTTGCTTTTCTAAGATCAATCGATCCTGATAGTTTAATGATGAATCTTTTTTGACAACGCGAGTTTTTGCTTCGTCAAAATCTGCTCTAACAATACGTAATTCTTGTTTTAAAATTTCTCTTGAACGTTCTAAATCATTGATGTCTGTTTGCATCTCTATAGAAGACTTTGCATTAGCTTCTTTGGAATATACAATATATCCAATTGCTAACAACAAGGCGACAAGTAAAGCTGCTATAATTATATTTTTAATGAATTCTTTCTTATGCTTAGTATTAGTAGAAGGTTCGAGATCTTTATATTCAGTCATTTTTATTAAATTCAGAGGGAAATTATGAATACAAAAACTAAACCATTTTCATTTATTTTAGAGAATGGTCGAAAATTTAACATTTAATCACTAAAATTATACACCAAAAATACTTGATGCAATTAGTTAGATTCTTTTTTTATATCACTTGAAATTTGATCCAATTTATTTTCAGCTTCCGTTTTCAATTCTTCTGCTTTTTCTTCTAATTCTGTTTTTTCTTCTTTAAAAGTGCTTTTCAAATCCGAAACTTTTTCTTTCACAAAATCACTTGTTTGCTTCATTTGCTTTTCGGCAATATCTTTCACTTCTTCGTAATCTTGTTTTGATCTTTCTTTGAAATCTTTCGCCGCTTCTTTCGATTGCTCTTTCAAATCACCTGAAGCATCTTTCAAATTATGAATTGTTTTACGTGCAAAATCTGATGCATCATCCGCAATCAATGTTCCTGTTTTTTTTACCGTTGCCGAAACATCGTCAAATTTATCGCCCGCTACATCTATTGCAGTTTCAGTTTTTCCTAAAATTCTTTTCAAAAAATTTCTAAGTCCCATAATAATTTATTTTCTTGATTATTTTCACTTTAAATTTACAGCTTCATTCAATAACTTTGAATGAATTCAAATTAATTTTTATTAAAAATATGATTTTTAACTATTTTAAACGATTCTATCTTGGAGTTTTCGTACTGAGTTTACTAACTATTTTTAGTTGTAATCCAGAAAAAAAACAGCCCGAATCGAATCATACTACATCATCCGAAGTTATATCTTTCAAATATTCGACCAAAAATAAAAATTATGTAAGTGCTCATCGTGGTGGTAGTGGAATTCATGGTTTTCCAGAGAATTGTATTGAGACCTTAGAGCATCTTTATCAAAACGGTATTCAAATTTTTGAGATAGACGTGGCTGAAACAAAAGATGAACAACTTATTTTAATGCACGATAATTCTCTACAACGGACAAGTACAGGGCGACAAGATGTCAATCAAGTTGATCTAAAAACGATAAAGGAATACTTTTTGGTAGATGATTTCGGTCAACAAACGTCTTATAAAAT
This sequence comes from Empedobacter stercoris, assembly GCF_020281205.1. Classification (GTDB taxonomy): domain Bacteria; phylum Bacteroidota; class Bacteroidia; order Flavobacteriales; family Weeksellaceae; genus Empedobacter; species Empedobacter stercoris. Next base: position 58,371 of record NZ_JACXZC010000007.1, read on the forward strand.
TCCAACTTTTGCAGAAGCATTAAATTGGGGAAAAAATAAACCAATTTATTTTATGGTAGACATCAAAAAAGGTGTTGATTATCGGGCGATAGTTTCGACAATAAAACAAGCGAACCTACAAAAACAAGTGGTTTTGGTAACTTATACAATTGGACAAGCTAAAAAGTTACATCAACTTGCACCAGAAATGTTATTGTCTGTTTCGATGCGAAACGAAAGAGAATTGAATGAAATGCTAAATAGCGGAATTCCAACTGATAAAATGGTTGCATTTACTGGAACCCGTCGCAATGATCAATCATTTTTAGATAAAATTCATGACAAAGATATAGTCGTCATTTTTGGTACGTTAGGTAACTTAGACAAAAGTTCTGCTGCAAGAAATGGTCAACTTTATCGCGATTTAGAAAAAGATGGTGTCGATATTTTTGCAACAGATAGAGCAATAGATGTTCATCAAACGATTAATAAAAATTAAATGGAAACAATATCACTTAAAGATTCAAATTATTTTTCAAAATTGATGCTCAATTACATCAATCAAGATGAAAGTTTGAACGACTTCTATAACCTATTTCCAACCAAAGAAAATTATAGTAAACAAGCTAAGAATAAACTTGAAAATTATAAAAACAGAGCAATTCTTGTTGAACAAACCTCGAAGCAATTAAATCATTTAGAACTTTCGGAAAAACAACAAAAAAATCTCAAAAAATTAGCTAAAAAAAATACGGTAACCATTACAACTGGTCATCAATTAAATTTGTTCACAGGGCCGATTTTCTTTTTTTATAAAATATTACAAGTCATTAAAGCGTGTGAAGAATTAAATGCAGAACAAAAAGAAGTCAATTTTGTTCCCATGTTTTGGATGGCCACTGAAGATCACGACTTCGAAGAAATCAATCATTTCAAATATGGTGATCGAATTATTCATTGGGAAAAAGATTTTGGAGGTCCCGTTGGTCGATTATCAACAGAAGGTTTACAAGAAGTTTTCAACTCTTTTTTGAAACTTTTGCCAAATGGGAAAAAGAAAACAGATTTACACAATTTGATTGAAGCATCTTATTTGTCAAATGATAATTTAACCGAAGCAACTCGAAAATTAGTTCATTTATTATTCAAAGATCTTGGATTGTTGATGATTGACGGCGATGACAAAGAATTGAAAAAAATAATGATTCCTTCTTTTGAGCAAGAGTTAATTCAATCTACATCCTTTAAAAAAGTAATTCCTCAGAATGAAAAATTAGAACAATTAGGTTATTCGATTCAAGTAAATCCACGCGAAATAAATTTATTTTATATTAATCAAAATAACTCTCGCGAAAGAATTGTTGAACAAAATGGAACGTATTTTGTCAATAATACTTCAATCAAATTTTCAAAAGAAGAAATGATTAGCGATTTACATCAAAATCCAGAAAAATTTAGTCCAAATGTGATTTTGAGACCATTGTACCAAGAAACAATTTTACCGAATGTTGCGTATATTGGTGGAGGTGGTGAAATGGCTTATTGGTTGCAATTAAAGGAAATGTTTAACGAATTTGAAGTTGATTTTCCTCTTTTGGTGTTGAGAAATTCATTATTAATTAGAACTGAAAAGCAGTATGAAAAGCAACAAAAATTAAATCTATCGAACGAAGATTTATTTTCAAACAGTTTAGCTATTGCGAAAAAACAAGCGATTAATTCATCAGAAATAGCACCTAAACTTCCTGAATTGGAAGAGGAATTAAAAAATATTTTTGAGCGTTTAGAACAGTTGAGTTCGTTAACCGAGTCTTCTTTTGCAGATATGATACAAGCACAGCGCACAAAACAATTGAAAGGTTTTGAGAAAATAAAAAAACGTTTGGTACATGCAGAAGTTAAAAAGAACGAAGATTTATTGAAAAGAATAGAACAATTATTAAATGATCTTTCTCAACAAAATGGTTTGCAAGAACGAGTGAAAAATTTTGCTGATTTTGACTATGTTAACATCAAGTATTTCATTGATTTTATTGAAGATAGTCTTCAGCCTTTCGAGTTTGAGTTTATTATAAATACATTAAACGAAGAACGCTAACCAAAACATAATTTGTATATTTGAAACGAAAATTCATCTAAATGAAAAAAATATTAGCTTTATTGTTATTTGTTGGTGCATCAGCACTTTATGCTCAACAAAAAACGCATACAGTTCAAGCCAAAGAAACCGTTTACGGAATTTCGAAACAATATGGTGTTTCGCAAGAAGAATTGTATAAAGCCAACCCTAAAATTGAAAAAAATGGGATTCATCCAGGTGATTTGATTGTAATTCCAACCAAAGGGACTGCAACAAACCAACCAACAGAAACCAATAATTCTACTCAACATGTAACTACTTCTGACGATAATTATCAATACATTACGATAGAGCCGAAAGAAACCGTTTACAACTTGACTAAAAAATATTCTATTTCGGAAGAAACATTGTATTCTTTAAATCCTCAAATCAAAGAAAGAGGTTTAGAAATTGGAGATGTGATTAAACTTCCGAAAGTGGTAACGAACAAAGTTTTTTCTGTACCGAAAGGAACTCACTTGATCAAAAAAGGGGAAACTTTATATACATTAGCCAAACAATATAATGTAAGTGTTGATGATTTTTATGCTGAAAATCCAGCATTACAAACTGGAGTAAAAGAAGGCATGGTCATTTCTATCCCTAAAAAATCGGGGTCAGTTACTATTGAAGAAAACTCGATCAATTATGTTGTTCAGAATGGTGATTCTGCTTACGGAATATTAGAGAGATACAATACGAATTTAGATGAGTTATTGCGTTTAAATCCTGAATTAATTAATGGGTTAAAAGCTGGAATGACTCTTAAAATTCCATTGCAAAAAAATGCAAAAATCATCAAATATGGAACTGCAGGGAAATTGAAACGTGCAAATGACAACGAAATTAATGTTGCCATCTTGTTGCCTTTTGATGTAGCTAATAATCCACAATTGAAAAACTCGCAAGCGATGCAATTTTTTACCGGAACTAAATTAGCCTTAACACGTTTAGCAAAAAAAGGTAAAAATGTCAATGTAAAAGTCGTCGATACAAAAGACGGAAATCTACAAGATATCCTATCGACAACCGATTTTAGTAAAACAGATGCAGTTATTGGTCCCTTAAATACTTCTGATGTAACCGAAGTCGCAAACTTTTTTAGTAATTCTGGAATTGCTGTGATTTCGCCTTATGCGAATGATGATTCATTGAATTCTTTTAATGATTTATTGATTTCTAATCCAAAAGATGAAGTTATCGCGGATCAAATCATCGATGAAATTGGGAAAAATTTTGCTGGAGAACAAGTTTATTTATTGACAAATCGTGATGATCAAGAATTAGCAAATTACACAAAGAAACAATTAGAAAAACAATTGAAAGCTAATGTGGTTATCGTAGATAGTGCTTCTAAAATTGTACAACCACACGATAAAGTAAATGGTGAAGATTATTATACACCAATTATTACGGTTTTAGTTGGAGATGACGATGCATTAGGAAAGCAATATTTAGAAAAATTAAAAACATTTCACAAAGACAACATCAAAGCTTATGGAATAAAAGCTGTTTCGGTTTATGATGTGTATAATCCAGAAAATGCGAAAAATATTGATGCTTTCCGCGAATTTGGTTTTGTCTTTAGTACCGCACGCTTAATCAATACAAGAGATACGGAAGTACAAAGTGTTTTGAAAGATTTTAAAGATGTTTATTGCGAATTCCCTACACGTTACGAGCAAATTGGATACGATGTAACATATGATATTGTAGATAGAATGAACAATAAAGGAGATGTTACGAATAATATTACAACAGAATATACACGTGTGGCTTCTAAATTTGCTTACAAAAAAGCAAGAGGAAGTAAAGCATTTACAAACGATGCGAGTCGTATAGTACGTTTACCAAAAAAATAAATACTTCTAAAAATTATACCTAAAAGCGATACTAAATCATAGTATCGCTTTTTCTTTTTTTATGAATTAGAATTAAAATCATTCAGAATGAAAGTATTTTTTCTAAATTTGGATATGCACAAACTTAAAGACAATTTACTCGTAAAAGTGATCCTTGCCATTGTGCTTGGAATTGCACTTGGCGGAATTATACCAGAAGCTATTGGTCGTATATTTATAACTTTTAATGACTTTTTTAGCAAATTACTCAACTTTCTAATACCGTTAATTATTGTCGGATTAATTGTTCCATCAATTGGGAGACTGGGACAAACTGCTGGAAAATTATTGTTTACGACAGTATTGATCGCTTATGGTTCCTCTATATTATCAGGACTATTAGGTTATTCTGTAAGCATGTCTGTATTTCCTACTCTATTAGAAAGTCAAACAGGACAAATAAATTTAGCAGAAAAAGCGAAAGAATTTGCACCTTATTTTTCAATCGAATTTCCTCCTTTATTTGGTGTAATGCCAGCCTTAATCTTTTCATTCCTTTTCGGAATTGGATTATCAAGATTAAAAAATTCTACTTTTGGAAATTTTGCAGATGATTTTGAAACGATTATAACCTATTTAATTAAAAACTTAATTATTCCACTTTTACCAATTTTCATTTTCGGAATTTTCTTGAATATGTCTTATTCTGGGCAAGTATTTACGATTATGAATGTATTTTTAAAAATAATTGGCGTTATCTTCGTTCTACATATTTTGTTGTTACTTGTTCAATTTATTATTGCTGGATCAATTGCAAAGAAAAATCCATTGACGATGTTAAAATTGATGATGCCGGCATATTTTACAGCCTTAGGAACGCAATCATCTGCTGCAACAATTCCGGTTACAATTGCGCAAGTAAAGAAAATTGGAGTTCGAGAAGAAATTGCAAATTTTGCAGTGCCTTTGTGCGCAACGATTCATTTATCTGGTTCGATGTTAAAAATCGTTTGTTGTTGTTTAGCATTAATGCTAATTCAAGGAATGGAAATCGATTTTATTCAATTTTTTGGATTTATGATGATGCTTGGTGTCGCAATGGTCGCAGCGCCTGGAGTACCTGGTGGAGCAATTATGGCAGCAATAGGAATTATCGCTTCGATGTTAGGATTTGATGCAGAAAATCAAGCATTAATGATTGCACTTTATATTGCAATGGACAGCTTTGGTACTGCAGGTAATGTAACGGGAGACGGTGCAATTGCCGTAACCTTAAATAAGTTATTTAAGAAAGAAGTTCAATAAATAAACTATTAATGATATAAAAGAAGCGTTCTAAAATTAATTTAGAACGCTTTTTTAGTTATAAAAATATATAAATGAGGAATGTACTTGTTGATTAGAACCCTACTCCACCACCTTGATTTTCTGTTTTATTTCTCTGAGCTTCTGCACGAGAACGCACTTTTCCACCGAAATTATACGTAAAACCAATATTTAATGTTTGAGCTTCCCAACGGAAATTGCCGTAACCTCTTGCAGGATCGTACATTTCTAAACGTCCGTAAAATGTTCTGAAAATATCACTTACACGAGCACTTAAAGCAGCTTTACCACCCATAAATGTGTAACGTGCACCTAAATCCATACGCCACATATCTTGCATTTCTCCTTGTACAAAACGGTATTTACCTGAGTACATAAAGAAATGTTGTAAACTAATTGATTTCGTTACTTTGAATGTGTTGTTCATACGAGCTGTCAAACGATTAGCGTCTATTTCTGCTGTGTATGGATTTTTAAATTCATCCATTCTGGCAACAACCATTGTATTGTGTGTAAAATCTCCACTAATATTTGATGACCACCATTTTGTTGGAACAAGATTAAACGCTAATTCGAAACCATATGCATTTACTTTATCGTAGTTTTCATATAATTGGATGAATTTTTCTGAATTTGTATCATCAACCAATACACTACGGAAAATATTATCTTGTACATGTCTGTAAAATACATTAGCCGAAATAGAATTTTTACCAATTCGTTGTAAATACCCAACTTCAAAATTATCTGTGTATTCAGGTTTTAATTCTGGATTTCCAATGCTTGACATTAATGGAGTTGACCATTCTGCTACTGGAGATAATTGTCTGATTCCTGGACGATCTATTCGACGGCTATAATTCAACGAAACTTGTCCTTTTTCTGATACATCGTATGTTAAGAATGCAGATGGAAAGAAATCTAATTTATCTTTATCAATATTCTTCGTTTCTTGATTGTAAAAATAATTTCCTTTGTCTTTATATTGTTCTGCTCGTAAACCTAATTGCATACCAAATTTCCCGAATTTTTGACCATAATTTACATATGCAGAAAGGAAATCTCTCGTGAAATCAAAATCTGTACTAGGGTCAATTAAGGTGTTTTCGATATCAATTCGTCTATCAGTTAGTAACGTATTGTTATTTTTTTCGCGACGAAATTGCAATCCTGCTTCTATTTTTCCGCCATCTTTTATTTGATTTGTATAATCTAAATTTACACGAACATTATCCGTTTTAGAATCACGATCTTCGTAATAATTTTCTGTTTTAGGATAAGTATTGTGCATATTTCGCCAATCCGTATTTGTCGCTTGAGAGAAAAATGCATCTAAAACAATGTTGTGGTCTTTTTTATCGAAATCACGTTTAAAGTTTAAACTATAGTCTTGACTTTTCCAATCTCCATGAAAATCAGAATTATTTGGGTGAAGAGTATTGACATCTGTTTTTATAATGTCCGAACCAATTTCACCATGTCCTTTTCCAAACCATTGATTGGTATAAACTGTTAAAGCTGTTTTATCATCAATAAACCAGTCAAATCCGAATTTAGCTGCTTGACTTTCATCTTTATTCAAAATATCAATCGCTTGCCAACGTTTAGAATCATAATTATCTAAGTATCCATGAAATTCGCTTGGACGTTTATTGTAGCTATAATTTCCAAAAAAGTTAAATGAACCTATATTTACATTTGCAGTTAATGAATTATTGAAACGACTTTTTTTACCTTGTTCATAACCTGTATTTAACGTAACATTATATCCTTTTTTCTGACCTTTTATCATGACAATATTAATGATTCCAGATTTCCCGTCTGCTTCATATTTTGCAGAAGGATTGGTTATAATTTCTACACTTTTTATTTGATTAGAAGGAATTTGTTTTAATACTTCCGAAGCTGATAAAGAAGAAGGTTTACCGTCGATATAAATTTTTACATTTTCGTTTCCTCTTAGAGATAACTCACCTGTTTGTTGATCTACATTAACAGACGGAATGTTATTAAGAACAGCAGCTGCGTTCGCTCCAGCAGACACTAAATCATTTCCTACTTCTACAACACGTTTGTCAATTTCGTTGCGATATTGCGAAACTTCTGCACGTACAAAAGCACCTTTTAATTCTACTGTCTCAGTAGATGAAGCTTGTAAAACAATATTTCCTAAATTTAATTCACCTCCTTTTACTTCTGCTGTTGTCACAGATTGTTGGTAGCCAAATTCTGTAATTACCAAACGATAATTTCCGTCTTCTAAATCTGGAATTTCAAATGTTCCATCTTCATTAGCATAAACTTCATCAAATAATTCTTTTGAATCAGCTTTAAAAATCTGAATTGCAGCCATAGCTACAGCTTCATTTTTTGTATTTTCAATCTTTCCCTTCACAGGATGATGCTCCTGCGCAAATCCGTAAATAGAACAAACGGAGAAAAGAATAGCTAAAGTAATTTTATTTAATTTCATAGTTGATGTTTTTGCATAGTACTATGTTTTACATAATACAAAGTTATAATGATCCGAACTTTTACCTAATAAGACGCATGAATTAAAAAATTGTTACAACAATTATAATTTTTTTTAAAATTTTATTTCCTCAACTGAAAAACTTACTTTTATCATTCAATTAATATTAATTCAAAAATTGCTAAAACATTGAGTTCAATTGTCATATTAGGCGCAGGTAATGTTGCATTTCATTTAACTCGTGCATTAATCGAAAACACTTGCAATGTTCGACAAATATTTAATAGAACATTAGAGCATGCCAGAGAAATAGGCGAAGCAAATAGAATTTCGTACACTGATAAAATATCTGAAATTGAAAAAGCAGATGTTTACATTATCGCAAGTGCGGATTCTGGTATCGAAGAATTTTCGCATTATATCCCATATGATGATGTATTAGTCGTGCATACATCAGGTTCGTCGCCAATGTCTGTGTTGAAAGGAGATTATCGTAAAGGAGTTTTTTATCCGTTGCAAACTTTCTCGAAAGAACGAACGATGCGTTATGATAATATTCCATTTTTTATCGAAGCCGAAAATCCTGAAGATTTAAAAACATTAAATGATTTAGGAAATCGTATTTCCAATGAAGTTCATGTGTTGAATTTTGCGAGCAGAATGCAAGTACATATGACAGGTGTTTGGGCAAATAATTTTGTCAATCATTTATATTATATCGCTGGAAATATATGCGAACAGAATAATGTGCCGTTCGATGTTTTGTTGCCGCTAATTCAAGAGACTGCCAACAAAGTAATTGAAATGAATCCGAAAGATGCTCAAACTGGACCAGCAAAACGCGGAGATCAAGTGATTATAGATCGTCATTTAGAAGCCCTTCAAGACGATTCGAGATTATTACAGATTTACCAAATAATGACAGATTCAATTAAACGAGTTTACGAAAAATGATAAGTTATAAAGAGAAACTAAATAACATCAAAACGGTTATTTTAGATGTAGATGGAGTTTTGACAGACGGTAATTTAATTTTATTACCAACTGGCGAAATGGTGAGAACAATGAATACACGAGATGGTTATGCCATGCAATTAGCCATTAAACAAGGAATTCGTATTGCAGTAATTACAGGAGGAAGAGATGAAGCTGTAGTTAATCGTTTAAAATATTTAGGCTTAACAGATATTTACGTGAATAAACGTGATAAAGTAGATGCTTTCGAAGATTTACTTTTTTCTTACGGATTAGACCCTGATGAAATTGCTTATATGGGCGATGATTACCCTGATTTAGCTGTAATGAATTTGGTAGGATTGGCTTGTTGTCCAAACGATGCATGTATGGATGTACGTAAAGCATCTGAATATATTTCACCTGAAAACGGTGGAAAAGGTTGCGTTCGCGATTTATTGGAACAAATCTTAAAAGTTCAAAATAAATGGTATAATGCTGAAGAAATTGCTTCGGTATAAAGGAATTTAAAATGTTATTAACCGAAAAATTTAAAGATACCACTATCATTCTGGCATCACAATCGCCAAGAAGAAAAGAACTTTTAGCAGGATTAGGATTACAGTTTTCAACAATTTCATTGGATATTGACGAAACTTTTGATCGCAACGAATTGAAGAAAGCTCAAATCACCGATTATCTTTCTGCAAAAAAAGCAAAAGCTTATACAGCAATTGAACCAAATGATTTAATTATTACATCGGATACAACGGTTTGGGTAGATGATGAATCGTTAGAAAAAGCTTCGAATAGAGAAGAAGCTTACGAGATGATTAAAAAATTAAGCGGAAAAACACATTCTGTTTACACATCGGTTACCATTCGCTCTATAAAAAAAGAAGTCACGTTTTCTGACGAAACCCAAGTTACTTTTGCAGATTTAACAGATGAAGAAATTTATTTTTATATCGACAATTACAAACCTTTCGATAAAGCCGGTGCATACGGTGTGCAAGAATGGATTGGCTACATTGGTGTTGATAATATGAATGGTAGTTATTTTAATGTAATGGGATTGCCAACGCACAAGCTATATAAAGAGTTAATGAAATTCTAAATCATATCATCCAGCTTCGGCTGGATTTTTTTATTCTACAATTATCGTATTTTTGTTTTTCTAAAAAATCAATTTTATGAAGGTCGGTTTATATTTTGGATCATTCAATCCTATTCATGTCGGACATTTAATTATTGCCAATCATTTTCAACAATTCACCGATTTGGATCAGGTTTGGTTTGTTGTTTCGCCTCAAAACCCATTGAAGAAAAAGAGTTCGTTGGCAAATGAATACGACCGATTAGAAATGGTTGAATTAGCGATTAAAGATTATCCTAATCTACGTGCATCCAATATTGAATTTACGTTACCAAAACCATCTTATACGATTGATACGTTAATTCATCTGAAAGAAAAATTCCCTGAACACGAATTTGCATTAATTATGGGTTCTGATAATTTGGATGGAATTTCGAAATGGAAAAATGCTGAGATTTTAATGCGCGATTACCAATTTTATGTTTATCCGCGTCCTGGTTATTCCCAAGAAGAAAATTTTGACAATGTCGAAATGGTCGAAGCGCCTTTGATGGAAATTTCGTCTACATTTATACGAAATGCAATCAAAGATGAAAAAAATATCAAACCAATGTTACCTAATAAAGTTTGGGAATATTTGGATGGAAGTAATTTGTATGGATGAATTTAATTTGAAAATGTGAGAATTTCTAATTTAATAAGATGGTTAGGTATTAGTTTTTTACCAATTGTATTTGTATTCATTATTTTCAGCTTAATAAAAGACATCACCAAATCTGAAAATGATATTAAATTGAATCAAGGTATAATATCTGAAATGGGAATAACAGAAAGAATTTATAAAAGCACTTCTCATAGAGGTATTACAACCAAAAATGATGTATTCTACCTGAAAGTTAAAAATGATAACAATAAATATTCTTATTTTGAAAGATTTTCAAATAATTATCAATCAATAATACATGATTTAAAAATTGGTGACTTTGTAAAAATTTATAATGAAGGAATTGATAAAAATCAAAATACAATTTCTATCATTCAGCTAGAGAAAGGCAATCAAATTTTAATTTCAAAATCTATTCATAATAAAAGAAATTATTTTATTATTATAGCTTTTTTAGCATTTCTAATCTTATATGTTATAATAATTTATCGAAAATTTAAAAATCATGACAAAACAAGCCTCTATAAATAATTTAGAAGAAATAGTTCCTTTATTTGATGCGTATCGTCAATTTTATGATAAAAAAAGTGATGTTGAAGGTGCAAAAGAATTTTTGTTAGAGAGAATTGCCAATAACGAATCGGTGATTTATTTGGCTTTTGACGAAAAAGAGAATGCAGTTGGTTTTGTACAATTGTATCCCTTATTTTCATCAACTCGAATGAAACGTTTCTGGATTTTAAACGATTTATTTGTTTCGCCAGAATTTCGCGGACAAGGTTTTTCAAGAGAATTGATTGATCAAGCAAAAAAATTATGCATAAAAACTGATGCTTGCGCAATGTTGTTAGAAACCAGTGTTACAAATCATATTGGAAATTCATTATATCCAAGTGCTGGATTTATACTGCGCGATGATGCAAATTTTTATGAATGGGAAACTCAACCAAATTGACGTTTCAATTCGTAGATAATGTCTTCTAATCCGTTTAATTTTATTTCGTAAACAGTCGATAATAAAACGCCTAATTTTCCTTTCGGAAATCCACCTTTTCCTACAAACCATTCAAGATAAGATACAGGTAAATCGCACAACAAACGCCCTTCGTATTTACCGAAAGGCATTTTAGTTGTGACAATTTCTTTTAATATTTCGGGACGAAATCCTTCCATTATTTTGCTACAGTTCCTTTGTAAGTTGACATTCCATCCTTGAAATTGTTTGCATTACTGAACCCTTTTTCTTGCATTTTTTCTGTTGCTAATTTTGCACGAACGCCAGATTTACAATAGATGTAATAATTTTTCTTTGGATCTAATTTTTGAATTTCTTCTTCGAAATTAGGATTTTTTACATCGATGTTAATTGCACCAGGGACATGACCTTCAGCAAACTCTTCTGGTGTACGAACGTCTAACAAAACATTCTTTTTGTTCTTCAAATTAACCTCCGAAGCATTGTCTAATGTAGAAGTTATTTCTTCTATTTTAGCTTGTTTTTCATGAGTTATAGTTGAACTATTTGCACAAGACCCTAAAAATAGAGTTCCTGTAATCATTGCGATTCCTAAAATTTTATTTACCATTATATTGATTCATTGTGTTACTTAATCCTTGAAAAATAAACGATAAAACAGCATCTGCAGCCAAATTTAATCGTTCATTCATTTTTTCGTTTTCTTCTGCTGACCATTCTCCTAAAACATAATCAACTTGTCTGCCTTCCGAAAATTCGTTTCCTACACCAAAGCGTAATCTCGCATAATTTTGACCACCAACTTTGTTCTGTATATCTTTTAAACCATTGTGCCCACCGTCGCTTCCTTTTCCACGCATACGAATTGTTCCAAATGGTAAATTCAAATCATCGGTGATGACAAATATATTTTCTAACGATATATTTTCTTTTTTCATCCAAAAACGAACTGCATCCCCACTCAAATTCATATAAGTATTTGGTTTTAATAACGTCACAGGTCTCGCTTTATATTTAAATTGTGCTACATCGCCAAAATTAGAAGGAGAAAATTTTGCTCCAGTTTTTTTAGCAACTTCTTCAACCACCTTGAAACCAATATTATGACGCGTATTTTCGTATTGAGCTCCAATATTTCCTAGCCCAATAATCAGATATTTTTGCATGCAACAAAATTACATCTTTTTACAATCATTCGGAATAAATATTTAACTTCGCTTTAAAATCTACTAAATTGGTATAGGTTTTGAAAAGACATGAAATCGATAAAAAATTATCATGAAAAAAATAATTAGCGTTTTAATATTATTTGTTGGGATGAATGCCTTTTCTCAGAAAATTCCAACACTAATGAAAACTGAATTTCCTGCAGCAGCTTTACAAGATAGCGTAGTTGATTTGGAAGGAAATTCAGTAACCATCGAAAAAATTGTTTCGAACAATAAAGGTAAAATTGTTTTGATAGATTTATGGGCAACTTGGTGTGGAGATTGTATCAAAAATATGTCCTCGTTGAAAAAATTACACGAAAAAAATCCTGATGTAACATTTGTTTATCTCTCAATGGATAAGTCTGAAGAAGCTTGGAAAAATGGAATTGAAAAATATCAAATTGAGGGTCAACACTTTTACTTAGGAAACAATTGGAAGGGTAATTTTGGCACAGGGATTGATCTAAATTGGATACCGAGATATTTAGTTCTTGATCAAAATGGAAAAATAGCAAATTACTACAGTGTAAAAGCTGATGACCCAAAAGTTCAGGAAACAATTGATCGTTTACGAAATAAATAGTTTATAGTTTACCAACCTAAGGGTGATTGAAATTGAAAAATCAATCACCCTTTTCTTTTATTAATTGCTAAAAATCAATACCTTTCATAGAATAAAAATAAATATTCTATAATTTTTTGTAGAGCATTTTTTATATCAAACTTTTAGTTATTATTGCATTGATTTTAATACCCTTTATATTTATATGAAAATATGCTTCGTAATGTATCCTTGGGACAAGGTTGAACCAGGAAAAGATACCACTATGCGAATTATTAAAGAATGCGTAGATCGTGGTTTTGAAGTATCCTATTTAACAAAAAAAGATATCTCTATTGCCAAAGGCAAAGTTGTAGGTAACTGCAGAAAGATGATTACTACAGACACAACGGATTGTGTAGAATTTTATCACACCATGAAATTTGAAAGTAGTATCAAAGATTTAACCGAGTTTGATATGATTTTTATGAGAGCCGATCCACCAATTGATCCGCTTTTATTGAACATGTTAGAATTGATCGAAGATAAAGTTTTTTTCGTCAATAAAATTTCTGGTTTACGTAAAGCAAATAACAAAATATACGCTGCTTCTTTTGATGATGGTCAGGAAACAATTGTTCCTCAAACGCTTATTACGAAAGATATCGATTTAATTAAATCGTTTGTTGAAGAAAATAAATTCGAAAAATTTATCATCAAACCATTAGATGGAATGGGAGGTAAAGGTGTAATTCTTTTCGAACGAAAAAATATTGGTAACTTAAGCTCGATTTGCGATTTTTATGTCAATCATTCTGGAATTTCTCAACCTATTATTTGTCAAAATTATATTGAAGGTGCAGAAAAAGGAGACGTTCGTGCAATTGTGATTAATGGAGAACCTATTGGCGCTATTATGCGTGTGCCTGCAGATGGTGATCACCGTTCTAATATTTCGGCTGGTGGTTCTGCAATTAAACATGATATGAGTGAGCATGAATTAGAATTGTGCCGTAAAATAGGGAAACAATTAAATGAAGATGGAATTTATTTTTGCGGAATCGATTTGATTAACGGAAAAATGGTTGAATTAAATGTCGTAAGTCCTGGGGGAATTGTCCCTCATAACAATGTAAACAATAACAACGAGATACAGAAACAAATTGTATCAATGTTATTGGAGAAATATAAAGAATTTAAAGCATGAAATCCTTAAGTATACAGCAAATATTAGATAATATTGAGAACGAAATTGTATTTGAAGCTTATGCAGAAGACGACTCATTCAAAATAAAAATTGACGAATACATTCCTTACGTTTGTGCTGCCATTCACGATGGTGGACAAATGCGCGAAGATATTCGAGAAAAATGTTTATTGAGTAATTACGAGCGTTGGTACGAAGAAGATCCTCATACAGCCGAGTTTGTAGAAACTTTCCCAATCTTAATTCAAGGTTGTGATTCTCGATTTGAATACGATTTAAACCGTGGTCCAGAAAATGCTGTGTACGAAGAAGCTTGGGGAAAACAAGTTTGGAAAGAGCCTTTATCTATTTCTCAAAAACAAAAAAGTAGTGCAAAACACCATGCTTTTTACGAAGTTTTACAAGCTTTAATCAGTAAGCTCGAATCTAAGTTTAAATCGTGTTTGGTATACGATATTCATTCTTACAACTGGAAGCGTTGGGATCGTCCAGTTCCTGTTTTTAATATTGGAGCTGAACGTATCGATAACGAACGTTATGGAAAATATGTTGAAAGTTGGCGCGATGAATTGGCAAATATTGAAATAGAAAATATTCATAATTATTCGGCTATAAACGATGTTTTTTACGGACGTGGTTATTTGTTAGAATTTGTGACAACTAATTTCAAAAATACATTGGTATTAGCAACAGAGGTTTCTAAAATTTATTGTGATGAATTGACGGGAGAATCTTTCCCCGAAATTATCAATCAAATAAAAGAAGGGTTTAAATCGGCGATTTTAAATCATGCTTATGAATTCGTAAAAACAGAAACAACCTATAAAGTAGGATCAAAACAAGTGAATATTCTGCACAACGAATTGGAATCTGATTTGGTGAAAATTGACAAACAATTGTATCAATTGGTTCAGAATTTTGAATTGTTAAGTGTTATCAATCCAATAAACTTAGAGTTTGAAAAAAAGAAATTCTTGGCTTCTAAATATACATACGAACCTCAATTTAAGTACAATCCTCTAAATATTGATCCATTCGAATTTAAACGAAAATTATCAAATATTAAAGTCGAAAAAATCAATGATATCAGTATTCAAAACATGTACATGAATACTATCAATGCCTATTTTGATAAGGTAGATTTGTTGGCAAATCTTGGGACAGATAAATTCTTGTACAATTCGTTGCGTTATTTTGGTGAACCAACTAAAAAAGATATCGAAAATGCGAATTTCATACTGTATTGTCCTGAATTTAGAATGGATAAACAAGGTGATTATACCGAAGAAGAAGTTGTAAATTTATTTAGAAATGCAACAAATGATTACGGTTTCAAGTTTGATATTGAAGTTTCGGATGATATTGCATCAAAAGCGCTTGTGATTAACAGCAAGAAAAAAGTGGTAATTAAACGAGGTGTAAAATTCGATAAACGTTTTACAAATGGTTTAATTGAACACGAAATTGGTGTACATATGGTGACGACGATGAATGCATTGGATCAACCATTAAAAATATTTAGCATTGGTTTACCTGTTAATACGTTAACGCAAGAAGGTTTAGCGATTTTAAGTGAATATTATTCTGATTCTATTAATCATAGCCGATTGAGGGAACTTGGTTTACGCGTAATGGCAGTTCATATGTTGACAAACGGAAAATCTTTCAACGAAACATTTATGACATTGATGGAAGAATATAAAATGCAAGCAGAAGATGCTTTTTATTTGTCAACTCGTGTGTATCGAGGTGGTGGTTTCACGAAAGATGCGCTTTATTTAAAAGGTTTAAAAACAATTTTGAACTATGTTGATCAAGGACGTTCTTTGGATAATTTATTAATTGGTAAAACATCAGTAGAATATATTGATACGATTGATGAGTTAGTAGAACGAAGAATGATTAATAAACCAAAGTATTACACAAAAATTTTCAAGAAACATCTTGAAAACCCAGAAATTAATCCAATTTTACAATATATTTTTAATGGAATTAAAGACTAATAAAAAAGCGAGATAAAATCTCGCTTTTTTATTTTAATTAGTTTTTAATCGTTTATTTTTAAACATTTCAGGTTTGTAATTTGTTATAAAAACCCCACAAATAATTAGAATTGTAGCAAATATAAATTTAATTGAAATTTCTTCGTCTAAAATTAACCAACCTAAGATAATGGCAATAATTGTGTTAAAATAGGAGAGGATTGAAACTTGTATTGGAGAAATTTTTGTTAATGCATAATGAAATGAGAAAAATGTGATAACAGAGCCAAAAATTGCTAAATAAATCATTGCAGAGATACCTTTTATACTCCAATTCTCGAAATTATAATTTTCTGTAAAAACTAAAGCAAAAATAATTTGGACAATTCCAGCAAACATAAATTGGTAAAAGAGGTTTAATGAAATATTCTTAGATTGAATATTCATTTTCTTCGTGAAAATAGTTCCTGATGCCCAGCCTGTAATCGCACAAAAAAGCAAAATAATTCCAGTTCTAAATTCTGGATTTGCTAATTCTTGAATTCCATCCCAAAAAATAAAAATTACTCCACCAAAACAAAGTAAAACACCTAAAAATCCGCGGTAACTAAATTTTTGTAAACCAATAAAAATACTTCCTAAAAAAACGAGAATAGGAGAAGTAGCGCTAATTAATGCTGCTAAACTACTTGATAAATTTTCTTCTGCAACTGTCGTTAACCCATTTGCTCCGATTAGCATAAGCGTAGAAAAAATAAGTTGATAAGATAGGTTTTTCCATCCAATCCATTTTAATTCTTTTTTCGAAATTAAAATGATTAACATAATAATTCCGGCTAAAAATTGACGAATTCCAGCAACAAACCATCCAGGAATTGTTTCTACAGCTACACGAATTCCGAGAAAAGTTGTGCCCCAAACAATCGCAACTATGCATACAGCAATCAATAATTTGATGTCTTTCAAGATAAAAAGAATTTAAGTGTTAATTTTATTTAAGTGTTATAAAAATAAAAAAAGCGACTTGTATACAAGTCGCTTTTTGAGTCTATTTTTCGGAAAAGATTATTTTACAAAATCTTCTGCTTGTTTAAGCGCAGCATCCAATCCAGAAACCTCTTTACCACCTGCAGTAGCTAAGAAAGGTTGTCCACCTCCACCACCGTTGATGTGTTTTGCAATTTCTTTTACAATTTGCCCTGCATTATACCCTTTTTCATCCACAAGATTTTTTGCAATCGAAATGGTGATAGATGGTTTTACAGTATCATTAGTTCCCACAACTATAAATGCATTTTCGATTTCTTTTGTTAAATCAATTGCATTTTGTTTTGCAGCATTTGTATCTAAATTTGTTTTTACAGCTAAGAAATTAACGCCGTTGATAGTTTGAACAGCTGTTTTCCAAGTTGCTTTTTCAGCCGCAGCTTGTTGCGCAACAAAAGATTCTAATTGTTTTTTCAATTCAGCATTTTCATCCAATAAATGTTGAACAGCTTTTACCGCATCATTTTTCGTTTTAAGAGCAGCTAAAACATCATTGTAGTTTTTCTCCGCCTCTTTGTAAGCTTCGATTGCTTTGTTAGATGTAATTGCTTCGATACGACGAATACCTGCTGCAGTAGAAGATTCAGATAAAATTCTGAATAATCGAATATCAGCTGTGTTTTTTACATGCGTTCCACCACATAACTCGATAGATGAACCAAAACGAATTACACGAACTTTATCACCGTATTTTTCACCGAATAATGCCATTGCTCCGTCAGCGATAGCTTCGTTGATATCACAATCTCTTTTTTCGATTAATGGTAAAGCATCTGCAATTTTATCATTTACTTTTTGTTCAACAATTGCCAATTCTTCATCTGTCATTTTAGAGAAATGAGAAAAGTCAAAACGTAAATAATCATCACCAACATAAGAACCTTTTTGTTCAACATGAGTTCCTAAAACTTCGCGTAACGCTTCGTGCATTAAGTGAGTTGCGGAGTGATTTTTAGTTGTTTCGTTACGTTTTTCAACATTTACTTTAGCATTAAAAGTAGCATTTACATTTTCTGGTAAAGTTTCAACGAAATGAATAACTAAATTGTTTTCCTTTTTTGTATCGATAATTTCTATCGTTTCGTTTAACGTAGAAATTGATCCAGTATCACCAATTTGTCCTCCTGATTCTGCATAGAAAGGCGTTTGGTTGAATACCAATTGAAAAAATTCTCCTTTTTTATTTTTTACTTTTCTGTAACGTGTAATTTTTACTTCAGCTTCTGTGTTATCATAAGCGATAGAAGTTTCATTGCCTGCATTATCCAAAATAACCCAGTCATCCGTTACCAAAGCTGTTGCTTTTTTCGAACGTTCTTTTTGCTTTGCCATTTCAACATCAAATCCAGCTTCGTCAATTGTGAAGCCATGATCTTCTGCAACAATACGAGATAAATCTGCAGGGAAACCGAAAGTATCATACAGTTCGAATACCACATCACCAGGTACAACTTTAGAATCTCCTAATTGCTCGATGATTTGATTTAATCTGTTCAATCCTTGTTCAATTGTACGTAAGAAAGATGCCTCTTCTTCGCGAATAACTCCTGTTACAATTGTTTCTTGTTTTACTAATTCTGGGAAAAATTCACCCATTTCAGCTTTCAAGATTGGATATAATTTATAGATAAAAGGTTCGTTAAGACCTAAAAAACGGTATCCGTAAGAAATAGCACGACGTAAGATACGGCGTATAACATATCCTGCACCTGTGTTAGAAGGTAATTGTCCGTCTGCAATTGCAAAAGAAACAGCGCGTAAATGGTCTACAACAACACGAATTGCAATATCCGTTTTTTCAGCTGTATCATATTTTACTCCAGAGATTTCTTCTAATTTTTGGATTAATGGTTGAAAAACATCAGTGTCGTAGTTAGATGATTTACCTTGTAAAACCATTGCCAAACGCTCAAATCCCATTCCTGTATCGATATGTCGAGCAGGTAAAGACTCTAAAGAGCCATCAGCTTTGCGTTGATATTGCATAAATACCAAGTTCCAAATTTCGATTACTTGTGGATGATCCATATTAACTAAAGATTTTCCATCAACAGCTAAACGATCTGCTTCTGGTCGAATGTCAATATGAATTTCAGAACAAGGTCCACATGGTCCAATATCACCCATTTCCCAGAAATTATCTTTTTTATTTCCGTAAAGAATTCGGTCTTCCGCAATATGTTGTTTCCAAAGCTCTAATGCTTCTTCATCTAAAGAAGTTCCATCACTTTTGTCACCCTCAAAAACAGTTACATAGATTTGATCTTTAGAAATTCCGTATTTTTCTGTTAGTAATTCCCATGCCCAAGCAATTGCTTCTTTTTTGAAGTAATCACCAAAAGACCAGTTTCCTAACATTTCGAACATCGTGTGGTGGTAAGTATCTTTTCCTACATCGTCCAAATCATTATGTTTACCAGAAACACGAAGACATTTTTGTGTATCCGCGATACGATTACTTTTTGGAGTTCCGTTTCCTAAAAAGAATTCTTTGAATTGTGCCATACCCGAATTATTAAACATTAATGTCGGATCGTCTTTCAAAACAATAGGTGCAGAGTCGACAATTGAGTGTCCTTTTGTTTCAAAAAAATGCAAAAATTCTTTTCTTATATCTTTGGATTTCATTTATTTAAATTATTTTTATCATTTGATTAACATGTTTGCTCATACAATATTCGTTACTTTGCAAACGTTTTACAAAGATAATAAAAGCTTGGTTAAGTAATGGAAAATAAAAACTATAAGTATAATTCTGTGAGATTTCTGATGAGTTGGGTGAAGAAAAGAGCGAAGAAAACTCCTAAAACAGCATTATACGTTTTACTATTTTTATGTTTATCGACAATATCTGCTGGTATGGTTGGGTATCATTTTAATGATTCTGAGTTCGCTTCAAAAGCAGGGAAATTTAAAAACAGCGAAAGCAAATTATTAGCTGAACTGGAAAGAATGGAAAATGAAAACCAAGAGTTACATAAAAAATTTAAAGAAGTAGAAGAAGCCTTGACAGAAATCGAAGAAAAAGATCGCAATATTTATCGTACGATTTATGATATGCGTGTCAATGAGAATATCGATTCTGTAAATAATGAAATTGATAATTATACAGCTGAAGACATTGAAAAATTAGTTGCAAAAATTGCAGCTGAATCAAAATCATTGGACGAAGTTTTTCGTTTGGCGGGTGTAAAAGATGCTAATTTATCATCAATGCCAGTTCTAAAACCTGTTGCAGATAAATATGTAAATCGTTTGGCTTCCGGTTTTGGGTCACGTTTTCATCCAATTTTAAAAGTGAATAAAATGCACAAAGGTTTAGACTTTGCTGCCGCTACAGGAACACCAATTTACGCAACTGGAGATGGTTCTGTAAAAGTATCTGAATTTAATTCGGGTTATGGAAATATGGTTGTGTTAAAACACGGAAATGGATACGAAAGCTTGTATGCTCACATGACACGTGCGAAAGTTCGTAGAGGACAAAAAGTGAAAAGAGGTGATGTGATTGGTTACGTAGGATCGACAGGTTTATCGACAGGAGCGCATTTACATTACGAAATTCACAAAAATGGAGAACCTGTAGATCCAATTATGTATTTCTATAATGACGTTGATCCAGACGATTTTATTAAAATTTATCAAAACTCTAAAAAAATGTCATTATCTTTGGATTAAACGCTGATAATGAATGTAGACCTTCCTGACAAACTTTATTATTCGATAGGCGAAGTAGCCAAAGCTTTTGATGTAAATGCATCATTGATTCGTTTTTGGGAAAAAGAATTTGAAATAATTCAGCCTAAAAAGAATGCAAAAGGTAATCGATTATTTACTAAAGATGATATCCAATGTTTCAAGAATATTTATTATTTGGTCAAAATAAAAGGGTATACGCTCGATGGTGCAAAACAAGCAATTGGTAAAAAAGGAGTGGTCAAAACAAAAGATGAAATAGATGTTGTAAAACGTCTCGAAAATATTAAAGACGAACTCATCAAACTTAAAATGAGTTTTGAGTCGGAAGAAATTTTAGAAAAAGATGAACTGAATTAAGTTCATCTTTTTTGTTTTAATAATAATATTAACTTCTTTCGTCATTTCGAGTGAAAATCGTTGATTTTAGTATCGAGAACTTAGACGAATTATATTTTATTGAAAAGTATAAACAAGTTCAATAAAACAAAATCTGAAAGTGATTCTAAAATCTAGTTTTATTCTTAACTTTTCTTAAGAAAATCTTCTCTTAAGATTTCGTAAATTTACAGATTCAAACGAAAACTCAATGTACTTAATATACGATACAGAGACAACTGGTCTTCCGAAAGATTGGAATGCACCGATTTCTGATTCCGACAACTGGCCGCGATGTATACAAATCGCTTGGCAATTGCACGATGAAATGGGGCAAATTATTGAACATCAAGATTATTTGGTTCGTCCAGATGGTTTTGATATTCCGTACGATTCTGAGCGTATTCACGGAATTTCAACTGATTTAGCTACCGAAAAAGGAGTTCCATTAAAAGAAGTTTTAGATAAATTCAATGAAGTTTTAGGTAAAGCTAAATTTATTGTTGGACAAAATTTAGGTTTCGATATCAACATTATGGGAGCCGAATTTTATCGTCTGAATTATGAAAATAATTTAGCAGATAAACCTGTTTTGGATACATGTACAGAAGTTACCGCAGAGTTGTTAAAACTTCCTGGTGGTCGTGGTGGTCGTTACAAATTACCAACGTTAACAGAATTGCATGAATATCTTTTTGGTGTTCCATTTGGTGAAGCACACAACGCAACTGCGGATGTGGAAGCAACGACACGTTGTTTTTTTGAGTTGATTCGTAAAGGTATTTTTACAAAAAATGAATTAGAAGTTGAAGATGAATATTTTGTTCGATTTAATGAAATCAATCAAACAAATATTCAACCAATTGGATTAAATCATGTCAATCTAAAGAAAGCTTCACAAGAAATTGCAAAAGCAAAAGCGAAAGAAGAAGGAGGTGATGAGGTAGTTGAAATTTCAGAAGAAGTTTTAGCGCAGTTTGAGAAAGCAAAATTTGCACATTTACATAATCATACACAATTCTCAATTTTACAATCAACGATTTCTGTTAAAGATTTAGTAGCTGCAGCTTCAAAAAATAAAATGCCTGCGGTTGCAATGACCGATCATGGAAATATGATGGGAGCATTTCATTTTAATGCAGAAGTACAAAATCATAACAAAGCAGCAAAAGAAAAGAATGAAGAATTAATTGCAGAAGGAAAAGAACCAACTGAAGTGTTAATAACACCTATTATTGGTTCGGAATTTTTTGTTTGTGAGAATCATTTAGATAAATCAAAAAAAGATAATGGTTATCAAATCGTTGTTTTTGCAAAGAATAAAAATGGTTATCATCATTTAGCAAAAATGGCGTCGAAAGCATATACAGATGGTTTTTACTATGTGCCTCGTATTGATAAAGCGATTATTGAAGAATATAAAGAAGATTTGATTGTTTTATCTGGAAATTTGCAAGGTGAAGTTCCAAATAAAATTTTGAATCTTGGTGAAAAACAAGCCGAAGAGGCCTTGCTTTGGTGGAAAGAGCAATTTGGTGATGATTTTTACATCGAATTGATGCGTCATGGTCAAGAAGATGAAGATCGTGTCAATCAAACATTGCTTGCTTTTGCACGCAAACACAATGTAAAAGTTGTCGCAACAAATAATACCTATTACATTAACCAAGACGATTCGAATGCCCACGATATTTTGTTGTGTGTACGAGATGCCGAGAAACAATCGACTCCTATTGGTCGTGGTCGTGGATTCCGTTTTGGTTTGCCAAATCAAGAATATTATTTTAAGTCGGAAGCAGAAATGAAACAATTGTTTCAAGACATTCCCGAAGCAATTATTAATATTCAAGAAATTGTTGATAAGATAGAAGAATACACGCTTTATCGAGATGTATTACTTCCAAAATTTGATATTCCCGAAGAATTTCATCACGCAGAAGATGATGAAGATGGAGGGAAAAGAGGTGAGAATGCTTATTTAAAACATTTAACCTACGAAGGTGCAAAAATTCGTTACCCAGAATTGACCGACGAAATTAAAGAACGTTTGGATTTCGAATTAGCCACAATTGAAAAAACAGGTTATCCTGGTTATTTCTTGATTGTACAAGATTTCATCGCAGCAGCTCGTAAAATGGGCGTATCGGTTGGTCCAGGTCGTGGTTCGGCGGCAGGATCAGCAGTTGCTTATTGTTTATGGATTACCAATTTAGATCCGATAAAATACGATTTACTTTTTGAGCGTTTCTTAAATCCAGACCGTGTATCTATGCCCGATATCGATATCGACTTTGATGATGAAGGACGATCATTGGTAATGGATTATGTGATTGATAAATATGGAGCAAATCAAGTAGCGCAAATTATCACATACGGAACAATGGCGGCTAAATCTTCGATAAAAGATACAGCACGTGTATTGGATTTGCCATTATTTGATGCCAATCGTGTAGCAGGTTTAATTCCAAATATGAAATTGGCAAAGATTTTCAATTTAGATGATAATGCCTTAAAAGGATCCTTAAAACCAGAAGAATTTGATGCGGTAAGTGAATTAAAGCGTTTATCAAACGGAACTGATTTAGCTGCTGAAACTATTCAACAAGCTAAAATCTTAGAAGGTTCTGTACGTAATACGGGTATTCACGCGTGTGGAGTGATTATTACGCCAGATGATATCACCAATTTCGTTCCTGTAACAACTGCCAAAGATTCAGATTTATATGTGACTCAATTTGATAACTCGGTTGCAGAAAGTGCCGGATTATTGAAGATGGACTTCTTGGGGTTGAAGACCTTAACGTTGATTAAAGATACGATTAAGTTAGTGAAGGCAAGAACAGGAATCGAGATTGATCCTGATGAAATTCCAATTGATGACGAAAAAACATATGAGCTTTTCCAACGAGGTGAAACAGTTGGAGTTTTTCAATACGAGTCGCCTGGAATGCAAAAATATATGAAGGATCTTCGTCCAACTGTTTTTGCAGATTTAATCGCCATGAACGCCCTGTATCGTCCAGGTCCAATTGAATATATTCCGTCTTTCGTTCGTCGAAAAAATGGAGAGGAACCGATTACCTATGATTTGGATGCGATGGAAGAGTATTTATCAGAAACCTATGGGATTACTGTTTATCAGGAGCAAGTAATGTTACTTTCGCAGAAATTAGCAGGATTCTCGAAAGGTGATGCCGACGTTTTGCGTAAAGCTATGGGTAAAAAGCAAAAAGCTGTCTTGGATAAAATGAAACCAAAATTTGTTGCGCAAGCTTCAGAAAAAGGGCATGATCCTAAGATTTTAGAAAAAGTTTGGACAGACTGGGAAGCCTTCGCATCGTATGCATTCAACAAATCGCATTCAACATGTTATGCATGGGTAGCGTATCAAACAGCTTATCTGAAAGCACATTATCCAGCAGAATATATGGCGGCTGTTCTTTCAAATAATATGAATGATATCAAGCAAGTGACCTTCTTTATGGAAGAGTGTAAGCGAATGGGATTAGCTGTACTTGGACCAGATATTAACGAATCCATTACAAAATTTAATGTAAACGAAAATTACGAGATTCGTTTTGGAATGGGAGCTGTAAAAGGTGTTGGGCAAGCCGCAGTAAACTCGATAATTTCTGAACGTGAAGCAAATGGTCCGTTCAAAGATATATACGACTTTGTTAAACGTGTCGAATTGCGAACAGTGAACAAAAAAACAATCGAAAACTTAGTTTTAGCTGGAGGTTTTGATTCGTTTGAATTTCATCGTGGACGTTATTTTTATATCGAAAATACGACAACTAATTTGGAAAAATTAATCAAATACGGAGCAAATTTTCAAGAGCAAAAAAACTCTGCTCAAACCTCTTTATTTGGCGATTTTGGTGGCGATTCTGTGATAGAAGATGTAGTGCCAATGCTACCTGATTGCGAGAAATGGAACATGTTGCAACGTTTATCAAAAGAAAAAGAAGTGGTTGGAATTTATATTTCTTCTCATCCATTAGATGATTTCAAACATGAGCTGAAAATGGCTTCCAATTGTAGTATTTCGGATATTAATGCAAACGAGGATAATTTTGTCAACAAAGAAGTATCAATTTGTGGAATGATGTCAAATATTCAACATCGAATTGCGAAAAATGGAAATGAATTTGGTATTTTTACGTTCAGTGATTATACCGATTCCATGGATATTATGGTTTTTGGAGGAGATTATTTGAAATATAGACACTTTATGCAAGAGAATATGTTCTTGAATTTGAAATTGAATATCTCGAAAAAAGAATTCAAAGATAAAGAAGGAAACGTGACGCAAGGGCGAGTATATAAAAATATCACGAATATTCTATTGTTAAATGAAATTGTAGAAAAACAAGCCGAAAAAATGACGGTAAAGATTGAAGTTCCAGCATTTTCGGAAGAAACTTTTACCAAACTATCAGATATTATGTACAAATATCAAGGAGATAAATTATTGAAAATCCAACTAATTGATCCAAAAGATTATTTGAATAATTTAGATTTGCCAGCAGGTAAAATTAAAATAAATATTTGCCGAGATTTGTTAAAAGAATTAGATGAATTACAGGAGATTACATTTAAACTGAATTAATTATACATTTCATTTATCTTGTAATTGACAGATAATATAAAAGGAATTTTTCTGCAATAAAATTTTATGTAGATTTGTAAACTTAAGATTAGATAAAAAATATAAGATTATGGCATTAGAAGTAACAGACGCATCATTTGCATCGGATATTATAGAGTCAGGAAAACCTGCAATGGTTGATTTTTGGGCTGTTTGGTGTGGTCCTTGTAGAATGGTTGGTCCAGTTGTGGAAGAGCTAGCTACAGAATATCAAGGAAAAGCAGTGATTGGTAAAGTTGATGTAGACACAAACCAAGAAGTTGCTGCAAAATACGGAATCCGTAACATTCCTACAATTTTATTCTTCAAAGACGGAGAAGTTGTAGATAAAGTTGTTGGAGTTGTTCCAAAAGAACAATTAGTAGAAAAATTAAATGCGATTTTATAATAGATTAAATCGTTGATTATGAAATAAAAAAATCTCGGATGAAAAGTTTCCGAGATTTTTTTAGAAAAAAGTTTAGGTTTTATCAGAAAACCGCCTATATTTGCAATCCGAAATCAATACAGATTTTGATCCGGTAGTTCAGTTGGTTAGAATACTTGCCTGTCACGCAAGTGGTCGCGGGTTCGAGTCCCGTCCGGATCGCAAAAAGTTTCGTTCTTTTACACAATATATTTTTTATAATTTCTGATCCGGTAGTTCAGCTGGTTAGAATACTTGCCTGTCACGCAAGTGGTCGCGGGTTCGAGTCCCGTCCGGATCGCAATTTTTTATAAAAATTCATAAAAAATATATTTAATTTATAATTTTCTGATCCGGTAGTTCAGTTGGTTAGAATACTTGCCTGTCACGCAAGTGGTCGCGGGTTCGAGTCCCGTCCGGATCGCATCTATTTCTTTTTCTATTTTAGATCGACGAAAATTATAAATAAAAAAAAACAGACTGATCCGGTAGTTCAGTTGGTTAGAATACTTGCCTGTCACGCAAGTGGTCGCGGGTTCGAGTCCCGTCCGGATCGCCAACTTTTATAGCTTCACAATTTATTGTGGAGCTTTTTTTTGCTCTAAACTTTTCTACGTTTACTTTTGCATAACGCATAACGCATAACGCATAACGCATAACGCATAACGCATAACGCATAACGCATAACGCATAACGCATAACATGAATCATATATATTTGGTCAATGCATTGGTAACAGATGCAGAGGGTAGAATGCTTGCTGTTCGAAAAAAGAATTCGAAATTTTTTCAGATGGTTGGAGGCAAACGCGAAAAAGGTGAAGAATTATTAGCAACACTTCGGCGCGAATTTTTAGAGGAAATTAATATCGATATTTTACTGCACGATGTTTCGTTTTTAGGACAACACACTTCTGTTGCCGTTAATGAGAAAAATACAGAAGTACATGCAAATGTTTTTCATGTGAAATTGAAGTCGTTAAAAACGCTTAAAATTGCTTCTGAAATAGAAGAAATGGCTTGGATAACGAAAGAAAACTACACAGATTATCAATTGGCTCATTTGTTAGAAGAATTTAGTTTGCCTATATGGTTGGAAATGGAATGCTAAAAACTCAAAAATTTCTGTAACGTTTTTATTTTATGTCTACTAACTTGTAAACACTAAAATAATTTGGCGATGAAATCTATTTGGGAAGCAACTTTTGAGCATAATGTAATTAGAATTGAGAATAATTGGTTTTCTGGAGAAAAATTAGTTGTAAACGGACAATTACAAGATTTAAAGCAGAATCTATTTGCATCTAATTTAGAAGGTCATCTTTTTACAATGACGAAAGAGAAGTTGAAAATTAAAGTTAGATTGTTTTCAGATTTTTTCAGAATAAATTGTATTCTTTTTGTCGATAACGAACAAGTTGTTTTGAAACAAATAAAATAACAATTTTGAGGGCAAAACAGACTTATTTCTTAGAACTAATCGAACAACACAAAGGGATTTTGCACAAAGTCGCTAAGATGTATATGGATGATGCTGATGATCAGAATGATTTGATGCAAGAAATTGTTTTGCAGTTGTGGAAATCATTTGAACGGTTTGAGGGAAATTCACAATTTTCGACTTGGATGTATCGTGTTTCACTGAATACGGCTTTAACTTATTTCAAAAAAGAAAAGAAAAAGACGGATACTCACACATTTATAGAAAATATAGATCGTGTAGACGAGGTAGATTCTCGTGAAAAGGAGACGCAACTTGAGTTGTTTTACAAAGCTGTTCACGAATTAAATAAAGTCGAAAAAGCCTTAATTTTTCTTTTTTTAGAAGGACAAAGTCACAAAGAAATTGGTGCAAACTTAGGAATTACTGAAGGAAATGCTCGCGTAAAACTGAATCGTACAAAAGATAAACTACAAATTATTATAAAAAAATACGGCTATGAATTTTGATGAATTACAAAAACAATGGGATAATCAGTCTTCAGAAGATGTGAAGATTAATCCTGATCTTGAGCTGAATCAAAAAGCAAATACAGTTATTGATAAGGTAAGAAAAACGTTGAAAAAAGATTTCTTTTTTCAGCTAACGAATTTTCCATTGTTATTAATTTATCCATATATATTTGGATTAAATACGCCTTTGATTTGGTTTATCATATTGTGTTATATAATTATTATGATATTACCTCTTAAAAATCTCATTAAATTTTATAATTCTTCTTACCGATTAGAATATAATTCTTTGAAAAATATCAATTGGTTTTATTATAATTTTAAATTTTCTATTGAAATTTTTAAATTATATACGAATGTTGTTACAGTATTAGTCATCATGTTTATTGGAATTACATTCTATGAAAAGTATTCTGAAAAAGATCTAAAATTTATTTTAATTTTTTCTATTATTTTTATCCCAACATATATTATTTCTTGTATCTGGATGCTAAAATGGTGGATAAATAAACTGTATAAAAAACCGTTGTTAGAATTAGAAAATATTTTAAACCAATTAGAAGAGTAGCGATATGTTACTCTTTTTTTTGTTAATGTAATACTTTAAACTTTAACATGTTATTGTGTAACCTTTGGGAGTTTTGAACATCTATATTTTATAAAATTGATAATAATTTAAAAACCAAATAGATGACAAAAATTTACTTCCTTATTTTATGTTTTATAACGTCTGCAAATGCACAAGATTATAAAAAAGATACGATAGAATTGCACGAAACGATTTTGTATGATAAATCTAAGTTTAAATTAAAAAGAGTTGGACCAGATACTAAGACTAAGACTGTACAAGTTGGTTTGAATTCGGATATGAATTTAAAAAAAGATTCTTTACCAAAATATATAAAAGAAATTGCTATCCCAATAAGTGCACCTAATAAAGAATTCACTTTTCAACGAATAAATTTTAATTTCAGTTACCCATTAAAAGTTGATTCTGTTATTGTAAAAGTAGATTTATTTAGTGATTTAGATAATCGTCCAGATAAAACGATATTAGAAAATCCTTTTAATATTGTAGTTAAAAAAGGAAGTCAGCAGGATGATATTTTTACTTATGATTTGAGAGATTATAATATTAAACATAAAGGAAATTTCTACATAAAAGTAGAATTGTTAACAAAACTTGAGTCACCAATATATCTTAGCGCAGCGTTGTTAGCAAAATGTTTGTACAAAACTAAAGATTCGGATAAATGGCAGAAAACACCATTAGGAATTACGCCTGCAATCAATGCTGATATTTTGATAAAAAGATAAAAGAGCTGAAAAGCTCTTTTATTATCGTGGTGTTCCCCAACCCCAAGGAGCGGGTGGTGTTTCAATTTCATTTGTTAAATCGAAGTAAACGTTAAATGGTACTTTAGAACCAGGTTTTTGCAAATTGTAACTAAAAGTTTTGTCATCAAGTGTTATCCACCAAATATTTGTTGAAGCATAATCTATAAGACTTGCTGTTTCTTGGTCGGCAGGAAACATCTGGAAATCTTTAAAACCATAATTGGTATTTGTTCCACCATAAAAAGTTACCGACTCTGAAGTTCCATTTTCGTGACGATGATCGTGTTTTAGCGTGATGACTCCATCTTTTTTAGTCAAAATCCATGTACGTGAATAATTATCACCCACATTGAACGGAATTTTTATTTCGTTTTCTGAACAGCTTTTAACATGCATCGTTAATTTTTTACCAGCAAAATCATCACGTTTTATGTGTTCAGCTAATTTTCCTTCGTAGGCTTTACCGCAATGTTTTTTGAGGTTTTTCCAAAATATTTCCGAAGGTTTATCTGTTTGTGCAAAAAGTGAAGTGCCTCCAATTAATACAAATCCAAGCTGTATGTATTTTTTAATCATAATCAGTAATAAAAACTATTCAATAATATTTTAAAGATAATCTTTTTAGAATTAATTGTTGAGCTTAATTTTCTATGCATAAAAAAGCCCTCGCTTGTTCAGGGCGAGGGCATATAGTTAAGTGTGTTATTTCTTCAAATAAAAATCTAAATTAAAATTAATTAATATCTATAATATTCTGGTTTATATGGTCCTTCAACCGTTACACCAATGTATTCTGCTTGTTCTTGAGATAAAACTTCTAATTCTA
Source organism: Empedobacter stercoris (assembly GCF_020281205.1). Classification (GTDB taxonomy): domain Bacteria; phylum Bacteroidota; class Bacteroidia; order Flavobacteriales; family Weeksellaceae; genus Empedobacter; species Empedobacter stercoris. Next base: position 89,034 of record NZ_JACXZC010000007.1, read on the forward strand.
CTCCTAATTTAGCTAAATGTAATTCTGCAACTTTTTCATCTAAATGCTTCGGTAAAGTGTATACTTCATTTTTGTAAGCTGATGAATTTGTCCACAATTCGATTTGAGCTAAAGTTTGGTTAGAGAAAGAGTTTGACATCACAAAAGAAGGGTGTCCTGTTGCACAACCTAGGTTAACTAAACGTCCTTCAGCCAAAATGATGATGTCATTTCCGTTGATGTTGTATTTGTCAACTTGTGGTTTAATTTCTTCTTTCGTGTTTCCGTAGTTTCCGTTTAACCAAGCCATATCGATTTCGTTATCGAAGTGACCAATGTTACACACAACTACTTTGTCTTTCATTTTCTCGAAATGTTCTGCACGTACAATTCCAAAGTTACCAGTAGTTGTAATTACAATATCAGCGTTTGCAACAACTGTATCTAATTTTTTTACTTCGTAACCTTCCATAGATGCTTGTAAAGCACAAATAGGGTCGATTTCAGTTACTGTAACAATTGCTCCAGCACCACGGAAAGAAGCCGCTGTACCTTTACCAACATCACCATATCCACAAACTACAACACGTTTACCAGCGATCATCAAGTCAGTAGCACGTTTGATAGCATCTACTGCAGATTCGCGACATCCATATTTGTTGTCGAATTTAGATTTTGTTACAGAATCATTTACGTTAATTGCAGGCATAGGCAATGTACCTTTTTCCACTCTTTCGTAAAGACGGTGTACACCTGTAGTTGTTTCTTCTGATAATCCTTTGATCTCAGCAACCAATTCTGGGTAACGATCAATCACCATATTCGTTAAATCTCCACCATCATCCAAAATCATGTTTAATGGTTTGCGATCTTCTCCGAAAAATAATGTTTGCTCGATACACCAATCGAATTCCTCTTCGTTCATCCCTTTCCAAGCATACACAGGAATACCAGCAGCAGCAATTGCAGCAGCAGCATGATCTTGTGTAGAGAAAATATTACATGACGACCATGTAACATCAGCTCCTAAAGCAACCAACGTTTCGATCAATACTGCAGTTTGGATTGTCATATGCAGACAACCCGCAATGCGAGCACCTTTCAAAGGTTGAGCAGCTTTATACTCTTCACGGATAGCCATTAACCCTGGCATTTCAGCCTCAGCCAACGTAATTTCCTTTCTTCCCCACTCAGCTAAAGAAATATCTTTAACTTTGTATGGAATGTATTGCGTTTTTGTATCCATCAATTGATATATTTAACTAACTTTTTTTTAAAGTTTATAAGGAACAAATTTACAAACAAATTTCGATTAATAAAATGCCCGTTATCGATTATATTAACGATTTTAAACATACCCGTATAATCACGTGGGAAGTCACAGAATCGGATGAAGAATTATTAGAATATCTTCAATTAGAGGATTATAGAAGAGAAAAATATACGAATCTACGACCTAAGCAAGCTCGGGAATATCTTGGCTTGCGCGCTTGTCTAAAGAAATTGGACTTGGATTACGATGTAAATTACGATGAACGTGGAAAACCTTTTTTACCGACTAACAAAGAAATTTCGATCACACATTCGTACGGCTTGGTTTCGGTTGGGGTGAGTGAATATAATATAGGAATTGATATTGAATTGGCACGTCCAAAAAAAATCTTGAACATCAAACATAAATTTGCTCGTCCTGATGAAAGTTGTTGGATACCAAAAGATCATGAGATTGAATATCTGCATGTGATTTGGGGAATGAAAGAAGGTTTGTATAAACTGAATGGTGGAAATTTATGGAATTTTCTGAATCATTATCGCGTAGAAGAATTTGAATTAATAGAAAATAATCAAATTATTTGTTGGATTTCTGATGAGATAAAATCTCGAAAATACCATGCGTTTTATAAAATGATTGGAGAATATTATTTGGTTTGGGTGCTGGATTATGAATAAATCGAAATGCGAAATTAGAATTACGAATTATGAAACTCAAAAATTATTCTTACATTCTCAAATTAGCGAATTAACACATTAACCATGAACGATTTTATTGATTATATTTTTGCGCCTTATAAAACGTATTCTTCGTTGAATATTTTGCTCGAAACTATTGCAACTCTATTTGGAATTATTTCAGTTTATTACACTTACAAACGTAATATATTGGTTTATCCGACCACTATTATTTCGACATTTATTTTTATCTATTTATTTTTTAATTGGGGATTGTATGGCGAAACAATAATCAATTTTTATTATACATCGATGGCAATATATGGTTGGATTTTGTGGCAAAAAAATCTTGAAGAAGATCATAAACATGTTGATGTTTCGTGGGCTTCGAAAAAAGAATATTTGTATGCAACGATTTTGTTTGCATTGAGTTTTCTGTTTATTCTGACGATTTATTATTTCCGTCCAGTTATTCAGAATGGATTTGACACAAGTTTTATCAATCAATGTCAATTTCATTATACTCAAATAGATTTTATAGATGCATCGACAACAGCCATCTTTTTGATTGGGATGTGGATGATGGCAAGACGAAAAATTGATAATTGGTTTTTTTGGATAATTGGTGATTTGGTGATGATTCCACTGATGATTCATAAAGGAGCTGTGATTACATCATTTCAGTATATTGTTTTGTTAGTTTTATCGATTATTGGACTTATTGATTGGATTAAATCTATTAAAAATTACCAAAAAATAGTGAGCGAGTAAATAAGTTTATTTTATTATTTTAGCATTAATTATTTATCAAAAATTTTACCTAAAAAAAATATGGAAGATCAACACGTATATCAACAAAACCAATTGGTTGCAGAAGCAACGAGTGCAGAAAGAGCAAATTTTTATAAACATACCTATGGACATGTTGCAGGAGGAGTTTTAGTATTTGTATTAATCGAATCTTTGATGTTGAAATCAGAAGCTTTAGTCAGCTTTATGTTAAGTTTAACCTCAGGATATCTTTGGTTAATTCTATTGGCTGGATTTATGGGAATTACTTGGGTCGCACAAAAAATGGCTTATGGTTCGATTTCTAAATCAAAACAATACTTAGGTTACTTATTGTATATAATTGCAGAAGCTTTAATTTTTGTTCCAATGCTTTACATCGCATTACATTATGGCGGAACATACGTTATAAAACAAGCGGCAGTTGTGACAGGAGGATTATTTGTAGGATTATCAGCTATCGTATTTTTTACAAAAGCAGATTTTTCTGTTTTAAAAGGAGCGTTAACAATTGGATTCTTCTTAGCAATTGGTTTGATAATTGCTGGGATGTTATTTGGGTTCGATTTAGGCTTATGGTTCTCAGTAGGAATGTGCGCATTAGCAGGTGGTGCAATATTATACAATACGCATCAACTAAAATATGAATTTGGAACACAACAATATGTTGCAGCAGCATTGTCGTTATTTGCATCATTAATGTTACTATTCTGGTATATTTTAAGAATTTTTATGAGCAGAGATTAAACAGAAACAAACAATAAATTTGTATATTGAACCGTAGCATTTTTGTTACGGTTCTTTTTATTAAAATACTATGACAAATAAAGAAAAAGAAGTAGATAGAATACAATCTCCGTTTCGACCAAAAGATTGGAACGAGATTAGAATAAATGACTCTTGGGCATTGTTCAAGATTATGGCAGAGTTTGTAAATGGTTATGAAGCCATGTCAAAAATTGGACCTTGTGTTTCTATTTTTGGTTCGGCACGTACATCAAAAGAAAATCATTATTATCAATTAGCAGAGGAAATTGCCTATCAATTAACTAAAATAGGTTTTGGTGTTATTACAGGAGGAGGACCTGCAATTATGGAAGCTGCAAATAAAGGTGCTCAAAAAGGAGGAGGCTCATCTGTTGGTTTAGGAATTACATTGCCTTTCGAGACAGAATTGAACAAATATATTGACCGTGAATATGAAATAAATTTTGATTATTTCTTTGCTCGAAAAGTGATGTTTGTAAAATATTCTCAAGGATTCATCGTAATGCCAGGAGGTTTCGGAACATTAGATGAACTGTTTGAAGCATTAACTTTAGTTCAGACAAAGAAAACAGGTCGTTTCCCAATCGTTTTGGTTGGTACTGAATATTGGTCTGGATTATTTGATTGGATTAGAGATCGAGTGATTGCAGATGGTTATATTTCTGAAACAGATTTAGATCTTTTCCGTTTAGTTGATACAGCAGAAGAGGCGGTTGGTCACATTCAGAATTTCTATGCAAAATATAATATCAAGCTTAATTTTTAAGCACAAAAAAACCTCATCAATTGATGAGGTTTTTTTGTGCTTAAAAATATTTATTAATGTGAAAAAATATTATTGTGCTTCTACGCTATATGTTTTTTTCGTAAAGTTTGCTATAATCTTGTATTTACCAGCTTTGATTTTGATATTATCTCCACCTTCTTTTAAAATACCTTCGATTCCAGAACCACCAAAATTGACAGCATAATTAGGATCATTATTTAATCGAAATTTATATTCTCCATCTTTTAAAGTTGTTGTAATTACCCAAGAATCTAAAGTTCCATCGTAAGATAATTTTTCATCTGGACCTTCCCATCCGTTTGCAGTCGCATCACCGACTAAACCCCATGAGTAATCTTCTAATTTATATGTAAGGTTAGTCAAATCAATCGTTACTTTATAAGTCCCAGCTTTTACAGCAATATCTTTACCGCCTTTTTCTAATTTACCATTTGCGCCACCGTAGTCCAATTCCCATTTATTATCTTGGCGGAATTTGATATCACCATCTTTTAAAGTTGTGTAAGCGACAAATACATTAGGAGTTTCTGTTTTCCAGAAAGGAACATCTGGTCCATCCCAACCATTAGGTGTTGCAGAACCAACGATACCCCAATTTGTAGATAAATCTGTAGGATAAGGTGTAACGTTTAACGAATAAACATTAGAAATTAATGGTTGAGAGCCAGGAGTTCCAACAGTTGAAACCACACGGAATTCTAATTCACCTTCTTTAAAAGGTTCTAAACCTAAATCTGTAGAAATTAAATTTAATTCTTTAACCGTTACATCAGCCGTTGTAGCGGATGTAGAAGTTACTGTTTTAGCATTTTCGAAATTGTTTCCTGCTAAATCAATTTCTAATTCATATTTAGGTGGAGTATTTACACCATAATTAGCAGCAGACCATTTGAACGTCATCGCAGTTGAAGCCGCATTTTCTTCTAATAATACAATCGAATTAGATGCAGGTGCTTCTACTACAGGCGCTACAAATGTTGAGGGATCTAATTGTATGATGTCTTCATCGTCATTACATGCGCTTAACGCAAAAACACTTGCACAAGCGAACGAAATATATTTTATAAAATTTTTCATCTTAGTAACCAGGATTTTGAGTTAAATTTTTGTTGATTGTAATTACATTAAATGGAATTGGATAAAGGCTTTTTGTTGCATCTACAGAAGTACCGTTTTGAACGCCCCCTTTCCAAGGCCAATTGTAATTATTTGTAAACTTACTGAAACGAATTAAATCCGTTCTACGCGTTCCTTCCCAATACAATTCTCTTGATCTTTCAGCTAAAATGAAATCTAAGTTTAATTGTCCGTCAGTAATATTACCTGATGTATTTCCGTATGCACGAGTTCTTAATTGATTAACTAAATTCAATGCAGTTGCACGATCACCACCAGTTCCTCCACGTAAAACAGCTTCAGCATAGTTTAAATAGATTTCAGCTAAACGAATAATAGGAACATCAGTATCAGCAAATACAGCAGAAGGATCATTTCCTGCTGTTCCATTTGATTTTATATTAGAGAATTTCTGAACTGCATATCCTTGAGCAAAAGTACTTACACTTTCAATTTCATAACTTTGTCCATCTGTAAAAAACATTGCACGTTTATCTTTCCATGCAATAGGATTTCCTTCGGAATTAGTTTCTGAAATAGAGTTTGAGAACTGGTTAACTAATGCTTTTGTTGAACGAATACCTCCCCAGCCTTCATTAACACCATAATTATCATGTTGCATTTTTCCTCCAATAGCTGCTTTAATCAAAAATGTTGACCCTCCATATGTTTTAGAATATTTTCCATCAAAATTTAAAACAAAAATAGCCTCTTCTTGCGCACCATTTGTATCATTGTCTCCAAGAAATAATTCATCATATGCAGAACCATTTTTGTTAACATCATTTGTGTTAATTTTATAACCAGATTGTATTACCTGATTAGAATATGTGATAGCTTCTGTGTATTTTGCTTGACCAATCCAAGTTTCTGCATTTAAATATAAACGAGATAATAACGCTTGTGCAGCTGTTTTATCTACTCGACTATATTCATTTGAGCGACTATTTACTAAGTCAGTATCAATTGCTTTTAACTCAGACTCGATGAAAGAAAATATTTCTTGACGATTACTCTGTGTTGGTAATTCTGATGTAATTTCTGTTACCAAAGGTACGTTTCCATAAAAGTCCATTAAACTATAATAAGCATATGCTCTAATAAAACGTGCTTCAGCAATATACTGCTTAACTTCTTCAGATGTTTGAGCTAACGTTTCAGCATTCTTAATGTAGGAATTTGAAAATGAAACGGTTTGAGCTAATCTGTAATACATAGCCTCAACAAATGGGTTACTTGCACTCCAAGATATTGCATGCATATCTGGAACACCAACATCTCCCCAACCAATAATGGCTTCGTCTGTAGGTAAAACATTTACATTAAATAATAAACGTGTATATTGAGAAGCTCCTTCATCTATCCCTGAAATATCACTATCTCCATCTGGACCTTTTTGACCAGTTAAAGCTAAAGAAGCGTACACTTTTGCTAAACCAGATTTAGCAGTTGCTGGATCCTTAAAAACATCAAACTGTGTAAAAATATCTGGATCATTTGGTTTTAAATCCAAATCATCTTGACACGAAGAAATAGAGAATGCAAAAATTGCAGTTAATAAATATGTTGAAATTTTAAATTTTTTCATTGTTGTTTTCTTAGAAGTTAACATTTAAACCAAAGACAAATGTTCGTGGACGAGGATAAAATCTGTTATCAATTCCTCCAAACATCTCAGGATCTAATCCATTATAATTTGTAAATACAGCAACATTTTGAACAGCTCCGTAAAGACGAACATCCATTCCTTTGATGGCTTGTTTTAAATTATAACCTAATGTAATGTTATCAATTCGGAAGAAAGATGCATCTTGTACGTAATAATCACTCAATAAATTAGTATTTGTAATTGTTGAGAAACCTGCATTATAGTAATCAGTATGTACATTAGATAAATAGTTTTGCCCATTACCTGTAGCTTTCGCACTATATCCCTTTGCAGAAGCAACATTATTATAAGCATAATTCCCTAAACTTGCACGGGCTGTTGCTGATAAGTCCCAATTTTTATATCGGAAATATGTATTGAATCCCATTGTGATATCTGCATATGGACTTTTGTGAATATAACGATCTTTATCATTGATGATTCCATCTTTGTTTAAATCTTCGTAAGCACCTTCGATTGGTTTTCCGTTTACATCGTAAATTTGTTTGTACACATAGAAACTATATGGAGTATAATCTTCTCTATGAATTTGAATGTTATTTCCTGTTCCTCCGTCAATTCCTCCAACTAGATTATCAGTTGACAGGTTTTTTATTTTATTATCATTATATGCAATATTGTATCCAAATGACCAATCAATGTCTTTTGTTTTAATAATATCAGCATTGATACTAAATTCAACACCTTTATTTTCCATATCACCGATATTTTTATCGATCATACTTCCAAAATTAGTAAATGGATCTACGTATACTTTCGCAATTAAATCTTTCGTTTTCTTTTGATAGATATCTAAGCTACCATAAATACGATTTCTAAATAAAGCATAGTCAACACCAACATTTAATGTACTCGAAATTTCCCATTTTAGGTTTTCACTTAATGGATCTGGTCTATATGTTTGATAAAATGTTGAACCAAATTGATAATAAGCAGTTGATTGAGAAATTTTATAACGAGTCAAAAATTGGAAATTTCCTAATCCGTTTACGTTTCCAACTTCTCCGTAACCCACACGTAGTTTCAAATCACTAACAGTTGAATTACCTTTTAAGAACTCTTCATTCGAAATATTCCATGCAACTGCGACAGAAGGGAAATATCCCCAACGATCATTAGGATTTAATTTAGAAGAAGCATCTGCACGTAATGTACCTGTTAAAATGTATCGATTATCGAAATTATAGTTTACACGTCCGTAATATGATAACAAAGTAGAATGATCGCGATCCACAAATTCAAATTCAGGATTACCTTTTTGTTCTAATTCACTATCGTAACTATGGTTATATGTATTAAAATATTGATATCCATAACCAGCAACAACATTTACATTGTGTTTTCCAAAATCTTTGTTGAAAGTTAAGTAAGCGTCAAGTAATTTATTATAAAATTGTGCACTGAATGTTGTTTTTGATCCATCCCAATTTTGCTCTGATGAAGGTAAATTCTCTGTAGTTATTTTACGACCATTTGCATTAGAAATATCATAACCAAGATTAACAGTAGCAGTTACTGAAGGTAAAAAATGTAACTTATAATCCATTTTAGCATTTCCTACAAAACGACGAACTTCTGATGTGTCACCAACTTCATTGATTAACGCGACTGGGTTTGTAGGTGCTAAACCATTTCTGGTATTTCCAGAAGCCCAAGTATGATAACCACCAAATAATGAATTTCCTGAATAAACTGATTGAGTTGGATCATATTCTAGAGCTGCACCAATTGCATCACGATTAGCAAAATCATTTTCAATGTATGATCCTCTTGCGTTAAAATCAAATTTTAAATGATTATCTAATAACGAAGGATTAAGATTAAAAGATGCAGTTGTACGATTAACATTATCTCCTTTCAAAATACCATCTTGATTTGTATTCGATACAGAAAAACGAGAAGGCATGTTTCCTCCAATATTTCCCATTGCACTAAGGCTATGATCAAAACCTATAGCAGTTCTATAAATTTCTTTTTGCCAATCTGTATTTGCATTTCCTAATTTAGCTACATCATCAGTTGTTCCAACAGATTTTACTAATTCACGGAACTGATCTGCATTCATCATCTGTATATAACCTTCAGGCTGATATACAGATGTGGTAGAATTATAACTAAATTTGAATTTTTTACCTTTTCCTTTTTTAGTTGTTATCATTACAACACCATTTGCAGCACGAGAACCGTAAATGGCAGTTGCCGAAGCATCTTTCAAAATAGTCATGGTTTCGATGTCATTCGGATTTAAGAAATCCAATGGATTTCGAGAACCTCCAATATTTACCTCTGATAATGGAACACCGTCGACTACATATAATGGTTGAGAGTTTAATGATAACGAACTATTACCACGAATGATAATATTTTGTCCATCACCAGGAGCACCACCGGCAGATGTAACAACAACACCAGCAATTTTTCCAGTCATTAATTCTTGTGCAGATGTAATCGATCCTTTGTTAAAATCCTCTGAATTCAATTGATTAACAGAGCCTGTAACATCTTCTTTTTTCGCTGTACCATAGCCGATAACAACAACTTCTTTTAAGTTTTCGGTCGTTTTTCCTAAACGTAATTGCAATTGTGTTTGTCCTGCATATGTTATTTCTTGATCTTCGTAGCCAAAGTTGCTAATCACGATAATATCACCGTCATTCGCTTCTAAAGTAAAATTTCCTTGTTCATCAGAAATTGTAGATACTCCTGTTGTGATGTTCGAAACATCAGCACCAGCAAGAACTGCATTGTTTGTGCTATCATAAACTGTTCCTTTAACTGCAGTTTGTGCAGATAAAATCGCAGGGCTTGATAAAACTAATGCAAGAAGAGATTGTTTTAAAATCCTCATATATTTTCCGTTTTGTTTCGTTAATTTTTAATTTATATTTTTACTTCTCAATTTCAAATGTAAGTCCTTTAATTCATTGATTGTGTATGTTGTACACTTATAATAGTTACGAAAACGTTTTCGTGTTAATAAATAATTAAATTAATTGCTAAAGGATGTTAATATTTAATAAAAAAAACAGAAATTAGTCGAATACGATTGATGGTTTAGGTAGAAAGAAGATTATGAAAAAGAATTTGACTTTAAAACAGATTGCAAAAGAATTAGATGTTTCGATATCAACGGTTTCGAAGGCTTTAAAAAATAGTGATGAAATCAGTGAAGCTACACGAAATAAAATTCAAGCTTTCGCAAAATTATACAACTACAAACCAAATAATATTGCATTAAGTTTAAAGAATCGAAAGACGAAAACTATTGCCGTGATTATTCCCGAAATTGTGCACGATTTTTTCGCTATGGTAATTAGCGGTATCGAAAATTTAGCGAATCAATCAGGATACAATGTTTTAATATGTTTATCAAATGAGTCCTACGAACGAGAAGTAATTAATATGGAAATGCTTGCTTCTGGTAGTATAGATGGATTCGTCATTTCTCTTTCCAAAGAAACCCAAGCCAAAAAAGACTATCATCACATCAAAGAAATTATCAATCAAGGTATGCCAGTTGTAATGTTCGATCGTGTAACACGTGAGGTGTATACCGATAAAGTGATTATTGATGATGTCTTAGCGACACAAGAAGCGATACAATACTTTATCAGTAAAGAACGTAAGAAAATAGGGTTTATTACAACACCAGATTACATAAGTGTCGGAAGATTAAGAACAGAAGGCTATAAAAAGACATTGAAAGCAAATGGGATTGACGTTAACGAAAATTTGATTTTAAGAATAGAAGATGAAAGTCAATTGGACACTATGATTGATGATTTTTTCGAAAAAAATGAATTTGATGCAGTTATGGCAGTTAACGAATTGTATGCTGTAAAAGTGTTAAGAACAGCTCTTAAAAGAGGGATTAAAGTGCCAGAAGATTTACATTTAATCGCTTTTACTGATGGTGTAATATCCAAAAACTCAATACCAAGCATTTCTACAGTCAAACAAAATGCATTCAAAATGGGTGAGATAGCAGCCCGACTTTTAATTCAAAAATTAGAATCAGAAAACGAACACGAACATTATATAACCGAAGTTGTCGGAACAGAATTATTGCACCGAGAAACTACAACGTTTTAGTAAGTATTTTTAGGTTAAATAATTGTAACAGTTGCAATAATCCCAAAAAATTGTTTTAACATTGTAATCTAATCAAAACATATTTTTACTTCTCAAACCAAAAATATAGTTTTGATAAGCTGAAACGCTTATCGTAAATAATTAATAATAATTACGATAATGAAAAAGCGTAGATTAGGATTTCTTGAAATCTGGAATTTAAGTTTCGGATATTTAGGAGTTCAAATGGGATTTGCTTTGCAAAATGCAAATGCAAGCCGAATTTTAAGTTCTTTTGGAGCTGATGTACACGAATTGTCTTGGTTTTGGATTGTCGCTCCATTAATGGGATTGATTGTTCAACCGATCATCGGACATTATTCGGATAATACATGGTCTAAATTTGGACGTAGAAAACCTTACTTTTTAATAGGAGCCTTATTGGCTTCTTTCGGATTAATCTTAATGCCACAAGCGGGTGCATTTACAGCATTATTGCCTGCTTTATGGATGGGTGCAGGATTTTTAATGATCATGGATGCTTCATTCAACATCGCAATGGAGCCTATGCGTGCGTTTGTAGCAGATATGTTACCTTCAGATCAGCGAACTTTAGGTTACTCTATTCAAACAGTTATTATTGGTTTAGGTGCTGTAATTGGTTCTTGGTTACCTTATGTTTTGAGCAATTGGTTTGGTGTTTCGAGCACGGCTGCAGAAGGAGAAATTCCTTTTCACTTGATTTTATCATTTATCATTGGAGCAATAGCAATTATCGTAACAGTTTTAATCACCATTTTTACTACAAAAGAATACACGCCAGAACAATTAGAAGCATTTGAAAAGGCCGAAGGAAAAGAACCGATTGTAGAAGAAAAATCAAGTCTTTCTCAAATTTTTATAGATTTTGGGAATATGCCTACAACCATGAAACAATTAGGCTTGGTTCAATTTTTTACATGGTTTGCTTTATTCGGTATGTGGGTATATGCAACTCCTGCAATAGCACACCATGTATATGGTTTATCATTGAATGACACTCATTCAGAAACCTATCAAAAAGCAGGAGATTGGGTTGGAATTATTTTCGGAGTTTACAACGGGATTTCAGCAATTTTTGCATTTTTCTTACCTTCAATTGCCTTAAAATTTGGTCGCAAAACAACCCATGCCATTTCTTTAATTTGTGGAGGTTTAGGATTAATTTCCATTTATTTTATTCATGATCCAAAATTATTAATCCTTTCCATGGTTGGAGTAGGAATCGCTTGGGCAAGTATTCTATCCATGCCGTATGCGATTTTAGCAGGAGCAATTCCAGCCAAAAAAATGGGCGTTTACATGGGGATTTTTAATTTCTTTATCTGCATGCCTCAAATTGTCAACGCTCTATTGGGCGGACCTATAGTGAAATATATTTATAATGATAATCCAATCTACGCCATCGTAACAAGTGGAGTTGCTTTAATCATAGCTGCACTTTTTGTAACGCGTGTAAAAGATGTGGATGAACCAATCAAAGCATAATCATTTTGAAAACTAAAGCATTTATTTTCGATTTAGATGGTGTCATCGTAGACACTGCAAAGTACCATTATTTAGCATGGAAAAATTTAGCAAATAATTTGAATATCGATTTTACACACGATCATAACGAGTTGCTAAAAGGTGTTTCTCGTGTACGTTCCTTAGAAATTATCCTTGGATTAGGAAGTGTTCATGCATCAGATGAACAAAAAAACGAATGGTTAATTCAGAAGAACGAAGAATATTTAGGTTATATCAACAAAATGGACGATTCTGAAATTTTACCTGGAGTCATGAAAGTTTTAAACTTTCTGAAAGCAAATCATCAACCCATCATTTTAGGCTCTGCTTCTAAGAATGCACGACCAATTTTAGAAAAAGTAAATATTCTAAATTATTTTGATGATATCGTTGATGGAAATGACGTTACAAATGCCAAACCAGATCCAGAAGTTTTTATCGTTGGAGCTAAAAAAGCCAATCAACCAAATGAGAATTCAATCGTGTTCGAAGATTCTGTTGCAGGAATTCAAGCAGCAAATGTTGCAGGTATGACAAGCATAGGAATTGGAGATTCTTCGGTTTTGAATGAAGCCAACCATAATTTTAACAATTTTACAGAAATCACAGAAGAATTCTTAATGGAATTGATCAATCAATAAAACACAAACAACTTACAATACAATAAAAATGAATCAAGATTATATCATCCCGAATGCATGGTCAATTATCGAAGAAGGGTTTGAAAAAGATCGCGTAAAATCGTCTGAAAGTTTATTTTCTATCGGTAATGGAGCAATGGGACAACGTGCAAATTTCGAAGAATTTTATTCAGGTGATACGTTTCAAGGAAGTTACATCGCTGGAGTTTATTATCCTGATAAAACAAAAGTGGGATGGTGGAAAAACGGTTATCCAGAATATTTTGCAAAAGTGTTAAATGCACCAGTTTGGATCGGAATTAACATCGAAATTAATGGTGAACAATTTGATTTGAATAGGTGTAAAGAAATCAAAAACTTTCGTCGTGAACTGAATATGAAAGAAGGTTTATTGGATCGTTCTTTTGTAGCTACTTTACCTTCTGGATTAGAAATTGAAGTGTTTGTTCGTCGTTTTCTTTCTGCTGATTTGGATGAATTAGGTGTGATAAAATATGATATCAAACCGATGAACGGTGATGCGAAAATTATTTTTAAACCTTATGTAGATGCTGGTGTAAAAAATGAAGATGCCAATTGGGAAGAAACATTTTGGGAGCCAATTTCGTCAGAAATAAAAGCTGAACAAGGTTTTGTACAAGCACAAACGTTTAAAACACACTTTAATGTGGTGACTTTTATGGAAAGTAAAATTTCTATTAATGGAAGTTATCAACAAGTCAAATCAATTTCCAATGTTAAAACGAATACAAAAGTTGAATTTACATATGAAGTTGAGGTTAAAACCAATGATACAGTAACCATTGAAAAATTTGGAGGTTATGTTGTTTCAACAAATCATCTCGAAAATGAATTGATTTCTGCTGCTGAAAAGGTTTTAGAACAAGCGAATAATTTAGGTTATGAACAATTGTTAATAAACCAAAAAGAGGCTTGGGCGAAGACTTGGGAAATGGCAGATATTACGATAGATGGTGATACGAAAGCACAACAAGGAATTCGTTTCAATATTTTTCAATTAAACCAGACATACTCAGGAAAAGACGCACGTTTAAATATCGGTCCAAAAGGATTTACAGGTGAAAAATACGGTGGATCTACCTATTGGGATACAGAAGCGTATTGCTTACCGTTTTATATGGTAACTAAAGATCAAAAAGTAGCACGAAATCTGTTAATGTATCGCTACAATCAATTGGATAAAGCGATAGAAAACGGAGCGAAATTAGGTTTCAATAAAGGAGCTGCATTGTATCCAATGGTTACGATGAACGGAGAAGAATGCCATAACGAATGGGAAATTACCTTCGAAGAAATTCATCGTAATGGAGCAATTGCTTTTGCGATTTACAATTATACTCGTTTTACGGGTGATGAGTCTTATATTCCTGAAGCTGGTTTAGAGGTTTTATTAGGAATTGCACGTTTCTGGAAACAGCGTGTTAATTGGTCAAATGACAAGAAACAATATGTCATGTTAGGTGTAACAGGACCTAACGAATATGAGAATAATGTGAATAATAACTTTCACTCAAATTATTGTGCGCAATGGTGTATGAATTATTTGATTGATCAAGTTGAAAACGTTAAAACAAATTATCCACAAGATTTTGAACGAATTGTCGCTAAAACAAATCTTACAGATACTGAGTTAGCAGAAATGAAAAATATTGCAGCAAATATCTATTTTCCATTTAGCGAAGAATTAGGAGTTTACTTGCAACAAGATGGTTTCTTGGACAAAGATTTAACACCTGTTTCTGAATTATCTAACGAAGAACGACCAATCAATCAAAAATGGTCGTGGGATCGTATTTTACGTTCAGCTTATATCAAACAAGCAGACGTTTTACAATCATTCTATTATTTCGAAGATCATTTTACAAAAGAGCAATTAGAAAAACATTTTGATTTCTACGAACCATTAACGGTTCACGAATCATCATTATCGCCTTGCGTTCACTCTATTCAAGCGGCAACGTTAGGAAGAATGAATCAAGCATATACCTTCTACTTGAGAACTTCTCGTTTAGATTTAGATGATTATAACAAAGAAGTTCACGAAGGATTACACATCACATCAATGGCAGGTACTTGGATGTCGATTGTAGAAGGATTTGGTGGAATGCGTGTTAAAAACGATCAATTATATTTTGAACCACGTTTACCAGAACAATGGAAAGGGTTTTCGTTTAAAATCAATTTCCGTAATCAAATCCTAAAAGTCAATGTAAATAAAGGAGAAACTACTTTCGAATTGGAAGGAACAAAGCCATTAGAGGTTTATGTTTTCGACCAAAAAGTTATTGTTCAGCCTTCAATTTAATAAAGGGAATTCAAATACCTTGAAGGCTTTGGCTTTCGAGGTATTTTTATTTAAGGTTATAAGTTTTAAGTGATGTGTTCTACGTTTTTTTTTGGAAAACGTATTTAAAGCCTTGACTTTTTTGATTCGTTTTTGTGTCAAGACTTCCCCAAAGGGCATATGAATTCATATAAAAGAATTTAAAATAGTCATGAATAAAAATGAATAATAAAAAATAAACAAAATGAAAAAACTATTCGTATTAACCTCTTTACTATCAAACTTTGCTTTTGCTCAAATACAAAAAGTAGAGCCCATGTTTTGGTGGAAAGGGATGAAAAATCCAGAAGTTCAAATTTTGGTTTACGGAAAAGATATCAGTAAATACAGTATTGAGTTATCGGATCAAATAAAGATCAAAGATATTCAGAAAACAGAAAATCCAAACTATGTTTTTGTAACGGTTAATACAAATAATGTAAACAAATCATCCTTCAAAATTAACATCAAAAACAAAAATAAAGTTGTTGATTCGTACACGTACGAGTTAAAAGATCGTCAGCCAAATTCTGCCAATCGTTCTTCTTTTACGTCAAAAGATGTGGTGTATTTAATCATGCCAGATCGTTTTGCAAACGGTGACGAAAGCAATGATTCGAAAAAAGTATTGACTGATAAAGCCAATCGTTCTATTCCAGATAGTCGACATGGTGGAGATTTGCGAGGAATTATTAATAATGTAGATTATATTCAAAATCTTGGGGCAACTGCAGTTTGGTTAACGCCTGTTAATGAGGATAACGAAAAACAACATTCGTATCATGGTTATGCACAGACAGATTTATATAAGATTGATGGACGTTACGGAACAAATGAAGATTATCGAGAACTTTCTCGTGAATTGAATAAACGTGGGATGTACTTAATTCAAGATTATGTAACCAATCATTGGGGAATTTCGCATTGGATGATTCAGGATTTACCATCGCAAGATTGGATTCACAAATTTCCAGGAGGAAAAGATGGTTTCCGTCGCTCAAATTATCGGACAACAACTCAGTTTGATAAAAATGCTTCGGAAATAGACAAAAAAGAAGCGTTAGACGGTTGGTTTGATTATACAATGCCAGACATGAATCAATCAAATCCTTTGGTATTAAATTATCTGACGCAAAATGCCATTTGGTGGATAGAATATGCAGAATTAGGCGGAATGCGTGTGGATACATATCCGTACAATAACAAAGAAGGAATGGCGAAATGGGTAAAAGCTATTACGACAGAATATCCTAATTTTAATATCGTAGGTGAAGCGTGGATGTATTCGCCAGCTCATATTTCGTATTGGCAAAAAGATTCGAAGATTGCTGAAATTGACAATTATAATTCACATTTGCCTTCTGTAATGGATTTTAATTTATTCTCAGAATTACCAAAAGCAATCAAAGAAGAAGAGTCTTGGGACAAAGGAATGATCAAATTGTACAATTCGTTTACAAATGACTTTTTATACCCAAATGTTAACAACATGTTTGTATTTATGGAAAATCACGATACAGAGCGTTGGAACGAAATGATGAATGGTAATATTAATGATTATAAACTGGGGTTATCATTAATTTCTACTGTTCGTGGAATCCCGCAAGTGTATTATGGTTCTGAAATTGGTATGCGTGGCGATAAAAGTAAAGGGGATGCAGATATTCGTCGCGATTTTCCTGGTGGATGGAAAGCTGATCAGCAAAATGCTTTTACAAACGAAGGAAGAACTTTGGAGCAAAAACAATTTCACGATTTTACAGCAAAAGTTTTCAATTGGAGAAAAAATAAAGAAGTGATCCATTCAGGGAAAACAAAACATTATATGCCACAGCAAAATGTTTATGTATATTTTAGATACAACGAGAAAGAATCTGTAATGGTTGTTTTGAATGCAAATCCAGAAAAACAAACCTTCAAATTAGATCGATTTACAGAATCATTAGATGGAATTACTTCAGGTAAAGAGATTATTTCAGATAAAACATTTCCAATTAAATCAAGTGAAGAAATCTCAATTGATGGTAAAACTGCAATGATTATTGAACTTAAAAAGTAATAAGTCATCCTGAACTGCCGCACTGAGCATGTCGAAGTGCAGGATCACATAAAGGAGAGAATGAAAAACTGAAAACAGTTCAGCTCAACATGTAATTTATAGCTTTAAGCATTAGACGTAAAGCATAAAACAAACAAAAAATATAAAAACAAACACTATGAAAAACTTTAAGTTTATACTTGGTTTAGGGATCGCAATGATGAACATGGTTTATGGACAAGAATTGAAATCGCCAAATGGAAATTTTGTGATGGATTTCTCATTGTCAAAAGATGGAAAACCGACTTATCAATTAAAATATAAAGGAAAAGATATAATCAATCCAAGTCATTTAGGATTTGAATTTAAAACGAAGCACAAAGAAATGGATTTCGCTGTCCAAGACCGAGTGGAAGACGATAAAGCAAAAGATATTGCGAACTTTTTATCAGGTTTTAAAATCATTGCTACCAAAACATTAACTTTCGACGAAACATGGCAACCAGTTTGGGGAGAAGTCGATAAAATCAGAAATAATTTTAACGAATTAGCGGTGACGGTTTCTCAGTCAAATACAGATCGTCAAATGATTATTCGTTTTCGCTTATTCAACGAAGGTTTAGGTTTCCGATACGAGTTTCCAGAACAAAAGAATTTGAAATATTTTGTCATCAAAGAAGAGCGTTCTCAATTTGCAATGGCAGGAGATCATACCGCTTTCTGGATTCCTGGAGATTACGATACACAAGAATACGATTATACAGAATCTAAATTAACAGAAATTAGAGGTTTATTTGATAAAGCATACATCGGAAATGCATCTCAACAAGCGTTCTCAAAAACAGGTGTACAAACAGCTCTGATGATGAAAGCAACAAATGGGCTTTACATCAACTTACACGAAGCGGCGTTGATTAATTATCCTGCAATGAGTTTAAATTTAGATGATAAAACATTAACGTTCGAGTCGTGGTTAACACCAGATGCTTTAGGTGATAAAGGGTATTTACAAGCACCTTTCAATACGCCTTGGCGTACAATTATTGCAAGTGACGATGCAAGAGAAGTAGCATTTAAAGGGCCACAATTAATTTATAATTTAAATGAACCTTCTAAAATCAAAGATACTTCTTGGATCAAACCAGTAAAATATATCGGTGTTTGGTGGGAAATGATTACAGGAAAAAGTTCTTGGGCTTATACAGATGAATTTCCAACTATACAATTAGGTGTAACAGATTATAAAAATGCGAAACCAAATGGAAAACATGCTGCGAATAACAAACATGTAAAAGAATATATTGATTTTGCTGCAGAGCACGGTTTTGATGCTGTTTTAGTAGAAGGTTGGAACGAAGGTTGGGAAGATTGGTTTGGAAATCATAAAGATTACGTTTTCGATTTTTTAACACCTTATCCAGATTTTGATGTAAAAATGTTAAATGCTTATGCAAAATCAAAAGGTGTAAAAATTATGATGCACCACGAAACATCAGGGGCAATTCGAAACTACGAAAGACATTTGGACAAAGCCTATCAATTTATGAATAAGAATGGTTATACATCTGTAAAAAGTGGATATGTAGGAGATATCGTTCCTCGTGGAGATTATCATTACAGTCAAAATACCATCAATCATTATCAATATGCGATAGAAAAAGCGGCTGATTATAAAATTATGGTGAATGCACACGAGGCGGTTCGTCCTACTGGAGTTGCACGTACATGGCCAAACTTAATCGGTAATGAATCTGCGCGTGGAACAGAATATCAAGCATTCGGAGGATCTAAACCAAATCACGTCACAATTTTACCATTTACACGTCTTTTAGGTGGACCAATGGATTATACACCGGGTATTTTCGAAATGGATGTGAAGAAATTAAATCCAAACAACCATTCGCATGTTAATTCTACAATAGCAAATCAGTTGGCTTTGTACGTGACAATGTATTCGCCTTTGCAAATGGCAGCTGATATTATCGAGCATTACAAACAATTTTCTGATGCATTTCAATTCATTAAAGATGTGCCTGTAGATTGGCAAGATTCTAACTATTTGGAAGCTGAACCAGGAAAATATTTAACAATTGCACGTAAAGATAAAAACTCAAACAACTGGTTTATTGGAAATGTGAATGGCGAAACGCCTCGATCAACGAAACTCAAATTAGATTTCTTAGAGAAAGGGAAAAAATACGAAGCAACAATTTATGCTGATGCAAAAGATGCGCATTACAAAACAAATCCTCAAGCCTATAAAATCGAAACAAAAAAGGTTGACGTAAAATCAGTTTTAGATTTAACATCTCAAGCTGGTGGAGGTTTTGCAATTAGTATTAAAGAGATTAAATAAATTTTAGACTTAAAAAGTTTTAAATTCTAATTTCACGTCATTTCGAGTGAATTTTCGAAATGATAATGGAGAATATTTATATCGAGAAGTAAGATGTGAAAATTCGCCTAATTTCTCGATACGATTCTTATCAGAATCACTTGAAATGACGAATAGAAAGTCATCTTAAACTTGTTTCAAGATTATATAAAGAATGATGAGATGTTGAAATATGTTTAACATGACAAAACGGAAATTGTCATTCTGAGCTTGTTTAAGACTCATCTATAATGTTTAAAATCAGAATCAATGATTAAAAAAATAGTAAAACTTAGTTTATTTGCAGGTTTGTTTTTTACATCTTGTACAACCTCAAAAGTTGCAACTAATAAAGAAGTTAAATCATCACAAGAAAATGAATCAAGCCAAAAACAAGCATTTGTTTGGAATGCAGCAAATGTTTATTTTTTATTGACAGATCGTTTCGAAAATGGAGACAAAACAAATGATGTCAATTACGGAAGAACAGCCGAAACAGCAAAATTAAGAGGTTTCGAAGGCGGAGATTTTCGTGGAGTAATTAATAAAATTGAGAGTAATTATTTTAGTAATTTAGGTGTAAATGCCATCTGGATGACGCCAATCGTGGAGCAAATTCATGGTTTTGTAGACGAAGGTCAAGGGAAAACGTATGGATTTCATGGTTATTGGACAAAGGATTGGACTTCAATTGATAAAAATTGGGGAACTGAAAAAGAGTTACAAGAATTAGTTGATAAAGCACATTCGAAAGGAATTCGTATTATGTTGGATGCGGTGATTAATCACACTGGTCCAGCGACAACTTCGGATGGTGTTTTTCCTTCGGATTGGGTTCGTGTTTCTCCTCAATGCACGTACGATTCCTATAAATCGACGATAGAATGTACGTTGGTGAAAAATTTACCAGATATTTTAACGGAATCCGAAAATGATGTTTTACTACCACCACAATTGTTAGCAAAATGGTCGAAAGAAGGTCGATTGGAGAAAGAAGTGGCAGAATTGAATGCTTTTTTTACAACATATAACTTACCAAAAGCACCGAAATATTATATCATGAAATGGCTTTCTGATTACATTAGAAAGTACGGAATTGATGGCTATCGTGTCGATACAGTAAAACATACAGAAGAAGATGTATGGAAGAAATTCAATGAGATTTGTCAAGATGCTTTTGAAGAATATAAAGCTGCAAATCCAACCAAAATATTAGATCAAAACAAGTTTTTCTTGTTAGGAGAAGTTTATAATTATTCGATTAATGATGCACAACAATTTCATTTTCCTGATCAAACAGTTAACTATTTCGAGAATGGATTTGATGCATTAATCAATTTCGATTTGCGCTCAACTCAAAAAGAATCCAATCAAACTGTTTTTGATCGATACAATGATATTCTTCAAAACAAAATGGAAGGGAAGTCTGTAATGAGTTACATTACTTCCCATGACGATGGTTCGCCTTTCGATAAAAATCGTCAAAATCCTTGGGATGCAGGTACTCGATTGTTGTTGACACCTGGTATTTCGCAGATTTATTATGGTGACGAAACAGCTCGTCCATTAGAAGTTGTGGGCGTTGAAGGAGATGCTAATCTTCGTTCTAATATGAATTGGGAAAGTATCAAACCAAATTCAGAAACGGAATCATTATTGAAACATTACCAGAAATTAGGACAATTTAGACGAAATCATCCCGCAGTTGGGGCAGGAAATCAAACTGATTTACAAAATTCTCCGTATATTTTTACACGAAAATACAAGACAGATGATGTCGTTATTGGACTGGAAATGCCTATTGGTAAAAAGTCAATTAATGTGAGTTCGGTTTGGAAAGATGGAACAAAAGTGCGCGATGCATACTCAGGTATAACATCGGTGGTTAAAAATAGAAGAGTGATGATTTCAACTGCATCAGATGTAGTTTTATTAGAAAGAATTAAATAAAAGTAAAAATATAAACACATGATCAAAAGATTTTTAGCATTAACCTTACTTACCGGATTACTTATCACAAGATGTAGTAAAAAAGAAGGTGATGCATCGAATGGAGCACAAACAGAGCAAACAGAAGGGATGATTTCTCCTTTTACAGCTGAGATGGCAGAAACGTCTGTTATTTATGAAGTGAATGTTCGTCAGTTTTCGCCAGAAGGAACTTTTGAAGCGGTGACAAAAGAAATCTCTAACATCAAAAAATTGGGAGTCAAAATCCTTTGGATTATGCCGATTCATCCGATTGGAGAAGAGAATAGAAAAGAAGGTTTAGGTTCATATTATTCGATCAAAGATTATAGAGGAATTAATCCAGAATTTGGGAATGCCGAAGATTTCAAGAAATTGGTTGATGAAGCGCACAAAAATGGCATGTATGTTATTTTAGATTGGGTCGCGAATCATACAGCTTGGGATCATCCTTGGGTAAAACAACACCCCGATTGGTACGAGCAAGATAAGAATGGAAAAATGCATTTTCCTTATGATTGGACAGATGTTGTAGCATTAAATTTCGAAAACAAAGAAATGCGCAAACAGATGATTGCTGATATGAAATATTGGTTAGATGATTTCAAAATCGATGGTTTCCGTTGCGATATGGCACATGAAGTGCCAACTGATTTTTGGGAAGAAGCGAAACCGAAATTGGCAAGTGATCGCGAGATATTTATGTTAGGTGAAACAGAAAATCCAGATCTTTTAGTAAACGCTTTTGACGCGGCTTATGGATGGGAAATTCATCATATTATGAATGATATCGCCAAAGGTAAAAAGAATGTTTCTGCGATTGATGCATACATGGATTCGATTCCAAAAAAATGGCAAGCAGATGATTATAAATTATTATTCACATCAAACCACGACGAAAATTCTTGGGCAGGAACAGAGTATGAAAGAATGGGTGATGCAGTTGAAACTTTTGCCGCTTTAACGTACACATTGCCTGGAATCCCAATGATTTATAATGGACAAGAAGAAGATTTCAGTCGTCGACTAAAATTCTTTGTAAAAGATTCGATTGATCGTAATCCGAATGCAAAAATGAGAGGTGTTTACGAAAAGTTAGGAGAATTAAAAGTAACAAATGAAGCCTTTAATGGAGCGAAAAAAGCAGCTTCTTACGAACGATTAAAAACATCTGATGATAAATCTATTTTAGCATTTAAACGAAAGAAAAATACAACAGAAGCTTATTTTGTGGCAAATTTAACAAAGTCGGAAAAAGAAGTTACAGTTCCAATTAACGGAATCTATAAAAACTTTATGAACAATGAAGATGTACCATTTGATGCGACAACTAAACTGAAATTAAAACCGTGGGAATATCTTATTCTCGTTCAGAAAAAATAAACTCTTAAATGCTGGTTAAATTTTAATCAGCATTTTTTATGGTATAATGCTTGTTGATAAACGTTTAAAATCAAAATTATGAAAAAAATAGTTTTATCATTACTCGCTATTTTTAGTTTAGTTTTAACTGCATGCGAATCAAAAAAATCTACTGAAAATGATATTATTTCGAGTAAATCGGAAGCGCCTGAGCAACCTATCGTTATGGAAAGCGATATAGTGAATGGATCAGATTCATCGAATTCATCGAACTCTTATGTCATTTTACAAGATGATGGTCAACAAAAAACCGTAAATATTGATTCAAATGAAATGGTCGTTTCAGCGGATAATTTACCTGTAAATGTGCAGAATTTTCTTGTACAAAATTTCGGAAATCTCAAATTGTTGAATGCTATAAAAGAAGTTGAACGCAACATCACAACATATAATATTCAATTAAAAGATGGAACAAAATTAGAATTTTCAGATAATGGACAATGGATAGAAGTGAAGAATGGGTTAGGAAAAGCAATTCCAACCAATTTTTTTCCTGAAAAAATAAAAAGTTATCTTGAAAAAAATAATCTAAAAAGTCCTATTAAAAAGATTGAACAAGATAAAAAAGATGGTTCTTACGAAGTAGAATTTTTACAATCAAAACAAACATTGAAATTCGATTTGAACGGAAATTTCATCAAAATTGATTAATCCTATAAAACCTTGTCTACGGATGAGGTTTTTTTATTTTAAGTAATTTAAAATCACGCTATTTTTCTTACAAATATTTCGTAATTATCAATATATTTATAAGAGAAAAAATCAACCAAAATGGATAAAAAATATTTGAGATCGTTAATCTTTAGACATCTTGATGGTTTGGTAACTGCACCGATATTGAATGTTTTAGCGAGCAAAGGTGTGTTGCATTATATTGTCGAACATAAAACGATGTTATTGGATCAGCTAACAAAAGAATTTCAAGCAAACGAAGGATATTTAAATGTTGCTTTGCGTGTGTTGGCTTCTCAAAATATGTTAGAGTATACGGTAAATAATGAACAAAAAATTGTCGAAATTCAAACCAATAAATATTCAGACAGAGCATTTACAAATTTTGATATTTACCATGATTTAGGTGTTTTTTTAGCTGAAGATGAAGTGATTCATCAACATGATTTTTCGGAAGAATTTTGTAAAAAATGGATCAAGTTATTTGATAAGTACAAAACATATTTACTGACAAGTGATAACGAAGAGTTTCTTGAAAAACCATTGCATTATCAAATTACAAAACATATCGAAGGAGCTTTGGTTGGACCTATCATTGTTCGAATGGGAATGAGCGGTTTGTTTCATAAATATTTTATGGAAGCTTCTTTCAATCCAGATGAATTTCATAAAAATCCACAAACATTTGAAAAAATATTGGAGCGACTTGCCGAATTAGGTTGGTTTTCAAAACACGAGAAGAATTATAAATTTACTGAAACAGGCTTGTTTTTTGCACGTAGAGCAACATCTTACGGTGTTACTGTATCGTATTTGCCAATGTTTGCAAAATTGAACGATTTACTATTTGGTTCGCCAACGAAATTGAGAGAGATTACAGAAGGCGAAGATGAGCAACATGTTAATCGCGAAATGAATGTTTGGGGTAGTGGAGGTGCACATTCTACTTATTTTAAAGTGATAGATGAGTTTATTGCCGAGATTTTTAATCGTCCTATCGAAGAACAACCAAAAGGTATTTTGGATATGGGATGTGGAAATGGTGCATTATTACAGCATTTGTATGATGTGATAGAGCGACAAACATTGCGAGGAAAACATTTGGATGAATACCCTTTATTTTTAGTTGGTGCAGATTATAATCAAGCAGCATTGAAAGTAACGCGTGCTAATTTAATTAAAAATGATATTTGGGCAAAAGTGATTTGGGGCGATATCGGTGATCCAGATCGATTGGCGACTGATTTAAAAGAGGATTATTCTATTGAGTTGAGTGATTTGTTGAACATTAGAACATTTTTAGATCATAATAGAATTTGGGAAGATGTAAAAGAAGTTAAAATAGATAGAATCAGTACGTCCACTGGTGCATTTGCTTTTAGAGGTAAACGTTTGTCGAATAACGATGTGGAACAGAATTTATTGAATCATCTCAAAAAATGGGCGCCTTATGTTGATAAGTTTGGATTATTGTTAATCGAGTTGCATACAATCGCTCCAGATTTAACAGCAAGAAATTTAGGAAATACACCTGCAACAGCTTATGATGCAACGCATGGTTTTTCGGATCAATATATTGTCGAGGTTGATGTTTTTCATCGCATTTGTCAAGAAACTGGATTAATGCCTGATAAAACATTGTTTAAAAAATACCCAAATAACGAATTGGCAACTGTTAGTATCAATTTACTTAAACGATAGTTTTGAATGAATAGCATAAAAAAGCTCAGCATTTGCTGAGCTTTTCTGGTTAGCTTTGTGTCAATGAATTAGTTCAGGGTTATTTTTGCTTGACTAATTTTAAATCCATTTTCGTAAACATTGAAAGTATAAACTCCTTTTTGGAATTCTTCATTTTCCCAATCAAATGTAATATTTTTTACTTGCCCATTTGTGTAATTGAAGCTAATTGCATCAGAGAAATCAACTGTATCTCCAGATCTTAATTCAATTTGTCCACCTTGTGCATTTCCATATCTACCTAACGTTCCATCAGGATTATAGATAGCAACATATAATTTTTTGTCTCCAGATTCTGTTCTCGAATTGCGATCTACATCAAAAGAAACACGAATTTTATCAATACGTTTTGCACGTGTTTTTTCAACTTCTTTTCCACTACTTCTTACTCGAATACCTTTTATTTGTTGATTCGAAACAGATAAAGTAGAACTTAATTCATTAATTTTTCCTTTCGAAATAGCGTTATCTTTTTGGCGAACGTTTTTCTCTGTTTGGTAGTTATACGTTAATTCTTTGTTGTTTTCTCTTAAATTATTATTATCTGTTGTTAATGCAGAATTTTTATTGTTTAAATCTTCAACATTACGTACAAGAATTGCATTTTCTTTTTGTAAACGAGCAACTTCTGACTTATAATTTTTTACACTACCTTCTAAATCGTTAATCATCTTACGTGCACGATTCATTTCTTCTGCTGTAGGATTGTCTTTTTCTAAGATTTCTTGAATATCTTGATTCTTTAATTGAATCATATTTTCTTTATCGCCTAACAAATTGTTACGATCCTCTATACGCGCTTTGTATTGCGTGTAATCGTTTAAGATAGAATCATATTGTCTACGAATTTGATCTTTTTGATTGGTTTCATTTTTAAGGATTTGAGAGTTTAAAGAGTCATTTTTTTCAAGGTTTCCTATTTGATTTGCTTGATAAATATTATATCCAACACTACCAGCTAATAAGATTCCCGCTAAAGCTAAAGGAATTACTAAACCATTTTTTCCTTTGTTTGTGGGTTGATTGTTATCTTCTAATCCTTGCATACGAATTATTATTAAAGGTTAATTGTTTTTTTATTGTTTGTAGTGATAAGAAATTATGATGCCAAAAATTGTAAATGTTATGAAATGAAGCATTTTTTAACAGTTTTTTTCTCTTTTTAGACCGAAAATGAATAATTGTACAGATTTTTATTCTAAACAAATCATAAAAAAAGCTTCAGATTCTACACTGCCCCCAAAAAGTTAGACACTTTTGGGGGCATTTTTTATGACAAGAAAAGTAAAATATGGTGTAGCATTTAAGTTACGCTGTGTGAAAGAAGTTTTAGAAAAACATCGAACAATACGTTCAATTAGTAAAAAAGAAAATATACATGCTTCTTTATTAAAGAAATGGGTTTCTGATTATCATAATCAAGGAATTTCAGGTATAGAACCTAAAAAAAACCAAACGTATAGCGTTGAATTTAAGTTGAAAGTTATTAAGACTATAACTAGTCAATATCTTAGTTTACATGAAGCCAGAGTTAAATTTAATATTCCAAGTGAATCGGTTATTATAAAA
>NZ_JACXZC010000008.1 GCF_020281205.1 Empedobacter stercoris
TAAATGCTACATCATATTTTACTTTTCTTGTCATAAAAAATGCCCCCAAAAGTGTCTAACTTTTTGGGGGCAGTGTATAGTAGTGATGTTTTTTTGTTAATTTAAAAAGTCTATGATAATTAAAATGGTCACAATACTAACTGCAACTACAATTAAAATATCCAAATAATTTATTTTTTTCGAACCAAATTTTGTTGTTCTTTTTCGTTTTTTTGTCAGCACTATTCTCTTCATTTTACAATAAATAAGTCGTGAAATCAATTCACGACTTATTGGTCAAAAATACATTAAGTAGTTAGTTAGTTGTTAATCCGTTTTATTGATATTTATAGCAACTTCCAGTTTTTTTAGCCGATTTACCTGCCATTTTATCAGATAATAAAAGAATAAATGGGCATCTCACCTCCGCAGCTTGTTGTTTTAAAACTTTCTCAGCACGCTCATCTTTTCCATTTCCAGATCTAAAGTTTACCCAACCTGTTTTTGATTTCAAATCATCCCCTTTTTTTAATCCAGCAACTAAAGATTTATCTTCTAAAATAATAACTTTCGGCCAATCTTTGTCATCGGTAATTTCTATCTTTTCTGAAACATCTTCGATACGAGTGCTTTTTCCGTAGAAAACCTTGTTTACAGAATATTTACTTAATGATTGTATTGCATCTTCTCCATCATAAGTAAATTCTACAGTAAATTCTCCTACACGCTTTATTTGACCTTCTATAATTTCTCCTGAATGTTTATAAATTTTATCAACTTGTCCAAAAGCCACAGAAGACATAAAACCTAATCCTAAAATAAAAATGTTTTTCATAGTTAATTTTTTAATTTGTATATAATGTATTTATTTAGTTTACAATTAAAACACTTGCAGTGTCATCGATAGATATAGTAGTATTTAAAGTACTTGATTCTAAAAGACCATGATTCTCTTTTAGATTTGTTGTTGGTTTTTTCATTAAATCAATCAAATGACTTATAGACTCTTGATAGATTTTCTTTTTTGTAGAATTTTTAACTAAAGAAATATAAACTGTTTTATAGTTTTTCTTTGTTGGAGTTGTTTGTTCTATTTCTTGTGCGATATTTTGAAAAAAATTAGTTCTATTTTCAGAATTCACAACAACAATTCGTTTAATGTTCTTACCTTCAGTTTCCACCTCCATACTTATAGTATATGGATCTATTGTGATAGAATTGTAGTGTACTTTTTGATTACCAAAATTATCATCTATAGAACTGGATTTTATTTGATAATAATCTTCTAATTCGGTTACTCGATTACCGATAAATTGTTTTAACGTTTTGTAATCTAAATTTTGAGCAAAAATCACATTAGACAACATGACTAATAAAAGAGTTAAAATATTTTTCATATTTCTATTTAATTATCTAATTTATTACGACTTACATTTGTTATAAATCTTCACAAATTTTAAAAATCATAAAATAAATTCCTACTTTTGCAAGCATAGTTAATGGGTAGTTTATATTAAACTACCTACGGGTAGTCTATGTAAAACGCATATAATCAACTAAATGATCTAAATCTTGAAAAAATTTCTCTTATTATTATTTTTTTCTTTTTATACTCAAGTAGGGTTTGGAAACACAATTAATTCCGAAATTCTAAAGAAAGAGATTAGTAATTTCAACCAAATTGGTGCTTATAATAAATCTATTTTCAAATTAGATAGTCTTATCTACTCTGAGAGAGTTAGTAATTATGATTTATACAATTTGTATTTATTAAAATATATTACCTATAAAACTTTATTGAATTATCCAGAAGCTGAAGAAAATCTAAATATTGCTGAAAAATATGGATTAAAGGATCCTAACCGTAAAAAAGAAGTTGAAACAAAAATTTTAATTGAGCGAATTTTCATTCAGTTTGATTACCTTAAATATGATAATGTAAATGAATTGCTTAAAAAAGTAGAAAAGAATAATCTTCATTTTTTAGATCCAGAAACGTATGCTTTTTATATTTCTGTTTTAGGCACAATCAATATCCTTAATAAGGATTATCAACAAGCTGAAAAAGAATATAATGAAGCTGTAGATGTATTAAAAAAAGAATCACCCAAACATTTACCAAATATATATCGAAAACTATTGCATCTTTACACCGAAACCAATGAAGATCAAAAAGCGATAAAGGCTTTTGAAAACGGACTGTACTATGCTAAAAAATTCAATACAAAATTATATATTCTGAATATGTACGAATCTCTTACTTGGCATTATGCACAAAATGAAGATTGGGAAAAAGCTTACAAAACGCGATTAATTGTAAATGATCTTGCAACCGATTACGACGCAATAAATCAAAGTGGAAAATTACAAAGTTTAGAGAAAGAAATTATCAATAAACGAAATAATTTAGAGGTTCGAAATCAAAAAAATATCAAATTTTTTTTAGGTATAATTTCTACCATTTTAGCTATTTTACTTTTAGTTCTTTTCAAATACAATAAAATTAATAAAGAAAAAAGAATATTAGTTGAAAATGAGAACGAAAGAATGCGCAAAGAACTCTCAGATTTAATTGATAATAAATCAAAAAACGAGAAAATATTCACTTTTTCGGACTACAATCTGTCTGAAAGACAGTTAGAAATCATTGATTTTGTAAGAAAAGGATTAACCAACAAAGAGATTGCTACTCAATTATATATTTCTGAAAATACAGTTAAGTACCATTTAAAAGTAATTTACACAACATTAGGTATTGATAGTCGAAATTCTTTATAAAAAATGCCCAAAAAGTTAGATACTTTATGGGCATTGTATAAATAAAAATAGGATTTTAATTATTGAATAATATTAACTTCTCTGACTAATGTGACACCGTACTTAGACTTCACATCTTCAATAATTTGTTCAGACAAATCATATATTTCACGTCCTGTAGCATTACCATAATTCACCAAAACCAATGCTTGTTTATCGTGAACACCAGCATCACCAAAACGCTTTCCTTTCCAACCAGCATGTTCAATTAACCAACCTGCAGCTAATTTTACACCCGAATCAGTTTTATAATGAGAAATTTCGGGATGACGTTTTTCAATCTCCACAAATTCTTCGTTCGTAATAACAGGATTTTTAAAGAAACTTCCCGAGTTTCCTATTTGCGAAGGATCTGGTAATTTACTTTGACGTATTTTGATCACGGCTGCACTAATTTCTTGAATTGAAGGCTCAAAAATTTGCTCCTTTTCCAATTCAGATTTTATTGCCCCATAATCGATATGCAATTGATGATTTCTCTTTGATAACTTAAATGTAACTGCTACCAAAACATATTGACCTCTTAATTCATTCTTGAAAATAGATTCACGGTAACCAAACTGACACTCTTCATTTGTAAAAGTACGCTCGTCACCTGTTTCTAATTCTAATGTTTGAACTTCTTCAATATAATCTTTTACTTCAACGCCATAGGCTCCAATGTTTTGCATCGGTGCTGTTCCAACATTTCCTGGAATTAAAGAAAGATTTTCTAATCCTCCGAAATCATTTTCCAACGTCCATTGAACAAAATTGTGCCAATTTTCGCTTCCTTGCGCTTTTATGTACACAAAATCATCCTCTTCATTGATAATTTCGATTCCTTTCAAATTTAATTTTAACACAATTCCTGGAAAATCGTCTACAAAAAGCATATTACTTCCTCCTCCAATAAATAAAATGGGAAGATTTTTTTGACGACGAAAAACCAATACTTTTCGTAAATCTTGAATAGTTGCGACATCTGCAAAATATTTTGCTTTTGCTTCTATTCCGAATGTGTTATATAATTTTAATGAATAATTTTCGATGATTTCCATCTTCGTATATTTCTTATGATCTAATTGTTCCTGGATATTGTTCTAAAGCTTCTTTTAGTAATTCTACAGAACGTACTAAATCTTCTTCTTTTAGCACATATGCCAAACGAACTTCTTGTATTCCTGAATTTGGAGTTGAGTAAAATCCCGCTCCTGGTGCCAACATGACAGTTTCCCCATTTGACGAAAATGACTCTAACAACCAAATTGCAAATTTTTCCGCATTATCAACTGGTAATTGAATCATACAATAGAAAGCACCTTTTGGATTTGGACAAACCACCCCTGGAATCTGTTTTAAACCTTCTATTAATGTATTGCGACGTTTTAAATATTCTGTACGACAATCTTCGAAATAAGATCCTACATTTTTATGCGCTAATGTTGCAATGTATTGAGAAATCTCAACTGGACTCAAACGCGCTTGTGCATACAACATAGCTGCTTTTAAGAACTTTTCGTTTCGTGTAATTAACGCTCCAGAACGAGCACCACATAAAGAAAAACGTTTCGATTCAGAATCAATTACAATTGCATTATCTTTTAATTCTGGAAAACTTAAAATAGATGTAAATTCTTCTTCTGTATATAAATATTCAGCATACACTTCATCTGCAATTAAATAAATATCATGTTCTAAAACTAAATCTTTCAATTGATTTAATTCTTCTTTCGAATAAACATAACCAGTTGGATTTCCAGGATTACAAATTAAAACTGCACGCGTTTTATCTGTAATCTTTTTTGCAAACTCTTCGACAGAAGGTAAAGCAAAATTATTCTCAATTGTTGAAGGTACAGGAACAATATTTACATCATTTTCACACGTAAATCCATTGTAATTTGCGTAAAAAGGTTCTGGAATAATGATTTCATCACCCGGATTTGCGATAATCCCAAAAATAAACAATAAAGCTTCTGAACCTCCTAACGTAGCAATAAAATTCTCTGGAGTTAATTCAATTCCACGATTAGTGAAATAGTCTGCCAACGCTTGACGATATTCTAACGTTCCTTCTGAATGCGTGTAAGAAATAATGTTAGATGGAAATTTTTTCAATCCTTCTAAAACAGCTTTTGGCGATTCTATATCAGGTTGACCAATGTTCAGATGATATACTTTTGTACCTCTCTTTTTAGCTGCATCTGCGTATGGAACCAACTTTCTAATAGGAGAAGCTGGCATATTTTGTGATTTTTCAGATAATATTAACATTTATTGTAATTTTTTTAAATTTAAATTTAATTCTTTGGTATTGTTTTTGTAATTTTAATGTGTAAATATAAAAAACGTTTAATCTCAAAAAAAACTTTATTATGAGTAAATTAAATAATGCAACTAAATTATTAGCAGGTTTAGCAATTGGAACAGCAATCGGAGCAGTAGTAGGTTTATTGTACGCGCCAGAATCAGGGAAAGACACGCGCAAAAAATTAAAAAAAGAAGCTGACAAATACAAAAAAGAGTTAGATAAATACGCAAATGATTTTTCTGATAAAGCAAAGCAAACAAAAAAAGAATTAGAAGCTAAATTAGAAGAAATTAAATCTAAATTAGCAGATCAAAAAGACGAATTTGTTGCGAAAGCCAAAGAAGCTGGAAAAGATTTGAAAACTAAAACAAATCAAGCTAAAGAAGATTTAAAAGACGAATTTCAAGAAAACGTAGGAGTTTAATTCAGTTTAGTCAATAATCCTTAAAAATTATAATTAAATTTGTCTAAACTAAAACAATTTTTATGTTTAATGATCTAAAAACCTATATCAATAATAGAATCACGTTAACTAAATATGACTTGATAGATTCTGTCAGTAACATGTTAGCAAGCGGGATTTACGTACTGATTATTGCCGTTTTTGCGCTGTTCTTATTGTTGTTAGGTAGTTTAGCATTAGGATTTATTTTAGGCAGTTATTTTGATGATACAGGATTAGGTTTCTTAACTGTTACTGGAATTTATTTTGTAGTAATGGTACTATGCCTTTTGTTTAGAAAGAAATTAAAATTATTCTTAACAAACATTGCGATTGAGAATGCTATGGAAGCTATGTCTAACCAAGATGATGACGACGAAGATGACAAATAAAGAAAAACCAGTAATTAAAAATTTAGAAGATTTACGACTTGCTAAAAGAAAGCTTCGTATTGAAATGAAGGCTTCTGAAAACAAGCACGATAATTCTATTGTGAATAAGGCTGTGGGTCTTATATCGAATATAAAAACTGATACTCATTTTACGTCTTCTAAAGTTGAAAACGCATTAAATTGGGTTGGAGATAAAGCATCAAATAAATACCCAATGAAAGGGATTACAAAAATTGTCATTTCGGGATTAATTATGATAGCTGTACCTATAATTACAACTAAAATTCAGGAATATTTAGACGAAAAACTCTAATAAAATATTTTAAATATAAATAGCCTTACAAATTGTAAGGCTATTTTTTTTATGCGATAAATTTAAGCTCTATTAATATTTCTCATGGAAATACTCGTTTAGAATTTTAATTTTATCTTGTTTATCCTTCGCTTCTTGGTTTCGTAATTCTACGCGACGTATTTTACCTGAAATTGTTTTGGGTAATGATTCAACAAATTGGACAATTCGAGGAATTTTGTAACGTGCTAAATGTTCTTCCGTATACCTGAAAATATCTTTCGCTAATTCTTCCGAAGCTTCATACCCTGGGGCTAAAATAACAAACGCTTTCACTGCATTACTTCGCAATTCGTGTGGACTTGCTACAACAGCAGCTTCCATAATCGCATCATGTTCTAATAACGCACTTTCTACTTCAAATGGTCCAACTCTAAAATCTGATGCTTTTATCACATCGTCATCACGCCCAACAAACCATACATAGCCATCTTCGTCTTTGTACGCTTTATCTCCTGTATAATATAATCCATGCTTAAAAACTTTTGACATCTTATCTTTCTGAATAAGATATGTCTTAAAAATTCCATTAATGCTTTCTTCGTTGTACACAACACAGATATTTCCTTCTTCACAATCTTGTACTATATTTCCATTGTCATCTGCAATTACAATTTCATATAAAAAAGCAGGTTTACCCATCGAACCATATTTTATATTTTCGTTAGGTAAGTTGGCAATCATAGCTGTAGATTCCGATTGTCCATATCCATCTCGAATTGTTATGCCTGTGCCTTCTTTCCAAACATCTATAATCTCTGGATTAAGCGGTTCGCCTGCCGCAACACATTGACGAAGTTTGAAATGATAATTTTTTAAATCTTCTAAAATTAATACACGCAAAGCAGTTGGTGGTGCGCAAAATGTTGTCACACCTAAATCCTGAATTGTTTGTAATTGTTCCTTTGGAACAAATTTATCTGCATGATATCCTAAAATTGTAGCCCCCATATTCCAAGGAGCAAAGAAACTACTCCAAAAGAATTTAGCCCATCCAGGTTGTGATATATTGTAATGTAAATCACCTTGTTTCATTCCAACCCAAGAAGAGGTTGTAAAGCCTCCAAGCGGATAAGTGTAATGTGTGTGCACCACCACTTTTGGCATTCCAGTTGTACCAGAAGTAAAGAAATAAAACAAATCATCGTCTGCTTTAGTATCGGCAGCTTCGGCTTCAGGTGATTCATTCCATAAATCGTTGATATTTATCCATCCTTCTCTTTCTCCCTCCGTGATTAATTTAACTTTGATTTTCTGCTCAAATTTTGCTTCTGCTTCATCTATTTTATTAGCATTCGCTTGATCAGCCAATGCCACTTCTGGAAATGATGATTCAAAACGGAAAGTTAAATCACGTGCTTCTAACGTTGTAGCCGCTGGAATAATAACCAATCCACCTTTGATTGATGCCAGATAGCCAATCCAAGTAATTGGTAATAAAGGAACTTGAGAAAACATTTTGTCCCCTTCTACAATACCTTTGTTACGTAAATAATTTAAAAATTGATTGTACTTAATAGATAAATCTTGAAACGTATAATCTTCTCGTTGATTATTGTACTTCCAAATCAATCCTTTTTGCTCACCTAATTGAGTAACATTATACGTTTCGAAAATGTCTCGAACCCAATTAAATTTTTCTGGTTTAAAAATTTTAATTTCTTTTAACTGCGCATAATTCTCTTGTTCGATAGAAGCTCGAATAGAATTAAACAATTCTTGTACTGTCATTTATTTGTGGTTTTGAATAAATATAGAAAAATTATCAATTCAAATACAAATTTTAAGCACAAAAAAAGGATGATTTAAAAAAAATCATCCTTTTTAGTTGTTATTTTTTGAGAAATATTAATCTCTACCTCTTCTTGAACTTCCCGTTCTGTTGCGGTCTCCACCGCGGTAACCACCACGATCTCCTCCTTTACTGTCACGGCTATCACGATCACGGTCTCCTCCTCGGTAACCTCCTCTATCGCGATTTCCTCCACGGAAACCACCACGGTCTCCACCGCTTCTTTCACGATCAGAGTCACGACGACTGTTAAAACCACGTCCACGAGAATCTCCTCCGCCATTACGACGACGATCTCCGCCTCCACGACGCTCACCGTCACCACGTCTTGGTTCTGGTTTAGAGATTTGAACATCTAAATCAACTCCATCACGTTGTGCATCTTTGAAAGATTCTAAAACTAATGATTCGAATTGTGTATCTACTTCGAAGAAAGAGAAATTACGTAAAATTTCAATTTTTCCAATTTCGATGTTACGGTTACGTGTTTGTTCGTTGATTAATCCAATTAAGTTTGGAACACGTAAGTTGTGTTTTTGTCCAATGTTAATGAAGAATCTTGAGAAATCACGACCTCCACGACGATTAGAAGAACGATCACTTCTATCACCACGATCACCTTCTGGAGTGATGTCTTTCGTATTTTTGTAATATTCTAAGAACGAATTAAATTCTACTGTTAAGAAACGTTTCAATAAAGTATCACGATCAATATCAGCTAATTTTTCGTTTACAGTTTCCATGTAAGGCTCGATTAACTCTTCATCAACTTCGATATTTTCGATTTTGTCAATTAAAGAAATTAAACGTTTTTCACAAATTTCTGCACCAGTTGGAACGTTTTTAGGCTCGATTTTAGAAGCAATTAATTTTTCTAAATCTCTAATTTTACGTGCTTCACGTCCACCTGAAATAATAATAGATATTCCTTTGTTTCCTGCACGACCTGTACGACCTGAACGGTGAACATAAACTTCTGGATCATCTGGTAAGTTGAAGTTGATAACATGTGTCAACTCATTAACATCAATTCCACGAGCTGCAACGTCTGTTGCTACAAGAATTTGAATGTTTTGGTTACGGAATTTTTCCATCACGTGATCACGTTGTGATTGTGATAAATCTCCGTGTAATGCATCTGCATTATAACCATCTTGCATCAATTTATCTGCTACATCTTTCGCTTCGCGACGTGTTCTACAGAAAACGATACCATAAATATTTGGGTAATAATCGGCCAAACGTTTTAAAGCTAAGTAACGATCTGATGAACGTACTAAATAAACGTGGTGCTCGATATTTTTTGAGGTAGTATTTACTTTACTAACAGCAATCTCAACTGGATTGTGCATATATTCTGAAGCGATACGACGAACCTCTGAAGGCATTGTAGCTGAGAACAATAAAGTTTGTTTTTCTTCTGGAGTAGTTTCTAAAATTGAATCGATTTCGTCACGGAATCCCATGTTCAACATCTCATCAGCTTCATCTAAAACTGTCCACGTAATGTCATTAATTTTTAATGCACCACGTTTAATTAAATCCATTGTACGACCTGGTGTTCCTACAACGATTTGTGGATTATCTTTTAATCCTCTAATTTGTTTAACGATATCAGCTCCACCGTAAACTGCTTGTACACGTACTCCTCGTGTATCAGCTGCAAAAGTTTCGATTTCTTTTGCTATTTGTAAACATAACTCACGAGTTGGACATAAAATAATTGCCTGAACTGATTTTGAACTATTGTCTAATTGATTTAAAATCGGAAGCCCGAATGCTGCAGTTTTTCCTGTACCTGTTTGCGCCAATGCAATAACATCTTGGTCTGATGAAAGGATTTGAGGAATAGCTTTTTCTTGAATTGGAGAAGGGTTAACGAAGCCCATTTTCTCAATTGCAGTTAGGAGTTCTTCTTGAAGTCCTAATTCTTTGAATGTAATCATGTTAGATACGATACCGTGATATTGAAATTCATTTATATTTCATATCCGGTTTTTATTTTTAAATTATTATAACCAACAGATATGAAAGAATAAAATTAAATGGCTGAGCAGCCTAAAAAATCCCTAAATGAATATTCTTTAACATCCGTACCTTAATTCTAAAAGGCTGTGCAAATGTAAGGATTTTTTTTGAAACACACAACACACTTTCACAATCCTTACAAATTACACACTATTCTTTATTTAATTGAATATAAATACTTTATTAACAATCTGCAATATTCACAGCAACTGCTAAGCCTCCTTCAGAAGTTTCTTTGTATTTATTATTCATATCTTTTGCAGTTTCCCACATTGTATTTACAACCTTGTCTAAAGGTACTTTTGCATTTAAAGGATCTGTATCCAATGCCAATTCAGCAGCATTTATCGCTTTAATTGCTCCCATTGTATTGCGTTCAATACAAGGTATTTGTACCAACCCTCCTATTGGATCGCAAGTTAAACCCAAGTGATGTTCCATCGCAATTTCAGCTGCAATAGTTACTTGTGCAGGACTTCCTCCCATTAATTCGCACAAAGCACCTGCTGCCATTGCAGATGACACTCCAATTTCAGCTTGACAACCTCCCATCGCGGCAGAAATGGTAGCACCCTTCTTAAAAATAGATCCAATAACACCTGCTGTTGTTAAAAATTGTTCAATTTCTTTTTGTCCCGCTTTGTGGTTTTCGATCACCAAATAATACATCAATACAGCAGGAATTACTCCTGCACTTCCATTTGTTGGTGCTGTTACCACTCTACCTAACGAGGCATTAACCTCATTCACTGCAAGTGCGAAACAACTTACCCATTTCAGAATTTGGCGAAAATATACTTTGGTTTTCCGAATAGATATAATCCATTCTTGTGGATTAGAATAAGGAGTTGTTCCAATCAGATTATTGTGCATGTCATACGCACGACGTTTTACATTCAATCCGCCTGGCAATGTACCTTCTGTGTGACATCCTATATACATACATTCTAACATTGTATTCCAAACACGCATTAATTCGTGATGAATTTCATCTTCTGTTCGAAGTGTTTTCTCATTTTCGAACATGATTTGTGAAATTGGTTTATTTTCTTTATCACAAAATGCTAAAAGCTCTGTTGATGTATTAAATAAAAATGGAAATGCACATGTTACATCTGCATTAATTGATTCTTCGTTTTCTTTTGTTATAAATCCACCTCCTATCGAATAGAATGTAGAGGTAAATTCTTCATTCTCATAAAAGGCAGTAAACATCATTCCATTTGCATGAAAATCTAAAAACTCTCTATTAAAAACAATATCTGTTTTGGGATCAAAATCAATTAAAAATCGGTTTCCAAAATTTAATTGTTTTTCACTGTTAATTGTATTGATTATTGTTGAAATATCATCAATAGGAATGTATTCAGGATCTGCGCCACTCAATCCTAACATAACCGCAAAATCTGTTGCATGTCCTTTTCCTGTTAAGGATAAAGAACCGTACAAATCTACGCGAATACGGGTAATTTTATTGAAAATTGAAGCCTCATCTAACTCTTTTAGAAAAGCCTCTGCTGCTCGCCAAGGGCCTAAAGTATGAGAACTTGAAG
Organism: Empedobacter stercoris; assembly: GCF_020281205.1. Classification (GTDB taxonomy): domain Bacteria; phylum Bacteroidota; class Bacteroidia; order Flavobacteriales; family Weeksellaceae; genus Empedobacter; species Empedobacter stercoris. The sequence goes on from NZ_JACXZC010000008.1 coordinate 11,649, forward strand.
GACCTACGCCAATTTTGAGCATATCAAATACTGAAATACAATCCATTTTGTACTTTTAATTTATATTTTTTCCACACAAGACAAATATAACCGTTAAATTCACATATTCGTTTTATTTCAGTATATTTTTAATCAACTTAATCAGTTATAGATTTTAAAATATTCATATTGAATGATATTAAATCAATTAATTTTCAATCAAAAAAAATAGGTTACAATTTTTTGTAACCTATTTTTTCTATTTTATCAAATTTTTATTATTTGAATTTATACCAATAAGGATAAATAATTGCTAAACCATAACCTATAAACACAAATAAAGCGAACATTGTAAATAGTGTTCCATCTGCCATAAATTCTGGTTGTATTGCTGCAGATATAAATAATGAACCTGCGACCATATATACACCTATTCGTTTGTATTTATTTACCAAGAAAATACCTGCAAGACCAATTAAACCAAAAATAATAGTTGAAATTGGATACCAACTTGGCATTTCTGGTGCATCTTGATTCAGTAAATCGCGCATTAAATAATCATTTGTCACTAACAATTGGTAACCTCGATATAGAATACTTAATAAAAGAAAAACCATTATAAAGATCATTGATTTGAATAAGAATGATTTTTTCTCTCCTTTGTGTTTTAAGTCATTTGATTTTGTATTATCAGACATTAAAACATTAGCATCAAAAAGATCTTCTCTTTCTTTATTGGTTTCATTTTTTTTATCTGTCATAGCTTTGTTTTAAAATAAGAAATCATATCCTTTCAAGCTCAATTTTTCGTATTTTTCTTCGTCAAAACGGTATAATTTCGACACTTTACGATGAAGTTTCGGGTCGGTTGTATTGCCTGTTTCGATAATTAAATTTGAGTTAAAGATTTTCTTTCTAAAGTTACGTTTATCAAGTTCTCTATTCAAAGCTTTTTCATATAAACTTTGTAATTGTGCAATTGTAAATTCATCTCCTAAAAGGTTAAAACCAACTGGGCGACGTTTTACGCGGCGTTTTACACGTTCTTTTGCGTATTTTACAATCTCATTATGATCGAAAGCTAAATCTGGTATGCGGTCATATAGATACCACTCACCTCCTTGCATTTTTACTTTCTCCTCTATTTGAGGTGTTAGTTTTACAAGTGCGTAATAAGCAACATTTACAACACGTCCTAATGGATTACGAAAAACTTTTGTAAAAGCTTTCAGTTGTTCGATATAGGTTTGATGCTCATCGTAAGCAATTTTCTCGATTAATAATTCGTGAATTGCCTGATCGTTACTTACCGTTGGTGCAATATATTTTCCTGGTAAAACCAATGCTCCTTTGAAAGGATCGTTAAGTTTTTTATATATTAATATTTTTAGATCTTCTCCATCAAACCCGAAAAGCACGAGACTTGAACAGAGAGCGACCTGAAAATATTTTTCTTTTTCTTCGTCTGTCATTTTGTGGGATGATTTAAAAAATTGAATTTTTCTTAGTGAAAGATTGAATGCATTAATCTATTTTTATCATTAAAAGATTCTTCTAACGAAATCATAGATTCTGTTCTCAAAACGTCATCAATTTGATCAATTTTGTAGATAACATCTTTTGCATCTGCTGTATCTCTTGCACGAATTTTACAGAAAATATTATATTTCCCAGAAACTACGTGAACAACTGTTACGTTTGGAATTTTGTATAATTCATCGATTACTTTTTGAGTTTTGTTTGTTTTCGTAAGCAATAAACCTACATATGCAACAAACTGATAACCCATTTTATCATAATCTGTAATTAGTGTAGTTCCTTTGATGATTCCCGCTTCCTCTAATTTCTTGACACGTACATGAATAGTACCAGCAGAAACATTCATTTTTTTTGCTATTTCTGTAAATGGCATTCTTGTATTGTCAATTAAATACATCAAAATCTTCTTATCAACATCATCAATTATGTAATTCATTTTCCTAATTTTTGATTATTATTATTATTTTAATAAAAAATCGAATTAATTTTTAGCAAAATTATAAATAAAACAAACAAACATCAAAATATTTTTTAATGATTTATTTAATATTTTACTTTTGCTGTAATAATAGTTCAAAAAAGAAAGAACTAATCACTTTTGTTTGTTTGCGCGAGTTTATTGTCTAACCACAATAAACTCATTTTTTTTTATTTAATTCTGACTAAACCGCGACGCTTTTGTTGTGTCTTTGGCTGAGAAAATTTTTGATAAGTAACGTTGACTGTATCTTTACGAGCTTGATATGCAGAATCTATTTTATTTTCTTCTTTTTTAAATTGTTTTGGAAGTATAATCGAATCAAATTTTTCTTGTTTATATTCAGTATTTTTATTGTTAGGTTCTTTCTTTCTTTCATCTATTCCTAAAAATCCTCTGAAGGTATCAAAACTTTTATTGTATTGAATTCCGACACCAAAACTTTGATTCAAGCTATTTTCCATACCAGGTAATAGTCCAAAAGTCGTTGGTTTTGTAAATGCTTTTAAAACCAATGAACCATTGTTTAATTTTGAAATATCATAAGAAATATCAAAATTACCATCAAAATTCTCTTGCACATTGCGGTTATTTGTTACGGCAATTCCATAAGATCCTCTTAAACTTAAACGATTATTGATACGATAAGAAACAGATGTTCTAATTTTATCATTTGTATCAGACTGTGCACTACCACCAACATATTCCATTTGAATATCTACATTATTTGCAATAGATGACAACATACCTGCAATTGTCGATAAGCCAATATCAGCAGCTGTACTTGTAACTCCTGATTGCACAGCAGAAGCGTCTCCAAATTTACCTGTCAATAAGATATAACTAAATTGGAGCATCTGCTCTTCTGTGTTAGAACGGAATTTTGATTGTAACTGTGAATTAATATCTGATCCAGCATTCGGAATTGATAAACCAAAATCAATGATTGGTTTTTTAAGCGTTTCGGAAATATCAATGGAAAGAATTGCATCGTAAATTTGAGAATATCCAACACCTAAATAATCGCCTACATTAGAAACTGAACGTTGATATTCTGCTGTAATATTTAATGTTGCATCCAGTGGATTGCCCGCAAATTGAACAGATGAACCTTTCTTTATTTTAAAATCTTTTGGAATCAGAGGAAATTGTCTAAACTCATATGTTCCACTTTCTATATTGTAAACCCCTGTAATATTAAGCCCTGCTTTGTTCATCAAGAAACGTAGATTTTCTGCAGTACCGCGAGCTGTTGCTTTATCATTTGTCGCAGCATCAAAAATTAAATTCACCATAGCATTTGGATAAGCATTGATGTTAACATCTATCGACATTCCTTTTGGTGCATGTGGCTCATTGTTTTTTGCTATCTCGTCTAAATGCTGATTAGGAACAAAACGAACCAAATTATTTTCAGATTCAATTGTTGTACTACCAGTGTTTATCGTTAATTCTGAGTTTCCAACTACTGTTGCGTCTCCCGCTATCTCCAGTTCTTCTACAGCACCAAACATCGTTACATTTCCTTTAGCAAATACTTTACCATAAAATAACTCATTGTCCTTTATCGTTGTATTCATCACCAATAAATTGTCTGTATCAAAATCTAAGTTGAGACCCCATTTACTCAAATTTCTAAACAGAATTGCTCCGTCCACTTTTCCTTTAGTATTAAAAGAAGTGTCCTTAAATGCAATATCATTTAACATAATAATCCCTTGTCCTTTACCTTGTTTGGTAACAAATAATTCGTTTTCTCCTTCAAATAAATAATCCGTTCCCAAGAAATTAACTTTCAGCCCAAGATCTTTCGCGACCATATTTCCATTTAGATTTGGTAAATCAACTGGTCCTGTCATTTTTAAATCTCCTGATAAAGTACCACGCATATTAGAGAAAACTGATTTCAAAAATCCTTCTAAGAAATCAATGTGAAATTCATCAAAATTGGCATCTACATCCAACTCTGGACCTGTAGGTTTATTGATAATGTTACCATAAGCAACCAATGATTGAATCTGCTCTTTTTGTAAACTTGTTTCGAAATTAAATTGCTTATCTTCTACATTATAACCTCCTTGTAAAGTCAAATTTCCGAGTTCAAAATCATTTAACCCTAAATGATCAATTTTAGCTTCGAGCGTTGGTTCTAACTTTTCCTTTGTTCGGACTATATTGACATTTCCATTTGCAATTCCGACAATTTTAAGGTTGTTTAAAACTGTTTTAGGAATAATTTTTTCGAGGTATAAATCTTTAAAATCTGCATTGAAATTATAATCAATATTATTGTTAAACAAACCGCTAACATTCAGACTTTGTTCTTCTGACTCTAACGATAAATCTTCAACTTTCAACGAATTATTGATCCGATTAAAAATTACACGATTTGAATTTGCATCATTTAAATGATTAATCGTCCATTGAGTCGAATCGATTTGAACAGTCGAAGGCGAAAATCCAAAAATCAAATCATTCTTATTTTGTACTGTATGAAAAAGATTTAAATTAAATACTACTGGATTTTTTCGTCCAATATTAAAATCTGTTTTCACAATCATTGTATCATTTTTCGGAATCGAGCTTACATTGATTTCATTCAGCGTAACACCACTCACTTTCATACTATCAATTTTAGCGTTCAGTGTAGGCAATTCGGCTATTGTATTCAAATTTACATTCGATTGAAACAATTGAATTCCTGCATATTTTATTCCAGGTGTTTCCAAAGTTGCTTCTAATTGATTCTTCGTTCCGTCTATAAAACCTTTTACATGCGTGTCTGGCTCAATAGAAATCGAAGGGTCTATATAATTTAGTAAGTTTTCTTGCACATTGACATCAAACGAAAAAGCTTGATTTGGCGAAACTTTTTTCATGCGAAAAGACGGCACTAAATTAACCAATGAATTATTGACTACATCTGCAATTTCGGTAACATTAAATCGTCCATCAACAGTAGCTTTCATGTAATTTGGAACATCTAATGTCATGATTTTATTTGATCCGCTTATTTCAGAATTTAACATGACATGTGCCAATTCTAACGTATCTTTTTTTGAGCGGAAATACAGATTTTTAACGTCGATATTCCCTCGTAAATCATTAATATTTGTTAACTGAAAATTCCCCGTTACATCACCTCTTACAACCGCTCCTAAATTCTTTGTTAAACCGATAAAATCTAAGTTAACTTGACGGATATTTGATGTAAAATCAAAATCATAAGGTTTTCCACTAAAATTAATTTTTCCGTTCAATTGCGCATTCAGATTAGGGTCTTTGATATCAAATAATCCATTAAATTGATAATTTTTAACCAAACCATCAACCGTAATATTTTGATATCTCTTACCAATTAAATCAATATAACGAAGTGTACCGTCAAGATTTAAATTGATATTGTTAAGATCTGTTCCTTTTCCATCAAATTTAAATTGTCCACTTACATACCCCAAATCTTTTGCATTCGTTAATTGATGAAGATTTAAGTTTTTAGCGTCAATCGTTCCTTTGTATATTAACGATTTTACATCTTTATAATTTCTAATTTGAGCATTAATGTCCGCATCTCCTAAACCAGAAACAGCATATCCATTTGCATTAATTTCATTTGGATTTAATGAAATATCACCGCGGTAATTAATCGCTCCAAAACGTGTTAATAAATCGGGAATGCTCTTCGCTATTGAAGTCGGAAGCAACTTAGTTATCGACTGATATGACGTATTAATCTTGGCATTTCTTGTTGAAAAATTTAATAAAGATCCATTTAATACATCTTGTAATTGTAATCGGGATGCACCGACATAGTTATCTTCACCTTTCAATTCGAAATCCAAAAATGTTAAATTATTCAACGGTCCTTCTACCTTACCGTACAAATCTACAGATGAATTTTTGTCGAATATTTCGGTGAAATAGCGAATCTCCTTAAAGTTAATTTTTGAACCTCTATCAAAGAAAACATCCCAACGTACCTTATTCGAAAAGTCGGACATATCTGAAGGCTCATCGTAGCTCAACAATAGATTTCCGTTTAAAACAGAAGTATCTGTTCGTAGATTCAAATTTCCAATTCGAATTTCTTTATTAGAATAATGAACTTTCCCTGTAAAATTCTGAACGTTATATATCTCTTTATTCTTTGTTGCAACAAAACAGAAATTCTCTAATTCTCCTGTAATATCAGAATCGACCAATCTAAATTTCTTCACCGTCAAATTCAGTTGTTTTGCATCCAACCAAATATTGCCAGAATTTTGATTAACAATTGACACTTTACCCTCTTCTAAAACAAAATCGCCATCAAGTTTAAAAATCTTTTTCGGGTCTTTAGGTTTATCCGAGCTAAAACCATTGACAAATTTTATAAAGTTAGAAACCGAATCGCCTTTGTATGTGATCACATTTATTTCGGGTTGAATCAATTTCACTTGACTTAAATCGATATGGTCTTTTTTTATACCTGGCAAAAGCGACCAAAGATCAATTGTGGTTTCCAACGTTTTAGACTTCATAAAATCATACTTATGATCATCTTTAATCTTAACACCATGGAAATATATCCGCCCAAAAAAATCAATATCAACCGAGTCAACATACATTTGCGTATTCAACGATTTATTTAATTTTTCTAAAGCGAAATGTGCTAATTTTGTCTGTACCGCAGGAATTTGTATGACGATTGCTACTGTCAAAACCAAGGTTAAAACAAGTATAATCAACGACAATAAAAATCTTCCTATTCGTCTGACTATTTTCAATGGTATAATTTTACGATATTTGCAGGGTAAAAATAAGTTATAAATTTTATTCTACAAGGAATTATGAGCGATAAAAACTACATTTTAGCCATAGAGTCTTCTTGTGATGATACAGGCGCAGCAATTATTGACGGAAATAAAATTATTTCTAACGTTGTGGCAAGCCAAAAAATTCACGAAATATATGGTGGCGTAGTACCAGAATTAGCTTCGAGAGCACATCAACAAAATATTGTTCCCGTCGTAGATCAAGCCCTAAAACAGGCAAATATTAACAAAGAAGAACTTAAAGCAATTGCTTATACGCGCGGTCCAGGATTAATGGGTTCGCTTTTGGTTGGCGGAAGTTTTGCAAAATCATTCAGTCAATCTTTGGATATTCCGTTGATTGAAGTCAATCATATGCAAGCGCATATTTTGGCAAATTTTATTGAAGATGCAAACGATGAAAAACCTACTTTTCCTTTTTTATGTTTAACAGTCTCTGGAGGGCATACTCAAATTGTAAAAATTAACAATTATTTTGAGATGGAGATTTTAGGTGAAACGATTGACGATGCCGCTGGTGAAGCTTTTGATAAAGCAGGTAAAATTTTAAATTTACCTTATCCTGCAGGTCCAATTATCGACAAAAAATCTAAGATTGGAGATCCTACAAAATTCAAATTCGCAAAACCAAAAATTGAAGGTTTAAACTTTAGTTTTAGTGGATTTAAAACGTCTATTTTATATTTTATTCAGAAAGAAGTCAAAGCGAATCCAAATTTTATTGAAGAAAATATTGACGATTTGTGTGCCTCAATTCAACGTTCTATCGTGAATATTTTAATGGAAAAAGTTAAAAAAGCATCTGATGAAACTGGAATTAAACAAATTGCAATTGCAGGTGGAGTTTCTGCAAATTCAGAAATTCGTCAACGACTAAAAGATGGAGAAACTGAATTTGGTTGGAAAACTTTTATTCCAAAATTTGCCTACACAACCGACAATGCTGCCATGATTGCAATGGTTGGAAGTTTAAAATTTGATCAAGAAATCTTTACAGAAAATACAGCAAAATCTGTAGCGAAATACCATATTTAATGAAATTATTTTTTGGAGAAATTCATCACGATACAGCAATTCTAAACGAAGAAGAAAGTCATCATTTTGCAAAAGTTTTACGCGGAAATGAAGGCGATTTAGTTCATGTCACAGATGGAAAAGGAAATTTGGCAGAAGTTGAGATTACATCAATTTCTAAAAAAGCAGTTGAAGGAAAAATTGTTGATTTAAAAACAAATTTCGAGCAAAAAAACTATTATTTGCATGTTGCAATAGCACCGACAAAAACAATGGAACGTTTGGAGTTTTTCTTAGAAAAAGCAACTGAAATTGGTATTGACGAAATTACTTTTTTACAAACTTTTCATTCGGAACGAAAAAATATTAAAATCGAACGCATCGAAAAAATTGTACAATCTGGCACAAAACAATCGTTAAAAGCATATTTACCAAAAGTAAATGATTTGATAAAATTCAATGAGTTTATCAAACAAGATTTTGAAAGTTTCACAAAATGTATCGCACATTGTGAATCTGATATCGAACGTACGCCTTTACGAACAGTTTTAGAAAATAATCCGCAGAAAATTTTAATTCTGATTGGTCCTGAAGGAGATTTTTCGAGAGATGAAATTCTAACAGCAGAAGAACATAATTTTACAGGAATTAGTCTTGGACATCAACGTTTTCGAACTGAAACAGCAGCTCTACAAGCCGTTTTTGCAGTTGATTGGGGTTTAGAAAAATAAATCAAAAACAATAATTTATACCAAAACCGATTCATTTTTGAATCGGTTTTTTTGTTTTATTTGTAAATAAATATCTTTGTTAAAATTAAAACTATGAAAAAATTAGCACTTACTTTTGGATTACTTTTCGGAAGTTTGTCGTTTGCACAAACAGTAAATGATGTACCGATTAAAGATATAAATGTTGAGTATATACAAATTATTGGAACTGGACGAGGTTTGAGCACAAAAATGAATATCAGATTAGATTTTGGTCAAGAAACTAAATCTATTTCTTTTAAAAACGGGCTAAAAATTAAAGATGAAAAAGGAAATACCATCAAATTTAATTCGATGATTGATGCATTAAATTTTATGTCTTCAAATGGATATGAATTTCAATTTGCTTACACTTCGAAAGAAAATGATGACGATGCACTTTATTACATCTTGAAAAAACGAAAGTAAGTTAGAGGAAACTATATCAAACAATATTAGCTCGATAAACGAGCTAATATTGTTTGATATTATTAATTCTTTTGATAAGTGAAGAATATTATTTTTCTCTTTCGATAACGTATTTCACCATAGTTTCTAATGAATTTCGGTATTCAGATTCAGGAAATTCGTGCAGAATATCCAACGCTTCTTGACTGTATTTTTTCATCATTTTTTGCGTGTATTCAATTCCGCCGTTATCTTTCACATATTGAATAATTTCACGCACACGTTTCTTATCGTTATTGTAGCGTTTCACTGAATTAATCAACCATTTACGATCTTTTTCGTTCGCATTATTGATAGAATAAATTAAAGGCAATGTCATTTTTTGTTCTTTAATATCAATTCCAACTGGCTTTCCAATTGCATTAGAAGTGGTGTAATCAAACAAATCGTCTTTGATTTGGAAAGCAATTCCAACCAATTCACCAAAACGATGCATTTTTTTCGCAACTTCTTCCGAGCAACCAACAGAACGCGCTCCAGCTTCGCAACAAGCAGCAATAAGCGTGGCAGTTTTCATTCGAATAATTTCGAAATAAACATCTTCTGTAATATCCAATTTTCTCGCCTTTTCGATTTGTAATAACTCACCTTCAGAAATTTCTTGTATCGCTACAGAAACAACTTCAAGTAAATCAAAATCTTTGTTTTTAGTCGAAATAATCAACGTCTTAGACAAAAAATAATCACCAACTAAAACGGCTACTTTATTTTTCCAAATAGCATTTAGAGAAAAAAAACCTCGACGCAAAGTACTGTCATCTACGACATCATCATGAACCAAAGTTGCGGTATGTATAAGCTCGATAAAAGAAGCCGCACGATAGGTACGTTCTTGTACTTCTCCATTTAATTTCGCCGTTAAAAAAACAAACATTGGACGCATTTGCTTTCCTTTTCTGCGAACAATATAATTGGTAATACGGTCAAGAAGCGAAACATTACTCTTCATTGATTCGAAGAATTTCTGTTCAAACAATTTCATTTCCTCCGCGATTGGAGCTTTAATCAAATCTACCGTGTTAGCCAAAATTTAGTTTTTTAATTCGTAAAATTATTGATGCAATGTATAACTTGCTTAGCGTAAAATTCTTTAAATTTAAATTCTTCACCGCTTACACAAATTTTATTAGCTGTTGGTAAAACTGAAATTCCTTCCAATTGTCCCAACTGTGTCGTGAAGCCCAAAGGTAAACTTATTTTTTTAACTTGAAAAGTGAAGAATAATGGATTGTTATCTTTTGGCAAATCGAACCAATTAATAAACGCTAAAGCTTCTTTTGTGTAACCTAATAAATAGATTCCTTTGGTTGGACTTGTTGGGTCAGAATCAATATACGCCGAAGTTACAGCGTAATTTGTTTTGAAAGTTTCTACTTTTATTGCAGCGTGTTTTTGAGAAGTATCAATCGGAACAACATAATGTGTAGTTGCCAAATTTGACCATTCTTTTGTAAAAATATGCAATTGATTTTGGTAGACAAAAAATGCTTCTGCGTCCCAATTCGTCGTCATATTTTTGAACTGAAAAGTTTCTTGTTCAGGATAATAAAATTCAATCTTTTCTGCTTTTAATTCTTGATAAGTTTTAGAGAAATCTATCTTCGATTTTTCGATGAAATAAATGGCTAAATCTCTACGCTTACCCAAATTATTGCCAAAATCAGCAAAATAAATTCGATTATCATCTGAAGAAACTTCTTCCCAATCTACATTGGGAGCGTTTGAGATGAAAATTGTATTGATAATTTCCCCTGTTTTAGCATTAAAACGATACAATTCTGGTTTGGAATCAGAATCATTCAAACCCCAAAAAGAAGCCACATTTTTATCTTCTTTTTCATATTCTAAAGCCGAAATTTCGTTCAAGATAGTCGGTAAGTTAAAACTTTCCATTTTATAATCATCGATTGAAATTGTATCGATATTTTCTACTATTTGAGCGTAGGTGAATTTAGTTAGAATCAAAAATAAAAATATGGCTAAATATTTCATTTGATTATTTTTTAATCATTACCAGTCTTATTGGCCAATTGTCCACAAGCTGCATCGATGTCTTTTCCGCGACTGCGACGAACATTTACCACAATATTATTTGACTCTAATGCTTTTATATAATGATCAATTGCTTGTTCTGATGCTTGTTTGTAGATTCCGTCATCAATCGAATTATATTCGATGATATTCACTTTTGAAGGAATTTTTTTACAGAATTTCACCAAGGCATCAATGTCTTCTTTTTTATCATTCACGCCTCCCCAAACAATGTATTCGAATGTAATGCGCAAACCTGTTTTATCGTACCAATATTGTAAACTTTCCATCAAATCTGTCAACGGAAATTTAACCGAAAACGGCATAATTACGTTTCGAACTTCTTCTCGAGCTGAGTGTAAAGAAACCGCAAGATTAACACGTAATTCTTCGTCTGCTAATTTCTCTATCATCTTAGGAATTCCTGAAGTTGAAACTGTTATTCGTCTTGGAGCCATTCCTAATCCTTCTGGTAAAGTTATTTTTTTGATAGCAGAAATTACTTCATTGTAATTTAACAAAGGCTCTCCCATTCCCATAAACACAATATTACTTAATGGACGGTTAAAATAACGTTTACTTTCGTCATCGATTATCACAACTTGATCAACGATTTCGGCAGCTGTTAAGTTACGCATACGTTTTAATTGAGCTGTTGCACAGAATGTACAATCTAAACTACATCCAACTTGAGACGAAACACAAGCTGTTGTACGCGTATCGGTTGGAATTAAAACAGATTCCACAACGTTACCATCATGAAGCTTTACAGCATTCTTGATGGTTCCGTCGTTAGATTTTTGTAGAAGATCAACTTCAACTGGTTGAATCTGGAAAGACTCTCCTAATTGCTCACGTAAAGCTTTAGAAATATTTGTCATGTCATCAAATTGATGGGCATTCTTTTTCCATAACCATTCGTACACTTGTTTTGCGCGGAATGACTTTTCTCCAATCCCTTTGAAATAGTCTTCAATCTCAGCTTGTGAAAGCTTTCGTATATCTTTTTTTGTTGTATTCAAACTTGTCTTATAAGATTAACATTGCATCTCCGTAAGAGTAGAATTTATATCCTTCTTTTACTGCTTCGCTATACGCTTTCATTGTTAAGTCGTGTCCAGCAAACGCAGAAATCATCATAATTAATGTTGATTTTGGTGTGTGGAAGTTTGTAATCATACAATTTGCAATAGAGAAATCGTAAGGTGGGTGAATAAATTTATTCGTCCATCCATCAAAAGCATTTAAATGACCATCAGCAGAAACTGAAGATTCGATAGAACGCATAGAAGTTGTACCTATGGCACAAACTTTTTTCTTCTCATCTATTGCACGATTTACTAAATCTGCTGTTTCTTGAGGAATAATTACTTGCTCAGATTCCATTTTATGTTTAGATAAATCTTCAACCTCTACAGCCTGAAAAGTTCCTAAACCAATATGTAATGTTAATTCAGCAAAATCAACACCTTTGATTTCTAAACGTTTTAATAAGTGTTTAGAAAAGTGTAAACCAGCTGTAGGTGCAGCAACTGCCCCTTCGTGTTTTGCATAAATAGTTTGGTAACGTTCTGCATCTTCTGGCTCAACGTCGCGTAAAATATATTTTGGAAGAGGAGTCTCTCCTAATTCTTTTAATTTTGCACGAAATTCTTCGTAAGATCCATCAAACAAAAAACGTAAAGTACGTCCACGAGAAGTTGTGTTGTCTACTACCTCTGCAACTAATGTATCATCATTATCAAAAAACAATTTATTTCCGATACGAATTTTACGTGCTGGATCTACTAAAACATCCCATAAACGAGTTTCTGCATCTAATTCTCTTAATAAGAAAACTTCGATTTGTGCACCTGTTTTTTCTTTATTACCCATTAAACGAGCTGGAAAAACTTTGGTGTTATTACGAATCATCACATCTCCTTCATCGAAATAATCAATTAGATCTTTAAATTGTCTATGTTCAATTTCTCCGGTATCACGGTGAACAACCATTAGACGAGCTTCATCTCTGTTTTCAGAAGGACGATCTGCTAAAAGTTCTTCAGGTAAAGTAAAATCGAAATCGGAGGTTTTCATTTTCATAATTGTACAATTTTTTACAAATATACAACCTCGGGTACCCCTTTGTCAAGTGAATTGAGGTATTTTATGAAATTGATAACGTTTAAATGTTTATTTTTGGCAGTTAAACTGCTTTACCAAGTAGATTTTATAAATTAGTTGAAATCAACAAATGAAAACAAAACTGCTAATACTATCAATGATTTTTACATTTTTTAGTTGTAACAAATCAGAACAAAAAGTTGAAGAATCGACTGAAATAGAACAAATTGATTCTGTTGCAACAAATGAATCACCAGAAACTGAAATACCAAAAGAATTGGTTAAAGCGCCTGACTTTTCGTTAGCCGATATCAATGGAAAACGATTTGATTTATCTGATTTCAAAGGGAAATATGTCTACATTGATATTTGGGCAACTTGGTGTGGACCTTGTAAAGTGCAAATTCCTTTTATGAAAGAATTGGAAAAACAATTTCGAGAAGCACCTATTCATTTTGTAAGTATTTCTTTGGATAAAGAAGAGGATAAGCCTATTTGGGAGAAAATGGTAAGAGAAAATCAGATGTCTGGCGTACAATTATTTGCAGGAAGAGAAAACAATTTTGGCTACGATTATCAAATACAATACATTCCAACTTTTTTAATTTTAGATAAAGAAGGAAATATTATGATTGATAGTGCGCCAGCACCAATGGATTATCAAACAGGAGAAATAAACCAACAATTAGTTGATATTTTCAAAATGATGAACTAAAAAAAGCTTCCTTTTGGAAGCTTTTTTTAGTTCATTGAATATTTTAATATTTAATTATTTCTAATAGTTCTTAACAGAAGAAAAAGTATTGAAATATTTTGCGAATTACTTTACCAAAATTTTATTGGCTAATTGATTATTTCCATCAATTTTTTCTGTAATTGGTAAACCTAATAATTTAGCAATCATTGGATATACTTGCGTGTTAGGAAAAACTTTAATCTCTTTTCCAGCCTTAATATTTGGTCCCCAAGCCATAAAAGTTGATTTCATTTCTGGTGTTTCTTTTACATAAAATCCGTGCGAACCTTTTGGTGCATTTTTATTTGCAAAATAATTTGGTGCATGCGCAATCAAAATAATATCACCAATACGATTGTATCGATCATTTTTTGCATCAAACTGATATTTTTTTGGAACATTTGTAGTTTTATACACCTCGAATTTATCGTTTTGTGTTGCTTTTAATTCGTTGTAAATCGATTCAATATCATTTTTATCATTTACAAATAAACTAACATACGAACCGTTTGAAGCGACTTGCATTTTAGACTCATCGATTTTTATTGGTAATTTCAACGGATTTTCGTTATCAATTCTTGTCATTCCATGATCAGATACAAAAACAAAATTTACGTTTAACCCAGTTTTTGCAACTTCATCATTCAATTTCTTAATCGATTCATCTACAAAACGAACTGCATCCCTTGTTTCAGGAGCATCTGGACCAAAAGCGTGTCCAGCATGATCAACTTCAGGAAAATAAAACGTAATCAAATGAGGTCGTTTATCCGCAGGTAACTCTAACCAATTTACAACTTGTTGTATTCGAAAATCAATCGGAGATTTTTCTGAATATTTGTAAGAATAAGTGGGTAACATTCCATTAATTGGCGCTTCAGAACCTGGCCAATAGTAACAAGCTGCTAACATATTATTCTGTTCTGCAAGATTCCAAATTGGCGTTCCACCGTACCACTTCGGATTAATAACTGCATTTCTGTTTCCTAAAGAATAACGTTCTCCCGACTCTCTATCTAACATATTATTCCCCACCAAACCGTGATGAATAGGAGTTAAACCTGTTACAATTGTGTAATGATTAGGAAAAGTAACCGAAGGAAAAGATGGATACATTGCATCTGCTTTTACTCCTTTTTTTGCAAATTCTAATAAATTCGTAGCGCCATGTTTTTCTGCATAATCATAACGAAATCCATCTGCTGATATCAAAATCACATAAGGTTTTTCTTGTTGTTTGATATCATTAACACGATTTTCAAGTACAATTTGAGGTTCAATTTCTTGTGCATTTGCTGTAACAGAAAAAGTTAAAACAATTGCAGAAAATATACTAAGTATTGTTTTTTTCATGTTTCAAATTTAGAACGTTTTATGCTTAGAATGAATTAAAAAAATGTCATTTTTTTTCGAAAAAGTATAAATAAAAAAATCGTTACAATAATGTAACGATTCTGATAGAATTATACCTCTAATTTGATTATAAACTTTCTAATAATTTTTGAGTTCCTTCAAAATCTTCTCCTTCAGCTTTTGCCAATTCGATAGATTTTGTTGCCCATTTTTTAGCATTTACTTTGTCGCCAGTTTTACTATATAAATGTGCTAAGGTATCGGTATTGTGATAACCTTGGTCCTTTTTTACTGATTCTTGTGCCCATAAAATTGCTTTTTGCAAAGCCCCTTTATCAGTTACATTTTCATAAAATCTCCACGAAACAGAATTTAATTCGTTTGCATCAACAGCAGATACGTCTTTGTATTTTTCTAACATCAATGATTCCCACATTGCATAATCTTTTTTACTATAAGCAATGTTTCCTTTAATTGAAATTAATGCCCGCTGAGCCTCTTTCTCTGTTAAAAAATCTTGAGCTTGTTTTAAGAATTGTGTTTCATCTAAGGTTTTTGAATCCTTATTATAGGTTTTTTTATAAACATTTGATAATAATAGATTATTCTCAAATTTTGTGTAAGCTGCAGGAGTAATCACTTTCTCAATAGCCGCTTTTCTTTCTTTGTAAATTTTATATGTTGGACTTTCAATTGAACTGATTCCATATTGAAGTAAAGCAACATCGTCTTTTGTCAACTCTTCTGTTTTGTTTACATTATATAAACGAATTAGTGCTTTTTCAAATAAATCTCTATCAGCATAAACCGCTTTCATCACAAAACTTTTCAAAAATTCTGGATCATTATCACCATCCTCAAAACGTTTGACAAGCGATGCTATTCTTCCTTCTGGGTTAAGTGCATCTTTACCGAATTGAATAAAATCTTCCTCTTTTACGTAACCCATTGTTCGATGTACCTCGTTTCCATCTCCATCAATAAATAAATATGTCGGATATCCTTGAACTTTAAATTTTTTAGCCAATTCAATTCCTTCCCCTTTTTCCATATCAATTTTTACATTCACAAAATTTGCATTGTAATAATCGCCAACCGTTTGTAAAGGAAATATATTTTTCACCATTAACTTACAAGGTCCACACCAAGCGGCATACGCATCTAAAAAGATTAATTTATTTTCTTTTTTTGCTTTCGCTAAAACCGTTTTAAAATCTGATTCTTCAAATTTCATCCCTGTCTGACTAAATGAAAATACACTAATTACAAGCACTGTGAGTGTAAGAATTTTTTTCATACTTAATTGTTTATCTTATTGGTGTCTAATATAAATATTCTTACGAAGAACAAATAGAGAACTGAATAAAAAAACAAAACCTTTTTTTTTAGGTTAAAAAGAGGTTTTGTTTAGAATTATATTTATGCAAAGCTAATCAGATCTTCGTATGCTTTTTTTGCACCTTCAAAAACTTGTTGTTGCTCATTTTCTGTTGTAAATTCTTGGTCAATGTAAGCAATAAAAGTTTTCCAGATTGAACCAAGATTTTCACCATAATGTCCAAAATAATTAAAGCTTTTATGTTCTAAAAAAGGGTATTTTTTTAGTGTTTTTGCAATCACATTCCCTCCAAGCATCGATCCTTCGATTACATAAAGTGCTCCGATAGCTTCTGCTCTATTTTTTAACTCAAATTGCTTATTTACTTGTAATTCATTTATACCTAATTCTTGTAAATCTTTTTCGATTAAAGGCAATTTATTCAATTTTGTTAAAGCCAAATTTTCTATATCCTTATCATTCAATAAATATTTAATCGATTCTTCATACGATTTCAGAAAAACGTGGTTAACCTGCAACATTTTAAAATAATTTTTATCTGTAAATGTGCCATTAAATAATTTGTGAGATTCTAATTTTTGCTCAATTTCTGCGTGATAATTTGCTGTTTTTTTCTTTAAATAATCAGATAACATCCGTACATTTTTTAAATGTTAATACAAAAGTTGTTCCTTCCCCTATTTTACTTTCAAAAGATATATCTCCATCCATTCTATTCATCATACGATGTGCAATCGCCAATCCAACTCCATTTCCCGAAATATTTCCAGTATTTGACATTCGACTAAACAATTGAAACATCTTTTCATGATCTTCATCTTTTATTCCAATTCCGTTGTCTTTTACTTTAAAAACGACATATTCACCAGCTATTTCTGATGAAATATTAATTTTTGGATGTGATTCTAACGATGAATATTTTACCGCATTACCAATGATGTTCAAAAAAACTTCATAAAACATTGTTTTATCTGCTAATACATTATTGATATGTTCTACTACTACTTCTGCATTTGTTGATTTGTAATACAATAATACATCACGCACAATCTTCTCAATAATTGGTTTTGTCTGAATGTTAGATAATTCAATTTCGGATTTTTTAGCCTTACTCAAAGCTAATAAATCCTGCATCATTTCTGCCATTCGATCAATTTCTTTCACTACATTTTGTAATCGATCATTCTTTATTTCATCGTCTTTTAAACTTCGTTGAAGCATTTGACAATTTAATTTCATGACAGATAAAGGTGTGCGCAAATCGTGAGAAACAGTATAAGTAAATGCATCTAATTCATCATTTATTTCTTTCAACTGTTCGTATAAACTATGAATTTTGAAGGATTGTAAATGAAGTGTTTCAATAATTAATTTCACGACTTCTTTTGCAACATATTTCTCTTTTTCTAACCAAATAAACGATTTATGTTTAATTTCTTGTTGCCAAATTTTGAACGATGATTTAGAAGATGAATACACCACTTCTTTATCATCTATCACAACAATTTTATCGGTTTGATTTGAGTTCCCTACCCAATTTAATTTTTGCAATTGTTCTTTTTTAAACCAAATCACAAAATGCTTAAATCCTTGTCCCAAAAAACCACACATTACACCGGCGGCTTTTACACTTATATTTAACTCTTTTCCATAATCAACATAAAAAGAATTTGATGAAAATAATTGAGTCGGATGATTATGAATTGCCCAATCTCTAATTCTCAAAATCTCTTCAATTTCTGGTGTTTCACCTTCGTAATACACCTTCCCAAAATTAACCAAAGCTATTCCATCGGCTTGGGTTAAATGAAGAACTTGAGTTAAATAAGTATTGATTGAATTTTCTATATTTTCCTCTGTCAAAAGATTTTCTTTAAGCTTTATAGCAATTTCATTAAATTGATTTTGAAATTTTAATCGCTCATTTGACTTAAAATTGACATACGTCAATCTACCTAAACGCGTCAACAACTCGCTTTGCAAACGAATTTGATTAGGTATATATTTTGGCTCTGTATTCTGACAAATAACAATTCCCCACAATTTTTCATTCATAATTACAGAAACTGAAAAACTTGCAGAGCAATCCGAATTTCGAAGATACTGGATATGTTCGGGTGAAAGTGCTCGAACAGATGAATATTTCAAATCAATTTTTTGATTTTTTGCGCTTAATATTTTAATCTGCGGTCCATTTACATCTGAAACCATTCGACTTTTCTTCTCTAAATACAATTCTTTCATCTGATCAGAAAAATCAAACTCTGGGAAGTGTAATCCTAAATACGAACTTAAATCATCGTCCTTTTTTTCATTAATCACAATTCCGCTTCCATCTTCAAGGAATTGGTACAACATTACACGGTCATAACCTGTCAGGTTTTTAATTGACAGAATTAAGTTGTCCCAAGTTAATTCGGTCGATTTTGCATAAAGAATCTTTTCAGAATATTTATAAAAATCTAATCTATTTTCTAAAGTTTGTAAGTTTTCTAACTCAATATAAATATAGTCGTTTGTATAAAAAGTGGTTACATCATACTTTTCTGAATTAATTTCTATATGAGAACGATAAAACTCACCTTTTTCGAGTGCTAAAACGTCATTAAAGTTGATTTCGAAATTGTATAATTCAGCGATATTTTTCCCTAAAATTTGATTAGGAGAAATTTCAAAAACTTCGGTTATATTTTGAGAAGCAAACTCAATTTCACTCGTTTTTTTATGGATACCAATTAGATAGCCAAAAGATTGAATTTCATTAAGAAATTGAGGAGCCTCTTCTTCATCGTTTTTGATAATTTGGTTGATCATAAAAATTAATCTTCTTGCTTTCTTAACTTTAAAATATAATTTTCTAACTCTAACTCATCTGTGTCAACCAATTCAAAGTCATTATAATGCGCTAATTGAGATGTAAAAAACTCAACAACTTTATTTTTTTCAAGAGATGGATGTACTTTAATTCCATTGAATTTTATGCTCTTCATGTACACATAAAAATCACAATCAAAATCAGTTTCTCCTAAATGCGTATTGGCAATTTTCCCTTTCCATTTGATATCAAAAACACCAAATTCTTCTGTATCCAAAAATGTGATTTCGTGTTGTGCAACAGTGTCATTCCCTAACATCGAAACACCAAAGGCTAAATTTTCTGATTCATCAAGATTAATCGGAAGCGGATCAATTTCGAATACTTTATTATTGAGCTGATTAAAATCTAATTGCTCATTATTCTCTATCTTAATTCCTTTATTGTTCCAATATGTGCTCGAAATAATGGCATGATCATAATTGATCCAAAGTTGTTTTGTAGCATTTTCTTGCGAGATATCGTCTATTTCATCTAAATCGTCTTTATATTCCTCTTCTTGATCGTAATTATCAGATTCTAAATGAAGATCCATCCATAGATCAAAATTTTCATCAAGGCGAGCACTCCAAACAAAATCTATTACTTTGTGGCCGTTTGTAAATGGGCTATTTGAAAAGTATATTTTGTTATTTTCCTTACTCATAAATTGGGGTTTGACTTCTGTTTTTGAATTTACAACGATTATTCTATTCTGCAAAATTTTAAAAAATAATTGGATTACTTATTGAATATTGTCATTGATTTTCAAACAAATAAAAAAGTACAATTTCTATAGAAATTGCACTTTTTTATTATTTGATATGTTTATAATTGAATTATAACGTTTCTTTTAACCATTTGAAAAATTCTGTATGCCAAATGATTGAATTTTGTGGTTTTAACACCCAGTGATTTTCTTCAGGGAAATAAATAAAACGAGATTTAATTCCTTTCAATTGTAAAATTTGATATGCTTCTTGTCCTTGTCCCATTGGTACACGGTAATCGTGACCTCCAACATAAATCAACATTGGTGTATTCCATTTATTGACTAATTCGGTACTACTTGGATCAAATTTAGTATATGTTTTTTGTGCAGCTTTATTGTTCGTTTCCCACCAAGCACCACCAGCATCCCAGTTTGTAAAGAAAATTTCTTCTGTTGTTCCGTACATTGATTTCAAATCGAACACACCATTATGCGAAATAAATGATTTGAAACGACCTTCGTGAATTCCTGCTAAATAATAAACAGAATATCCTCCGTAAGATGCACCAACAGCTCCACGACGATCTTTATCAACATATGGTTCTTTCGAAATATCATCAATTGCTGCTAGATAATCATCCATTACTTGCCCACCCCAATCTTTCGAAATTTGCTCGTTCCATTCTACTCCATGTCCTGGCATTCCTCTACGATTAGGCGCAATCACGATATAACCTTGAGCAGCCATTAATTGAAAATTCCAACGAGGAGAATAGAACTGAGTTAAAGCAGATTGTGGACCTCCTTGACAATATAATAAAGTTGGGTATTTTTTGTTTGGGTCAAAATTTGGTGGATAAATTACCCAAGCATGCATATCTTTTCCGTCTGTCGTTTTGATCGTTCTTGCTTTTACATCACTCAACGCAATGTTATCAAAAATATCTTGGTTTTCGTTTGTCAATTGTGTTAACGATCCAGATTTAAGATCAACTACATATATTTCTGCTGCATGATTGATATCTGTTTTTGTTACGACAGCCTTATTCCCTACAACTTCTTTAATATCTGCTATATCAAAATCACCTTTTGTAATTTGCTTTATGAAAGGCATCTTTTTCATTTTGAAGTTGACATCAACTTCAAATAATTGAACAGTTCCTCCAACTGGTGCATTGAAATATATTTTTGTACCATCATTACTCCATTTGTAATTTTGTACAGTTCCGTCCCAATGTTTTGTAATATTTAGTTCAAGATCACCACGACGAACAATTAAATCATTTTTATCCGCTTCGTAACCATCACGCGCCATACTCAAAAAAGCGAAATCTCCTTGAGACGAGAAGCTTGGTGTATTGTCATACCCCATTTTTCCTTCTGTGATATTGGTCGTTTTCTTTGTTGTTAAATCGTATTGAAAGATATCTGTGTTTGTGCTCAACGCATAATCAGTACCAAATTTCTTTTTAGAAACATACAACACTTTTGTCCCATCTGGTGCCCAAACAAATTCAGAAACTGAATACGGTTCATCTTTTAAAACATCAATCTTTGTTGCATTTTCTTTATTTTCTGACACAAATAAATGTTCAAAATGACCATCGTTCCAAGTATCCCAATGTCTATAATTTAACTCATTGTAAATCTGAACATTTGATTTGTCCATTTCTGGATAATAATCTGACCCAAAAACCTTTTGTAATTTAACCTTTTCTGTTTCAGCTTTGTATTGTTGAGATTTATTTAATGAAACATCAGCCAATAGTGTTTTGTAGTCTTCAATTTCTGAAGCTTTACCACCTGCTAATGAAATCATATATGTTTTTGACGTGTCTTCTTGTGTTTTAACGTCTGTAGATGTTACTTTGTAAATAAGATTTTTTTGATCTTTTGTTACTCCAACTGGAGAAACTTTTTTTACTTGCCATAGCAATTCTGGCGTCATCACTTTTTGTCCCATTGCTGTCGTCGTCATTAAAATACTTGCGACTAATATAGAAAATCTATTCATGTTAATTTTATTCAATTTCCTTGTAAAAATAACAATTCTTTATTGAGAAAGGTAAATATTCCCCATAAAAAAAGACATCATTCAATACAAAATGTATACAAATGATGTCTCCGCTAATAATTTTTTCAAATCGTCTAATCGATGTTTGAAATTAAGCTATATATTTTATATTTAATCCTTTAATTAAAAGTTTAACTTATTTTTATGAGTAAAAACTGGGATAATCGCTCCAAAAACTAAGTTTTGTTGTGAGAAGAAAAAATCTTGTTTTGCTTTATCCGATTTATTGGCAGTTGTACGAATATCATTCATATTAGCATAACCTCCTTTCATTTCTGCTTGTATAAAGAAATAATCCCAGAAAGTAAAGTTAATTCCGACCATTGCTGCTGTTGCAAAACCTGCTAAATGAAACTCATCGTAACGTTCGTTACTCATTAACTTTACATTAGAACGTGGGTATAAAATACCTGCACCCAAACCAGCAGTTACGTTAACATCTATTCCTTTTCCATTTTTAGTAATTGGAAAATGCTGAATATTATCAAAACGACGAATTTCTAAGTTCGCATAATTTAATCCATCTGTGTGCTCAAATGTTAAGAAATCTTCTGTTAATTTTTGATTGACATTATTATAATTTCCATCAAATTCAGAACCAGTATTAATCGATCCATTCATGTTAACCATTTGATCTTGATCCATTACATATTTCATGTGATCAATACCAAAAGAGATGTTCCAATTATCTGTAACAAAGTATCCTAAACGGAAATTATACTGAGGAATTGTCATTGATGTTGGATTGAAATACTTAATTCCAAAAGAAGTTTGACGGTCATGTGCCACTACATTGTCTAATGTAAAATCGTATCCATTTCCTTTGAATTGAATATCTGATTTTGTGTATTGCGCATGATTCCAACCCCAATAAACATAAAATTTTCCTTTATTATGTTTTCCTTGTCCAAAAGTAGTCGCCACCAAAGCTACTAAAAACATTACACTTATATACTTTTTCAAAATTTAAATTTTTGCAAATTTACCCCTAATATGAATGATTAAAAATGATTTATGATATCAATTTTGTATCTCTATATATTTTTAATCAATAAATATAATAAAGCGATATAAAATGATAAATATTTATTAATAATTTCTTTAGATATTTTGTAATTAAAAATTAAAATATATTTTTGTTTCGTCATGAAAGACAATCTGATCAAACATATCATTGGAATTTTTTTTACGCTTATTTTGGTGTTCAGCACGAACATGCAAGGTATTGCTGGGTACTTAGATTATCAGATAAAATTAGAGCAAAACGCTTGTGAAAATTCTACAAACGACGCAACGAAAGCACTTTTTTCACAAACTTCGACAGAAGAAGAAAATCATCATACGTCTTCGAAAGAAATTACCGAAAAAATACATTATTTTCATGAGATTAATTTGTTTACATTTTTCAAATCAAAAGAAAATTCTTTTATAGACTTTCATCATTCCAAACTTTATTCATCTTTGAACAATAGAGTTACAACACCACCTCCTGAATTAATTTAATTTTTTTTACAGATTATTTGCTTCATTCTCTTCCAATTATTGGAAATAGAACAGCAATATTCATATCATTTTTAAAAATAATAAATTATTCATTTTATATCATTATGAACATTTTTCAAAATTGGAAAAAGGACATACCAGCGAGTATTGTTGTCTTTTTCGTTGCATTGCCATTATGTTTAGGTGTTGCTTTGGCCAGTGGTGCGCCTTTATTTTCTGGGATTATTGCTGGAATTATTGGAGGAATTGTAGTAGGCTTAATTTCAAAATCACAAATCGGAGTTTCTGGACCAGCAGCAGGTTTAGTCGTTATTGTTTTAAATGCAATTACCGATTTAGGTGCTTATGAATTATTCTTAGTTGCAGTTGTAATTGCTGGTATATTTCAGATACTTTTAGGCATTATAAAAGCTGGTGTTATTGGGTATTACTTTCCTTCTTCAGTGATCAAAGGAATGTTATGTGCTATTGGTATTTCTATTTTCTTAAAACAAATTCCGTTAGCTTTCGGGTATCAAGGGAATTTTTCGTTTAGCGAATTCAGTTTTTCGAATGCTACACCAGGAGCGATTATTATCACCATAATTTCTCTATTTATCTTGATCGTTTGGGATAATATCTTAGGCAAAAAGTCTAACTTTTTCAAATTATTACCAGGATCGTTAGTAGCGGTTTTAATTGGAATTTTATATCAAATTACGATTGGAGACACCAATCACGAAGTATTCTCTATCGATCATAATCTATTGGTAAAAGTTCCTATTCCAGAAAGTATCACAGACTTCTTTGCTCAATTTACGACACCTGATTTTGCGAATGGATTAACGAATCCGTTAGTTTGGCAAACAGCCTTTACAATTGCCATTGTGGCTTCGTTAGAGTCTTTGCTTTCTGTTGAGGCAACTGATAAATTAGATCCATTAAAACGTCAAACGCCTACTAATCACGAATTAATTTCTCAAGGAATTGGAAATTCTTTATCTGGATTAATAGGAGGTTTACCCGTCACACAAGTAATTGTTCGTTCCTCTGCTAATGCGATGAGTGGAGGTCTTACTAAATTATCGACAATTACACATGGAATTTTATTATTAGTAAGTGTAATATCTATTCCAATTTTTCTAAATTTAATTCCGAATGCTGTATTAGCTTCTATCCTATTGATTATTGGATATAAATTAGGTAATCCAAAACAATTTTTGGACATGAAAAAATTAGGAAAAGATCAATTAATTCCATTCGCTGTTACAGTGATTGCTATTCTTGCAACAGATTTGCTGAAAGGAATTATCATCGGTTTAATTGTTGGTGTTGTCGTTTCATTGATCAAATCGTATAATAATTCGCATGTGATGTTAGTAAAAGAAGGAAACATTTTTCATATGAATTTTGCTGAAGAAGTAACTTTTGTTAACCGCGGAGCAATTGTAAAAGAATTAGATGGATTGAAACCTGGATCTAACTTAGAATTAGATGTCCGTAAAACTCGAATATTAGATTATGATATCATCGAATATTTGGATGAATTTAAGGTAAAAGCTAAAAATAATAACATTAATATCCGATTAATTTCTGAACGTGGAACTGTCGATAATCCTCCCTCTTTTAGAGAATTTTTTGGTTACGTATTAGTCGCTGGAGCACATTAAAAAAAAATAAAAACAAAACATTTTTCAAACAAAACAATATAAAATGACAAACGAATATTACAAACAAATATTAGATAATAACAAAGCATGGGTTGAATCAAAATTAAATTTAGACCCCGATTTTTTCACCAAATTGGCTCAAGGTCAACAACCTCCTCTTTTGTGGATTGGTTGTGCTGATAGCCGAGTTCCAGCCAACGAAATTATTGGTGCGCAACCTGGTGAAGTATTTGTGCATCGTAACATTGCCAACATGGTTGTTCACACAGATATGAATATGCTTTCTGTGTTAGATTATGCTGTAAATGTCTTAAAAATAAAAGATATTATTGTATGCGGACACTATGGATGTGGTGGTGTAAAAACAGCAATGGGAAATGCTTCCGTTGGATTAATTGACAATTGGTTACGTCACATCAAAGATACTTATCGTTTCAATAAAGCAGAATTGGATGCCATTACAGATGAGAACACAAAATGTGATCGCTTAGTCGAAATTAATGCTGCTGAACAAGTTCTTAATTTAGCAAAAACGTCAATTGTTCAAAATGCATGGGCAAAAGGTCAAGATTTACATGTGCACGGTTGGGTTTATGGAGTTAGTTCTGGTCTAGTAAAAGATTTAGGTGTGTCTCTTAATTCTAATGATGATTTGGAAGCTGTTTTCCAATTAAACATCTCTCACTAATTTTTTTAGATAAGATTTTAAGAAATGTGAAATCCACTCGTTTGAGTGGATTTTGTTATTTTGATTCAAAATTTTTCCAAATTTCGAACTTTTTATCAATCTTTTCTTTTATTAGCAAATAATTTAGCTCTGAGTCTTCAACATGGTAAACAGATTTATTATCAATAATCTTTTGAAATAGATTTGTATAATCATCCAAATATGAACCATACATCTTAGAAAATTTAGAATCATTTTCATAATAATCTTTTGTAAAATTCTTACCAATTTCATTTAAATCAGAATCTAAAAATTTTCCGTCAGAATATTTAATAAGAAAAGTAGCTCCAGTAATTCTATTGCTCTTCACATCATCAATACCATCTTTTGTATCTTCAATCAATTCAGAAGAAATTAAATTATGATGAATACACCATTTTAAATACATTCCGATATGCGTAGAAGCATTTTCCTGAGTTAAATCTTTTGGATAATCATTTCCATAATGCCAAGAAGCATCATCGTACTTAAAAACTTGTTCAGTAAGTTTATTATTTTGCTTAGAACAATTTATATTAAAAATTACAAGTAATAAAAAAATCTTTTTCAAATCATATTATTTTCACATCAACTCATTACCGAATTAGCAAATTAACATTTTTTCGGCAACTCTTTCAAAAAATTATACCGTTTATTTTCAAAATCCATCATGCAATAAAAATGATTCAACCCATTTGTAACCATCAATAATTGAGAACCTAACACAATATTGTAACGTGCTATTTGATCAAAAGTTGCTTGCGAAATTGGTATATGAGGTGCTTTACACTCTACCATAATCCAAGGTTTTTCTTGTTGATAAACTACAATATCTGCACGTTTTCGCATTCCTGTGATATCAATAGGAACTTCTAAGGCAATCGCAGAAGTTGAATAACCTAAATCGTAGATTAAATAATTCAGAACGTGTTGCCTAACCCATTCTTCGGGTGTATAGACCAACCATTTTTTTCGAATCAAACAAAAGATATACAATTTATCTTGGGCTTGTTTCAATCTTATTTGGTATTTTTCGGAAAAATTTAATTGTACTAATTCAGTCATTGTATGAGTCCTGTAGAATCTTTGATCAAAGATATAAAAAACAAACACTATAAACCGATTTACTTCTTAGCGGGCGACGAACCGTTTTTCATCGATCAGGTAACTAATTTGTTAGAAGAAACTATTTTACCTGTAGAAGAGAAAGGATTTAATCAAACAATTGTTTATGGACAAGATGTAGAAATTGGACAATTAATTGGAATGGCGCGTCAATACCCAATGGGTGCGGAAAAATCGGTTGTTATTGTAAAAGAAGCTCAACATTTGAGTCGTTCGATTGATCAATTGGAAATGTATGCAAATCAAGTTCAAGATTCAACAATTTTAATCATCAATTACAAAGGAAATACATTAGACAAACGTAAAAAAATCTACAAGATTCTGAATGAAAAAGGGTTTTATTTTGAATTTAAAAAGATTTATGAAAGCGAAATTCCTGCTTGGATAGAACAAAAAGTAACTACCAATCAATTTAAAATTGAACCAAAAGCAAAGTTTCTATTGACCGAATATGTTGGTGCCGATTTATCTCGTTTGAACAATGAATTAGAAAAATTATTTACAATAGTTGGTGCTGATAAAACGATTACACCCAAACATATCGAAGAACATATTGGGATTAGCAAGGATTATAATGTATTTGAATTACGAAATGCAATCGAAACGAAAAATATCGAGAAAGCATTTAAAATTATCAAGTATTTCGAAAAAAATCCAAAAGATAATCCGTATGTGGTTTCTATCACAACAATTTTCAATTTGTTTACGAATATCATTCAAATCCATGTAACAGCGGATAAATCGAAACAAAATCTGGCAAAAGTTTTAGGTATTAACCCTTATTTTGTACAAGGAATGATGACGGCAGCAAATAATTATCCGTTGAAAAAAGCAACGAGAATTATTTCTTTTATTCGCGAATATGACTTGAAAGGTAAAGGTGTTGGCACAACAGGAAATGTAACGCCAAGCCAATTGTTGATTGAATTAGTGTATAAAATTATGCATCTATAATTTTAAGAAATAATCTTATACTAAAAGTAAAATTAGAATAACTAAATTTGTAAAAAATAAAACTCACAATGGAAAATAACGTAAGAGAAGTCATCATTATAGGATCGGGACCAGCTGGTTATACTGCAGGGATTTATGCGGCTCGTGCTAATATGAATCCGTTAATTTTAACAGGAATGGATCCTGGTGGTCAATTAACAACAACAACCGATGTTGAAAATTTCCCGGGTTACCCTGAAGCAGTAACTGGACCAGAATTGATGGCTGATTTACAAAAACAAGCAGAGCGTTTTGGAACTGAGATTAAATATGAATATGTAACGGAAGTAACTTTTGGAGAAAAAGAAGGTGATATCCACCATGTAAAAACAAATACAGCTGAGTATCAAACACGTTCTATTATTATTTCTACTGGTGCAACTGCAAAATATTTAGGATTAGATGATGAAACAAAGTATGCTGGTAGCGGAGTTTCGGCTTGTGCTACTTGTGATGGTTTCTTCTACCGCGGAAAAGATGTTGCTGTAGTTGGTGGTGGTGATACTGCTGCTGAGGAAGCTACATACTTATCAAAACTTTGTAATAAAGTCTATTTATTGGTTCGTAAAGACGAAATGCGCGCTTCTAAAGCGATGCAAGATCGTGTAGCTAATACACAAAATTTAGAGGTTTTATACAACCACGAATTAATTGGTCTTGATGGAAATAATGTTGTGGAAAAAGCTAAAATTATCAACAATGTAACGAATGAAGAAAAAGAATTAATTGTAGATGGTGTTTTTATAGCAATTGGACATAAACCAAATACAGATTTATTTGTTGGTAAATTGGATATGGACGAAACAGGTTATTTAATTACGCAAGATCGTTCGTACAAAACAAATGTACCTGGAGTTTTTGCTGCGGGTGATGTACAAGATTCTGTTTACAGACAAGCAATTACAGCAGCAGGTGCTGGTTGTGGTGCAGCTTTAGATGCAGAACGCTATGTAGCAGAATTTTTTGAAGTATAATTTTTCAGAAGAAATTATAAATACTAAAATAGCGAGCTAATGCTCGCTATTTCTTTTAATAAAATAAACAACTACAAATTATTTCAGGAATTTCTGTTGATATTCTTTTCTGTATGCATAATAAAATACAACTGGAAGAATTGTAAAGGATAGGATTAAACAAATGATTAATCCTCCTACAATCATAATTGCCAAAGGCTTTTGAATTTCTGATCCCATTCCGGTAGAAAGTGCTGCTGGTAATAATCCCATCGATCCCATAAGCGCAATCATCACAACAGGGCGTATTCTACTTTTGACACCATTAACTATTGCTTCTTTTAATTGCATTTTATGTTTTAAATTATCTCGAATAACACCAATTAGAACAATACCATCAATTGTTGCTACTCCAAAAAGAATAATAAAACCTATTCCCGCAGATATACCAAAAATAGTTCCTGTTATCCAAAGCGAAATAAATCCTCCAATAAAAGCAAAAGGCAGTGTTAATGCAGCTATCGCTGTGTCTTTTACATTTCCGAAATTAGTGTACAGTAATAATAAAATCAAAACCAACGAAATCGGAACAACCATTGCTAATTGTTTTGCTGCGCGCTCTTTACTTTCGAATTCACCAGCCCATTCCATGTAATTTTCTTTCGGTAATTTAACTTCTTTGGCCACTACTTTCTTCGCTTCATCGATTGTACTTCCTAAATCACGACCTTCTATACTAAATCCTACACCGATATAACGACTATTTCCTTCTCGATAAATAAAAGCAGGTCCTGTTTGATAACCAATTGTAGCTATTTCCTGCAAAGGGACATTGTTCCCGTTACTTGACGGAATCAAGATATTTCCAATTTTCTCAGGAGTATCTCTATAAGCTTCCTGAAAACGAAGAATAACATCAAACTGTCTATCATTTTCATAAAACTTAGTAGCTGCTTGTCCACCAATTGTCATTTCAATTACTGCCTGAACATCCGCTGTACTAATACCATATTTCGCCATTTTTGTATCACTCAATTCTATTCTAAGTTCAGGTAATCCAATATTTTTGTAAACATTGATATCCGTTATTCCATTTACTTTTTCGATAGATGAAGCTACCTTATTTGCATATTTTTCTAAATCATACAAATCATCACCAAAAATCTTAATAACTAATGAACTTTTTACACCTGCTACATATTCTTCAACATTATCTTGAATGGGTTGCGAAAATCCAAATACAATTCCAGGATAATGATTCAGTTTATCTCGCATCTCTTGAATAATCTCTTCTTTTGAAACCTTGCGTTTCCAATCTTTTTCATCTTTTAATTGAATATTAAATTCAATATTGAAAAATCCTGTTGGATCAGTTCCATCATTTGGACGACCTGTTTGTGTTAAAATAAAATCAATTTCATCACAGTTTTTCTGCATCAGCTCTTTCATCTCTTTTGTTAATCGAGTTGATTCTTGTAAATTGACACTATTTGGTAAAGTTGCACGAATGTAAATTGCTCCTTCATTCAATTTCGGAAGAAATTCTGATCCATAATGTGAGAACTTAAACAAACAAAGAGCTAAAATCCCTAAAAAAATTCCTATTGTTGCTTTTTTATAACGAAATGCTGTTTCATATAATCCGAAAATAGTTTTCTGAAAAAATCGAGTAATAAAGTTCTCTTTCTCCTCCATATTTTTCTTAAAAAGCAACTTACACATTGCAGGAACATAAGTTAGACTTAATATTAAAGATCCTAATAATGCGTATCCCAATGTAAATGCTAAAGGAGAGAACATTTTACCTTCCACTTTTTGGAATGAAAATATCGGTAATAAAGCAACAATAAGAATAAGTAAAGCAAAGAAAATATAAGAAGCTACACTTCCTGCGCTTTTCTTTATAACGCCCATTTTACTCATTTTTGCGAAACGTTCTGCTCCTACTTTATGTTGCATGGTTGCTAAAGCAACAAAAACTGTTTCCACAATTACCAAAGTTCCTTCTAACAACAATCCAAAATCCAATGATCCCATTGAAATTAAATTCGCTGGTAATCCTTGTATTTTCAACATAATAATTGCGAACAAAAACGAAAGCGGTATAACCGAAGCTACAATAAATGTTGATTTCCAATTATATAAAAAAACAAAAACAATTAATGATACTAATAAAATACCTTCAATGATATTTTTAGAAACCGTATGTACTGTATTATCAACCAATTTGGTACGATCTACAACTGTTTCAATTTTTACATTATCTGGTAAAGTTCTTGTATTTAATTCTCCAATCTTTGCTTTCAGATTTCCAATGACTTCAGATGGATTTTCTCCTCGTAGCATAATAACGATACCTTGTACCATATCATCATTTTCATTATAACCAACTTGTCCTAATCTAGGTTTATTTGAAACAACAACATCTGCTACATTTTTGATAAGAATTGGTGTAGAACCATTTAGAGCAACAGTAATATTTCCTATATCCTCCATCTTATCTAACAAACCAACACCACGAACTACATAAGCTTGATCTCCTTGCTGAATAACATCTCCACCTACATTTATATTTGATTTAGAAACTGCTTCGTAAACATCTAAAGGCGATAAATTATAATTTTTTAATTCTGTCGGATTGATTTTAATTTCATATGTTTTTTCTTCTCCACCAAAACTTACAACATCTGCAACTCCAGATACAGAAAGTAATTCACGCTCAATTACCCAATCTTGTATCGCTGTAACTTCCTTAATCGGTAAATCACTTTTGATCACATAACGAAAAATCTCTCCCGTAGCACCAGAAGGTGGTTCAATATCCGCATCAGCTCCTTCTGGTAAATCAACTCCACTTAATTTATTCGATACGTATTGTTGTGCATAAAAATCATCTACACCATCTTCAAACTGAACAGTAACAACAGATAATCCGAAAAGAGAAATAGAACGAATATTTGATTTATGCGGAATACTATTCATTACTTTTGAAACTGGTAGAGTCACCAATTTTTCCATTTCCTCAGCACTTCTTCCTGGCCATTGTGTTATAATACGAGCTCTAGTATTTGTTACATCTGGAAATGCCTCTATTGGTGTGTGTTTTAAAGAAAATATACCTACAAAGAGTAATGCAAATACAGCAAATAAAACGAAGGTTGTATTTCGTAACGAAAAAGTTACGACTGATTGTACTAACTTTTTCATTTATTATTTATTTAATTCCTCAAATATCATTAGAGCGTTTCGAGAAATAACTTTCTCATTTGGAGCAAACTTTTCGCTAACAAATGTGAATTCTTCATTCTGACCAATCGTCGTAATTTTTCGGATTTCCATTGTACAATCATTTTTATATACCACCACATATTCCTTGTTGTTCTCAAAAACTTTGGCTTTGTTTGGTATCGCAAATGCATTTCCAATAATATTTTGTTTATCGATAATAATATCTGCACTCAAACCTGGCATCAAGTTCAAATCTTGATTTTCTAACACAACACGCGCTTTCAAAACGTGTTCATTTTCATCAAACACATTGTATATTTTATCAATTTTTCCAACATAAATTCGATCAGGATACGCCATAGATTTCACTTTTACAGCATCACCTTTTTTTACATATTGCAGATTATTGGCGTAAATATTTACCATTACCCAAACCTGTTTTAAATTTGAAATAGAAAAAAGATTTTCATCTGAATCTGAAGTAATAGATTGACCAACGCTCATGTTTTTCTGAACGATATAACCATTTTTAGGTGATAAAATCTGGAATTGACCATTGCCAACTGCACGATACATCTTCAAGGTTGCATTGATTTTATCAATTTCAATTTGCGCTGATTGTAATTCGTGTTCTGCCTCGGTAACTTCGGGCTGAGAAGCCATTCCATCATTCAGCAATTCTTTCTTCGACTTGATTTGTTTTCGAATCAAATCCATTTGATTTTGATGATAACGCTTTTGCTGCACCAAATCCAGTACTTCGTTCGATTTTACAACTGCCAAAACTTGACCTTGACGAACATAATCGCCTAATTCAAAATTCACTTTATCTACCACTCCTTGCAGCAAACTTTTAAAACCAACCAAATCATTTTCGTTGTATTCAATTTTTCCTGACAAGGTTAATTGTTCGTGAATCGGCTGCTCTAAAACAGCTACAATTTCAGTTGATTTTTTCAGTTGTTCGTTCAAACAAAATTTGTCTTCTTTTACCGCTTCTTTCTGGGGTTCTTGTTTGTTACAACTACTTAAAAACAAGGTAAAAGCAGCTAAAAAATATAAAGTTTTTTTCATCATCTTATAAATCTTGTCCAACGATATAATTTAATTCTTCGAATGTGTTTTGATAATTCTCTAACAAATCAAAATAAGCTTGTTGAGATTCTCGATAAGCCTGCGTAAAATCAATAAATTCTAGTAAAGTGATTTGTTTATTTTGGAGATGTTTTTTATAATTGTCAATCATGGTTAATTGCTCTTGATTATTCAATTTTTTCCACTGAATAAGTGCTTTATCCAATTGACTAATTTGATTTTGAAGTCGATCGATCGAAATATCTAACTCTGAATGTAGCGCATTTTTCGTAATTTGTTGTTGATTCAGTACAATTTCAGAAGCTTTGATGTTTCCTTTATTCGTATTGAAAATCGGTAAATCAATACTTACACCAACACCAACAAAATCGCGCATAATATTTCCACCTCGATCATAATTTACTTGAAAAGCCAAATCTGGTGTACGTTGTGCTTTTTCTAAAATCAATTGTTTTTCAGCTAAATTGATTTCATTCTCTTGTTTTTTTAACGCTATATTTTGCTCTTTCGCTAATTGTTTAGCATTAAATGGAATTGATTTGGAGTGAGAATTGAATCTTGAAAAATCGATTTCATTTACATTTAAATCTGAGTTTTGCGTTAACAATCGAAGTTTATTGATGTATTCAATTTCTTGATTTTCTAGCTCAATTTGATCTTTTTGTAAACCAATTAATTCGGTTTGAAGTCTATAAAAATCTGCTTTCGGAACATTTTTTAAATCTGCTTGTCGCTGATATTGCATCATCATTTGTTTAAACAAATCAACGCTATTTTGCAATTCTTTCTTTTCAGATTGAATACGCGCCAACGAAAAATATGTTTGTCTTAATTCTTTTTTCAGCTCACGCAATAATTCCTCATACTCAAAAAGTGCAGAACTCTTCTCTAATTCTTTAATCGCAACACGCTTTTTTCGTTTACCAGCGGTTTCAATTAATTGCTCTAATTCGACAGAAATTTGTTGATTTTTCCCGTATTTACCGAATAAATAAGGCTGTTCTTCTACATTATAAGTTTTCCAAAGATTAACCTCAGAAATACTCAACGTTGGATTTTGCCATAATTTCTCCTGAATAATTTCAGCATCAATTCTGTCTACATTGAATTTATTCGCAATAAGCGCATAATTTTTTTGTAAAAACGCTGCTTCTAAATTGTCCAACGTTATGTTTTGCGCCTGTGTTTGTATCGCAAGAACAATTGGAATTGCTGTATAATAGATCTTCTTCACTTCTACTCTTTTTGAAAATTCAAAAGTAAAAGTGTAAGATTAAGGTGAATTTTAAGTTAGATTAAAAGTAGATTAGAAAATGAGTTTAACAATCGTTCCTTTAGGTTTATTCGGAACAATTTCGATATCAATTTGATGAAGTGTAAAAATAATATTCGCCATCGAAAGTCCAATGCCTTTTCCTTGAAAATCTTGCGTATTTTTTCCTCGAAAAAAGTTTTGTTTAATTTGTTTGATATCGGTTTCTAAAATACCAATTCCTAAATCGGAAATATGAATTTGCAAACGATGATTAATTTCCAAAAACTGTACTAAAATCGGTTGATTGTTCGAATATTTTATTGCGTTACTTACTAAATTATTCAACGCAACTTCTAATAATTTTTCGTTTCCTTGAATGGTTAACAATTGATTATTTTCGACTTGTAAATCCACATTTATACGTGCTTGATGATACAAAACAGCATTTTCAATCACTTGCCAAACTACTTCATCAATTCGAATTTGACTAAATTCAAAACTCGTTTTTGCTCCCGAAAGTAACATCATTTGGTCTAACGTTTCTTGTAAATCATTCGTATATTGTTTAAGCTGTACAATTACGTCTTCGTATTCTTCGAGCGTTCTTTTTTTATGATTTGTCACCTCTAAAGTCCCTAATAATGCAGTAATTGGCGTTCGTAACTCGTGCGAAACATAATCAATAAAATTCTTTTGTACATTAAAAGTTTGCGCCATTCGATCAATAAAGTGATTGTAGGTTTTGATTAAATCCTCAATTTCTGCATACGATTTATTAAGCTTTAAAGGTTCAGTAAAATTCTTCGCATCACGCTCTTTTATTTGTTCAATAATTTTTGTGATCGGCTCATAAGCAATTATTCCTAAAAAATTAGAAAATAGATAAATAAAAATCAACCCAACCAATGAAACCGAAATCAAAATTTGAAGTAACGATTGCATTTGTTCGTTAAATTCTTGTTTAGATTCACGCGTGATTACAACAAAATCACCTTCGTTATCATGATAAAAAATTCCGTTATAAAAGAAATCTTTACTTGTAAAAAAATCGGATTTATTGGCACGAATATTTTCTATAAAATTGGTTGAAATATCTTTATTAGAAGACATATTTCCATTGTATTTTTTGTTGTTATGATCAACAATTAAAATATTTTTTCGGGAAATCGTCTTCTCTAATTGACTTTTGATATTATTATGTTCTAAAACAGGTAATTCGTCCTTTTCTAAATAATAAATAGAAGCCAAAAGTGTCTTATTCTGCAATGATTTGATCTCTTTTTTCTCCATTTCGGTATAAAAAGAAAAGTAAATAATTGTAGAAACAATCAGAATAATGATACTGAAAATAACGACTGAATAAAGTGCTAATCGGTGTTTTAATTTCATAAGTTAGGCTTTAAACATATAACCAACGCCTTTTACCGTGTGAATATATTTCGTACCATTTTTCTCTATTTTATTACGCAAATACGAAATGTAAACATCCACAACATTGGTGTGATTATCGAATGTTATTCCCCAAACCGCATTTAAAATTTGGATACGAGTAACGGTTTTATCTATATTTTCGATTAAATAATTCAACAACTTAAATTCTCGTGGAGAAAGTTCTGTTTCTTCTTTATTTACAAAAACTTTGTATTGATCCAAATCAATTTCTAAATCATCAAAAATCAATTTATTTTCAGGAGCTTCTTGCGAACGAAACTGATTCCGGCGCGTCAAAGCTTTGATTCGCGATAATAATTCGTCGAAATGAAATGGTTTTGTAATGTAATCATCTGCACCATAATCTAAAGCGGATACTTTATCTTGAACTGTATTCAAAGCGCTTAACATCAATATTGGAGTGAATATTTTCTTGTAACGAAGTGTTTGTACAAGCTGAATTCCATCCATTTTTGGTAACATAATGTCACAAATAATCAAATCAAACTGAATCGTAATAAATTCATCTAAAACAGTTTCTGCATCTTTACAAAGCGTAACCAAATATCCATTTTCTTCTAGTCCTTTGATTAAAAAATCGCTAATTCGCTTATCATCTTCGATTACTAAAATTTGCATACACTATCCTTTTTTTCAAAATTAATGAAATTGACCAAGATAAAATGAATTTAAAGTATTTTCTAATTATTTTTTAATTTAAAAAGCTCAACCAATATACACAGCCCCAAAAAGTTGGACACTTTTGGGGGCAGTGTAAAGGCACCCTTTGTAAAAATATAAAATAGTTGGAATTAAAATCGTAAAATATTTTCTTTCGCTTGATTGAAACCTAAGATTAAATCATCAAAAACTTCTTGTACAGTTGGAATTGAATCAATTAATGCAGAAACTTGTCCTATTTCTAATTCACCATTTACCAAATCACCTTCAAACATTCCTTTTTTAGAACGACCTCTACCTAAAAGCTCTTTCAACTCTTCCGCAGTTGTTCCTTGTTGATATTTTTGTTGCACCTGATTATAAAATTCATTCTTAATCAAACGTACTGGTGCCAATTCTTTCAATGTTAATTGTGTATCGCCTTCTTTTGCACTTACAATCACTTCCTTGAAAGCTTGATTAGCAGACGATTCTTGCGTAGCTGCAAAACGAGATCCAATTTGTACACCATCAGCACCAAGAGCAAAAGCTGCCAAAATTTGAGCACCTGTACCAATTCCTCCTGCTGCAATTAAAGGAATATCGATTTGTCGTTTTACATTTGGAATAAGACATAAAGTCGTTGTTTCTTCTCTGCCATTATGTCCACCTGCTTCAAAACCTTCTGCCACGACAGCATCAACTCCAGCTTCTTGAGATTTTAACGCAAATTTTGTACTACTGATAACATGCGTTACTGTAATGCCTTCTTTTTTTAAAATTTCTGTCCACGTTTTTGGATTTCCAGCAGAAGTAAAAACAACTTTCACACCTTCTTCCACAATTATCTGCATAATTTCTTCAATATTAGGATAAAGCATTGGTACATTTACTCCAAAAGGATGATTAGTAGCTGCTTTACACTTTTTTATGTGTTCCCGCAAAACATCAGGATACATGCTTCCAGCACCTATTAAACCAAGCCCTCCAGCATTACTAACAGCCGATGCTAAACGCCAACCACTGTTCCAAATCATACCTCCTTGAATAATTGGATATTTTATTGCAAATAATTTTGTTATATTCGTGTCCATTTTCGTTATATTTAGGCATAAAATTAAATAAATAAAGACAACGAAAAAATTTAATTTTAACATAAAGACTGACAGTTTGACTTTGGCAAATTATTTGATTTGCAAAAAATCGAATTTTAAAACAAATTAGAGTTTAATTATCTCTACTAATAATAAAAAATATAAGCTATGTATTGGACTTTAGAATTAGCATCTTATTTGAGTGATGCACCTTGGCCAGCAACTAAAGATGAATTAATCGATTACGCAATTCGTACTGGTGCACCTTTGGAGGTGGTAGAAAACCTACAATCTATTGAGGACGAAGGAGATTCTTACGAAAGCATTGAAGAAATTTGGGCTGACTATCCAACGGACGATGATTTCCTTTGGAACGAGGACGAATATTAAAATAAAAAAGCCCGAATTGGGGCTTTTTTCGATTCTATAATCTATAACTAACATAGTTAACGTATATTTGCATCTTAATTAGTCTCAAATATATTGTGGCTAATTTTGACGAAGAACGCAGAAAAATATGAATATTTTAAACAAAATTTTACAAGGATTCTTAGGTGATAAGAATGCAAAAGACGTAAAAGAATTACAAAAATATGTTGACCTTGCCAATCAAGCAGGTCAATCACTTGGTTCATTAACTATAGATGAATTAAGAGAAAAAACGACAGGTTTCAAAACTCAATTAATAGAAGCTACTAAAGAACTGAAAGCTCAAATTGATGAGCTAAAGAAAAAAGTAGAAGAAACTGAAGATTTTGGAGAAAAAGAAGACTTGTATACTGAAATTGATAAAATCAATAAACAAGCTTACGAAATTGAAGAAAAGATTTTATTAGAAATTTTACCTGAAGCTTTCGCAGTAATGCGTGAGACAGGTAAACGTTTTACAGAAAATGAAACTTTAGAAGTAACTGCATCTGATTTTGATAAAACATTAGTTCAACGTGGACATGATTTCGTTTCATTAAAAGACGAAAACACTGCTATTTGGAGAAACTCTTGGGATGCTGCCGGTCGTCAAGTAACATGGGACATGTCTCATTATGATGTACAGTTTATTGGTGGTTCTGCTTTACACTTAGGTCGTATTGCAGAGATGCAAACCGGTGAAGGTAAAACCTTGGTTGCAACTTTACCAATTTACTTAAATGCTTTAACAGGTCGTGGAGTTCACTTGGTAACTGTAAATGATTACTTAGCAAAACGAGATATGGCGTGGATGCGTCCTATTTTTTCATTTCATGGATTATCTGTTGATTGTATTGATAACCATCAACCAAATTCACCAGGTCGTCGCGAAGCATATGCTTCTGATATTGTTTATGGTACAAATAACGAATTTGGTTTCGACTATTTACGTGACAATATGGCAAACACGCCAGACGCTTTGGTGCAACGTGAGTTAAACTTTGCAATTGTCGATGAGGTCGATTCTGTATTAATTGATGATGCTCGTACTCCATTGATTATTTCTGGTCCAGTACCACAAGGAGATCGTCACGAATTTGATGTGTTACGACCAAAAATTGATCGTCTATACCAAATGCAACGTGAGATGTTAGGAAAAACATTAAACGAAGCGAAAACATTATTCAAACAAGGAGATACAAAAGAAGGTGGTTTCAAATTGTACCAAGTTTATCGTGGTTTACCGAAATACAAACCATTAATTAAATTCTTATCTCAAGATGGTATTCGTGCTCAATTACAAAAAACAGAAGCGCATTTCATTCAAGATAACAACCGAGAAATGCCAAAAGTTGATGAGCATTTATACTTTGTAATTGATGAAAAACAAAATCAATCAGATTTAACAGATAAAGGAATTGAGTATTTGTCTAAAGGAATGGAAGACGAGAATTTTTTCATTTTACCAGATGTTTCGACAAATATTGGAGCAATTGAAAACTCTGGAAAAGATAAAGAAGAAATTCTTAAAATGAAAGAAGAATTCTTCCGTAATTTCTCTATCAAATCGGAGCGTATTCATACATTAAGTCAATTGTTAAAAGCCTATACTTTATTCGAAAAAGATATCGAATATGTAGTGGTTGATGGTGAAGTAAAAATCGTTGACGAATCGACAGGACGTATTATGGATGGTCGTCGTTACTCTGATGGATTACACCAAGCAATTGAAGCGAAAGAAAATGTAAAAATTGAAGCAGCTACACAAACGTTTGCGACAATTACATTACAAAACTACTTCCGTATGTACAACAAATTAGGAGGTATGACTGGTACTGCGGAAACTGAAGCAGGTGAATTTTGGGAAATTTACAAATTAGATGTTGTTTCTATTCCAACAAACCGTCCTATTTTACGTCATGATAAAAATGATATTGTTTTCAAAACAAATCGTGAAAAATATAAAGCAGTAATCGAGGAAATTGTTCGCTTATCACAAGATGACAAACGTCCAGTTTTAGTTGGTACAACAAACGTTGAGATTTCTGAGATATTATCAAAAGCGTTAAAATTGCGTGGTATTAATCACAACGTTTTAAATGCGAAATTACACAAAAGCGAGGCTGATATTGTAACAGAAGCTGGTAAACCAGGAGCTGTAACAATTGCAACAAACATGGCTGGTCGAGGTACCGATATTAAATTGACACAAGAAGTAAAAGATTCTGGAGGTTTAGCAATTATTGGTACAGAACGTCACGATTCTCGTCGTGTAGACCGTCAGTTACGTGGTCGTGCTGGTCGTCAAGGAGATCCAGGATCATCTCAATTCTTTGTTTCGTTAGAAGATTCATTAATGCGTTTATTCGGTTCAGAACGAATTGCAAAATTAATGGACCGTATGGGACACAAAGATGGAGATGTAATTGAACACTCTATGATTACAAAATCAATTGAACGTGCACAGAAAAAAGTAGAAGAAAACAACTTTGGTATCCGTAAGCGTTTATTAGAATATGATGATGTAATGAATAAACAACGTGAAGTAATTTACAAACGTCGTCACAATGCATTATTCGGAGATCGTTTGGAAGTAGATATTGCAAACATGATTTATGATGTAGCTGCTTCTGTTGTAAGTTCAAACAAAGATTTTGAAGACTTTGGACAATATGAATTAGATTTAATTAAATACTTCACAATGGGAACTCCTGTTACAGAAGATGAGTTTAAATCTAAATCTGTAAAAGAGTTAACAAACATCACATACGACGCGGCAATTGCAGATTACAAAGCACGTATGCAGTATGTTGCAGAAACTGCTTTCCCTGTTATTTCGAATGTTTTCGAAAATCAAGGTCATATGTTCTCTCGTATTCAAGTCCCGTTTACAGATGGATTGCGTCAAATGACAGTTGTTTGTGATTTGAAAGAAGCGTACGAATCTCATGGAAAAACATTAATCAAAGATTTCGAAAAATCGGTTGTATTAAGTTTAATCGATGATAACTGGAAAGAGCATTTACGTGATGTTGATGATTTACGTAAAACGTCTCAGAATGCAGTTTACGAGCAGAAAGATCCGTTGGTTGTTTACAAACAAGAGTCTTTCCATATCTTCCAAAGAATGTTAGATACAGTGAACAAAGAAATTATTTCGTTCTTGTTCAAAGGTGAATTACCAAATGCACAAAAAGAAGAATCTGTAGAAGAAACTGAAACAGCGAACTAACAGATTTAAAATAATTTTTTAAACCCTTTCTGAATGTTTTTAGAAAGGGTTTTTTTGTTAAATTTATGATTTACATTAAATATGAAAATATTCTTTTCTAAATATATCCAATTTGGGATTCTTATAATGATAATATTGTTTTTTATTTCATGTGATAATTGTGAGAGATTTTATGATGATATTAATAATCTTGAAAGCAATATAATTGTAACAAAAAATTTAACAAAAGAGCAGTCTTTTCCAAAAGTTTTTATAGAAGGTCTGAGTTTAAAAACAAAAAATAAAGAAATTTTATCTACAGAAAATAGGTCTTTGATTGGAATTAGTAAGTATATAAAAATAGGTGATACTGTAATAAAGAAAAAAGGAGAGCCTATTATGTATGTTTACAAAAAAGATTCTATTATAGTTCATGCTTTTGAAAATTTTTGTCAAAAATCTATAAATCATAAAACTGATGAAATAAAAAGTATAGGAAATAGAATTTTTATTCGAAAAAATTTTTATTTGAAATGAGTGCAAAAACATTCACAATAATACAAAAGGCAAATTAAGGTTTGCCTTTTTGTAATCTTCCCCAAAAAAAGCTACGCATAAAAGTAGAATATTTTTTAAATTATGAA
This sequence comes from Empedobacter stercoris, assembly GCF_020281205.1. Taxonomy (GTDB): domain Bacteria; phylum Bacteroidota; class Bacteroidia; order Flavobacteriales; family Weeksellaceae; genus Empedobacter; species Empedobacter stercoris. Next base: position 53,850 of record NZ_JACXZC010000008.1, read on the forward strand.
GTATGAAAAAAAGCAAATTTTCAGAAGTACAAATCATCAAGATTATCTCTGAACAGGACAAAGGCAAAACCGTTTTGGAAATTTGTCGTGAATACGGAATCAGTCAACCGACTTTTTACCAATGAAAGAGTAAATATTCGGGAATGGATGCTAATCAACTCAAACAGTTAAAAGAAATGGAGAAATAATTAGTCCAATATAAAAAGATTGTTGCAGAATCACCCCTTCAAAATACGGTTTTAAAAACTGTTATCGAAAAAAAGCTCTAACGCCTGACGAAAAACGCGAACTGGTTGATTTTTCTCGCGAGGAATTTAAACTCAGTCTTCGTCAGGCTTGTATATTGTTTTGTATCAGCACATCGGTGTTTTATTATCGTCCCAAACGTAACAATCAGGACGATTTAATCATTCAAGAACTCTCTTCATTAGCGGATTTAAACAAAACATGGGGTTTTTGGTTGATGTTTCATCGGCTTAGAAAGTTGAACTATTCATGGAACCATAAACGAGTTTATCGTGTTTACAAAATGATGCGTCTAAATTTGAGGAATAAACGCAAGAAACGATTACCAGCACGGGTAAAAGAGCCACTTTTGCGCCCGATTTATCCAAATGTAACGTGGAGTATGGATTTCATGCATGATAGTTTAGAAAACGGAAAAAGCGTGAGAAGTTTGAATATTATAGACGATTTTAATCGATAAATTTTGAGTATTTGTATCGATACAAGTTTACCTTCAGGACGAGTAGTAAGAGAACTTGAGAATTTAATTCAATGGAGAGGAAAACCAGAGTGAATAAGAGTCGATAATGGACCAGAATTTATTGCAAACGCACTAAAATATTGGTGTCATAATCAGTCTATTGAATTGATTTATATTCAGCCTGGTCAACCGACGCAAAATAGTTTGATCGAACGTTTTAATCGTACATTTAGACAAGAAGTTTTGGATTGTTTTAGTTTTCAACAATCAAGCAATTCAACATATTCTCTCAAGCTTGGATGTGGATGTATAACAATGAGAGACCGCACGCAAGCCTCGGATACCTTACTCCGCACAAGTTTTTGTTGAAATATGGAAAAATAAATAAACCGAATACAAGTGAATTTCCAACATTTCAGCAAGATAATTGTAGTAATAATCAGTGGAATCATTAGTTTTGAATGTAGCTAGTTAAGGGAAGATTACACTCGAATATCAGCTTCAGAAAGTGCAGAGAACTTTTCTATTTCTGCTGTTAATTCGTCGATGCTAACTTCGCCATCTGTTTTTGCGCTTGCATACCATTTTTTACACCTCCTCTATCTACTCCTAGTTGCGGTTTTTCTACTAAGTTAAATTTTATTGCCATAGCATATTGTTTTGGTTAATTAATTCGTATTAAGATAGTTATTTTTTTTTATTAATACTCAACAAGACACAAAAAATGATTAAATAAAATAGCCAACTTATGGAAGTTGGCTATTTTATTTACTTTGAAACAACGACTCGTGAAAAGCGACACGAAGTGTTGATCTATTAGTTTAAAAAATTAGTTTAAGCTTGCATCACAAAAATTGCGGGACGTTTGTGGTAATCGTATTGTTCATTTTTCCACTCTTTGATTGATAAGGTACGAATATCTTCGTCGTCTAAAGTAATATGACACGCCACACAAATCTTGGTTTCGGCACGAAGAATTTTCGTTAAATCGTCTACCATTTGATTATTACGATAAGGCGTTTCCATAAAAATTTGAGCAATTCCAGTCTTTGCACTTTCGTTTTCTAAATGTGCTAATTTCTTTTTACGTTCGGTTTTATCGATAGGTAAATAGCCATGAAACGCAAAGTTTTGACCATTCATTCCAGAGGCCATCAAAGCCAAAAGAATCGACGATGGACCTACTAAAGGTACAACCTGAATTCGTTTTTGTTGCGCCACCTTTACCAACTGTGCACCCGGATCGGCAACAGCAGGTAAACCAGCTTCGGAGATAATACCCAAGGAGATTCCTTTGTCCAATAATTTAATCAAATCGAACAGCTCTTCTGGTTCTGTATCTTTGTTAAGAATGTAAATATCTAAATCGGCTTGTACTTTTTCGGGACAAACTTGCTTGATAAACTTACGTGCAGATTTCTCGTTTTCCACGACAAAAGTAGTTAACGAACGAATAATATCAAGATTGTATAAAGGCAATACTCTACTGTGTTCGCTTTCGCCTAATAGCGAAGGAATCAAATAAACTTTAGCCGTATTCATAATTATTTTTTAAAGATTGTATTTTTTGATGATACCGTCAGTGGCTTCATCTAATAATTGGTAAACATGCTCGAAAGCATCTTCGCCATCGTAATAAGGATCAGGTACATTGTGCGCAAGACCTGTCCCTTCTTTCAGAATTAATTTTACTTTTTCTTTTTCTTCTTCGTTACGAGCTAATTGCTGCAAATCGATCGAGTTTTGTTTATCCATTGCAAAAATCAAATCAAATTCTTCGAAAAAGATTGGATTGAAATGCATCGCACGTTGATCGGAAATATCAACGCCATATTTCTTTGCCACTGCAACGGAGCGTCTGTCTGGTTGTTCGCCAACGTGCCAATTTCCTGTACCAGCAGAATCTACCCAATGATTGTCGCCAACCTTTGCTTGTAAAATACCTTCTGCCAAGGGAGAACGACAAATATTCCCCAAACAAACCATTAAAATTTTCATAGAAAAAGTATTAACTATTTAATCAGCAATTTTACGCGAAATATCTTCGATATAACCACGGAATTGTTTGTCTGTTTCTTGTAAGTTTTTAACTGTTTTACAAGCATGCAAAACAGTTGCGTGATCACGTTTACCAATTTGAGAACCGATACTCGCTAACGAGGCTTTTGTGTATTGTTTTGCAAAATACATCGCCAATTGACGTGCTTGGACCACATCGCGTTTACGTGTTTTAGATTGAATATCTTCCATCTTCACTTTAAAATATTCGCAAACCGTTTTTTGAATATAATCAATTGAAATTTCTTTACGAGCCGTTTGCACCAATTTAGAGAGTGTACGTGCTGTAAGATCTAACGTAATCTCGCGTTTATTTAATGTTGCTTGTGCAATGATAGAATTCAAAGAACCTTCTAATTCGCGCACATTTGTATCGATATTTTGAGCGATATAATCCATTACTTCGTCAGGGAATTCGATTCCGTCATTTTCTAATTTTTGTTTCAAAATAGATAGACGTGTATTGTAGTCTGGATTTTGCAAATCTGCTGATAATCCCCATTTGAAACGAGAAATCAAACGATCTTCCATGTCTTGGATATCTGCAGGAGATTTATCCGAAGTCAAAATAATTTGATTTCCTCTTTGATGTAAGTGGTTAAATATATGGAAGAAAACTTCTTGTGTTTTTGTTTTTCCTGATAAAAATTGAATATCATCCATAATCAAAACATCAATCATTTGATAAAAATGAATGAAATCATTTTGATTATTATTTTTTACAGCTTCGATAAATTGTTGTGTAAATTTCTCTGTCGAAACATACAAAACCGTTTTCTCTGGATGTAAATCTTTTACTTCTAAACCTATCGCATGCACCAAATGAGTTTTTCCTAATCCTACTCCACCATAAATAAAAAGTGGATTGAACGAAGTCCCTCCTGGACGTTTGGCAATCGCACGACCAGCAGCACGAGCTAATCGGTTTGATTCTCCTTCGATAAAATTACTGAAGGTATAATTGTGATTTAACTGTGAATCAATTTTAAGTTTTTGTAATCCTGGGATAATAAAAGGATTCATCATTTTACCCGCCTGTAAATTCATTGGCGCTTCAACCTCTTGTGGGCGAGGTTTTTCTTTGTTCGAGCTTGGAATACGAACGGTAAATGGTTCACGTCCTTGTGACTTTTGATCCATCAAAATACTATAAACTAATTTCGCATCAGAACCAAGTTCTTTTTGTAAGGCACTTTTTAAAATTTTGATATAATGTTCCTCTAACCATTCGTAAAAAAATTTACTTGGTACTTGTATTGTTAAAACATTATTATTTAGTTTGCCCGGACGAATCGGAACAAACCATGTATTGAATGCATCTTCCGCAATGTTGTCTTTGATAAAAGACAAGCATTTTTCCCACACAGAATTTGCAGTTATCATCGTAATATTGTCCAAAAGTGCTTAAGTTTTAATGTAAATTATTGATAATCAGCTTATGTGAAAAACATAAGCTTACCTACAAAATTGTGAACAAATTTTGAATAAAAAAAATAATTTGGGTATTGATATATTAAAAAATACTTTGTATAATAATAAAAATCAACAAACAGTTTTAGACAAAGCAAAAGTACTGCTAAGATAATCTTTTCATACATATTTTGTCTTATCAAAATTAATATTTATTATTTTTGTATTACTATGGAAATTACACAAGAAAAAATTGACTTTGCAATTATCAAAGTAGAAAATCATTTAAATGATTTAGGGATTAAAAATAATTTTTCGCTTTTACGAATTGAACAAGTTGAAGAAGAAAATGTAAGGATTTTTTATTATGAAATTGCGAATCCTACATTCAAAACAATTATTCAAATTCAATATGATTTCTTAAAGGAAGAGCAAAAAGATTCTTCTCAAACATCTTTTAGTTGGATGGATTACAAAAAAATTACTGAATAGACTTTTTCATTTTTTAGCTAATTAATGACCAAGTCTTTTTTTTGTTCTCTACTTTTGAAGTTTTAAAATGATGTATTAGAAAAATTATGGAGAAGATAGAACAATTGAATGTTTTTCGTACTAAAACGCGTATTTTATATAAACATACCGATCAAATGAAGGTAGTGTATTATGGTAACTATCCCGAATTTTATGAAATTGGACGTGTTGAATTGATGCGTGAGAGAGGTTTTCCTTATGCGGAGTTGGAAGCAATGGGAATTCAGATGCCAATTATCGAAATGCATTCAAAATATGTTGGAAGTGCTTTGTATGATGAATTAATCGAAATTGAAACAACCGTTCCAGAGCGTGATAAAGGTGTTCGTATTCGTTTTAATTATACGATTTATAATGAGGCAGGAAAAATAATTAATCAAGGTTATACAATTTTGTGTTGTATTGATGCTGAAACACGTCGACCAGTTCGAATTCCGGAACGTATTTGGACAAGTTTAGGATTATAAAATTATTTAGACTCATTAATAATTCATAAAAAGAAATTCTTGCAAATGAATTCTCATTAAATTTGTCTCTTAACAAAACATGATTAAAAACGAATGTCAACACTTCAAGAAAAAATCAATCAAACGATTGTAGACGTTATCGATTTTCCAAAAGAAGGAATTGTCTATAAAGATATTACACCATTGTTCTTAAACGCAGAACTTTCGGATGAAATTGTAGATGCGTTTGTAGATAAAGCCAAAGGAAAAGTAGATGTAGTTTGTGGAATCGAAAGCCGTGGTTTTTTGTACGGGATTCAAATTGCTCAAAAACTAAAAGTTCCTTTTGTGCTTATTCGCAAAGCAGGTAAATTACCGCCTCCTACAATTAATCAATCTTATGATTTGGAATATGGACAAGCAACAATTGAAGTTAATTCAAATTACATCAAAGATGGTGCGCGTGTTTTAATTCATGATGATGTTTTGGCAACTGGCGGTACAGCTGAAGCTTGTGCTAAATTGGTAGAAAAATGTGGAGGTAAAACAACACAATTTTCTTTTATCGTTGATTTAACTTTCTTAAATGGAAAAGATAAGTTAACAACTTTTGCAACCGATATCGTTACATTGATAGAATATTAAGTAAAAACCGTTCAAAAAAGTTGAACGGTTTTTTTATTCTTTTTTGGGTGCTATAATCACTTCGGGTGTTCTATCTTTCCCTATATCTAACAACGCTTTAATATTCGCTAAAACCTCTCTAAAACTCTGTTTACCTTCTGTTTTATAAGGTCCATTATCTGCATTATATCCAATACAATCCAAACCAAAAACTTTCCCTAAAAACAATGCTCTTTTGAGATGATAGGATTGAGAAATTAGAATCACTTTATTAAATCGAAAGATATTTTTAGTTCTATAAATTGTACTATACGTATCTAATCCTGCTCCATCAAGGTAAGTATCTTCAATCTTAACCCCTCTATCCAATAAATATTTTTCCATTACATCAATTTCATTGAAGTTTTCATAGATTTTTTCTCCAGAAAGTAAAATGACATCCACTTGATCTTCTTCATAAAGTCGAATTGCAGCATCCAAACGATCTTTCAAAAAACGGGTTGGTTGTCCATTTGCTTGTATTTTTGCCCCAAACACAACTGCTATTCGATAATCCTGTGGAATATTCCCTTGATAGTTGTAAATATAGTAAGAAGTAAGAATCTGAATAATTAATGCGATAACTAAAGTGAAAGCCGCTATTATACCGATGGTTAGCATACTTTTACGCATTACAAATCTTCCTATTTTTACAAGTTTACTCAATATCTTTTTCTTTAAAACCTTTAACTTTCAAAAATCCATAACATTAGTCACATATAAAAATTATTAATGTGAAAATTACTTTAAATTTTTCATCGTATTTTTAGGCAATGAATGAGATTGAATTAAGAACAGTTACTGTAGAACGCTATTTGCAACCTTTGCGCGAAGGAGGTTCTTTGCCTGCATTGGCTGATGCGGATGACGGTTTTAAATATGTTATAAAATTTAAAGGCGCAGGACATGGACCTCGAATGTTAATTTCTGAATTGTTAGGAGGTGAAATTGCTCGTATTTTAGGTTTTAAAGTTCCTGAATTAGTTTTTGCTTTATTGGACGAATATTTTGGACAATCGGAGGCAGACGAGGAAATTCAAGATTTATTAAAATTTAGCGAAGGAACAAATTTAGCTTTACATTATTTGTCTGGAGCAATCAATTATGACCCTGCGGTAATGAAAATTGATGATAAATTATCTTCTCAAATTGTTTGGTTAGATGCTTTTTTAACAAATGTCGACCGTACATTTCGCAATACAAATATGTTGATGTGGCACAAAGAGTTGTGGTTAATCGACCATGGAGCTTCTTATTATTTCCATCATTCGTGGGACAATTGGGAAAAAGCAGCAATTGCTCCATTTGCACCAATTAAAGATCATGTTTTATTGAAAAATGCAACAAAACTTGAAGAAGTTGACACCGAATTTAAAGCATTACTAAATGATGAAATTATTGATAAAATTGTAGACTTAATTCCCGATGAATGGTTAGAAACAGAGGTAACACATGCGTCGTTTGAAGAAATGAGAACGGTTTACAAAACATTTATCAAAACACGATTACAACATTCAGCACTATTTATAAACGAAGCGAACAATGCCAGAAAAAATCTTATATGAGTATGCCATTCTTCGATTAGTTCCAAAAGTAGAGCGCGAAGAATTTATTAACGTTGGAGTGATATTATTTTCGAAAAAGCAAAATTATTTGAAAGTCAAATATTTCATCAATGATCAACGAATCAATGCTTTTTGCCATGAATTAGACCTTGATTTTATTGACAGCAATTTGAATGCTTTATCCAAAATAGCAGAAGGAATTCATCCCGAATCAGCTATTTCTAATTTTGAAACTCCCGAACGTTTTAGATGGTTAACTGCTGTGCGTAGCTCATCAATTCAATCATCACGACCACATCCTGGAAAGACTTATAATTTAGATAAAACATTAGATAGATTGTACAAAGAACATGTTTTATAAAAGTTAAATACTTAAAAACGAATGTTTTAATTTTATTTCTTAATTTTGGTTTACATTAATTTAAATTATTTATCGCCATGAGTACATTAAGAAACAAAGTTCAATTAATTGGGAATGTAGGAAACAATCCTGAAATTAAAACATTTGAAAACGACAAGAAGTTCGCAAAATTTAGTTTAGCTACAAACGAGAGTTACACAAACAACAAAAATGAAAAAGTACAAAATACAATTTGGCACAATATCGTAGCATATGGACCAATTGTAAGTATTATTGAAAAACATGTTGAAAAAGGAAAACAGCTCGCAGTTGCTGGTAAATTAACTTATCGAGAATACCAAGATAAGGAAGGTACTACAAAAAATATGACCGAAATTGTAGTTGATGAAATTGTGCTTCTTTAGCGTTTAAAATAAAAGGGAAACAGTGATGTTTCCCTTTTATTGTTTTATATGATAATCTAAATAAGTTTAGAAATATATTTATCCCAACATTCTAATCGCGGTTTTTAAACCATCAATAAAAATATCAATTTCTTCTTTTGTATTGTAAACAGCGAACGAAGCACGCACTGTGCCTGGAATATTAAAGTGATGCATAATTGGTTGTGCACAATGATGTCCAGTACGCACTGCAATTCCTTTTTTATCCAAGATCATACCGACATCTGACGAATGTACGCCATCAAATTTTAAGTTGAACGAAACCGCTCCAGAATGCTCTGCATCTTTAGCATAGATCACAACTTCATCAAATTCTGATAAACGTTGAATGGTATAATCTACCAATTCTTTTTCATAATCATGAATCGTTTGCATACCGATCGAATTGATAAAATCTACCGCAGCTCCAAGTCCGATAATTCCAGCAATATCTGGTGTACCAGCTTCAAACTTGAATGGTAAACAAGCGTAGGTAGAAACTTCCATTGTTACATCTTTTATCATCTCTCCTCCTCCATGAAAAGGTGGTAATTCATTCAAGATATCTTCTTTTCCGTACAATATTCCAATTCCAGTTGGTCCATACATTTTATGCCCAGAGAAAACCAAGAAATCACAATCCAATGTTTGTACATCAATCACTGTATGTGGTGCAGATTGCGCAGCATCAATTAAAACCCAAGCGCCTTTTGCATGCGCTTTTTCGATAATCGTTTCGATAGGATTTACAACACCCAACGCATTAGAAACCTGATTAACACAAACTAATTTTGTTTTATCTGTCAATAAATCATCTAATTTATCAATATCCAAAATACCTTCTGCAGTTAACGGAATATATTTCAGTTTTGCACCTGTTCTTTGACACAACAATTGCCAAGGAACGATATTAGAATGATGTTCGATTTCGGTAATAATAATTTCGTCATCAGCCGTCAAAACATTACGCAATGAATTTGAAACTAAATTAATTCCTTCCGTTGTTCCACGCGTAAAAATAATTTCATGATCATATTTTGCATGGATAAATTTCTGAATTTTACGACGAGACTCTTCCATCAAATCAGTTGCTTCCTGACTTAAGGTATGGATTCCACGGTGTACATTTGCATTGTACATTTCGTAATATTCATCTAAAACATCTAAAACAACTTTTGGTTTTTGAGAAGTTGCCCCATTATCTAAATAAACCAATGGTTTTCCATTGACTTCTCTAGTTAAAATTGGAAATTGACTTCTTATTTGTTGGATATCTATTGACATTTTTTTATTGTATTATGTAGTTTGTAAAATGTATTAGGTTTAAAAAAAGTTGTAAGTAAACTTACAACTTTATACTTATGACTTAATACTTTCGTACATTCAATTATAATTCGAAATCTAAACTAACGCCTAATTTTTCGGCAATTACGGCATTTACACGATTAGATATTTGTGGAATTTGTACATGTCGTAAAGCATCAGCTGCAAATGCATATAACAACATTGCTTTTGCTTCTTTCTTTGGAATACCACGTTGCTGCATATAGAACAATGATTCTTCTTCTAATTGCCCAACAGTACATCCGTGCGAACATTTTACATCATCTGCAAAAATCTCTAACTGAGGTTTTGTATTGATTGAAGCTCCATCTGATAATAATACATTATTATTTTGTTGGAAAGCATTCAATTTTTGAGCTTCTTTGTGTACAAATATTTTACCATTGAAAACACCTTGAGCTTTGTCATCGTAAATACCTTTGTATAACTCATGTGATTCACAATTTGGGAAATTATGTTCTACAAAAGTATGATGATCGACGTGTTGTTTTCCTCCGATAACAGTAATTCCATCCATTACAGAGTTACAGTTTTCCCCATTTTGGAAGAAGTTTAAGTTATTTCTAACAATTTTACCTCCAAAAGAAAACGTAAATACATTGGCGCGAGAATCTCTTTCTTGGTTAATGTAGGTATTATCTACCAACGAAACATCATGAGAATCATTTTGGAATTTGTACCAATGAATCTCTGCATTACGACCAACGTTAACTTCTGAAACAACGTTTGTTAAATTAGCTTTACCGTCTAACGTTTGGTGTCTTTCTATGATTTGAACATGTGCATTATCACCTACTACTACCAAATTACGAGGTTGATACATGGCTTCCTGAGATGCACCTGTAGAGAAATATACGATTTGAATTGGCTTAGATAAAATAACATTATTTGGAACATAAATATAAGCTCCATCTTTTGCAAAAGCAGTGTTCAACGCAACCATGCTTTCATCTTTATGCGCAATTTTTCCGTAATAATTCTCGATTACTGCTTGATGAGTTGTTTTATGCATTGCACTTGACAATACACAGATATCTGCTTCATCATGCGTTGTATTTGACAAAAACGAAGAATATTTTCCATTAATGAATACGATAGTATAAGTATCAATATCATTAATCAAATATTTCTTGATGTCTTTGTACTCAATTGCCACTTCGTCTTCTGGGAACAATTTATAGTCCACCTTCAACAAAGGAGCAAGATTTGTATATTTCCATTCTTCGTCTTTACGTGTTGGAAAACCTTTTTGGTTAAAGATTTCGATTGCTTCTTGTCGAAGCCCTTCGATTCCTTTATTAACCTTATTTTTTTCATTAAACACTAAATGACGAGAAACTAAATTTTCTTTTAAATCAATCATTTTAGATATTGTATTAATGTATTATGTAAGAAGTAAAAAGTACTTTGTACTTAATACATTTTACATTTTACAAAATGTTTAGATTCCTGCTTCTTCTTTAACCCAGTCGTAACCTTTTTCTTCTAACGCTAAAGCTAATTCTTTACCACCAGATTTGATGATTTTTCCGTCAGCTAAAACGTGTACAAAGTCAGGAACAATATAGTCTAATAAACGTTGGTAGTGTGTAATTACTAACACTCCATTGTTTTCATTTTTAAATTCATTTACACCATCCGCAACAATACGTAAAGCGTCAATATCTAAACCTGAATCTGTTTCGTCTAAGATTGCTAATGTTGGGTTTAACATTAACATTTGGAAAATTTCGTTACGCTTTTTCTCTCCTCCAGAGAAGCCTTCGTTAAGAGAACGAGATAAGAAATCTTTTTTGATTCCTAATAAATCTGCTTTCTCACGAATTAATTTCAACATTTCTGAAGCTCCCATTTCTTCTAATCCTTGCGCTTTACGCGTTTCGTTGATCGAAGTTTTGATGAAGTTTGTTACAGAAACACCTGGAATTTCAATAGGATATTGAAAAGACATGAAAATACCTTTTTGTGCTCTTTCTTCTGGAGCCAACTCTAAGATAGATTCATCTTTAAATTCAATCTCACCATCAGTCACTTCGTATTCCTCTTTACCTGTAATTACATTTGATAAAGTTGATTTTCCAGCTCCGTTAGGTCCCATAATTGCGTGAACTTCTCCTGGATTAATTTGAAGGTTTAAACCTTTTAAAATTTCGCGCTCTTCAATACGAGCGTGTAAGTTTTTTATATTTAATAACATAATCTAATTTGTAAATTAGTTAATGTGATAATTTTCTAATTATCTTGATTTTGATATACTTATTATTTTATTCACAATTTTAGAAATGTTTACCAATTTTTCGGTTAAACTTTCTGTATTTGGATAATTTTTAGATAATTGACATAATTCTAACCAATACTTGGTTTCATCAATTTCTTTTGCTGCAATCTTAAATTTGTGAATAAAATCATTCAAGCTTTCAGCGTTTTGAGCTTCTCTAATATTTGCTCCAATTGAAGTTCCTGATTTTAACAATTGATTTGAAATAACAAATCTTTTATTCATTTCAAGTTCTTCACAATATTCTATAATTAATAGTGAAAATTCTAAAGTTAATTTTAAAATAATATTATCTTTTTCCATCATTAACTCATTGACAAATTTTCACATTAACCCATTAGTCAAAACTATCCTACAGAACCTTCTAATGAGATTTCTAATAATTTTTTTGCTTCTACAGCAAACTCCATTGGTAATTTATCTAATACTTCGCGGCTAAATCCGTTTACGATTAATGCAATCGCTTTTTCTGTATCAATACCTCGTTGGTTACAATAAAATAATTGATCTTCACCAATTTTAGAAGTTGTTGCTTCGTGTTCTAATTGAGCCGATTTATTTTCGATTTCAATATAAGGGAACGTGTGTGCTCCACATTCGTTACCCATCAATAATGAATCACACTGAGAGAAGTTACGTGCTCCTTCTGCATTTTTCATTACTTTCACTAAACCACGATAAGAGTTTTGAGATTTACCAGCAGAAATACCTTTCGAAATAATAGTCGATTTAGAATTTTTACCAATATGAATCATTTTTGTACCTGTATCTGCTTGTTGGTAATTATTTGTTACAGCAATTGAGTAAAACTCACCTACCGAATTATCACCTTTCAAGATACAAGATGGATATTTCCACGTTACAGCAGAACCAGTTTCTACTTGTGTCCACGATACTTTTGCGTTTTTCTCACAAACTGCACGTTTTGTTACAAAGTTGAAAACACCTCCTTTTCCTTTATCATCTCCTGGGTACCAGTTCTGAACAGTTGAATATTTAATTTCAGCATCATCCATCACAAGTAACTCAACCACCGCAGCGTGTAATTGGTTTTCGTCACGCATAGGCGCTGTACAACCTTCTAAATATGATACATAAGACCCTTCGTCCGCAATCAATAACGTACGTTCAAATTGTCCTGTTCCTGCAGAGTTGATACGGAAATATGTTGACAATTCCATTGGACAACGAACACCTTTTGGAATATAACAGAAAGATCCGTCCGAGAAAACTGCAGAGTTTAAAGCTGCATAAAAGTTATCTGTTGGTGGCACTACTTTACCAATATATTTTCTCACCAATTCTGGATGCTCTTTAATGGCCTCCGAAATTGACATAAAAATAATTCCTTTTTCCGCTAACGTTTCGCGAAAAGTTGTTTTTACTGAAACTGAATCAAAAACAACATCGATAGCAACTCCAGACAAACGTTTTTGTTCGTCTAAAGAAATTCCTAATTTCTCGAATGTTTTTAATAATTCAGGATCAACCTCATCTAAGCTTGCTAATTCTTTCTTAGGCTTTGGAGCTGCATAATACTGAATAGCCTGAAAATCTGGCTTTTCATAAGTTACGTTTGCCCACTCTGGTTCTTCCATCTTTTGCCAAGCACGGAAAGCTTCCAAACGCCATTCAGTCATCCATTCAGGCTCCTCTTTTTTGGCTGAAATAGCACGCACGATATCTTCATTCAATCCGACTGGAAAATCTTCATATTCCATCTCAGTCGTCCAACCAAACTCATATTGTTTTTGACTGGCAAGATCTTCACGTAGATCGTCTTCTGTATATTTTGTGTTACTCATCTTATTATTTATAAAATGTATAGGTAAAATTAAACTGTAAAGGTTGCTGTTTATCAGCTTTATTTCCTAAAAATTTAAATTCTTTTAATCGTTGATTTTGATCCAAAATAATTTCAAATAGTGATTGATTATTTTTCAAAATCTGATAGTTGTTTGATGAAATTAATTTAATTTCTGACCATACGCCTTCTTTCAAATTAATTCGTTCTGATTTTGGTGCAACATCAGGCGTATATTCATTTATTTTGAATGGCACTTTGAATGTTGAACTGCTGTAACAAATCTTGTTCATGTCCTGACCTAATGATTTAGTAATTCTACAATTGTGCATCAATCGGTCTTCAAAACCTATTTTTTGTTCTAAATATGTTTTTTTTAACATCACATCTTCTTCTAACCAAACGATATCAAAAAGCTTGTTTGCATTTTTAACATACATTTTATCTTGGTCGTAAAAAAATTGATTTGTTCTTGTTTCACTTCCTTTTCTCTCGATTGTTTCCGAAGAAATCACACCATCTTTATAAGTATAATTTACTTTCATAGGCTTTGCTACCTCTTCTGTCAATTCGAAATCAAGAAGGTTTTCGTTTACATCATAAGTTGCTTTATAAGCTACTTTTTTATTTGATGCATTGGTAATGGTAATCGTTTTTATTTTAGATTCGTTCAAATCCAACGCTTTTATAAAAGGTTTTATTCCGAACAATCCAAAAAACAAATGTTCTGAATAAGCTTTATTTAACTTTTTAGATGTTTCTGTTGGTTGAAAAACCATCAAATCTTTTTCTACAATTGTATTTTGTGCCGAAGCAACAAAACCAATCATACACGAAATAAATAAAGCTAAATTTCTCATCTTAAACAGCAAAACTTTCACCACAACCACACGTACGAGACGCGTTTGGATTGTTGAATACAAATCCTTTTCCATTCAATCCACCAGAATATTCTAATGTCATTCCAACAAGGTATAAAAATGATTTTTTGTCAACCAAAATTTTAACACCGTTGTCGTCAAACAATTTGTCATCTGCACCTTGTTCTTTTGTAAACTCTAAATTATAGTTTAATCCAGAACATCCGCCACTTGTAACTCCTACACGAACAAAAGACTCCTCGATAGAAGTTCCTTCTTCTTGTAAAAGTGCAATTATTTTATTTTTTGCTGATTCTGAAACCTTAATCATTTGATTCTATTTTTATATTGCAAAGATACTTATTTAAAATGAATTCAAATAATGAACGATATAAATATTAACAATCGCTTAAGTTATATTATTTATCGCCAACTAAAATTGGATCAAATTACTTCAATCCTAATTTTACTCGTGTACGTTTCAGCACCTTTTGAGCAACATCTCTTGCTTTTAAAGCACCATTTTCTAAAAACGCATCCAATGTATCTTTATCATTCATCAATTCATCAAAACGAACTCTTGCATCAGCATACTTTTCTAAAATCAATTCGTACAACGCTTGTTTTGCATGTCCGTAACCATAGCCACCTTTCAAATAATTTTGACGCATTTCCTCTATTTGCACAGGAGAAGCCAATAATTTGTATAAAGCAAAAACATTATCTGTGTCAGGATTTTTAGGATCTTCCAACGGCGTAGAGTCTGTCTCAATTGACATTACTTGCTTGCGCAATTGTTTTTCTGGTAAGAAAATATTGATAAAGTTATTTCTTGATTTAGACATTTTATTCCCATCTGTTCCAGGAATCAACATTATATTTTCGTCGATTGCTGCTTGTGGTAATACAAATGTTTCGCCCATTTGATGATTAAATTTCTCTGCAACACTGCGTGTAATTTCTAAATGTTGCAATTGATCTTTCCCTACAGGCACAACTTCCGCATCATACAATAAAATATCAGCTGCCATTAAAATTGGATACGTAAACAAACCAGCATTCACGTCAGCTAAGTAATCAGCTTTGTCTTTGAAAGAATGCGCTAATGTAAGACGTTGAAAAGGGAAAAAGTTTAATAAATACCACGTCAATTCTGTTGTTTCTGCAACATCGGATTGACGGTAAAAAACTACTTTCGAAGGATCTAAACCTAATGCCAGCCAAGTTGCAGCCACTTCGTACGTATTTTGTTTTAAGACTTCCGCATCTTTAATTTGCGTTAAAGCGTGTAAATCAGCAATAAAAATGAAAGAGTCATTTCCTTCTTTCTCCGTTAATTCGATTGCGGGAGAAATTGCTCCTAAAATATTTCCTAAGTGCGGAGTTCCAGTAGCTTGAACTCCTGTAAGTATTCTTGGCATTTGTTTAAAAATTTAAGGAACAAAGATAAACTTAATCAACGAAATGCACCAATTGTAATGAGAAGTTTATTTGAATTAATTGACAAGAATGACGAAAAACATATGGACGAACTAAAAAAGCTTTCCAATTTGTCGAAATGGCCAAGAAATTGTGCGACCTACTTTTCTTAAAATAGTTGGAGATTTATAATAACTTACAACAGTAGCACCTAAAGTAACTTCACTTGCTTCGTTATTACTTACAATTTTTTGACAAACTTCGGGATTACTAAAAGTAAATGATTGAATTTTATCAACAGAATATTCTTTGTATTCAATTTCGTAATTTGACTGTCCTTTAGGAACTTTAAGTTCAAATTTCCCATCTTGATTTGTAACTGATATTTTGTTACTTTCTTTCAACTTAATTTCTGCATCCGAAATAGGGAATCCATTTGTATCATACAATAAACCTTGTACAATAATCGAGTCATTTTCGGTTTGTGCTTTTGTGATAGTTGAAAAACTTAAAAATCCAACTAAAGAAGAAAGTTGCAACCATCTTTTGGATTGATTAGAAATAGATTTTGAAGCTTCGTACGAATTAAATTGTTCTAAATTTCTGGTTTTGATTTTTACACAAGCAGTAGGATTATCATTCAGAAACGATTTTAATTCTTTGAATGAATAATGATCCAAATCGTGAACACATTTAGAACAAACATTACAAAACTTTTGTTGATCAGAAACCGAATTCATTTCCATCCAATTCTGTTTACATTTCTTCTCTATTTGTAGTTCCATAAAATTGACTTTTTAATAAAATTAAACTTTTTTCGAAAATTTTTCAAACCTCAACCAACCTTTTTACAAAAAGATGAATCTATAAAGAAAAAAGATTCATTAACCTTAAATTATATTGATATGAGTAACAAAGCTTTTTTAGACATTCTTTTCGAAAATCGAAACAAAGAATATGGTGCGTATCAACTAAGACAAGTTGCAAGCCAAGATTTGATGAAGTCTCTTTTTGTAGGGATTGGTATTGTTGCATTAATTACTGGTGCAACTATTTATGCAAATAATAGAACGATGAATGCTACAACAATTGATGAAAATAGTGTAATAGTTTGTCCGATTAATATTCCTGAAACTCCTCCAATCGAGAAAAAAGAAGTTGTAATTCCTCCAAAAGAAGATCCACCGATGGAAGAAAAAACAATTCAATTGAAAACAGAACAAGTGAAATATGTTATCCCAACACCAAAAGAGAATCCTCAAGTTGAAGAAACGATAAAACCTGTTAATGAATTGAAAGGTGTTGATCTTGGAACAGAAAATAGAGAAGGAATCGCATCAACTGGACAAGTTGGTGGCGGCGAAGTAAGTGACACAGGAAATAAAACTGGCGGACAAAACACAAGTATTGCAGAAGGACCAAAAGTTGAAAAACCTGTGATCAATACGAATGTTACAATTACAGCTAAAAATGCTGCTGTAATGGCGATTTATCCTGGTTGTGAAAATGAAAGTAAAAAAGGAAATGCTGCTTTAACAAAATGTATGAGCGATAAAATCTCAAAAGAATTGGGATATGAATTAAGTGATTTTGGTGAAACTGCATCTCGAAATAATTTGAGTACAGCGGTTGCAAAAATGCAATTTGTCGTGAATAAAAATGGTGAAATTTCGCAGGTAAAACCGTTAAGCGGAAGTAATCAAGATTTAGGAAAAGAAGCTAAATCTGCATTAGAACGAATCAATAAACAAATTCTACGAAAAGGTAAAAAAATAACACCTGCCAAATTAGAAGATGGTTCTGATGCAAATTTAATTTTCTCTATCCCTGTCAAATTTCAAACAGCAGAATAATTAATCATACTTTTCTTTCTGAAACCATTGCATTCTATTTTTGAGTGTGATGGTTTCATCTTGTTTAAGAAATAATTTCTCAAAAAAACTTAGCTAAAAATGAATATATATCGTATAAAATTTAAGTTTTAAGTCAATCTTAACACAATAAAATTGTAACTTCGTCGCGAATTATGAATAAGAGTATTGTTTACGGATTGATTGGTTTCGGTTATTTTTTGATCGGAATTTTTACTTGGAAATATCAGTTTTTTATCGTCAAATTAGATGATACAAACGCGATGTTAATGGGGATTTTATTTATTGTTTATGGAGCTTTTCGCGTATATCGTGGAATAAAATCTTATAAAAATGATCAAAAAAATTAGTTTACTTTCACTTTCAGCCTTTCTCGTTTTTTCCACTTTTAGTTGTAAAGACAAAGAAAAATTAACAAAAGCCGAACAAAAAACTCCTGTTAAACGAGCTTTACACGAATATGGAAATTTGACAATGACTGTAGATCCAAGTTTTAAAAATTTGGCTAATTCGTTGGCAAATATGTATATGGTTGATTATCCAGATGTAAAAATCACAATAAATGAAGAGATTGAAGAAAAAGCAATCAAAGATTTTTATGAAGGTAAAATTCCATTATTAATGGTAAGTAAACCGTTAACAAAAGCACAAGAACAACACTTATTTAACAAAACGACAACCAAGTATATCTCATCTGTAATTGCATTAGATGCAACTGCTTTCATTACTTCTGTTGATCATCCAATCAATTCTATTACGACTACAGATATCAAAGATAATTTGTATAAAAATGATCCGAAAATGACCTTTGTTTTTGATCATCCAAACTCTGCCAATTACAATACTGTAAATGATAAACTAAAATTAACAGTAGAAAAAGGGGCAAAAGTAAATGCAATGGGCGATGCAGAAAAAGTGATTGATTATTTGCAAAAAGATAAAACAGCAATCGGGATTATAGGCTTGAATATTTTGAGCGACAAAGGAAATCCGAAAGTTGAAGAATACCTAAAAAAGGTAAAAATATTAGCCATTGCAGATGATAAAGGAAATTTAGCATTACCAACTATTCCGAATTTGAAATATGGTGTTTATCCTTTTTATCGCGAAATTTATATCCTAAAAAATGAAGTTGGTTTTGGAATTGGCGCTGGATTTACGCGATTTGTAGGATCACAACGTGGACAGAAAATTGTGACGCGCGAAAGTCTTCAACCTTATTACATATTTAAAAGAGAAGTTCAGATTAATAATTTAGAACAACCGATACAATAACAAAAACCTTCCGAATTGGAAGGTTTTTTTATTAATCTTTACTAACCCCCTCACTAATCATTTCATTCTGTTTATCAATAATTTCTTTATAATTGACTTTATATTCTTCTAATGAAACAATTTTTCCTTTTTTAGGAAGTTCTAATTTATTCTTTTTATTTTCTATTATGGAAACGGCTTTATAAGAAATCACAGTATTAATATCATCATTATTCACCTGTACAACCTCTAAGATTAACCCTGGTAATCCCTGATATTTATCCGGACCAGTTTTATAAGGCAAATCAACTGCATACCATGCTGTTAAATTAACATCTTTTATTTTTGCTGTAGCTTTTTTAACATTGAATCCATTTATTGTTTTTGTTTCTTTCGTAAGAACCCAATTAAAGTTTTGCAATGTATCCTTTATAACAAACTTTTTTCCATAAACATCAGCTTCATGGTAATAAAATCCAGATACAAATTGTTTTACTAAATCACCATTTCCTCCATTCGAAGATAATGTATAGCTTGTTGTTCTTGATCCTTCATTATTATTATCAATTTTTTCGTACGCTTTATAATTAGAAATTTCTTTATTGGTTATTAAACTAAATTCTTTTGGAATCTTCATTTGTTCATTTAGTCTTTTTACAACCTCTGATTTTGATAGCTTTACATCATTTACAGTCATAGAATAATTTGACTTTTGCGCATCAAAAATTGTATACTTTTCGTACAAAACTTCAATATTTTGTGCATAAATATTGAATGAAAGAATAAAAAGTAATAACGATAATTTCATAGTATAATTGTTTAGTGTTTTATACTTAAATCATTAATCAAATCTTGCTCCCCAAGGATTTTGTAAATCGAAACCAAGACTAAATAACATTCCGTTCTTACGTCCATCCACTTGATAATCGGACAAACCAATATCGTATGAAATTCCTGCTTTTAAAGAACCTACTTTAAACTTTAGAATAGGCGAAATAAATAGAGGATTACTATTTTGAGCATCCATCCCTTGCTTGTATCCTACACCTATATCGACACCTTGATTATTATCGCCGAAACTAATGTGCGACATTAGATTAATATCCAAATGACGTTCTGAATTTGAATTTAAATTATAAACCACCGATGGCTCTAAAGCAATACCTTCAGCAACATTCCATTTGTATCCTAAATTAATGTAATACCACGTTGGTAAAGGCTCTACATTATTCACATAATACACATTTTGACTTAATGGAATATCCAAAATTGAAACTCCTGCAAAGAAACCTGCGTATTTGAAAGATAGTCCTAAATTGGCGAAATAGGTCGAATATTTATCTTCTTGCAAAGCCGGATCGTTTGGATCTTCTGCAATGATTTTAGAATAATCAAAACGTTGCGAAACATTCGACGCTCCTACTCCAAACGAAAACACATTGATTTCATCACCGTCATAACCTCTGTCATCAATTGGAATGTGATAAGCTGCATTAATTCCAAATCCAGTCATTTTAACTGCTCCATTTCTATCGTTAAAAAACTGCATTCCCACCGCCAAACGATCGACAATAATTCCGTGTGCACTTACTGTTTGTGTACTTGGACTTTCTGGTAAATCATCCCACTGATTGCGATGTGTTCCTGTTATTGAAATAACATTCGGATCTTGTCCTGCATAAGATGGATTAATCAGCATTTTATCACTCACTAAATAATGATTATAAAAAGGTAATCCTTGCTGTGCTTCTACTTTAGAAACAGAAAATAGAGTTAATATGAATAGTGATATTTTTTTCATAAATATGTTTCAATCAATTAATTGATTTTTCGTTTGACTACAATATAGCCTGAATACAAAACTTGTAATTCTTCATTAGATTCTAACATATACCAATAAGTACCGTCTGCAACTGGTTTTCCGTTATGTGTTCCATCCCATTCTATAATATTTGTTCCTTCTTTTGATAAAATTTGTTTACCATATCTATCAAAAATAATCAATTTATAAGAATTAGAAACATCATTAATTTTACCATTTTTAGTCATTGGTTTCCAAAAATCATTTTTCCCATCATTATTTGGAGAAATAAAACTTGGTAATGCTAAATAAATAATATTTGTATAAGTTACAACACCACAATTATTTAATCTCACTTTTACAGTGAAATTATTATTCGTTATATTTTCTGGAATAATTAATTCGTTATTTGTTTGCCAAGCAACTACAAGATTTCCTGCTTCGTCAAACAAAGCGTATTCTAATTTACCCGAACCTTTTGCTGTAACAATGATACTTTTTTCGTTAATGGTAATTTTATCAATTACTGGAGTTTCTGAGTTTGTTAATTTTAAACTAAATTCTTTAGGACAACCCGAATCTATATCGCTAATAGTAATGATATAATCACCTGCATCAAGCTCAAAAATATATGTTCCTAAAATTCTAACTCCATCTTTTTCTACCTCATAATAATACTTTTCGTAATCTGTTTGCGTTGTAAAATCTAACTTATATTTTTCTCCTGTACACAATGGATCTGGATTTTCAACCTCGATATTAGGTAAAGAATTTTTCTTGTAGTTTAATTTTAAGGTAATCACACCACAATAGTCCAAATTATAAAAATCAACATCTACTGAACCTTGATTAGAATTAAATTGATCAAAAATTTGATCTTTTGTTTTAGAACTTATTAAAGAATAATTAGTTTGAATGTAATCTAAAATATCTTTTATTTGATTTTTTGCATTTACATCATCTCCATCGCAATAAATAACAGGATGATCTTTTGTATAAGTTTCTAAAGTAGCAATATCAACAACTAAATCTTGTTTTTTATTAATAATAATTTCTTTTTCTACAAAACAAGAATTATCTAATTTATTTTTGAAATGAATTTTTACTATTGCTTTTCCACTTGTATCGAAAGTTAATGGTTTTGAATTATTATACAAAATTTCATAATGATAATCAACAATAGAATTTGCACCAAATAAATCACTCAAAACTTGTGCATCGATTGTAATTTTATCATCACAATCAGCTTTTAATTCATGCAAAGCATTTGGTACATTTGGTTTTGTAATCACTTGTAATTTCAATATCATTTCCTCTGACCAACAACTTTCTCCATTTATTTTTACTTGAAAAGTGATTGTCTTTGACTGATTATCTGTAAGAAATTCATCTGAAATTCCATTAAATGTAATATCTGTTCTGCTAAATTTCGATTTTAAATAAGCTTCGATTTCAGAAATTGTAAAAGTATGTCCTAAGCCAACTTCTGAACAAGAAGAATTTAAAGTCGGAATATTACTTACAGTTTGAAATGTCGATTCATCTAATTTAAATGTTAACTCAACAACTGTATCACAAATTGTATTTCCATTATCAGCTGCCAAAGCTTTTACGATGATTTTACCATTCATTTTTTCTTTAAGATATTCATATAAATCTGACATTTGAGCTTCAGTCCCATCCATCAAATAATATCTCAAATTATAATTGTTTCCATTTTGAATTCTATTTACTGCCATTCCAATTTGAGTTGGCGTAAACGCAGGATCATTTATACAGAAATCTTTAATTTCAGTTCCAACAATAGTTGCAGGTTGAGTTTTAGTAACTACGAAATTAACTTCATCACTTTCGCAACCTCCTCCTGTTCTTGATTTTATTTTAACTTTATACGTTAAAGTTGTAGTAATTGCAGTTGGTTGTCCATCAGAAATCGGTAAACCGTCTAAGGTTACAATTAAATCAAAAGCATTTTTATCTTTTCCAAACTTAGAATAAATTCGATCAAAATTTATTTTATAAGAAGAATCACAAGTTGTATCATAAATATCTCCACTCAAAGTTGGTTTTCCTTGAGCTAAAGGAATTGAAACTTCATGAGAATCAATTGGGCAACCGCCTCCGTAATGAACTTTTATTTTCATTGAAGTGGTTTGACCAACTGCCAAATTTACATTTTGACCTGATGTATAACTTGTCCCATCAATAACAATTGAAGAAATCGAATAATTAGAATCTACAGTAGGGAAAAGTTTATTTAACAACTCATCTTCATCCGGAATTGTATAAGTTGGTGTACACGCATATTCAGTCTCGAAAGTCAGTTTAAAATTAAATTGATGTTCAGGAATAAATTTGAATATTATAGGTTTATAGATGTATACTAATTTACCAAGATTATCATAAACTCTTGCATACAAAGTTTGTTCTATTCCGTTAGCATAACTAATATTATCGTTTGTTAAAGTATTATTTGGTTTATAAAACTCTACACTTCCTACATTAACACTTGGATCCGAAGCTCTAATATCATTTATAATTTTGGTCTTTACATCTGATAATAAATAATCATCTGTATAACAATGATTATCAAAAACAAGATTATCTACTGTTTTTGCTATATTTAAATGTATATCAAATAAAGGATTAGTTCCTGCAGCAAGATTTGCTTGTATTGCTATTACAATATAAGAATTCGCTTCAAAATCTAAACTTTTTACTTTTCCATCAGAAGTTCCATAACTCCCATAGAATTCACAAAAATCTGTGCTATTATCAACTAAACTTTTTGTTGAATGTGAAGAATAAATAGATCGTAAAGCTGTAATAGTTGTATTTGTTTGAAATACTTCATTCGGAATTCCATCTCCATTTGTATCATTAACCTTGTATACAATTACTGCGTAATCACCATCTAATTGACCTATTATATCAAACTTTAAATCCAAATCATAATCTGCTTTAAAGTATAACATAGCCGCATGACTTCTTCCGTCATTTCTCCCTCCACAACCTATTGTCGTTTTAAAGTCAACAGATTTAGGAGTTAAAGGAATATTAAGAAAATTCAATTGATTTGGATCTATTCTAGTCAGTGGATGCTGCTGCCCCAAAACAACCCCACTCAACATCAACAATAAAAAGTAAAATATCTTTTTCATAGCCCTATATCATCTATATTTTAAAATAACGCAATTTAGTTGAGAATATTCTATTCATCATAATGTTTCTAATTTTACGGAGATAAACTATCTTTGCAACCTGAAAATTTGATTAAGATGTCTTTAGAACAAGAAATAAATAAAAGAAAAACCTTTGGTATTATTGCCCATCCCGATGCTGGTAAAACTACTTTAACAGAAAAATTGTTATTATTTGGTGGTGCAATTCAAGAGGCTGGAGCTGTAAAAAGTAATAAGATTAAGAAAGGCGCAACATCCGATTTCATGGAAATTGAGCGTCAACGTGGGATCTCTGTTGCAACTTCGGTTTTAGCTTTCGAATACAAAGGAAAAAAAATTAATATCTTAGATACGCCTGGTCACAAGGATTTCGCTGAAGACACTTTCCGTACCTTGACTGCTGTAGATTCTGCGATTGTTGTTATCGACGTTGCGAAAGGGGTTGAGGAACAAACAATCAAATTAGTAGAAGTTTGTCGCATGCGCAAAATTCCGTTATTGGTTTTTATTAATAAAATGGACCGAGAAGGAAAAGATGCGTTTGATTTGATGGACGAAGTTGAACAAAAATTAGATTTGCATGTAACTCCACTTTCATGGCCAATCGGTATCGGATCTACATTCAAAGGAATTTATAATATTTGGGAGAAAAATATTAATATTTTTTCTGGAGACAACAAACAAAAAGTTTCTGAAACAACTAAAGTCGAAGACTTATCAAGTCCAGAATTAGAAACATTAATCGGAACAGATTATGCTGAAAATCTACGTAACGAAATTGATTTGATTGATGGTGTTTATCCAGAATTTGATATGCAAGAATATATGGACGGAAATTTACAACCTGTATTTTTCGGTTCTGCTTTAAATAATTTTGGAGTGCGCGAATTGTTAGACGCTTTCGTTGACATCGCTCCTACTCCACAATCAAAAGAAACAGATTTAAGAATCGTAGAACCTTACGAAAATAAATTCTCTGGTTTCGTGTTTAAAATTCATGCTAATATGGATCCAAAACACCGCGACCGTTTAGCGTTTATCAAAATTGTTTCTGGAAAATTTGAACGTAACAAAAACTATTTCCACGTTCGTCAAGGTAAAAACATGAAATTCGCTGCACCAAATGCTTTCTTTGCAGACAAAAAAGAAATCGTTGATGAGTCTTTTGCTGGAGATATTGTCGGTTTACACGATACTGGAAATTTCAGAATTGGAGATACGCTGACAGAAGGAGAAAAATTCAGTTTCAAAGGAATTCCTTCATTCTCACCTGAGCATTTCCGTTACATCAACAACGACGATCCAATGAAAGCAAAACAATTGGAAAAAGGAATTGATCAATTAATGGACGAAGGTGTTGCGCAGTTGTTTACTTTAGAAATGAATAATCGTAAAGTTATCGGAACTGTAGGTGCGTTACAATACGAGGTAATTCAATATCGTTTGGAACACGAATATGGTGCTAAGGCAACTTACGAACCTTTTTCTGTACACAAAGCCTGTTGGGTAGAAGTAGAAAATGATAAATCAGAAGAATTCTTAGAATTTAAACGTGTTAAACAACGTTATTTAGCAAGAGATAAATTTAATCAATTGGTATTTTTAGCTGATTCTGCATTTACTATTCAAATGACACAAGAAAAATTTCCTTCAGTAAAATTACATTTTGTAAGTGAATTTTAAAGTTTGGTCAGAAAATTGAATAACGACAGAAACAACATAGAAAAATCCTCATGAAAAAAATCATTTTAAGCTTATCATTGATTACTTCCTTTGCTGTGAATGCAAATGCGCAAGATTTAAAATCAATTTTTGGTACTTTAAAAAAAGAAGTTGATAAAACAAATACGCAACCAAATTCAGCCGTAAAAGTTGATTCTGTAATAATTGTAAATAGCTCCACAGAATCAAACACAATTTCTGCTGAAGCTTTGAAAAACGTTAATAACTTACCTAATTCAACAATCGCATCCGGTTTGAAAGAAGCTCTATCAATTGGATTGAATGATGGTATTAAATCTTTGAGCCAAAAAAATGGTTTCTACAACAATTCTGTTGCTAAAATCTTGATGCCAGAAGAACTGCAAACTGTCGAGAAAACTATGCGTTCTTTAGGAATGGGAAGCTTAGCTGACAAAGGAATCAAGTTATTGAATGCAGCAGCAGAGGATGCTGTTTCTGAAGCGGCTCCAATTTTTGTAAATGCCTTAACTTCGATGACAATAACCGATGCAAAAGACATTTTATTGGGAGGAAATAATTCGGCTACAAATTATTTAAAACTAAAAACGAATACAGATCTTACGAAAGCTTTTCAACCAAAAGTCGAAGCTTCTTTGGGTAAAGTCGGTGCGGATAAAGTTTGGAACAATTTGATCACAAAATACAATACCTTAACAGGAAACAAGATAGAACCAAACCTGAATGCTTATGTTACACAACAGACATTAAATGGTGTATTTAATATGGTTGCAGAAAAAGAAAATGGAATTAGAAATAATTCAGCTTTGCAAACAACCTCTATCTTACAGCAGGTTTTCGGATCTCTTTCTAAAAAATAACACACAAAAAAATCGCTACAAATTGTAGCGATTTTTTTGTGTGTTATTGTATTAACAAATGTTTTTATAAGTTTAAAAATAATAATTTTATAAAGAATGTCGAGCTCCATAAGACTCCACAGTACTTTGAAAAAAAAGAGCTGAGATTACTCTCAGCTCTTTTAAAATTATTGATTGAATTGATTATTTAATTTCAACACGAATCCCTTCGCTTTGCGCACTCAATTCTGGTGCATACATATTTTGCATTGATGTAATTCCGTTCGAGAAATTACCAGCATTATTCGCTTTCAAATCATACTCAAAAACATACGTTCCTTTGCGCATATAATCCGAAAAGAAATTAGTTGCCGCATCGCGCGTACTTTCATAATACCCAAATTCACCTTTCCATTTGTATCCAGAAAGCACATTCACCGGCTCGAAACCACTTGCTCGCATATCTTTGATGTGAACAAATTGCATATTACGATCGATAGAAATTTCTAAACGAACTGTTACAATATCGCCTACTTTTATCGGTGTAGACGTTGTAATTTCTTTTAGAACTGGACCATTTGCTGAATTTGTTTTAACGAATAATTTCTTATTAAACTGAATTCCAGTTTCAGCAGATTTTATTTTATCCAAATCTTCAAAATATTGCCAATACATCGCTCCCCAAGCTACACCTGGAGAAGTTTTAGCAACTTCAACTTTACCCATTTCTGGTTTAATCTCTTCTTTGTTCCAAGAAGTTTTCATATAACCAGAACCAGCTTGCGAGTTTTTGTCTAAATCGAAATTTGTATTACCAATTTTTACAGTAATTCCTTTGTCAGCATCTATCCATGATTTTCCGAAATTCATTAATGCATAAACTGCTTTTGTTGTTGCTTTTGTTGAATTCCACTGATTTGTTTGACGATTTTTCAATAACCAAACTTTCATTTCTTCGACTGATTTTTCATCTTTCGAAACTTCATCAAATGCTTCAATCAAAAAAGATTGCGTTTCTACAGGTGCTTGATACCAAAACCAACCCGGTTGATTTTCTTTCCAATACATACCCATTTCATCTGATTCGACCGCTTTTTCTTTGATTGAATTGACCACAATTTTAGCCGCAGATTGCATTCCAAAACGATTCATCACAATTGCAGCCATTGCTTTTTGTTGCAACGATAAATCCAATTTTGTATCATTCAAATTCTTTAACATAGCTGTTTTCATTTCATCCAATTCTTTCGACATCGGATAATCTTCCAAGAAAAACGAACGCGCATATAAATAATGTAAACCGTCTGAATAAACGATATTCTTGAATGATTTTTGATCTTTCTTGAATTCTTTGAAACGATTTAAATTCTCGTTATCAATATACTGAATTGCTTTTTTGATTAATGGATTTACATCAATTTCAAATGCTTTGAAGTTTACATCCATTTTCTTCATATTTCCGAAACCAGAAACGATATGCGTTGTAATATATTCGTTTGGACGACCTCCATCAAACCAAGCAAAACCTCCATTTGATTGTTGTTTATCCGATAATTTTTGGAAAGCCGATTTCATTTCCGTTTGCATTTGATTTAATTGGAATAAAACCGCAATTTGTTTCATTTGCTCCTCTTCACTTTCCGCATTTTTTACCCAAGGAGTTTCTTCTAAAATGATATTTTTTAATTCTTGGTTTAACTGTAATTTCGATTTCAATTCACCCTTTTTGTTCCAATCATCAAAAACAGCTTTAATTTTTGGATTCGAATTGATCACTTTTTCCGAAATCATATTTCCATACAGACGAGAGAATACTTGCTCTGCACATTCGTACGGATATTCGCGCAAATAAGGCAACGAGAAAATCGCATACCAAATTGGATTCGTTGTCATCTCAAACGTTAATTTGAAATTATCCAAAGAAATCGATTTATTGTTGATCATATTCTCAAATTGGAACGATTTCTTTTGACCTTCTTTGACATAAATTGGTAAAGTTTCTGTTACCATCATGCGGTTCGTTAAAATTGGTAAAGCCGATTCTTCTCCATCAGAGAAATCTCCAGCCGAAGCCACTACACGATACACAACTGCTTGAACATTTTTCGGAACATCAATTGTCCATGTCACTTGGTCTGAACTTCCTTTTGCAACAGAAAAATTCTGAACTGCATTTGTCAACTTAAATTGCGCATCAATTGGTTGATTTGTAAATGCATCAAACAACATCAGTTTTGCAGAACCATTCAGTACATTATCTGATAAATTATTGATTTTAGATGAAATCGAAATTTTATCTCCTTCTCTTAAGAATCTTGGCATATTTGGTACAACCATCAAGTCTTTTTGTGTACGAACATTTTGCTCTAAATAACCCGTTTTAAGATCTGGTGTATGTGCAATCGCCATAAATTTCCATTCTGTTAAACTCTCTGGCGTTGTAAATTCTATAATTACATTTCCTTTTGCATCTGTTTTAAGATTTGGATAAAAGAAGGCTGTTTCATTTAGATTTGTACGTGCTTTTACATTGTCTAAAGCAGCATTTGCGCCTTTTTTTGTTGTAATCACCACAACTCCATTTACTCCTCTTGCACCATACAAAGCTGTTGCTTGTTCTCCTTTTAGAACATTCATAGATTGAATATCATCTGGATTAAGCTCTGGTGCTTTATCGTAAACAACTCCATCTACAACATAAAGTGCATTTTCATTTCCTTGTAATGATGAAGCTCCACGAATTGTTATTTCTTGAGAAGCATATCCTAACGATTTCTTATCTCTTACAATTCCCATTCCTGTTACAACAGCTTCATCTAAACTTACATTTGCTGATGTTTCCATTTGTACATCAACATGAATTTCATTTTCAGAAACCTCTCTCATTCTAACACCTGGCGCAATAGACTTCATCATCATACGATTCATACGATATTGGTTAAATCCAAAATCAAATAAATTAAGATCTAATCCTGCATATCCTCTTGCATAAAAATCATAATTTGTACGATAATAAATTGCGCGTGAAGGATTTGTTGAATAAAATTGATAGAGATTAAATGGATTATTTTTTCTTGAATTTGTGAAATTATAGACATTAAAATCTAAAGAATTCGACGCAAATTGATCCAACGAAGCATCATACATACTTGCTAAAACCTCAGCCGAAACTTTATCTTTATTTGGACCTTCAATTTTTAATTGCCATTTTTCTTTTGCACCAGGCGTCAATTTATCACGTAAAACTTCAGCCGTCACTTTCAGTTGTTTATTTGTAAATGGAATTGCCAAATTAAGACTTCCTGTTTGCACATCATTGAATTTCGTCATCGCATAATTCACATAAATTCCGCCACGATATTCTTCTTTGATAGGAATTTCAACAACCGATTTTTTACTCAAATCCAAGAAACCTTTCTCAATAATTGTTTGATTCGCCTCTACTTCATAATACACATACGTATCTTTTGAACCAGATTTAAATTCAATTTTTGCAACATCTTTTGGTTCGAAAGTCGATTTATTAGGCGAAACAGCTAAAAGTGTTTTAATTGCATTTGCTTTCTTTTCATTCGAAACATAAATCAATTTATCCACTTCCACTTTTTGTGTTCCATCCATCACAAAACCTTTTACAACATAATAACCTTCTTCTAAATTTGAAGCTTGATTAAATTTAATTTCATCTGAAATTTTTGTATCAAAATCACTTTCGAAAACTTTTTGGTTCGTTGTCCACGTTTTTGGATTCATTTCATCACCATAAGGTTCATTCGGAAAGATTTTTTTGAATTCTTTTTTCGAATAAAAATTGTAATCTGTTGTAAATTTTTGACGACGAACTATTTCTTTTGGTGCGTTTAACGAATAAATTTCGATATGTCCTTTACCGTCTAATTTTTCATCATTCAGATTCTTCACTTCAACTTTGAACGATTTTAAATCATCTACTTTCGTTTTCTCTGAAATAGCAATAGTTAAAGACATTCTTGTATCTCCAACTTTAACAGAAGAAGATTCTGATTGCGTTTCTCCATTGATATCCGTCGTATTAACTTCGATAAAATAATTGTAGGTTCTTACCTCATCTTTCTTTTTCTCCGAAGCTGGTTTTGCTACAAACTCAAAGTTAAATTTCCCTTCCGCATCTGTTGTTGTTTCTCCAAACGTAATTTCTTCGCGTTGTCCACGACCTACTGGAATTGAACGATACCAAGGCCAAAACGTAAAAATTTCTTGACGATAAACACGGTACGAAACTTTAGCATTATCGATAGCTGCTCCCGAGAAAGCAATCGCTTTTCCTTCTACTTTTACTTTATCATTTAAACTATAAACACCTTTATTTTTTTCAATTTCTACCTTAAATTTTGGACGTTTATATTCTTCTACTTTAAATGAATAATATCCTTGACTATTAATAGCTCTAATCGAAAAGTTTCCTGTTAAACCGCTATTTGGTAAAACAAAACTTCCGTTTACAGAACCAAATTCGTTGGTTGTTAAATCCATTTTTGAAAGCTCTTTATTATTGACATCATATAAACCAATCGTCAATTTAGAATTTGGAATAACTTTTCGAGTCTTATCTTTTGAGGTATAAAAAATTCCTTTGAAATAAACTGTTTGTCCAGGACGATAAATTGCTCGATCTGTAAAAATCTTAACCTCATTAGTTGAACGTACATTTTCGTTATAATAATCGTAATAATAAGTCGAATAGATGGTATGTTCATCTTTTATGCGATACTGAAAATTTCTCCATCCCGAAGGTGTTTGAATGATTCCATCTTTATCAGAAGTCAGAATTTTAGTTTCCTTTTTATTGTAATTTGTCAAATTAGAAAACTCTACAGAAATATTACTTTCTGGTTTTCCAGTTTCGCGATTGACAACTGATAATTTATCATTCAACGAATTAATCGCATATTTAGAAACCATGATATCTAAATAGTCGATGTCATCTTTTGTATTAATTTTGAAATCAGTAGTATTCGAAAACAACACAATATAACGACCAACTTTTAACGGATTCAATTTTACAATTGTTGTATGTTCTTGAAAATCATCAAACGATTTAACATCAATTACATATTGATCGACAACTTTTAAGCTATTCAGAAATTTTTGAGCTTCTGTAATTCGATTTTCATTGTAAACATTTAAAACTTGTATTTTTTCTTTCCCGTCAAAACCTTCGTTATAAGCCAATACTTTTACATAAACCTTATTCAAATTTTTATGCATTAATTGAATTGGTGTATTTTGATTTTCGTTGATATATTTCTCTGCTTGAACATTTAATTCTTGCGATTTTATCTTCAAAACCAAATTATCTACAACTCTTTTTTCATCAGAATTTGGATATTGTTTTGTAAGTTTTTCTTGAATATTAAAAATCTTTTTAACGTTCGCTAACTTTTCTTCTTCCAAACCATAATAATCTGTCGCTAAAGTTGCGTACACATAAGATGAATACCACGCTTTTGGATATTTAGTTGCTAAAATTTCTTTTTGTTTGATAAAATCTTGAATCGAAAGTGAATTTCGTTTATTCTCTAATAAAATCAATTCATTGTACAAAACAGCATTTTCGTTGTTTTTTTGTTTATTGATTTCAACTAAATCAGAAAGCAATTGATTTGCTTTGTCTTTTTCATCATTTTGATTCAGATAATTGATGTAATTTCTTACTAAAACATCATACAAAGTTGGCATTAAATCCAATTGTTCTTGTGCATTTTTCTTGTCATCTGCAAGATTCAAAATCATTTTATACTCTTGAGATTTTGCATTGATTAATTCATTTTTTGGTTGAATTGATTTCGAAAAATAATTATTAATCGTTTTCTTGAACGTTTCTTCTGTCCAAAATCTAACATCATTTGTTGCTTGATTTTCGATAGTTGTACGACTATTTATTTTCCAACGATTTTCGTTGTAATACAATTGATACAAATCGGCCAAATACGAATTGGTAATGGCATTATTAACGTTTGATTTTTCGTTTAATTCTTTCTTAAACAAATCAAAAACGAAGTTAACATCGTCTTTTTCATCAGAAGTTGCAACTTTAATTTTTGATTCGTAAAACAAGGCTTTCAAATAACTTTGTTGATTGTTTTCCTTTTTTGATAAAGCTTTTAATTCATCAATTTTTGGTTGGAGAGATTTGAATTGACCATTCTGCATTTGTTGATCAATTTCTTTCCACTTTTGATCAATCGTTGGGGATTGAGCCATAAGCATCGAGTTGGTTAAAATTAATAGTAAAAACAAGAATTGTTTCATAGAGTTTTTCTTTTATGAGTAGATGCAAGTTACGGAAAAATGGTTGGTTGAAGAAGTAAAATAATCAGCAATCGTTTGATAGATAGCACAAAAAAAAACCTGAATGTTTCCATTCAGATTTTTTGATATATAAGTCGATTTATTACTTTTTATAAATCGTCTACGTCTAAATCATCGTCGATTTGTAAATCATTCAATTCAGCATCCTCTACAAAATCAATCTCATCTTCGTCATCTAAATCAACTAACATGTCTTTTTTAGGCGCTTTAAGAGGCATTGACCCAAAACGGTAAACAGTTAATGGGTAATTAAGTACAGCTGGTTTTTCTTCTACTGAAATTAATTCTGCAACAAATGTCCACATTTCCATAAAATCATATACAAAAGCCATACGATCACCTTGATTAATAAAAGCTTCTTTGATATAGAAATCTGCCATTGTTTCGTCTGTCCCATCATCAGACATATCCTCTAAAGGAATTTCTTTTGTTTGGTTTCCATCTTCATCTAATTCATAGAATGATGCCAACTCCTCACCTTGTAAACTAAAGGCACTTATGATCCCTTTGTACAATGTAAATAATGTTTGCTTCTCCTTAATTTCTATGTCCCTAAAAACATCCTCTTTTGAATCAAGGAATACTCGAATTTTATATATCACTTTCTAAATATTTTTCGGTTCCAAATTTAAATCTTTTCCCATATTAATTACAAATTCTAAGGCAGAATTATAATTATTTTCGACTTCGCCTTCTAAGATTGCTTCTTTGATGGCATTTTTAAGTATTCCAATTTCTTTTCCTGGCTGAATATTAAATATTTCCATGATTTGCTCTCCAGAAATTGGCGGTTGAAAATTACGAACTCTATCGCGTTCTTCAACATCTTTAATTTTTTGTTCTACAACTTCAAAATTTTGTTTAAAACGTTTTTGTTTACG
Source organism: Empedobacter stercoris (assembly GCF_020281205.1). Taxonomy (GTDB): domain Bacteria; phylum Bacteroidota; class Bacteroidia; order Flavobacteriales; family Weeksellaceae; genus Empedobacter; species Empedobacter stercoris. The sequence goes on from NZ_JACXZC010000008.1 coordinate 87,597, forward strand.
TTCATTTTTTGTTGTAATGTCTGCTTTGCAAAGCGTTATTAAATCGTCAAAATCTTCTCCTGCATCAAACAATAATCTGCGCAATGCTGAATCTGTTGCATCATCTGTTACAACTGCAATTGGTCGAGAGCTCATCATGACCAATTTTTGAACATATTTAACTTGTGGTCCTAATGGTAATTTTAATCGTCTGAATAATTTTAGGACCATTTTAGAGCCAACAAATTCGTGTGAATGAAATGTCCAACCTACATTCTTATCAAAACGTTTTGTAACTGCTTTTCCAATATCATGCAATAAAGCTGCCCAACGCAACCAGACATTGTCGGTGTGTATAGAAATATTATCTACCACTTCTAACGTATGGTAAAAATTATCTTTATGTTTTTGTCCTTCTACTTCTTCAATTCCTTTTAACGCAACCAATTCTGGTAAAATATGTTGCATTAAACCTGATTGTTCCAATAACAATAATCCAACAGATGGTTTATCTGTCATCATAATTTTCTGAAACTCATCCATCACACGCTCAAAAGACACGATACTAATACGTTCAGCATTATCAATTATTGCCTGAAAAGATTTTTTTTCTATTTCGAACCCTAACTGTGTAGCAAAACGAATTGCACGCATCATACGCAATGGGTCATCAGAATAGGTAATATTAGGTTCTAATGGAGTCTTGATGATTTTGTTATTCAAATCTTCTACTCCATTAAAGGGATCAATCAATTCGCCAAAGTTTTCTTTGTTCATTGAAATTGCCAGCGTATTAATTGTGAAATCACGACGTTTTTGGTCATCTTCTAATGTACCATCTTCCACATGAGGTTTACGGCTATCTTCAGAATAACTCTCTTTTCGCGCACCTACAAATTCTAAATCAGTGTCTTTGTATTTGAACATTGCTGTTCCAAATCGTTTAAAAACTGAAACGGGTGATGTGTTTTCTAATGTTTTGGCCAACTCTTTGGCTAATAATATTCCGTTTCCTACGGTAACAAAATCGATGTCTTTTTTTTGACCACGATTCAACAAATAATCGCGTACAAATCCTCCTACAACATAAGTTTCTTGATTAATTTCATCAGCAACTTCTGCTACATTTTTAAAAATAGGATTGGATACGGCTTCTAAGATTTTCATTTTGCAAAAGTATAAGTTTTGAAATAAAAAACTACTCTCTAATAACTTTTACTTCGTTATCTAGACCTAATTTAATTATTGTTGACGCAGTAAACTGAGGCACAAAGGTTTTGGTTTCTTCGGGATAAAAGTCAACCTGTTCTAAAATTGTTGGATTCACTTCTGAAAAGACTTTTGGCGAAGGTTCTCCTGATAAATTAGCAGAAGTAGACACAATTGGTCCACCTAATTTTCCGATTATTTTTTTACAAAACAAGTCTTCTGTCAAACGAATAGCAATTGTATTGTCTTCTGCAATTAATGACTGAGGTAAACCTTTTGGATTATCGTAAATAATGGTAATTGGTTTTTCATTCAAATCAATCAAATCCCACGCTAATTCAGGCACCTCCACAATTTCTTGTAACATTTTAGGCGAATCAACCAAAATGATCAATGATTTTGAAGAAGGACGATTTTTTATCTGATAAATCTTTTCGATTGCAGCTTCATTCTTCGCATCACAACCTAATCCAAGAATCGTATCCGTTGGATAAAGCATTGTTTCTCCTTGTTTTAGCTTCGCTACAATTTCGTTTATATCTGACATATTAATTGTTTTATAAATTTGTTTGCAAAGGTATTGTAGGAAAGTGAAATATGTATAATTATTTTGAAGTGAAAAGTTATTTATTCTGATATTTGTATAAATAAAAACTAATCGACAAATTGAGTATTTTTGTCTAAAAATAATGGACTATATAAAACCAACGACAAAACTATGATAAGCATAATCTTGCCTGTGTACAACGCTTCTCCTTATTTAAAACAATGTATCGAATCTATATTAAAACAAACTTATATCAATTTTGAATTAATAATTATCAATGATGGTTCTACTGACAATAGTTTGGAAATATGTATTGAATTTGAAAATTTAGATAATAGAATTTTATTAATTAATCAAGAAAATAAAGGTTTTGGTTTTACAAGAAATCTTGGATTAGAAAAAGCTTCAGGAGAATATATTTATTGGGTTGATTCAGATGATTGGATAGAAAAAGATACCATTGAAATTCTTTATAATGCAATTAATCAATACTCAGCTAACATTGTTGTATGTGGATATGTAGAAGAATATAATTCTACTAAAAAAATATATAGAAATGATAAATCCATAAAAGTTTTGAATAAAGTCGATTTTTATGAAAAAATAATTCTTGAAGATAATTTGAAAAGTTATTTATGGGATAAATTATGTAAAAAACAAGTTTTTGAAAACGTTACATTTCCTGAAAACAGATACTTTGAAGATTACTCCATTTTATACAAAATAGCATATAATACGGAAAAAATTGTATTAGTTAACAAAGCAAAATATCATTATAGGCAACACAATAATAGTATTTGCAGATTTTCTAACTCTAAAAAAGAATACGATTTTTTTCTTGCTATACGAGAAAAAATAGATTTTTTATCTAAGACTTCAAATTTAGGAGACTTGAAAAAACAATATGAAATAATTGCTATCCGCAAAATTTTACGAACTTTAAAAATTCTTCTAATAAATAATGATATTGATTCTTCTAATTATATTGACAGTATAATAAAACATCTAGCACCTTATAAATCAATCGCTAAAAAAAGAACTATCTTCTATTAATTATATCAAATTCTATTTAGCTATAAATCACACAAAATTCTATTCTTGGATATTGTCTAAAAATAAAAAAACGTATCAAAAAATATAACTTATATTAAATTTTATAGAGAAGTGTAAAAGTTATGGTAGTTTTCTTCCAAATTTTTTAAATCAAAACTTGAAGAAACAATACTAAATGCCGACTCCACAATATCTTTCCTTAAACTAGCATTTTCTAATAAATTCGAGATTTTTCTTTCTAATTCATTTTTATCTTTTATTTCCGCTAAAAAACCTGTTTTATAATCAATAACAACTTCTGGTATTCCTCCTGCTTTTGTAGATACAATTGGCACTTTTGATGCAAAAGCTTCATAAATTGATAATGGTAATCCTTCTGTTAACGATGTCATCAAAAGAATATCTAATTCAGGTAATAATTCATTGATATTATTTCTAAATCCCAAAAAATGAATTTTATTTTCAATTCCCAAACTACTTGTATACTCCTTTAATTCTGCATCTAATTCACCACCTCCAATCAAAACAAATTCTAGTTTATCAGGATTCTTTTTAAGTAATAATTCAGCAGTATCAATAAAAGTTTTTATATCTTTTTGTTTTGATAAAGAACAAATATTTCCAATAATTTTTGAATCTTCAGACAGATTTAGTTCATCATGAATAATATTTTTTGACGATTTATTTGCAAACTTATTTACATCAATAGCATCATAAATTGTTAATAATTTATTCGGATCCATTCCTACATCAAGATATATTTTTTCAACAGCTTTTGATACACAAACAATCTTTTCTACATATTTGTTATCATATTTTAACTTACTAAAAAAATTATCCTTAATACGATTATTTCTTTTTCTACTATAAATAATTCTAGCTTTAGTATTGGATAACATTTTTGCTAAAATTGCTGCAGATAGTGCACTTGAATCATGAATATGGACTACATCAATTTGTTTTTCTTTTATAATTTTGTTTATAGGCCTAATTAAACTTAAAACTTTATTTTTCTTCGTATAAGTAAAATAATTAGCCGTATCTATTTTACATTTTTCAGCTAACACAGAAAATTCAGGACATAAAATATATTGTTGGATATCATCATATTTTTTTAACAAATTATAAATTGTGTACATTTGTGCGTCACCTCCACGCCACTCTTCTATTGAAGTAACATTTAATATATTCATTTTTTGTTTTTAAAATAATTTTGATATGCCCAGCAAAAATAAGCATATCTTTGGCACATTAAAATGAAATATAGTTTTATTCTATATTAATTACAAGATTTTATAAAATGACACAGAAAATTGTCGTAAATAATAATTATCAAACCACATCAAAAGAAATCAAATCTATTATAAACAGTTATGATTTGATTGATGATTATATTGCAAAAGGAACACGAAATTCTATCAAAAAAACCAGATTAGAATCAGGAAAAATTGCCACTATAAAATCTTTCAAAATCCCGAATATTGTCAACAAATTTGTCTATCGTTTTTTTAGAGAATCAAAAGCAAAACGTTCGTACGACTATGCGAATAAATTAATCGATTTAGGTTTTTTGACGCCCTACCCAATTGCGTTTATTGAGAATACATCAACACTTAGTTTTAGAGAAAGTTATTATTTTTGTGAATTAGTTGATGCGGATTTAACTTATCGCGAATTGGTACATGACGAAAAATGGCCAAATAGAACAGAAATTCTAAAACAATTTACTCGTTTTACGTTCAAATTACACGAAGCTGGAATTGAATTTTTGGATCATTCGCCTGGAAATACATTAATTAAACAAATCGGAGATAATCAATACGAATTTTATTTAGTTGATTTGAATCGAATGAATTTTCATGATTCAATGAATTTTGAAACAAGAATGAAAAACTTTTCTCGCCTTACACCACACAAAGAAATGGTTGAAATAATGGCGAAAGAATATGCAATACTCGTTCATAAACCAGAACAGGAGATAATAAATGCGATGTGGAGCAAAACGGAAGAGTTTCAATTTAAATTTCATCGAAAACAAGCTCGAAAAAAGAAATTAAAAGCCTTAATAGGCAAATAATACAGATAAAAAATATAATCTTGTTCATCTTTTTTGGTCAGGTTTTGTCCACTTCTGTCCTTCATTTTTTTAACAAAAAACACTTAAATCAAAATTTACAGAATAACATCAGCTAATAACTAAGCTTTAGCTTCGCTCTGTTCGGGCAGAGCCCTCGGGTCGTCATGTCTGGAAGACAAGAGATATATTAAAAAGCAGTGAAGTAAAGCTTGTTGAACCCTTCCATAAACTCAGGACAGGCTCACCGAAGTTAGCTATTTTTATTCCTAATAAAGTTATCGAAGTTTAGTTTTAAGCTACACAAGCAGTATTTTATATGATTACTATATAATTAAAAATAAGTAACATTTCCCCACAAGTTATATTATACTGTATTTTTTTCTTAAATTTACTAAAAGCTCTTAACTATTTAAATAATAAAAAATCAAGAATTATAGACAATTTAAACAATCAAATAATTATTGTAACAGGTGGTGCTGCTGGCATTGGTGGTGGAATTACTAGTGAACTTGTAAAAAGAGGTGCATCTGTTATCGCAGTTGATGTTAATGAAGAAGCTGGGTTAGCGATTGAAAAGAAAAACGAAGGAAAGGTTATTTTCTTGAAAGGTGATGTTTCTCAAGAAGCTGTTGCACAGGAAGCTGTTGAATTAGCTTTAACTAAATTTGGTAAACTTACGGGTTTAGTGAATAATGCCCATGTTTCGAGACAAAAACCATTGATGGAACTTACTGAAGATGATTGGTCAATTTCGTTTGATACAGGTTTTAGAGCCACACTTAATTTTATGAAAGCTGCCTACAACGAATTAAAGAAATCAGAAGGTGCTATCGTTAATTTTGGTTCTGGTGCCGCTTTGCAAGGAAGTAGATTTCAAGCAAGTTATGCAGCTGCAAAAGAAGCTATTCGAGGGTTAAGTCGTGTTGCAGCAAATGAATGGGCTGCTGATAATATTCGTGTCAATGTAGTTTGTCCTCTTGCCTTAACAGCTGGAGTTGAGAAATGGAAAGAGAACTTCCCTGAAGATTATAATCACGTAGTAGAAAAAATTCCTTTAGGACGTTTTGGTGATCCTCAAAGTGATGTTGCTCCAATCGTGGCTTTTTTACTTAGTGAAGACAGCAAATATATGACTGGACAGACCTTAATGGCAGATGGTGGCGACATTAAACTTCGCTAAAAACTGTTTAAGTTAAATAAATAATAAAGGAGAAATAATTTAATTTCTCCTTTATTTTTATACTGTATTTTAGAAATATTAAAAAAATAATTTTAAGAATTCTGAATCATTTCAGAAAATGGAATAATCGTGTCATATCCTTTTTCTTTAAAATACTCTTTCATCCCTTCTCTATAAGTAACCAAAACAAAATCGCCACCCCAAGCTCCAAGACTTTTTACGCTTCCTTCGTAGTCCGAGAAATACAATTCTTTCGCTTTTGGAATTTGCATAAAAGCACCTAATCGATCTTGATATTCAACCATAATAGATTCTAAATCTGTTAAATTATCAACCTTTGTCGCCTGAACAACCAAATCAGAAAGCTCATTAATCATTTGCCAGTCTTTTGGTTTATTCTTGTAATGGTTTCCTACAACCGCCTGTGTATCTTGTTTTTGATTTAGATAAACAAAATATAATTTATCTTTAAAATTCCAATTCAGCTCCAATTCTTCCACCTCTATTCGGGGTTTATTATGAAATAAAATTGGTTTATTATGATGTGCACAAGCGATATCATAACCACTTGTATTGAAAGTTAACTTATTCAATTCAAACGGATTAACATCTATCCATTGACTAATTAAATCGATTAAAGTAGAGCTACTTCCTAAACCCCATTCTTGCGGATATTCTAACTTTGTTAAACATTGATAACTTTTATTAGAATTAAAAAAATCAGAATTTAATGTTTGCGCTTGCTTGAGAATTGTTTGCAAAGATTGACTTAATTGATCATTTGTTGAAGAAATAATATCTAAGTGATCTAAACTCAATTCAGCTTCAAACCATAACGAGTCATCGTATTTAGTTGCTTTCCAACTTATCGTATTTGTATTTTTAGCCGAATCTTCTACAAACAAACATTGCCCATATTTTGTGGGCAATGCAAATGCTTTCGCTCCATCTATTACAATATATTCCCCGATAAGGAATAATTTTCCATTGGAACGGTATGTTTTCATTTTTATTAGATTTGTGCAGAAGAAGTTGACACCTCTCTATTAATTTTCTTCACTAAACCTTGTAAAGTGTTACCTGGTCCTACCTCAATAAACTCAGTTGCACCGTCAGCTATCATCTGTTGAACAGATTGAGTCCATTTTACAGGAGCCGTTAATTGAGCAATTAAATTTTTCTTAATTGCTGCTGGATCGGTAATTGCTGTTGTTGTCACATTTTGATAAACTGGACAAATAGGCGTATTAAATGTCGTTTCCTCAATTGCCTTTGCTAATTCTTCTTCTGCAGATTTCATTAAAGGTGAATGAAAAGCTCCACCAACAGGTAAAACCAAAGCACGCTTAGCACCTAATTCTTTTAATTTTTCACAAGCTAAATTAACTGCTTCAATCTCTCCAGAAATCACTAATTGACCTGGACAATTGTAATTTGCTGCTACCACTACTCCTTCGATTTCTTTACAAGTATCTTCGACAATTTTATCTTCTAAACCTAAAATTGCAGCCATTGTAGAAGGATTTGCTTCACAAGCATCTTGCATGGCTAATGCACGTTTGTACACTAATTTTAATCCCGATTCAAAATCTAAGGTTTCATTAGCAACTAATGCAGAAATTTCACCTAAAGAATGACCTGCAACCATTTCTGGTTTAAAATCAGCTAAGGTTTTTGCTAAAATTACAGAATGTAAAAATACTGCTGGTTGAGTAACTTTTGTTTGTTTTAGATCTTCAGCAGAACCTTCGAACATGATCATTTTTATATCAAATCCTAAGATTTCGTTTGCTTGGTCAAATAATTCTTTTGCTATTTCAGAATTTTCGTACAAGTCTTTACCCATTCCAGAGAATTGAGCACCTTGTCCTGGAAAAACATATGCTTTCATTGTGTTATTTTATAATCTATCGCAAATGTATAATAAAATCTTCAACTTCTTTGCTGAACTACGCTTTATAGCTTCTCATTTCTATAAATTTCGTCTAGATATTTGTATCGATTCGCAACAGAAATTGCGTGTAGTTTTGCAATTGTATAACCATCTTTTCCATCTAAAAAACCAAATCTCATCACGAAATAATTAAAAAAACGATAAGCTGGTTTTATTTTGTAATGAAAAAAATTAGGTTTGAGTTCTTTTTTTCTTAATTCTTGCGCTCTTAATCTTGAATAGCTATTTAATTTAACAAGATATTCCTTTTCATTATCATAAGTAAAATGATCCAATTTATTCTTAAAATAACCAACATTTCCTTGACATTCAATTATTTCATGTACCATGCGCTCAGATTTGTACTGCGATTTCGACTTTCTGAATAAGCGTATCACTTTATCATTTTGCATTCCAGAATATTTGATGTGTTTATTTCTAAAAAAGAATTTTCTATAAACATAATACGCATCAAATTTTGGCTGATTTTTAATAGTAGAAACCATCTCTTTTATCAATTCTGAAGGAATCCCTTCGTCGGCATCAAAAAAGGTAACCCATTCGTTATTTGCCAGTGAAATGGAATAGTTTCGTTGACTCGTAAAATTATCAAACTTACGTTTTACAAATTTTACTTTAGGATTTTGCAACGCTATTTCCTCTGTTTTATCAGTGCTATAAGAATCTACTATAATTATTTCTTCAGCATATTGTCCAACATGATTTAAATATCGTTGGATGTTTTTCTCTTCATTATAAGTTATTAGTAAAGCTGTAATTTTAGTAGACATTGATTCTATAGAATAATCTTTTTGAGTTTCTAATTCAACGCTTTTATCTGATTTAAATTGTCGTTCAATTTCATTCTGATCAAGAAATTTTTGTAATTTGTCTTTAAACAATTCAAAATCAAAGAATGAATAGAATTCATCAACTCGTTTTTTTATTCTTCGGTTATTTAGATCTGCAAACTTTTCGGGAAAATAATCTTTCAGATGAACACTTGTATGATTTATTCCATCTTCAAAAGTTGCCCAAACGTTTTTATCAATCCAAGGAGAAAAAATAATAAATGATTTTTTTCCTACCGCTTTTGTCATGTTTATGGCACCTCCATCATTTCCTACAATCAAATCACATTGATTTGTAATCGCAATAAACTCGCGCAAATCATTACCCAATAGTTCAAAATAAACTTTTGATTGTGTTTCTTTAGACAATTGATTATAAACTTCTTTGGCTTGATCTATTTGTTTTGGAAAATAATTGAATAATAGATTAACATTGAAATGTTGACCAATAAAATCAACCATTTTTGCCATTTTATTCAATGGAAAGGTTTTGGAAGGATCAGAGCCAAGCAAACTAATCATCATTGTTTTTCGAGAAGAATCTACTCCATGTTTTAGGAACAATGATTTCGCGTTCTGAATTTCTGCTTCTGTTAAGTACAACGTTGGTGCCGTAGCCAAAGGAGTTTCAATACCAAGAGGTTTTAACAATGACAAACGATGTTCTATTGCCAAACCAAGATATGATTTTGGTTCGTTGTGTTTGACTACATTATCGGTATACAAAAATGTTCGACCTGGTTTTTTGTAGGATATTTTTTTGGGTGCGTTGTTAATGAACACATTTATCCAACTTTGTAGTTTTGAATAAGCGTCTATGACAACGTCATATTTATTTTGATTAATTTTTTTAGAAAATCGAATCAATTTCTTTAATCCTTTGTTTTCTTTCTCGTCAAAAATAATTTTATGATCGATGTAAGGATTGTTTTCTAAAACTGGTAATGTGTTACTGTTAATTAAATAATCAATAGTTGCGTGTGGATAAGCTTTTTTGATATTTTCGCACAACAATGAAGTGATTAAAACATCGCCAATCATTTTGTGTTGGATAATCAAAACTTTCATAAAACATAGTTATACAGCAAAACTACTAAATAATGTTTGATTGAAATAAAAAAATCCTCATCAAACTGATGAGGATTGCTATTTTTTTTTAAAAATTGCTTTTAAATTATACTGCTACATTGTGCTCACGTAAAGCATCATTTAGAGAAGTCTTTTTATCCGTAGATTCTTTACGTTGTCCGATGATTAATGCACAAGGAACTTGGTATTCGCCTGCAGCAAATTTTTTCGTGTAAGAACCAGGAATAACCACAGAACGTGCAGGAACAAATCCTTTCATTTCTACTGGCTGATCACCTGTAACATCAATAATTTTTGTAGATGCAGTTAACACTACATTTGCACCTAAAACCGCTTCTTTCCCAACATGTACACCTTCTACGACTATACAACGAGAACCGATAAATGCATTATCTTCGATAATTACAGGAGCGGCTTGCAATGGCTCTAAAACACCTCCAATACCAACACCACCAGATAAGTGTACATTTTTACCAATTTGTGCACAAGAACCTACAGTTGCCCATGTATCCACCATTGTTCCTTCGTCAACATACGCTCCAATATTTACATAAGAAGGCATTAAAATAACTCCAGAAGAAATATACGCACCATAGCGAGCAACAGCATTTGGCACAACACGAATTCCTTTTTCAGCATAGTTACGTTTCAATTCCATTTTATCATGGTATTCAAAAATTCCTGCTTCTAACGTTTCCATTTTTTGAATAGGGAAATACATAACAACTGCTTTTTTCACCCATTCATTCACTTGCCAACCATCTGCTACTGGTTCTGCACAACGCAATTGTCCATTATCAATCAACTCAATTACCTCTCTAATTGCTGCTTGTGTTGCATCTTCTTGTAACAATTCTCTATTGTCCCAAGCTTTCTCTATGATTTGTTTTAAATTCTCCATCTTTATTAATAATAGCCACAAATATAAAAATTATAATCAAGGGATTTCATAGAGATTATTTATTATTGAATCGTTTTTATAAATTTGCCAAATGTCAAGAATATTAGCGTTAGATTACGGAGGAAAAAGAACAGGCGTTGCCGTAACCGATGAATTGCAAATTATAGCTTCGCCTTTGGATACCATTGAAACCTCAAAATTGATGGATTTCTTGAAACAATATATCGAGAAAGAAAACGTTTCTGACCTTGTCGTTGGATTATCTGTTCGCTTTTCAGGAGAATTAAATGAGATTGAAAATCAAATACAACCTTTTTTAAAAAAGTTTTCAGCACAATTTCCATTGATTAAAATTCATCGTGAAAATGAGATGTTTACTTCTAAAATGGCTTCGCGAGCTATGTTCGAAGGTGGAATGAAAAAGAAAAAACGTCAAGAAAAGGGTATGGTAGATAAAGTGAGTGCTGTAATAATTTTACAATCATTTTTATCACATAAACTATAACAAATCGTATCTTTGCCGATAAATTAATAAAAAAAGATCAGAAAATGGTATTACCAGTTGTAGCTTACGGAGATCCTGTCTTACGTAAAGTTTCACAAGATATAGATCAAGATTATAAAAATCTACACGAACTGATCGAAAACATGTTCGATACAATGTACGACTCGAATGGAGTTGGTATCGCAGCACCGCAGATCGGAAAAAATATACGTTTATTTGTCGTTGATTGTTCACCTTTCGAAGAGGATGAAGATTATGATGATGTAAAAGAAGAATTGAAAAATTTTAAACGCGTTTTCATCAATCCTAAAAAAATCAGCAGTTCTGAAGGAGATGAATGGGCATTTACAGAAGGATGTTTGAGTATTCCTCACATCCATGAAGATGTTACACGTCCAGAATCGGTAACATTAGAATTTTTTGATGAAAATTGGGTAAAACATACCGAAACTTTTTCGGATATTCGTGCTCGTGTTATTCAACATGAATACGACCATTTGGAAGGAAAGCTTTTTATTGACTATATTTCGAGCTTTAAAAAGAAATTAATAAGTAATAAATTAAAAAATATAACAAAAGGGAAAGTAAACACGAGTTACAAAATGAAATTCCCTTCATAGACCCTTAAACATAATAGAATATGGATTTATCAAGAGTTATCGCAATTTCAGGAAAACCAGGATTATACCGTTTAATTTCTCAAACAAGAGGAGGTTTCGTTGTTGAAGATTTAGAAAAAGGTAAAAAAATCTCAATCGCATCTAACTACAATGTTAGTTTATTAGACAATGTAGCAATTTACGGTGTATCACAAGAGTTTCCTTTAGCAGAAGTTTTCTTCAGAATTTACAAGAAAGAAAACGGTGGAGAAACAATCGACCACAAATCTTCTGGAACAGAATTGCGTAAATATATGGAAGAAGTTTTACCAGAATATGACGATTCAAGAGTTTACGATTCTGATTTGAAAAAATTATTTCAATGGTATAATATCTTACACAAAAACGGATTATTAAACATCGACTTAGCTGCTGTAGAAGCTGCAATGGCTGCTCAACAAGCACAAGAAGCTCCAGTTGTTGAAACTCCTGCAGAAGAAGTTGTAGCAGAAGAAAAACCAAAAAAGAAAGCACCTGCAAAAAAGGCTGCTGACAAAAAAGATGCTGAAGAAAAACCAGCTAAAAAAACAGCTGCTAAAAAATCAACAGCTAAAAAAGATAAAGACGCTGAATAATTAGAAATGAATACACGTAAAGATCAATTACGAGCTTTCGAAAGATTGTTAGATATAATGGATGAATTACGTGAAAAGTGTCCATGGGATCGTAAACAAACGATGGAAACGTTGCGTACGTTATCTATAGAAGAAATTTATGAACTTTCGGATGCCATTATCGAAAAAGATTCGGATGAAATAAAAAAAGAACTAGGTGATGTTTTTCTTCACCTGGTTTTTTATTCTAAAATAGCATCAGAGCAACAAAACTTCGACGTAGCTGATGTTTTAAATGGTATTTGTGACAAATTAATTCATCGTCATCCTCATATCTATGGAGATGTAGAAGCAAATACTGAAGAAAAAGTACTTCAAAATTGGGAACAAATCAAATTAAAAGAAGGAAACAAATCTGTCCTTTCTGGTGTTCCTACTTCTCTCCCAGCAATGGTAAAAGCCTATCGAATTCAAGACAAAGTAAAAGGTGTTGGATTTGAATTTGAAAATTCTGAACAAGTTTTTGATAAAATTGTAGAAGAAATTAACGAATTTAAAAACGAAGAAAATCCTTTGGATAAAGAGATGGAATTTGGCGATATTTTATTTTCTTTAATTAATTATGGACGATTCAATGGAATTAATTCAGAAGATGCATTAGAACGATCGAACAAAAAATTTATCCGTCGTTTTCAAAAGTTAGAAGAAATCGCAAAAGAAAATAATCAAAACATTGCCGATTTGACGATTTCTGAATTAGAAAACTTATGGAATTTAGCGAAAATTCGCTAGTGTAAAATTGACACTACTGAATGTATTTGATTTTACGAAAACGTTGTAATCAGACGTTTTAACATTATTATAGATATCTTTTATCGACACCAATAAAACAAAGTATTATCATTTATTGTGCACGCACAAAAAACCGACCTATATTTGCAATGGTTATAGCGGGCAATAGCTTGTAATAATGGAAGGAAGTTTGTTTACTAAGTAAACAGTTTTCTCATTTTTTTGTGGTTTTGATGAAAAGGTGACTTAAAGTCGCCTTTTTATTTTTTTATCCGTTTCTTCTTTTAAAACCAACATTTCTCAACACTCATTTTTAACTGAATTATTTGTAAATTTGTAGAATGCAATTTCAATTAAATTCTGAATTCAAGCCTACAGGTGATCAACCAAAAGCTATCGAAGAATTATCAAGAGGTATTCTTAGTCATGATCGTTATCAAACACTTTTAGGTGTCACTGGTTCTGGTAAAACATTTACGATTGCCAATGTTGTACAAGATGTTCAACGCCCTACCTTGGTTTTAGCGCATAACAAAACGTTAGCAGCTCAATTGTACATGGAATTCAAAGAGTTTTTTCCGAATAACGCAGTCGAATATTTTGTATCCTATTACGATTACTATCAACCCGAAGCTTATATCCCTTCTTCAGGAACCTATATCGAAAAGGATTTATCAATTAACGAAGAAATCGAAAAGTTACGATTAAGTACAACTTCTTCTCTACTCTCTGGTCGTCGTGACATTTTAGTAGTCGCTTCGGTTTCGTGTTTATATGGAATTGGAAATCCAACAGAATTTCATAAAAATGTAATTCAGATTGAAACTGGACAAATTATTTCCCGAACAGCTTTTTTACATAAATTGGTTCAGGCATTATATTCGAGAACTGAAGGACTTTTTCAACGCGGAAATTTCAGAATTAAAGGCGATACGTTAGATATTTTTCCAGCTTACGCAGATGACGGAATTCGAATTAATTTCTTTGGAGATGAGATCGAAGAAATTTCAGTTTTTAATGTTGAAACAGGTAAAACTTCTACCAAATTAGATAAAATTAATATTTATCCTGCTAATTTATTTGTAACTTCTAAAGATACCTTAAATGGCGCTATTGCTGATATTCAAATTGATTTAGGAAAACAAGTTGATTATTACAAAGAAATTGGAAAACATCTCGAAGCTAAACGTCTGCAAGAACGCACAGAATTTGATTTGGAGATGATCAAAGAATTAGGATACTGTTCTGGAATAGAAAATTATTCTAGATACTTAGATGGTCGCGAACCTGGAACTCGTCCCTTCTGTTTGTTAGATTATTTCCCTGAAGATTATTTGATGGTCATCGACGAATCTCACGTTACAGTTTCTCAAGTTCATGCCATGTACGGAGGAGACCGTTCTCGTAAAGAGAATTTGGTCGAATATGGTTTTAGACTTCCAGCTGCAATGGACAATCGTCCTTTAAAATTTGAAGAATTTGAAGCTTTACAAAATCAAGTGATTTATGTATCGGCTACGCCAGCAAATTACGAGTTAGAAAAATCAGAAGGAATTGTTGTGGAACAAGTCATTCGTCCAACAGGATTATTAGATCCAATTATCGAAATTCGTCCTACACAAAACCAAGTAGATGATTTGATGGAAGAAATCAATAAATGTGTTGAGTTAGACGAACGTGTTTTGGTGACAACTTTAACCAAACGAATGGCAGAAGAATTAACGAAATACTTAACTAAATACGGCGTTCGTTGTCGCTACATTCACTCTGATGTTGACACTTTAGAACGTGTTCAAATTATGGCTGATTTGCGTACAGGACTATTTGATGTATTGGTTGGTGTTAATCTTTTGAGAGAAGGTTTAGATTTACCCGAAGTTTCTTTGGTTGCAATATTAGATGCTGATAAAGAGGGGTTCTTAAGAAGTCATCGTTCGTTAACACAAACAGTTGGTCGTGCAGCGAGAAATATCAACGGTTTAGCGATTATGTACGCAGATCGTATAACAGACAGTATGCAATTAACGATAGACGAAACTAATCGTCGTCGTGAAATACAAATGCAATACAACAAAGAACACAATAAAGTTCCACAAGCACTAAACAAAAAAATTACAAAGCTAAGTTTAGCGGCAGCAGAATTTGAAGAAAATCCATACGAACAAAAACATTTGATTCAGCAAGCTGCGGAAATTAATGAAAACTATTCAACCGAAGATAAAGATAAGTTGGTACAAAAATTGCAGAAGGAAATGGAAAAAGCTGCAAAAAATTTAGATTTTATAAAAGCAGCCGAGTTGAGAGATCAAATTCAACTCTTAACCAAAGAATAGTACGTTTTTTTTCTGTTTCAATGAAATTTTTAAGTTTTACATTTATATTAATATTTACTCTTTTCACCTCTTGTAATACACATATTCTAAAATCTTCTACGAATAATGAATTAATAGAAAATGAAGAGTATAGTATCATTCATCCTCGTGAATTGAAGATTTTTAAACGTTTTGATACACCTCCAAATTTTTCAAGAAATCAAAATTATAATAACTTTGGAAAATGGTTAAATAATATTTCGCTTAAAAATAGCAATACCCCCGTTTATACTTTTGACGGTCAAAAAAAACCTAATCCTAATATTTATGTTGGAGTTTTAGATTTAGAACAACCAAAAAAAAATGTTCAGTTTAATGCAAATGCAGTTATGAGCTTGCGCTTAGAATATTTTTATCGTTCCAAAAAATATCTTGAAATGGATAAATTGGCAAAAGTTTCAACTCAACCAATTCCTTATTCAAAATATGTAAATGGCGATTATTCTTATTCAAAATACATTGAATATTTACAATATTACTTAGAAAACACCAATTCGAATACCATGTCTGAGTTAATGAAACCTATCAACCTCAAAGATTTACAAATAGGCGATGTTTTCTTGCAAAAAGGAAGTATAAAAAATCATGCTGTTATCGTGATGGATCTTGCTGAAGATAACTTAGGAAACAAACTCTTTATTCTGGCGCAAAGCTATTATCCAAGCCAAGATTTACAAATTATTACGAATCCAAGCAATGATTTAATATCTCCTTGGTATATGGCAAAAGAAGGCGTTCTATTAACGCCTGAATGGCGATTTTTAACTTCGGATCTAATGCGTTTTAAATAACAATTTACTTTTTCAATCGTTTCATTTTACTTAAATTTGTTGATCAAAACCCAATAATTAATTAATACAGTAAAATAATCGATAATGCAAAGAGTATATTTAGACAATGCAGCAACAACAGCAATTCGTCCAGAAGTAGTAGACGAAATGGCTCATGTGATGAAAAACGTTTTTGGTAACCCATCTTCTACTCACGTTTTTGGTAGAGAAGCCAAAGCATTGATCGAAATATCAAGGAAAAATATTGCGCAACGATTAAACGTTTCTCCTGCCGAAATTTATTTCACTTCTTGTGGAACAGAATCTAACAACACAATTATTCGTTCTTGTATTAATGATTTGGGCGTTACTCGAATCATTACATCTGATATGGAGCACAAATGTGTGCAAGAAAGCGTAAAAGACGTTGAAAATAGAGCCAATATTGAAGTCGTTAAATTGAATATTTTAAAAGACGGAAATATCGATTATGCTCAATTAGAAGAAGTATTAAAAGATCAATCTAAAAAAACATTGGTTTCATTAATGCATGCAAACAACGAAATTGGAAACTTAACAGACGTGAAAGCAATTTCTAAAATGTGTCAAGAAAATAATGCATTATTCCATACCGACACAGTACAAACTGTTGGTCATTATGATTTAGATTTTCAAGATTTGGGAATGGATTTCGCTTCTTGCTCTGCTCATAAAATTCATGGTCCAAAAGGTGCTGGGTTCTTGTATGCTAAAAAAGCATCACATATCAAACCATTGATTGCTGGTGGTGGACAAGAAAGAGGTTTACGTTCTGGAACAGAAAATGTATACGGAATTGTTGGTCTTTCAAAATCATTAGACTTGGCTTTAGATGAATTAGAAGCACATGTAAAACACATCAAAGAAATCAAACAATATACGATTGATCAATTAAAAAAAGCAATTCCAGGTGTCGCTTTTAACGGACTTTCTGAAGATTTAGACAAAAGTTTATACGCTTTATTAAGCATCAAATTACCATTTCACGACACATTAATTGGTTTCGAATTAGAATTGGCAGGTATCGCAGTTTCTCAAGGAAGTGCATGCAGTTCTGGTGCAGCTAAAGTTTCATTAGTCATGCAAACATTATATACAGAAGAAGAAATCGATCAAATGACACCTTTACGTGTTTCGTATTCGTATGAAACAACTAAAGAGGAGATTGATATTCTAATCGGTACCTTGAAAAAAATCGCTGAAAAGCATCAATTACAAAACGCTTAATGTCAGATTTTAATCAACTTGATATCCTCATCCTAATTGCATTAGCTTTTGGGTTTATCAATGGATTTTTCAAAGGATTTATTTCACAATTAATTGGTTTAATCGGATTTTTTGTCGCAATTTGGTTAAGTTTTAAATTTTATCAAATCATTGAAATTTATGTCGATGCTTACAATATCGTCGCTGATAGTTTAACTTCAATAGTTGCCTTAATAATCACCTTTGCGTTAGCTTTTTTCACCATAAAGTTAGCCTCAAGTATCACGCAAAAAACCGTCGAAGCAGTTGGTTTAGGAATCATAAATCGATTTGGTGGAGCAGCTTTAGGATTAATTATTTCATTATTATTATCCGCAAGTGTTTTGTATTACGCAGATCCAATTTTAGAATTAGGTTTTAAAGAAACAAAAGACGAAAGTCAAATTTTACCTATTCTAAATGAGAGTTCTCAAATCATCAAAAACTCCATCTTCGAGACAAAAGATAATCTACGAAACGTATCAAACGATTCTATAAAATAACATAATTAAAAACAAGAAGCTTCTTATCAGCTAACAAGAAGCTTCTCGACACCTAAAAGGAAGCTTCTCGTTTTGCAACGAGAGGCTTCTTATTTTATAATTAGAAAGTCTTTTTAAGTTAAATAAAATCTACTAACGACATCTTATGTCGGATAAAATCGTTCCTTTGTTCTAAATTTATCATCCATGAACAGCGCAATTATCTTAACAGCCCTTCTTTTTTTTATCATTGGTGCTGTAATCAGTTTTTTATATGCTAAATCTAAAGCAAATTTAGCCATAATTGGAAATGAAATAAAATACCAAGAACTTCAGAAACAATATGAATCGTTAAAAAGTGAGTTTATCGAAATAAAAGATGATGCCAATTTCAATTTGGATCAATGGCAAAAAGAACGCGAAAAAAATACGGAATTAACCGTCCGTCATCAAGAAGCGATAAAAGCAGTTGAAGAACAGAAATCATTTATGCTTGAAACAAACGAACGATTAAAAGAGCAATTCGAAGCACTATCAGCTCAAGTTTTGAGAAGTAATAATGAACAATTTCTTGATTTAGCAAAAACGACGTTAGACAAACACTTTTCTGATTCGAAGAATGATTTGGAAAAACGTCAACAAGCCATTGATTCTTTGATCAAACCTTTGAATGAAAGCTTAAATAAATTTGATGGAAAAATTTCTGAAATTGAAAAGGCACGTGAAGGTGCATATTCAGAAATAAAAGTTTTCTTAGATTCGATGCGTGGCACAACGGATAAATTACAAAAAGAAACCAACACCTTAGTTTCTGCACTTAAAACTTCGCACACAAGAGGAAAATATGGTGAAATAGGTTTGCGTCGTGTCGTTGAATTTGCTGGCATGTCATCTTTTTGCGATTTCGAAGAACAAACTTCTGTACAATCTGAAAATGGTTTACTTCGTCCCGATTTAATTGTTAATCTTCCAGGAAATCGTAAAGTAATCGTGGACTCTAAAGTTCCATTGAACCAGTATATGATGGCTTTTGAAACGGAAGATGAAACCCAAAGGAAACATCATTTGCAACTACATGCAAAAGCAGTGCGCGAACATCTAAAGAATTTAAGCTCTAAAGCCTATTGGAATCAATATACCGAAGCACCAGATTATGTGGTGATGTATCTACAAATTGAAAGTTCTTTTGGTGCAGCCTTAGAATTGGAGCGAACTTTGATAGAAGATGCTCTAAACAATAGAATAATTATTGCAACACCCACTACTTTGATTACAATGCTTCGTACAATTGCGTTTAGCTGGCAACAATTAAATGTTGCAGAAAATATATATCAAATGCGCGATGCTGGAATCGAATTATACAATCGTGTAAACGTTTTAATTCAACATTTAGCCACAGTCGGTCATAATTTAAATCAAGCAACACAAAGTTATAATAAAGCGATCGGATCGCTTGAAAACCGCTTTATTCCTCAGGTGAAAAAGCTGAAAGAAATAGGTGGTACTTTGATGGAAAAAGAAATTTCAGAAACTAAGCCTGTCGACACAATGATTCGTGCAATAAATAACGTAGATATTCAATAATCATTCTATATTTGTACAACTATTTACGAGAATGAAAACAAGTCTATTTACCTTGATTTTACTTTATTCTCCTGCAATTTTTGCGCAGGTAAATTTTGAAGAAAAATCTGTTCAGGTAAAACCAAATTTAGAACTAAATAAAGTATACAACTATTCATTTACAGATCGTAACTTCTCGATTTCTGTAAATGATACTGTGTCTAAAGTTGTCAACCAATCATACAAATCGGTTGAACTGATGGATAAAAATGAATTTGCCAACAAGTACACATTTATCAATGGTAAAAATCATTCGAATGATCCTGATGATTTCTACCGCGATTTCATCAATAATTCTGAAGGATTGGAATATCAATTTACGACAAATCCTTCTGGTGAATTTTTAGAATTATTGAATACTCCTCAGATTGAAGAAAAATTGCTTAAAATAACAGATCGACTTTCTAAACAACGTAAAAAATCTGAAGATTATAAAGCTAACATTGCACACATCGAAGAAATGATCAAATCAAAAACCTATGTTCCCTACGTTTTTGAACAAGAAGTGCATGTTTTCAGTTATTTCAATGGGCAATATTTTCGTTTAGGCGAAAATTATGAAGGAAGATCTGTCCAAGAAAATATTTTTGGTTTCCCTATTTCATCAACAACCAACACTTATCTAAAGGATCTTAACAAAGAGCAAGGGACTTATACCATTGTTTCTGACCAAAATTTGAGCAAGGATGATTTTGAAAAATTATGGGAAGAAATGGCGTATTATATGCTAAATGATGCCAAATTGAATTTATCTCAAGAACAAGTAAAAAAAGAGATTAAAAAATATTCGGAAACGGTAGAACTGAAAGTAAAGTATGAGAATACCTACAACTTGAATTCTATTCTTTTAAAATCTGAATATTTATTCAGTTTAAATATTGGTGCTAAAAAAACGGTTAATCACTTAAGCATTAAATTATTGAATGATTAAACTTTTATTTTTTAGTGATTTAAAGAACCTTTTAAAATAATTTGGTTTATTTTTGACTTAGACTTGATACTTTTTAATGAAAATTAATTTTACATATTATCTGTTTTTTCTATTTTTTTCGATAAAAATTTTCGCTCAGAATCCTGTTCAAGATAGTATTTCACCGATAATAAATGATTCGATTTCTGATAAAACAGAAGAAACAGTCATTTTTCCGAAAACTTATTGGAATGTAGGTGATGAAAAAAGATACAATGTAACAGCAAGCGAAGTGAAATTGGAAGATGATACCATTGCGCATCAAGAACAATATACTTATAACGTTATTGTTCAAGTTGAGAATATTTATCAAAATGAAACAATTGTAAAATGGAATTTTAGAAATGTACAATTCAATTCTAAATCCTATTTAAACAATCCTTTTTCGTTGGTTAATAATGTTTCTATTTCATTTAAAATAGATCAAGACGGAAGATTTTTAGAGTTTACAAATCTTGATAAAACGTTAAAAGAATTAATCTTATCTGCTGAAGATTTAGAAAATAAATACTTGGATAATCCATCTGCAATAGCGATTATTAAAAAGAATTTACAATATTATTCGACCGATGAAAACATCGTCAAATTATTTGATAAAGATATTCGTCAATTTCATCATTTTTATGGAAAGAGTACTTTTACTTTAGAGAGTGCTCCTTTTGTGTATCAATCGTACATGGACAATTTATTTAGCGCTTCTCCTACTCCAGCTTCTACGGAATTAAAGTTAAATGAAATTGGAATTTCTCAAACAAATTACATTATGTCGAGTTTTCAGGAAGCAGACAAAGAATGGCTTGCAAATTCTTGGTACACCTATCTAAAAGAATTGGCTACAAAATTAGGAACTGAGCAACCATCAGAAGATCGATTAAAAGACGATATCAAATATTACGTTAAAATGACGTCGCGTATCAAGGATAATGGTTGGCTTTCGTACAGTATCGAAACCAAAAAAGTAAAATTCCAAGATACAGATTATACCTTAGAGCGTCGTTTTGAGCTTGTCAACTAAAACATGCATCAATACTGATATTTCTTACCCTTATTAAATCATAAAAACTACGTGAATCAGGATTATTTTTCATAATTTTGCTTTCATTTTATATAAATTATATTCACTATGCAATTGTCTGAACAAGAAATTATTCGTAGAGAAAAACTACAACAATTAAGAGACTTAGGCGTTGAGCCTTACCCTGCCGAAGAATTCGTGGTAACTTCTAATTCGAAAGAAATTAAGGAAAAGTACGAAGAAGGAAAGGTAGTCAAGCTTGCCGGACGATTGATGAGTGTTCGTGTAATGGGAAAAGCATCTTTCGCAGAATTACAAGATAGCGAAGGTCGTATTCAGCTGTATGTATCAAGAGATGACATCTCTTCATCAGAAGAAGGAATCGAATACAATACTATTTTCAAGAAATTGATGGACATAGGAGATTTCATTGGAATCGAAGGATACGAATTCAAAACTAAAGTGGGTGAAATTTCTGTTCATGTAACAAAATTAACATTGTTATCAAAAACTTTACGTCCATTACCAATCGTTAAAACAGACGATGAAGGTCACATTTTTGATGCTTTTACAGATCCAGAATTACGTTACCGTATGCGTTATGTGGATATGGTTGTTAATCCCCACGTGAAAGAAATTTTCTTAAAACGTACACGTTTATTCAACGCTATGCGCAATTTCTTCAACGATCGTGGATACATGGAAGTAGAAACTCCTATCTTACAATCAATTCCTGGAGGTGCAGCAGCTCGTCCGTTTATTACACATCATAACGCATTAGATATTCCATTATATTTAAGAATCGCAAACGAATTATACTTAAAAAGATTAATCGTTGGTGGTTTTGATGGTGTTTACGAATTTTCTAAAAACTTCCGTAACGAAGGAATGGACCGTACACACAATCCAGAATTTACAGCAATGGAAATTTATGTTGCTTACAAAGATTACAACTGGATGATGGATTTCACAGAACAACTATTAGAACACTGTGCTATCGCTGTCAATGGAACTTCTGAAGCTACTTTTGGAGAACATAAAATCAATTTTAAAGCACCTTTCAAACGTGTTACAATGCGTCAAGCAATTATTGATTTTACAGATTTTGACATCGATGGTAAATCTGAAGCTGAATTATTTGAAGCAGCAAAAGGTATGGGAATCGAGGTTGATGATACAATGGGTAAAGGAAAACTAATTGATGAAATTTTCGGTGAAAAATGTGAAGGAAATTACATTCAACCAACTTTCATTACCGATTATCCAAAAGAAATGTCGCCATTGACAAAACAACACCGCGATAATCCTGAATTAACTGAACGTTTCGAATTAATGGTTTGTGGAAAAGAAATTGCAAACTCATATTCAGAATTAAATGATCCAATCGATCAACGTGAACGTTTCGAAGAACAATTAAAATTATCTGCAAAAGGTGACGACGAAGCAGGAGAATTTATTGACGAAGATTTCTTACGTGCTTTAGAATTCGGAATGCCGCCTACAGGTGGTTTAGGAATCGGTATGGACCGTTTGATTATGTTCTTAACAAACAATCCATCTATCCAAGAAGTTTTATTCTTCCCTCAAATGCGTCCAGAAAAAGCTACTCCAGCTTACGAATTGACAGAAGAAGAAACTAAAATTATTGAAATCTTAAAAGCTAACGAAAACATTGATTTAAATGAATTAAAATCTCAAGCTGCTTTGAGCGGTAAAAAATGGGACAAATCAATGAAAAATTTAGCAAAATATAACTTGACTAAAGTAACTGTAGATGGCGATGCCAAAACGGTTGCATATTTAGCCGAGTAAATTATTACCCTTTCATCTATATTTAAAAGCTCAACTTCAGTTGGGCTTTTTTTATGGCGTTCCCTCGCCAACTAGCATCCTATTAAATTATATGAATCCCTTAGCGCTCGGTCGGGCTATCCGCTGCAATCTTTTGTTTGGAGTAACATAGCACCTAAAAACAAAATCCTTCGTCAAACAA
>NZ_JACXZC010000009.1 GCF_020281205.1 Empedobacter stercoris
TAATTAAAGTTAATGATTTTTAAAACACTACCTTAAATTTTAGGTCTTAGATGTCCACTTTTTGCTGACGATTTACACAAAAATAAATTAATGTTTATTGATAAATCAGATAGATTGAAAAGTTTTAACTCATATCGTGTATCGCGATACGCAATATGAGTTTTTAATTTATTGTTTTTTAGAATTAAAATTTGTAATATTGCGTATCGCGATATGCAATATATGAAGAAGAACCAACAAATGAAACCACAAGATATTGTTTTACTACTAAAAATAATAGCTGTAAACAATGAAAACTGGGAACAAAAACCAATAGCCGAACAACTAGGATTAAGTCAGTCTGAAGTAAGCGAATCCGTTGCAAGATCTAAATACGCTGGTTTGTTAAATCCGAAAGGAAAATCGGTAATGCGTTTTGCTTTATTAGAGTTTCTAGAACATGGTGTAGCGTATGTTTTTCCACAAAAACCAGGATCAATTGTACGTGGTGTAGCTACAGCACATTCTACAGCACCATTAAGTACTATCATTCAAAGTAATGAATTTTATGTTTGGCCCTATGGTAAAGGAAATGAAAAAGGACATGGAATAGAACCATTATACAAAACAGTCCCAAAAGCAGTCTTACAAGATTCAAAATTGCACGAGTTATTAGCATTGGTTGATGCAATACGTGTTGGCCGTGCTAGAGAAAAAGAACTAGCTGTACAGGAACTGAAAAATAGAATTTTAAATGGAGAATAAAACAATAAATGTTGGTGTTGTTGCTAAAATTGCAGAAGCATTAAAAGATCTTAACGATAAAGTCGTGTTTGTTGGTGGAGCTGTAGTTAGTTTATATACAGATGATCCTGCGGCAGATGAGATTAGACCTACTGCGGACATCGATTTTACGGTGAATATTGCTAACATATCTAATTTCTCTGTTTGGAATGATCTAATAGAAAAATTGAATACATTAGGTTTTTCACCAGATCCATTTGGACATGCAATTTGTAGTTACAAATACATGGACATTCCTGTTGATATTATGGCGCCAGAAGATGGACCAAATGGACCATCAAACAAATGGTACAAAAAGGGTTTTAATGATCTATGGAAAGTAGATGTAAAAGAACAGACGGTAAACATATTATCTTCTCCATATTATTTGGCTTCAAAATTTGAAGCATTCAATGATAGAGGGAAAGATTTTAGAACAAGTCATGATTTAGAAGATATCATTTATATTTTAGACAATAGAACCACAATGGTAGATGAGATAATAAATGCAGAAGATGAAGTAAAGAGCTTTATCGTTTCTCAATTTATGAACTTTAAAAAAAAAGGTATTCTAGAAGAAGCTTTAATTGCGCACATTCACCCAATTATGCTAGATGAAAGATTATCAATTGTAGAAGAAAAACTTGAAATGATATTACAATACTAAGACTACTATTACTATAAACAACACTAACATGAAATTTAACGAAACAAATACTGTAGAGGCTTTTGTGGTAGATCAATTAGCTGGTGCTAAACTAGGTAATAGTTCTATTGTAGAAGAATCTCCATTAACATATAAAAATAAACCGTGGCAATACGTTGCTCCACAAGATTTAAACCGTAGTACAAATCAAGTTTTACTAGAGGAAAATCTTCATCAAGCTTTACAACGCTTAAACCCAAGCATAGCGGATAATCCACATTTGGCTGATGAGGTAATTTATAAATTACGTGCAATATTATTGTCTGTGGATCAAATTGGTTTGGTGCGAGCAAATAAAGCTTTTCATAATTGGATGTGTGGGAATGAGTCAATGCCATTCGGTGAAAATAATCAACACGTTCCTATTCATTTAATAGATTTCGAAAACTTCGAAAACAATGAGTTTATAGTTACCAATCAATTAAGGGTCCATGCAAGAGAAACAAAAATTCCAGATATTGTGTTATACATAAATGGAATTCCAGTGGTGGTTGGTGAATTAAAAACTCCAATACGACCTTCAATTTCGTGGCAAGATGGTGCGAATGAAATAATAAGTGTTTATGAAAATTCAATTCCTCAATTATTTGTTCCAAACATTTTAAACTTTGCTACGGAAGGTAAAACCTTTGGTTATGGAGGTATTCGTACACCATTGCAATTTTGGGGACCATGGCGAATGGATTTAGATGAAAGCAAGGTTTTAAAATACGCTAGTCTAGAAGATGTTAGTGCAGAACTAAATGACTTATTACATCCAGAACGCTTATTGGATATTCTTAAAAACTTCTCATTATTCAGTGCCAACAACAAAAAACAACTGATAAAAGTTTTACCGCGTTTCCAGCAATACGAGGGAGCAAATAAAATAGTTGATCGTGTAATAAAAGGTAAAGTAAAGAAAGGTTTAATTTGGCATTTCCAAGGTTCAGGAAAATCATTTTTAATGGTATATGCTGCACAAAAATTAAGAAACACATCTGTGTTAAAAAGTCCTACGGTGATAGTATTAGTAGATCGTACTGATTTAGATACACAGATTTCTGGAACACTTAAGGCAGCAGATATTTCTAATGTTGTGACGACAGAAAATATTACCGAATTACAAAACCTTTTAGAACGTGATACACGTAAAATTATCGTATCGATGATTCATAAGTTTAGAGATGCTAAACCTGATATGAATACACGCGATAACATCATTGTCTTAGTGGATGAAGCACACAGAACACAAGAAGGTGATCTTGGTCGACAAATGCGAGCAGCTTTACCTAATGCATTTTTATTTGGTTTAACAGGAACACCTGTTAATCGTGCGGATAAAAATACATTTTGGGCATTTGGAGCAGAAGAAGATAATGGGGGATATTTATCACGCTATACGTTTCAAGATTCAATAAGAGATGGAGCGACGCTACCATTACATTTCGAACCGCGTTTAGTGGATGTGCATTTGAATAAAGAAGAATTAGATAAGGCATTTGAAGAATTAAAATCAAGTGTGGATCTTAACGATGAAGATGCAGATTTATTGAATCAAAAGTCAGCTAAGATGGCAAGCTTTTTAAAAGCGCCAGAGCGTGTTGAAAAAATAGTTGAAGATATCGCAAAGCACTTTAGAGAAAAAGTGGAGCCTAATGGACTGAAGGCGATGATTGTTACTCCAGATCGTTATGCTTGTGTTCAATACAAAGAAGAGTTAGATAGGCATTTCCCAACCGAAGCAAGTAAAGTTGTTTTCTCTACGACAGCTAATGATGATGCCGATTTTAAAGCGAAATGGGCTGTAGATAAATCCCAACAAGAAAAAATAGTTGAAGAGTTTAATCAAGCAGATTCTCCACTAAAGTTTATTATTGTTACGGCTAAATTATTAACTGGTTTTGATGCGCCAATTCTACAAACGCTTTACTTAGACAAATCTTTAAAAGATGTGACGCTATTACAAGCAATTTGTAGAACCAACCGATTATATCCGAATAAAGAGTTCGGTCGAATCGTAGACTATTTTGGGATTTTTGACGATGCTGCAAAAGCTTTACAATTTGATGATCAAACGATGAGGTCTATTATTACGAATCTAAATGAACTTAAAGATAAACTTCCAGATTTAATGAAAAATGCACTTTCACATTTTGATGGGGTAGATCGTAATTTGGATGGATATGAAGGAATTCAGGCTGCACAAGAAAAACTAAAGACTGATGAGCTGAAAGATGCCTTTGCAAAGGATTTTAAACCTCTAATGAAAGTTTGGGAATCATTATCACCAGATCGTATATTAGATCCTTATCAAGCGGATTTTAAATGGTTGTCAGGCATATTTGAATCGGTTCGTCCAGCATCTACACATACTGGTAAGTTATTGTGGATGACTTTAGGAAATGCAACTACAAAATTGATGCATGAAAATATTAAGGTAGGTGACGTACATGTTTTAGAAGAATTTATACTTGATGCAGATGTAATAGAAAATATTTTCAATAATCCAGATCCAAAAGAAGCGAAGAAGATTGAGGAGATTTTAGTGAAACGTTTCAAGAAATACGGTGGCGATACTAAATTTAGAAAATTAAGCGAACGTTTAGAAGATCTTAGAACTAGAGCAGAACAAGGGTTAATCACTTCCATTGAATTCGTGAAAGAGTTGTGTAAACTTGCTAAGGATACTCTACAAGCGGAAAAAGAATTGGAGGAAGAGCTAATCAACAAAACGCCCGTTGCAGCACTAACAGAGTTATTTATTGAGCTTAAAACAGATGAAACACCAGCAGTTGTAGAGCGTATTGTAAATGATATTGATGGTATTGTAAGAGTTGTTCGTTTTCCAGGTTGGCAAACTACTGCTGCTGGAGAACGTGAAGTGCAAAAATCATTGCGAAAGGCTCTGTTGAAATACCAATTGCATAAAAATGAGATGTTGTTTCAACGAGCATACGAATATATAAAAGAATACTATTAGTATAGAAAACTCAGTATAAAGCTGAGTTTTTTTATTACCCTACTTCTGGAGGGTTCGCTCCGTATCCTGCTAAATACCCCTCCCTACTATACTAATTTAAAAGTGGAGCAGGTAGTTAAAAAACATTTTTTAAAATTTTAATTAATAGTCAATTTAATGGGACATAATCTCCATAGAAATTAAAAATTAATGTTTTTGTATAATTTTTTTATAAAAAATATAAATTCATAAACACTTGTAGTTTAGTTATTTGGTATTTATTGTAAAAATTATTTTAGGTCATAACTTGACTTTTTTGTAAATGGTTACTATGTATATATAAAAAGGGCTCATTACGCCTTTATGTTATATATATGAAAGAATATAAACCAATACGATACTTTGTAGAAAATAACCTAACTACACTTAGTACAAGACAATTAAAAAGAAATGCTTCTAAAGCTTTTATTTCAGGTTGTAATTATGTAATTCAATCCTTAACATTAAATAATAAAAAACAATATGAAATTTTAGTTGACGAAATTGAAAGAATAGGAGAGAGAAAAAGAAAACCAAAGCAATCAAAGAAACCAGTCAAAATTATTAAAGAATTTGAATCTAAAACTTCAAGAAATTATATTACGGTTGTAACTATAAATTTTAAAGACACATCAGATGTTTTATTTTATGATGATTTAGTTTTAAAATTTTTTGAATACTCTAAAAAAGAAGATATGTATTATAGTATAGAGGTTGATAACGATGGTTATACCCATGTGCATTTTGCTTCAACAGGAGACATAAATTTTACATATAATTATCTTAACCAGATAATAAATATTGAATTGAAATTAAATCAAAAAATAGCAATAAGTATGAATGGGGAAAAATCATTTGCTCCAGTTGAGATTTCGCCAATGCGAGACCACCAATGCTTTCTTGAATATATTAGTAAAGAATCATACATTATTTACTTGAACGTAGTTGCTCAGAAATGGTCTTAAATGCTGGGTTTTAATACTCAATGTTAATAATATAAATTAATTTTTGAAAATTGAAATAATTCTTCTGATAATCAAATATATAAATGTTGTATTTTAAAATTTTTTGAATTAAAAGCCCGCTATTTACATCAATTAATAATAGCTAAAAATAATGTGGGTGTAACGTAATAACTATAGATTCTTTTTGATGTTTTTTTCCTATATTTGTAAACGAAATAGAGGACTCTTTATAGAATACCAATTTATCCAAAAATCCCCCTAAATCTCACCCTCGACAAAAACACATTTTTTAAATCATTTATTTTCAGTGATTTAATGCGTTAAGAAAGGAATTGATTGGGGCTTTGATTTAGAGACCACAAAAGATTAGTGTTCTTATTGGATTGAATGATATAAATATAATTGTATATTTGATAAACGTTCAGAATGAAAATTCTGAACTTTTTGTATTTAAAATTATACAATAAGTTGTAAATTTTGTGCTCATTATTGTAGATTAATAATTAATAACCCTTTATTTATGAGTAAAGAAGTAGCAGTTTTAGGAGCTGGTTGTTTTTGGTGTGTCGAAGGAATATTTAATTCGATCAATGGAGTTGAGAAGGCTATTTCTGGATTCGCAGGAGGCGATGTAGAAAATCCAACTTATCGTCAAGTTTGCGATACAGAAACCAATCATGCTGAGGTAGTTGAAGTAACTTTTGATAATGAAGTCATTTCGTATGAAGAATTATTAGAAATTTTTTGGAATATTCATAATCCAACGCAATTAAATAGACAGGGAAATGATGTTGGTACACAATATCGTTCGAGTATTTTTTACACATCAGAAGAACAGAAAAAACAAGCAGAAAATTCGTTGAAGAAGTTTGATAACGGAACTTTATATGAGGATAAATTCGTTACAACAATTGAGCCTTTAGATCAATTTTGGCCAGCCGAAGATTATCACCAAGGTTATTATAACGAAAATCCCGATCAGCCCTATTGTTCGGCTGTAGTTGGACCAAAAATAGCCAAATTTAAATCAAAATTCAAACAGATTTTAAAATAAGAAAAGCGACCAATTGGTCGCTTTTCTATTATTTTCCTTTTTTACGTGCTTTTGCTTTTTGTTTTTGCTGACCACGATTTTTAGGTTTAGATTTTGGTGGTTTACGTTTTGTAGGACCGCCTAAATTCACCTTTTTATTTTTATCTTTTTTCTCGTGAAAAGCAGCGCCACGCTCTTCAATTTTTACAGTTGTAAGCGCTTTCATTTTTACAACTTCTTTTTCGAATTCACGTTTTACAGGATTAATTTTTACTTTGTCTTCAGGGAAGGGAAGTACATCAATCTCTTTGTTCATCAATTCTTCAATAGCATCTAATCGTTCAATTTCTTTTTCAGAAAAATAAGAAATAGCTTCACCTTTTTTATCTGCACGACCTGTACGTCCAATTCGATGAATATATTGTTCTGGTACATCAGGAATTTCAAAGTTGATAACATGGGTTACATCAGGAATATCTAATCCACGCGCCATAATATCAGTTGTAATAATACCACGATATTCATCTCGAGAAAAAGCTTCCATCGTTCTCAAACGATAATTTTGCGATTTATTCGAATGTATAACACCAAATTCATCAGGATAAATTTCGTCTAAATGATTAAAGATTAAATCTGCATGTTTCTTATTGTTTGCAAAAATCAAAACTTTTTCAAATTTTGCTTTATCTTCTAATTGATAGCTAACTAAATTTAATTTCGTATTGAAGTTTTCTACTGCAATAGCTGCTTGAGCTATTTTTTCTAATGGTGTTCCCGAACGAGCTAAAGAAATTTCGACAGGATTTTTAAAGTATTCATGCAACATATCATCAACTTGATCAGTCATTGTTGCAGAAAATAGAATGTTTTGACGTTTATCACTCATCATGGTAAACAAATGAATCAATTGCGGGCGAAAACCTAAACTTAACATTTCGTCAAATTCATCTACCACTAATTTTTTCATTTCTTTGAATGATAAAATATTGTCAATCGCTAAATCCAATACACGTCCTGGTGTTCCAACCAAAATATCGACACCTTCGTAGACCAATAATTTTTGTGTGTTAATGTTAACACCTCCATAAATACCAAGCACACGAACATTGATAAACTCAGTTAATTGTTCTAAAATATCAGTCACCTGAACCACTAATTCGCGAGTCGGAACCAGAATAACAATCTTTGGTTGATTTGTTTTAGAATATTGATAGGTATTCAGCAAAGGCAATAAATAAGCCAATGTTTTACCTGTACCTGTTTGTGCAATACCCATTATATCACGTCCAGAAAGAATCGGTCTGAACGATTTTTCTTGTATTGGAGTAGGGGTTGTGATATTCAACTTTTCTAAAGCTGAATTCAATTGTTTTGTTAATTCGAAATCCGCGAATGTAGCTTTCATTTGGCAAAGATAAGTTTTCTTGATGAATTCTTAAAAACTCAATGAGCAATCCGTTTAAATTCGTCTAATCTTTGTACTTTTGCATTTCGATTAAGTAAAAAGGAATAAAATGAGTTTAAAACAATACATCACACAGAATGTTTTAGAAGCGATTCAAAACGTTTATCAAATTAACCCAGAATCTGTTGAAATTCAGTTTACAAGGAAAGAATTTGAAGGTGATTATACATTAGTTGTTTTCCCATTAATTAGAACTTTGAAAGGTAAACCAGAAGATATCGGTACTAAAATCGGTGAAAATTTGGTCGAAAATAATAAAATTACAGCATTTAATGTTGTAAAAGGTTTCTTGAATATGAGCTTAAATTCTGTAGATTTTTTAGAAAATTATGCTCAAAATGCTCAAAATGCTACATTCGGAATTACGAAAGTTGACGAGAATTCGAGAACTGTAATGGTAGAATATTCTTCTCCAAATACAAACAAACCGCTGCATTTAGGACATGTTCGTAATAATTTGTTAGGTTTTTCGGTTGCTCAAATTATAGAAGCGGCAGGAAATAATGTGATTAAAACACAAATTATCAACGATCGTGGGATTCACATTTGTAAATCGATGATTGCATGGGAAAAATTTGGAAATGGTGAAACACCAGAATCTACAAATATGAAAGGCGATCATTTGGTTGGAAAATATTATGTAGAATTTGATAAACATTACCGCGAAGAAATCAAAGCATTGGTAGCGCAAGGAAAAACGGAAGAAGAAGCAAAAAAGGAGGCTCCAATTTTTTTAGAAGCTCAAAAAATGTTACGCCAATGGGAAGCACATGATGCGAAAGTGATTGAGCTATGGCAAACGATGAATGGTTGGGTGTACGATGGTTTTGCGAAAACATATAAACGTCTTGGGGTTGCTTTTGACGAATATTTATACGAATCAAATACGTATATTTTAGGTAAAGATATTGTTGAAGAAGGTTTAAACAAAGGTGTTTTCTTCAAAAAAGATGACGGTTCTGTTTGGATTGATTTGACTGAAGATGGTTTGGATGAAAAATTAGTTTTACGTTCAGATGGAACTTCAGTTTATATAACACAAGATTTAGGAACTGCTGTAGAGCGTTTCAAGAACAATCCAACGTTAGAAGAATTGACGTATGTTGTAGGAAATGAGCAAGATTATCACTTCAAAGTTTTATTCTTAATCCTTAAAAAATTAGGTTTTTCTTGGGCAGATGCTTTACATCATTTATCATACGGAATGGTTGATTTACCAAATGGTAAAATGAAATCTCGTGAAGGTACAGTTGTCGACGCGGACGAATTGATGGAAGATGTATACATAACAGCCAAAGAAATTTCGGAAGAGTTAGGTAAATTGGATGGCTTATCGGAAGATGAAAAAGCTGAATTGTACGAAACAATTGCGATGGGAGCTTTGAAATATTATATTTTGAAAGTAGATCCGAAGAAACGTATTTTATTTGATCCAAAAGAATCAGTAGATTTTAATGGTAATACAGGACCATTTATTCAATATGCGTTTGCACGAATTCAATCTTTGTTGAGAAAAGAATCTCCAAAAGAGTTTGATGCAAATTCTATTCAATTGAATGATGCAGAAAAAGAAATTATTCGTGCCTTATATGATTTTGAAGATACGATTAATAAAGCAGCTGTGGAAATGAGTCCAGCGTTGATTGCGAATTATGTGTACGAATTGGTGAAATTATTTAACTCGTTCTACCAAAATAATCCAATCTTGAAAAATGAAGATGAAAATGTGAAAAATTTTCGTTTGTATCTTTCTCAATGGGTTGCCAATACAATTCAAAATTCGTTACGTTTATTAGGAATAGGTGTTCCAGAAAGAATGTAATTACTGTATAAAATAAATATAGAAAAAATGCCTCATGATTGATGAGGCATTTTTTTATTCATTTATCAATTGCTCAGCGAATTGATTGTATTCTTGTTCTTTTTGAATCTTCTTTAATTTCCAAAACCAATAAATCGCACCGATTGGTAAGGCAATTGCTAAAGTAGAAAAGATTGATGTAAAGTTGAAACCATAACCAAGCAACTGAAAATTAAAAAACTGAAAATCAAAACCATCTAATGGCGCATATTTAATAGTCG
Source organism: Empedobacter stercoris (assembly GCF_020281205.1). GTDB lineage: Bacteria > Bacteroidota > Bacteroidia > Flavobacteriales > Weeksellaceae > Empedobacter > Empedobacter stercoris. Next base: position 9,994 of record NZ_JACXZC010000009.1, read on the forward strand.
GAAAATTCAAAAATATTAAAGCAATATATTTTAACCATTTAAGTTTTAATTGACTTTTTCTGATCATATTAAACACATAAATATTAAAAATAGGAATCGCTAAACCTATAATTGCAACAGCATAAAATAACACCATTGAAGGCAGAGGTTGATTAGAAAATTCTGGACTTACATTTAAAACTTTCTTGGTATTATCATCGTAAATGAATTTTATAATACCATAATTTTTATCATTCTGAAATAATATATTAACATTTGTAGAATTTGGAATAGTATTGCTGTTGGTCGAATAATGTTTATTTGCGCCTAAAAAAGTAAATTCCACCTCCTTTCCGTATTGGGATATCATTTCAGTTCTGAATTGATACAGACCTTCGTTCAAAACATTTTTATCCATGTTTTTCATTCCTTCATGTTCTAAAGCAAATAAATCAATGTTTTCATCAATCTTGCCATTCATAATGTTGTCCATAAATACAACAGCGCTTTTTTTGTATTCTTTTGTATTGCTATAAAATTGACAAGAATTGGTAATTAAAAATAGGATAAGTAGAAGTGATAAGTTTTTTAAGTGAAATTTCATAATTAGTTGAATAGAAAAATAAAAATAATAAATATTGTCTAATATAATTATAAGTTTGTTACTAAATTAAGATTTATCTTTGCTTCCTTATTTTAGTAAATAAAAGATGAAAATAGGAGATTTAATCAAACAAAAAGATCCAAACGATAAATTTAATTTGAAACGATTTCATGATGCACAAAGCTTTGTGTACGACGAAATTTTGATGGAAGTTCATGCCGGGAAAAAGCAAACGAATTGGATGGTTTTTATGTTTCCTCAACTTGCTGGTTTAGGTTCGAGTGATTCGTCATTAGAGTTTTCGATTTCTTCAAAAGAAGAAGCGAGAGCTTTTGTGAAGGATGAAGAACTTTGGGAAAATTATTTAGAAGTTTTGTCTGTACTATTAATGCGTCATAAAGGAGTTATTCCTCAATTGATTTTTGGAAAAAATGATGCAATGAAATTAAAGTCAAGTTTAACGTTGTTTAATTTTATCGTTCCAAAAGAGAAAATCATCAAGGATGTGTTGAAATTTTTCTACGCAGATCAAACGGATAAAAAAACATTAAGTATTCTGAAACAGATGAATAGATAAAAAAAACTCGCATTTGCGAGTTTTTTTATTATTAAATGAGTTATTGTTTTTCGATTTATTAAAGTTTAAGTAATTTATAATCACTAATTTATTCATTTGAAGTAGTTTGATTATTATAAAGAAATTCATTGAATTCATTGATGAATTATTAAAGAAAAGAGCTTGTAATAATATTATTTTAAAAATATTTTGGCGCATTGAACTAAAATAATGAATGTAAAATTATCGAACATGAATAAATATTTATTCAAAATATTTACGAATTAGAGAATTGGTTTGTTTTTTGCTTAATTCGAGCAAATATAATTAGGCAATAAAGAAAAGGAATACTATTTTTGGACTATGCAGCTTTCCTCTAAACAAAAGTTTTTTCAATATCTCAAAAAATCAATTAATTTTTTTCAAAATTTATTGAATCTCTTAAAACTTGTACTGACAGAAAGACAATTTTTGTACTTGTCATGTATTTTAGTTGCGATTTCATCTGCATTTGCTGTGATCGTTTTAAAAACATTTGCACACATCGTTTTCCAATTTACAGTTTACATTAATAATTTAGTTAAGCTTCCTTATATTAATAGTATACTTCCGATTATTGGGATTTTGCTTACGGTTTTTGTTGTGCAAAAATTTTTGAATGGTTCAATAGAAAAAGGAACTTCTCAAATTATGATTGCTGTAGCTAAAAAATCAGGAATAATGCCTAAAAAACAAATGTATGCACAAATTGTTACCAGCTCTTTAACTGTTGGTATGGGTGGTTCAGCAGGTTTAGAGTCGCCAATTACAATCACAGGTGCAGCCTTTGGATCAAATTATGCACAATACTATAGGTTTAAATATAAAGAACGTACTTTGTTATTGGCATGTGGAGTTGCGGCAGGTATTGCAGCGGCTTTTAATGCGCCAATCGCAGGTGTATTATTTGCTATAGAAATTGTATTAGCAGATATGAGTGTTACTGCTTTTATTCCATTGTTGTTATCCTCTGCAACAGGAGCTTTGATTGCAAATTTAACATTGAAAAGTAATATGTTATTATCATTTCGGTATGCTTTAGGTTTTGATTATCACAATGTGATTTTTTATGTTATTTTGGGTGTATTGGCAGGCTTTATTTCTGTTTATCATGCCAGATTATTTCGTAAAGTGGAACATCTTATTGGCAATTATTCGGATAATGTTTATTGGCGAGCAATGGTTGGAGCAGGGAGTTTAGCAATTTTGATTTTCTTTTTTCCCACTTTATTTGGAGAAGGTTATGAAAGTATTAAATATTTAGCAAATGATGAAGCAGGTTTTATTCTGAATAATTCTTTGTTAGAAGATTTTAGGACTAATCAATGGGTTGTTTTAGCCTTTGTTTTTGTAACTATTTTAATAAAATCTATTGCAACAGGATTGACATTAGGAAGTGGTGGAAACGGTGGAAATTTCGCACCATCTTTGTTTGTTGGCTCATATTTGGGCTATGTTGTCGCAAAAGTATTTAATCTCATCGGTTTCAAAGATGTTCCTGTTGGAAATTTTACTGTTGTTGGAATGGCAGCAGTTTTGAGTGGATTATTTCATGCACCTTTAACAGCTATTTTCTTGATTGCGGAAATTACAGGAGGTTACGGATTAATGATTCCACTGATGATTGTCTCTTCTATTAGTTTTGCAATTTCTAAACGTTATGATAAATATTCGATGGATATATACGCAATAGCGGATAAAGGAATTGTTTTTACCTCGGATAAAGATCGTAATCTTTTTAATAAAATAGATTTATTTTCTATTTACATCAAGAATATTAAAACATTGACAGTTTATGATTCAATAGAAGATATCAAAACTATTTTTTCGACTACTACCCAAGATTTTATTCCAGTTTTAAATGAAGATCAATCTATTCATGGAATTATCGTTTTAGACAATATTCGATCATTTATTTTTAAGGATAATTTAGAGGGAAAAAGTTATCTTGAATGCATTACAAGCGCTTCTTCTACATCAATCTTTACAAACGCAGCAACTGTGATGAAGATGATGGAAAGTAAAAAAACAGAATATATTTTATTAACTAAAAAAGGTAAGTTTGAAGGCTATGTTACAGAAAGTTTATTGCTTGAGAATTACCGTTCTAATTTGAATAAATTACGAATAGAATAATGTTTTAATTCTGAATGCCTTTAAAAATTAATTCATAATTATCATATTTTTTTCGAAGTCGTTGTTTTGCTTTTTTAACAGAATCTGGTGTTATACCTAACAAATGAGCTATTTCTATATTCGTTAAACCTAATTTTGTAAGGTAAATAATCCGTAAATTTGATTCAGTTAAATCTGAAAAATTATTTTCTAAATACGATACAAAATCAGCCTTTTCAGATGCAAAAACTTTTTTAAAGTTATTCCAATTTTCATCCGTCATCAAATGAGATTTCAACAAATTATTCAATTGTAATTCATGTTCTTCTGTTTTTTTATTGGATGATTTTGATAAATTATCAATTTCTTTATTCAATATTTCTATCTGTGTATTTTTATCAGCTAAATATATCTTGTAAGAATCTAAGGTTTTATTAGCCTTATTTAAGCGGCTTTCAGACTTTAATTTTTCATTATGTAATTTTAATACTTTGTTGTCATTTATAGAATTTTGAATTTTCATTTTTCTTTTAAACGATATAAAAACGAATAAAATAATGATAGTTAGTAAGATAGAAACAATTATAAGTGCATTTTTTAGCAGAATGGTTTTTTCACGTTTTATTTTTTCAGTTTCATATTTATAATCAAAATTATTTTTTTGGATATTCCAATTTATTTCATTGATTACATTTTCACCATCCGTAAGCTTTATTTCAGTTTCTAACTCACTTAATTTGCGTCGAAAATCGAGTTCTTCTGCTGTATTTCCTTTTTTTATAGCAATATCCAGTAAAAGTGTGAAGATATCTTTCTCAAAACTATTAAGATAAGCTTTTCCAGAAGTGTATTTTTTTGCTTCGTTTAATATTTCTTTTGCCTCATCAATTCTGTCTAACTGCAAATATAATTTTCCAAGTTGAATATTAGCGTACATTAAATTTCTATGATTTTTACTTTCTCTAGAAATTTCGATATCCGTTATTAAATTTTGAATTGCAAGCTCATATTCTTTATTTTGAATTTGAATACCAGCAATATCTCCTAACGCTTTTGCATACCTAATTTTATCATTATTCTTTACGGCGTGTTCTTTGGTTTGATTAAAATAATGATTAGCCTTTGCGGTATCCTTTTTTTCAAGGAAAATATGTCCAATGGCATTCAGAATTGAGCCGTATTCATTGTCTTTTTTATTTGCATATTGCAGTGCCAAAAATAGATATTTTTCACTTTTATCCAATTCTTTTACATTCATAAAGAAAAAAGCATTTTTTTTGTAAACATCACTTTTCTGGAAAACATTATTATTGTCTGCAAAATCTAATAACTTAGACGATTCCATAAAATAAGGATAAGCCTTTAAATATTGATTATAACTATAGTAATAGTAACCAAATTGAGTATTTATCCAAATTTGCATATCTATTAAGCCTAAATCTTTTGCAGTTTTTCTTGCAGAATTAAAAAGTTGTTCACTTTTTGGATTTAATTTATCTAATTTTTCAGCATAAATATTGGCTAATAAAGTTTGATAAATAATATTCAGATTTTTTGAAACGTAATCATTTGATTTACTACGTAGAATATCAAAATTTCTTTTTAATTGAATAGAATCTTTCACATCTTTATTTTGATTAATTACATAATCTAATAGCACTAAATCTTTTGCTTCTCGACTGGAAGTAAATGAAGTTGTAAATAAAGTGTTACATAGTATAAACGTAAATAAAATAAAGATTCTATGCATACATATTTTTTATCAAAGATAATAGTAAAATTTATTTATATTAACATATTGTTAATTAGTAGTCTATAAATTATTAACTTTGATTATTCTCGAAAAATATATCATCTTAAAAAGATAGATCTATAACTAATTTATAATTTTAATATAATTGAGCGTGATGATTTCATCTAAAAATTATTAATGTTGTTGTTTTTTCTAATGATTATCTCTAAAATGTTTTTTTATTCTAAATTTTTATATTACTTAAATGTTTGTTAAACAGTCTTTTATTGTTTGTCCCCTTTGATGTCCCCCACAAAAAAATGATTTTTATTTTAGATGTGCATAATTTTGACACAAGTTATTAGATGATTACTAATGCTAACCTATAAAGCAAACTACATGATAACTTTAACAACTTAAACCTATTATATTAATTACAAAATGAATTCCTCTAAAGACGACTCTTAGAGGAATTTTTTTTGTATTATTTTCTTCGTAATTTGGTCTTAGAATTTTTATAATGGAAAGATTAAAGAAAATAAATTACTCAGTGTTAGATTTGGCTTATGTAAGAGAAGGAGAGTCATTAAATCAGACATTTGAAAATACATTAGAAAATGCGAAATTTGTAGATGAAATAGGTTATAGTCGTTATTGGCTTTCGGAACATCATAATATGCAAAATGTCGCAAGTGCTTCAACTTCACTTTTAATCGGCTATGTAGCAAATGGAACATCAAAAATAAAAGTAGGTTCGGGTGGAATTATGCTCCCAAATCATTCTACTTTATCGATTGCAGAGCAATTTGGAACATTAGATGCCCTTTATCCAAATCGGATAGATTTAGGTCTTGGTCGTGCTCCAGGTACGGATCAGTTAACAGCGTCTATTTTGCGTCGTGGCAATAATTTTATGAATTATAATTTTGAAGCTGAAATCAAAGACTTACAAAACTATTTTAGCACCGATAATAAAGATAGTAAAGTTCGTGCAATTCCTGGAGAAGGTGCAAATGTGCCACTTTACATTTTGGGCTCTAGTACAGATTCGGCTTTTTTGGCGGCTAAATTAGGTTTACCTTACGCTTTTGCTGGGCATTTTGCGCCTCAACAGTTTTATAACGCGGTCGAAATTTATCGTTCTCAATTTCAACCTTCAGAATTTTTGAAAGAACCTTATACAATTGCTTGTGTTAATGTAATTGCATCAAATACAGACGAGCAAGCACATTATTTATCCATGTCAATGTACCAAGCTTTTCTCAATATTATTACCGATAAACGTCAACCAATTGTGCCACCAGAAAAAACACAATTAGAGCTCGCTTCATCAGAACAGAAATACATGCTAAAAGGTATGACCGCATTATCTTTTATTGGGAGCAAAGGTACTTTATCGCAAGCTTTTGATGAATTTATTTTCGAATCTAAAGTAGATGAAATAATGGTTTCTACAAATGTTTTTGATCAAAAAGCAAAAAGAAAATCGTATCAAATTGTAAGTGAATTGTTTCGTTAAATGAACCAAAAAAAATCATTCTCAAAAGTCGCTTATTATTGGATGTTTATTGATCAGTTTAAAGATCAATTTACACTTATTTTGATGTTTAATCTTTTGCTTTTCTTTGTTGCAAATCATTGGAGTTACCTCGTTCCTGAAGTTTATTTATTTGTCAATCACAAAGATGTTTTTAATTTATTTCGAGAACAATTTGTACCAACTGCTTTTTTCGAAGTATTGGCTTATACTTATTTGGGTTCATTATTCCTTCATTTGGGAACGTATAAATTGAATAAAACATGGATGTTTAGATTAAATGCATTACTTCTAATCATCGTTTCGACTTATTTTTGGACAATTCCTTCTTTGCAAAGTCTAAAAATGATACTAGAAAGAATGCATCCTTATTTTATCTTAGCAATTGTGGGACAAATCGCTTTGTATTTAATCGTTGGGAATGATTTTTTTTGCCTTATCAAAAATAAAAGAAAACAAGCCAAAATCAATCATTCTTAGTTATATTTGCCAAAACTTAATTTTACAAAAATCAAACTATGTACTCATTTGATAAATTTCACGAATTAATTTCCGAAACAATCGATAACAATCCATTTTCTAAAAATCCAGAAGAATTATACGAACCAATGGATTATATTTTGAATATTGGAGGTAAAAGAATTCGTCCAATTTTGACTTTATTGGGAACTGATTTGTTTGATGGTGATGTTCAAAAAGCATTGAAACCTTCTTTAGCAATCGAGTTTTTTCATAATTTTTCGTTGATGCACGACGATATTATGGATAATGCTTCTTTGAGAAGAAACAAAGCGACTGTTCATGAAAAATTTGGATTGAATACAGCAATTCTTTCTGGTGACGCCATGTTGGTAAAAGCTTATCAATATTTAGAAGATATGGAACCTGAATTGTTTAAGCGTTCTACGAAACTTTTTTCACATACAGCTTTAGAGGTTTGTGAAGGACAACAATTGGATGTTAATTACGAAACGAAATTAAATGTTTCGTATGAAGATTATATCAAAATGATCTCTCTTAAAACAAGTGTTTTACTTGGTTGTGCCCTAAAATTAGGTGCAATGATTGGAAATGCTTCTGAAGAAGATGCAGATAAATTATACCAATATGGTTTGAATTTAGGTATTGCATATCAGTTGAAAGATGACTATTTGGATGTGTTTGGTAGCCTTGAACATTTAGGTAAAAAACATGCCGGTGATATTTTCGAGAATAAGAAAACAATTCTTTATATTTCAGCTTTAGAGGCTGCAAATGAAGAAGAAAAGGAAGAGTTATTATATTGGTATAGTTCAAATACCGATAATATAGATAAGGTATATGCGGTAGAAAAATTATTCAGAAAGCTGAATGTAAACCGTAAATTATCGACCTTAATTAGAGAATATACTAATAAAGCGCATAGTTATTTGGATCAAATTGATGTTCCAGAAGAACGAAAAACGTATTTAAGAGAATTGAGTGAAGTTTTAATTGATCGTCAAGGATAAGAAAAATGCAATTTAGAACGACTTTCCAAATTCAACCTTCTGATTTTAAGCTGCATCATCAACATCAAATTTTGACGATTGGTTCTTGCTTTTCAGACGAAATTGGAAAATATTTAGTCGATTTAAAATTTAATGCATGTGTTAATCCGTTTGGCGTAATTTTTAATACAATTTCTATTCAAAAATTAATCGAAAGAAGCATTCATAAAAAATACTTTACAACTGCAGATGTACATCAGAATGGAGAAGAATTTTTCTGTTTTGATGTACATTCGTCGTTTAATGCACTTACAAAAGTTGAAGTTTTAGAGAGATTAAATTCAACTCTGGAGCAAGTTTATCAGTTTATTTACTCTTGTGATGTTGTAATGATAACCTTGGGAACTTCATGGATTTACGAATGGAAAAACACCAATCAAATTGTTGCAAACTGTCATAAAGTTGAGGCAAAACAATTTGAAAAAAAATTGTTGACTACTGAAGAAAATCTAAAATCGTTAGAATTAATTGTTTCAGATTTGAAGAAAATTAATCCAAACATCAGATTGATTACAACAGTTAGTCCAGTTCGTCATACAAAAGATGGAATAATCGAAAATAATGTGAGCAAAGCAAGATTAATAGATGCTTTGTATCAACTGAATCTTCAATATAATCAAGTTGACTATTTTCCGTCTTACGAATTGGTTTTGGATGATTTGAGAGATTATCGTTTTTTTAAAGAAGATCTTATTCATCCTTCTAAACAGGCAGTTGATTACATTTGGGAAAAGTTTTCAGTAACTTATTTAGAGCAATCAACACATACTATTAATCAAAAAATAAACAAAGTCATTTCAGCGATGAATCATCATCCTTTTAATGAAGAATCAGAAAATCATCAAAAATTTTTAGTTAAAACAATTGCTTTGATGAATGAATTAGAAAAAGACAATCAGCTTGATTTTTCGCTTGAAAAAGAATGTTTAAGATCAAAATTAAAACAATGTTAATTGATACACATACACATCTTTATTCAGAACAATTTGAAAATGATAGAGATGAAGTAATTGCGCGAGCAAAAGAAAATGGAGTAGAGCGATTTTATTTGCCTGCAATCGACAAAAGTTATACAGACAAAATGTTGGCATTAGAAGCGCAGCATCAAGATTCGATGTTTGCGATGATGGGATTGCATCCGTGTTCGGTTCATCCAGACACAATAGAAGAGGAATTAACTCATGTTCGCGAATGGATTGACAAACGTTCATTTAAAGCGATTGGTGAAATTGGAATCGACTTGTATTGGGAAAAAGAATTTCTAAAAACACAACAAGATGCATTTAAAACGCAGATTGAATGGGCAAAAGAAAAGAATTTACCAATTGTGATTCATTGTCGTGATGCATTCAACGAAGTTTTTGAAGTATTAGAGGAAGTTAAAGACGAAAAATTATTCGGAATTTTTCATTGCTTTTCAGGAACAAAAGAAGATGCGCAACGTGCAATTGATTTCAATTTAAAATTAGGAATTGGAGGAGTCGTAACATTTAAAAATGGTAAAATAGATCAATTTTTAGGTGATTTTGACATCAATCATATCGTTCTCGAAACAGATTCACCTTATTTAGCGCCAGTTCCGTTTCGAGGGAAACGAAATGAAAGTAGTTATCTAACATATATTTGTGATAAATTAGTAGATATTTATCACAAAACACCAGCTGAAATAGCAACAATTACAACAAAAAATGCATTAGACATTTTCGAACGTTAGGAAAAATCAGAATAGAAAAATTATATTTGCAAAAGAAAACCTTTGACAAAATGAAATACAAAAGAATATTACTTAAATTAAGTGGAGAAGCATTAATGGGAGATTTACAATATGGTATCGATCCAAATATGCTGAAACAATATGCTCAACAAATTAGAGAAGTAGCAGAACTTGGTTGCGAAGTGGCAATCGTAATTGGAGGAGGTAATATTTTTAGAGGTGTTCAGGGTGTAGCTTCTGGTATGGATCGCGTACAAGGAGATTACATGGGAATGTTGGCTACTGTGATAAATAGTATGGCATTACAAGGAGCTTTGGAAGATGCTGGAGTTAATACGCGTTTACAAACAGCTATTCGTATGGAACAAATTGCAGAACCATTTATCAAAAGAAGAGCGACGCGTCATTTAGAAAAAGGTCGTGTAGTAATTTTTGGAGCTGGAACAGGAAATCCGTACTTTACAACAGATACAGCTGCTGTATTAAGAGCAATTGAAACACAAGCAGATGTTATTTTGAAAGGAACACGTGTGGATGGAATTTATACAGCTGATCCAGAAAAAGATCCATCTGCAGAAAAATTTGAAACAATTTCTTATCAAGAAGTGTACGATAAAAACTTAAAAGTAATGGATATGACAGCTTTTACTTTGAGTGAAGAGAATAATTTACCTATTATTGTATTTGATATGAATACAGATGGTAACTTGAAAAAATTAATATTAGGAGAAAACGTAGGTACTCTTGTAACAAATAAATAAATCCCGAAATGGAAGAATTAGATCTAATTTTAGAAACGGCAAAGGAGCAAATGCAAGGAACAGTTGATCACTTAAATGTTGCATTTGACAAATTAAGAGCAGGTAAAGCAACTCCTGCTATGTTAAGTTCAGTTCGTGTTGATTATTACGGTAGTTTATCTCCGTTAACTCAAATTGCAAACGTAAATACACCAGATGCAATGACATTGAGCATTCAACCGTACGAAAGAAATTTAATTGGTGAAATCGAAAAAGCAATAATTAATGCTAATTTAGGTTTTGCACCTTCTAACAATGGAGATTCTATTATTATTAGTATTCCACCAGTAACAGAAGAGCGTCGTAAAGAGTTGGTGAAAATGGCGAAAGCTGAAATGGAAAATGCAAAAGTTTCTATTCGTAATGCTCGTCAAGACGCAAACAAAGCGCTGAAAAGTACAAAAGATGCATCTGAAGACATGGTGAAAGATTACGAAACACGTGTACAAGGATTAACGGATAAGTTTTCTAAGAAATTAGAAGAAGCTTTAACGAAAAAAGAAGCTGAAATCATGAAAGTTTAATCTTTCAAGAAAAAATGATATTTTAAGGCAGCGTTTCGCTGCTTTTTTTATTTATTTGCATAATCAATTTCAAAAAATGAAGAACTATTTATTCTTGCTAAATTTTTGTATTTCAATTGCTGCATTTGCTCAAATAAAAGTAAGAGTTTTCGATGCTCAAGATGAATTTCGTTTAACAGGTGCTAACATTTATAGCGATACAAAACAATTTCTTGGTCAAACAGATGATTTGGGAGAATTGAACATCAACGATTCAATTCATTTTATTGATGTGATAAAAAACGGATATTTTACAGAAAGTATTCAGACTAACGGAAAGAAATTAGTCGAAATTATGATGAAACCATCTTTCATTAGTTTAGATGAGGTAACCTTTACCACTAACGATTCTGTAGGACGAAATATCATCATCAAAGCCATTCGCAATCAATCCAAAAACACGATCAAAAAAGGAGGTAATATCTTTTTGAAATCATACACCAAATTCTGGAGTACAGTAAATAATGATTCGATTCCTTATATTATTCAACCACAGAATCAAAAGGATTCTGTCAATAATCAATGGAAAAAACTGTTAGATAATAGCCACTTATTTTTAGGTGAACGTGCGATGGATCATAAAGTTTCGAAACGATTAGGTTTGAAAAATATTGTTCAATCTTCTCGAATTTCTGGTATGCGTTCTCCGTTATATGAATATTTGGCAATGCAACCGATCGTATTTAATTTTGATCAAGATAAAATCAATTTTTTCTTCAATGGAATTGTTAATCCTATAAGTAGAGAAGGTCTTTCTCATTACCGTTATGGTTTTAAAGAAGATATTTTTATTGAAGGAAGAAAAACAGCAGTTGTTAGCTTTTTTCCATCTATCAAATCAGAAAAACGTCAGATCAAAGGAACGCTTTGGATTGATGACAAAACTAATGCTTTAATCAAATTCGAAGGAGAAAATACAAGTGCCAATTATGTTGCGGAGTTAGAAGCTGATTGGAAACTGAACAATGGAACTTGGGTGCCGAATCAGCAAAAATATCGCATGGAGGCCGGAAATTTCAAGGTTACTGAAAAATTAGCATCAGACGATTTTATAGATAAAAAAGAAAAAATATGGATTAATCTCGAAACAACTTTCAAGGATATTCAAAATCCAGCGCATTTCAAACGCAACGAGTTTCTAGGTTATGAAGACGAAATTTCTTTTCAAAATATGAACGAAAAGAAATGGGATAATGTGATGGAAGATTATCGAGATAATTCGTTGTCAAATAAAGAGCGAAATACCTACACAACAATTGATAGTATTGGCAATAAATATAAATTAGAACGTCAAATGAAGTTAATGCGTATTATCAATTCAGGAGGAAAATTATCGTTAGGAAAAGTTGATCTTGATTTGACAAAAATTTTAGCGTTTAATGATTACGAAGGTTTTCGACTTGGGGCTGCTTTTAATACAAACGAAAACTGGAGCGACAAATATTCATTGAATGCGTATTCTGCTTACGGTTTTAAAGACGAAATATTCAAGTTTGGTTTTGGAGGAGATTATTTTGTGAATAAACCTTATTCAGGTCGAATTTTCGCAAAATATTCACAAGATGTTTCTGCTTCTGGAAAAACTCCAATTTTATTACAATCAAATTATACACGTTTAATCAGTGGTGCATTTAGCAATATTTATAACCGCGAATATTTTTCTTTTAAACGATATTCTTTTGGTTATGAACAAGATATATTTAAGAATGTAACCTTCAATATTTCGACAAATTACGAAAAACAACAAGCAGAATTTAATTATTCATTCTTAAATACGAATGGTTGGTACGATTTGTATAACACGCAATTAGCAATTCGTTTTGCACCAAAAGACAAATTTATCAGAACGCCCTACGGAAAAGTGACTGTTAATAGTGGTAAATCTGTTTTCTATGCAACACTAACCAAATATTGGGATGTGTTCAATTCGGACTATAATCCATTGCGTTTTAATGTTTCTTACTTTGATGTTTTTGATACGCGTGTAGGTAAAACCAATTTAAACATCAACGCAGGTTGGGTTGAAGGTAAAATGCCGTTGATGAACTTGTTCGAAGGACAAGGTAATGCAAAACGAAATGATGTTGCTAACTTTGGTGTTGGAGGTTTAACAAATTTCGAAACAATGCGACCAGGAGAATTTTATTCGGATAAATTTGTATCTTTTCAGTTGAAACATATTTTTGCTGGTGTGAAGGTTGGAAACAGAATTATTTTCCCTCAATTTGTTTACCGTGGTGTTTTAGGGGATATGGAAGATAGAGCAGATCATCAAAATTTAGAGTTTAAAACATTGAATCATTATTACCACGAAACAGGAGTTGAAGTAAATAATTTAATTTTCAAAACATTTGGTTTAGGCGCTTTCTATCGTTTAGGTGCATATTCAGAAGAAAAATTTCAAGATAATTTCTATTTAAAATTAACGGTTAATTTGAATTTCTTGTAGGGTGCAATTTTATCATTCTAAATTCGCTTCATAACGCTCATTTTAAAAGCTAAAATCACTTCAAAAAATAAACTAAAATCAAAAATCCTTTACATTTTTATTGAAATTGTAAAGGATTTTTAGGTTGGTTAAAAAATATTCGCAAAAATTATGCCTATAATTTTTATAACTTTAAATAATAACTAAATTTGTAAGGATAAATTAAAAAATTATGCAATCGTACGGAATTAAAGCCTTATTAGAAAAAGGCAAGGATTTGTTGCTACAGGAAGTAGTTGTAAATGGATGGGTAAGATCGTTCAGAAGTAATCGTTTCATCGCGTTGAATGACGGTTCTACAATTAATAATATTCAAGTAGTAGTAGATTTCGAAAATTTTGACGAGTCGATTATAAAACAAATTTCTACAGCTGCGTCTTTACAAGTAAGAGGAGAAGTCGTAGAAAGTGAAGGAGCAGGTCAAGAGATTGAAATCATTGCGAAAGAAATCAAAGTTTTAGGAACTGCGCCGTCAGAAGATTTAAAAGGAACTATTTTACAACCAAAACAGCACAGTTTAGAGATTTTGCGAGAGCAAGCGCATTTACGTTTCAGAACAAATGTTTTTGCTGCAACAATGCGTGTTCGTAATGCCTTAATGTTTGGTATTCACAAATATTTCAACGAAAATGGATTTTGTTACATCAATACGCCTATTATCACAGGTTCTGATGCTGAAGGAGCAGGAGAAATGTTTCATATCACTAACTTAGATATGGATAACCTACCTAAAAACGAAGAAGGGAAAGTAGATTATACACAAGATTTCTTTGGTAAAGCGACGAACTTAACGGTTTCTGGACAATTAGAAGGAGAAACTGCAGCAATGGGATTAGGTAAAATTTATACATTTGGACCTACTTTCCGTGCAGAAAACTCGAACACATCTCGTCACTTAGCTGAATTCTGGATGATAGAGCCTGAAGTTGCATTTTTCCGTTTAGATCAAAATATGGATTTGGCAGAAGATTTCATGAAATCTGTCATCACTTACGCAATGGAAACATGTCAAGATGATTTGAAATTCTTAGCTGAACGATTTGATAAAGAACAAAAACAAAAACCAGAAGCTGAGCGTTCTGAATTAGGTTTGATCGAACGTTTAGAATATGTATTAAACAACAAATTCATTCGTTTAAGCTATACAGAAGCAATTGATATCTTAAAAGATTCTAAACCAAATAAAAAAGGTAAATTTAAATATCCAATCGAAGGTTGGGGAGCAGACCTACAATCTGAACACGAACGTTATTTAGTTGAAAAACATTTTAAAACACCTGTAATTTTATTTGATTATCCAGCGGAAATCAAAGCATTCTATATGCGTATGAATGATGATGGAAAAACAGTTCGTGCAATGGACGTTTTATTCCCTGGTATTGGAGAAATTATCGGAGGTTCTGAGCGTGAAGAGCGTTTAGAAGTTTTAGATGAAAAAATGGAAAAATTCGGAATTGATAAAGAAGAATTATGGTGGTACCGCGACACAAGACGTTTCGGTTCTGTACCACATTCTGGTTTCGGATTAGGTTTAGAGCGTTTGGTATTATTTGTAACTGGAATGGGTAACATTCGTGATGTTATTCCTTTCCCGAGAACGCCGAACAATGCAGAATTTTAATAAGAAATAATTTACACGGATTTATGCTTAAATATTGTAACTTTAAGCTAAATCCGTTTTTTATATAAGCCAAAACCCAAAATATGTTAAAGCAGGAATTAAATTTAAAATTACAACAAAAACTATCGCCTCAACAAATTCAATTAATGAAGTTGGTTCAACTTCCTACGGTTGCTTTTGAACAACGCGTAAAGGAAGAGTTGGAAGAAAACCCTGCTTTGGATGATCAATCTTCTGAATACGATGATGATTATGGAGGAGAGCAGGAAGAATGGGATAGTCAGAATGATGAATATGGCGATGAACAGGTTATCGATACAAGTGATATCAATATTGATGATTATTTGAGCGATGATGATGTCCCAAATTATAAAACATATACAAACAATTATAGTGACGACGATGAAGATAAATCTGTTCCTTATGCTCAAGGAGAGAGTTTTATCGAGTTTTTAACCTCACAACTGTACACTTATCGATTGACTTCAGAACAATTTCAAATCGGTGAATTTATCTTAGGAAATATTGACGACGACGGTTATATGCGTCGTGATATTAAATCTTTGGTAGATGATTTGGCATTTTCACTTAATATTTATACTTCGCCAGAAGAAGTAGAAAATTTGTTGTTGAATTATATTCAACGAATGGATCCAATTGGAGTAGGAGCACGCGATTTGCAAGAATGCTTATTAATTCAGTTAGAAAATAAAACGCAAACACAAGCGGTTGAATTGGCAGAAAAATTAATTAATGAATCATTTGATGCGTTTACTAAAAAGCATTATTCGAAATTAATGGCAAAATATGACGTTGATGATAACGAATTACGCGATGCAATTACAGAAATAGAACGCTTGAATCCAAAACCAGGAAAATCTTTTTCAAGCAGTAGCAAAATTATTGAACAAATTACACCAGATTTTACAATCAATATCAATGATGGAGATTTAGAACTGACGTTAAATAGTCGAAATGTTCCTGAGTTGAAGATATCAAGTGCATTTGCTGAAATGTTGGATACCTATAAGAAAACTGAAAATAAATCGACACAACAGAAAGAGGCTGTGATGTTTGTTAAACAAAAGTTAGACTCTGCAAAATGGTTTATTGATGCGGTTCAGCAACGTCGTAATACGCTTTTGTATACGATGGAAGCGATAATGAAATTTCAAAAAGAATATTTCCTAACGGGTGACGAAACGAAAATCAAGCCAATGATTTTAAAAGATATTTCGGATCGAATTGGAATGGATATCTCGACAGTTTCTCGTGTGGCAAATTCTAAATATGTAACAACACCTTACGGAACATTTTTGATAAAAGATTTGTTCTCAGAATCGTTAACTAATGATGACGGAGAAGAAGTATCTACTCGCGAAATAAAACGTATTTTACAAGATGTAATTGCGGATGAAGACAAGCGTAAGCCTTTAACAGATGAAAAGTTAACAGAAATTCTAAAAGAAAAAGGTTATCCAATTGCTCGTCGTACAATTGCAAAATACCGCGAACAATTAAACATACCAGTTGCGAGATTAAGAAAAGAAATTTAAGAAATTCAATTTATATCAAAAAAAAGAGCTTTTTATAAAGCTCTTTTTTTGTTTTTATCCCAAGTTGTCATCCATTCAAAATAATCATCTTTGTATTGATTATCATTTAATTGAGTGATAATTTTTCGTTGAATATCTTTATTCAAATCATCGTCTATCACAGAAAAATTTAAGAAAATATCTTTTCCAGTTAATTTAGAAAAGAACTGTTCTTCTTTTAATTCGTGTAAAACTTCAATACATTTTTCATTTAATTGATTTTGGAACTGGTAAAACCAATCTTCATCATCGTCATGTTCATCAGCAATTTCTTTACAGATTTGATTGATTTCATTAAAAGATTCTTTTGCTCCCAGATAATCAAATTTCCATTCAGAAGGCTCAAACTTGTAGAAATGAAAATCGTCCTCATCTGCAACCTGTTCCAAATATTCAGTAGAATTTGCAGAAGGGTGAATGGCTATTTTCGACTCATTATTGCACAAAGCAAAGGCATATAGGTCTAGTGAAGGATTTTCGTTATAAATTTCTAAAAAGGCTTGTTTGGTAGATTGAGCTAATTTATTTTTGAATTCATTGAAATCCATTCATTTATATTTTTTATTTGGCTGTTATTATTTTTCTTGAAATGTAGTGAAATTCTCTATATATTAAAAGTTTGTTGATTTATTTTTTTAAGACAAATTCTTATTTCTTTTCCATCTTATAGAACAATAAAATAACAAAACTGATCGCAAATGAAACACCCATTGCAAGCGCAGAAGCTTTCATTCCGCCCGAATATTCTATCAATAAACCATAAATAACTAAACCTAAGAACAAAGCAAATTTTTCGAATACATCATAAAAACTAAAATAGGTTGTTGTATCTTCTGTTTCAGGTAATAATTTTGCATAAGTAGAGCGCGATAATGCTTGTAAACCGCCCATTACCAAACCAACCATTGCAGCCATAATATAGAATTGTGTTTTGACATTTGCATCGTTTTTATTGATTAAATAACCTATAATACAGGTTATAATCCAGATGAATATACCGATAAGTAATGTCTTTTTATTGCCGATTTTTCCTGATAAATAAGAGAAAAACCATGCGCCTAATACAGCTTCGATTTGAATTAATAATATAGTCATAATTAATTCCGTAGATTGCATTCCAATTTCTGAGCTTCCAAACATGGCGGCCATTAAGAAGATGGTTTGCATCGCTAAGCTATAAAAGAAAAAGCCAGCTAAAAATACACGAATGTTTTTGTATTGATTGAGGTCGTGAAAAGTAAGTTTCAAATTTCTAAAACTTGACTTGATGATGTCTTTTGGAATTTCTCGTTCAAATTTGTGATTGGGTAATTTACTTAATGCAATTTGTCCGAAACCTAACCACCAAACACCTGTTAATAAGAAACTTATTCGTGTAAACATACCTTGATTTTCTTCTGGCGCAAATTGTATCATTGCCAAACAAATTGTCAATAAAATAACTGATCCAATGTAACCAAACATATAACCTTGTGCCGAAACTTTATCCATTTTCTCTTCCGAAACAATTTCTGGTAAATAGGCATTGTAAAACACTAAACTTCCCCAAAAACCAATACTTGCGGTGATGTTGAGCAATAAAGCCAACCAAACCAAATCGCTCGATGTAAAGAAAAACATTCCAATACATGAAAAAGAACCTAAGTAGCAAAAAAAACGAAGAAATTTGATTTTATTCCCAATTAAATCAGCAATTGATGACAAAACTGGTGATAAAACGATGACAAAAAAGAAAGCAATTGCCAACGAAAAATTGAACGCTGATTCTGGTAATAGACCTAAGAACTTGATCGGATTGTTGTCCGTATCATAGGTCATTGCAGTATAATAAACGGGGAAAATAGCAGAAGCAATAACCAAAGAATGAACAGAATTTGCCCAATCGTAAGAAATCCAAGCTTTTATCAGTTTGGGATTATCTTTTGTATTCATAAATTTTTGATAGAATTGTTGTTAAACTTAAAAATAATTAATTAATATTTTTTAAATAAAATTTTAAGTCTGAAAATTTTATCTATGATGAATTGGATTATTTTTTTCTTCTTACAGGTTCTTTATCGAGTACTTTTTGTGTATTCTCGTTTTCATTTATTAAAGGTGTATTCTCTTCTTTTTGCTTTGGGCTTCGTAATTTTTCCAATAATCTTTTCGCTTGTTTTGCTTCATCTGTTCCATCATAAGCAGTAACAACAACTTCCAAAGCTTGCTCAAACTCTTCTTGAGATGCGGTTTGTTTCAATGCATAAGCGTTTAAAAGTACAAATTTGGCAATAATAATTTCAGTCGGAAATTTTACAATTGCATCTTGAACTTTTTGCTTTACTTCTTCATACTTTTCTTCTTTGTACAAATCATACGCTATTTTATATGCTTCTACAGCTTCTTTTGTTTCTGGAGTGATGTATTCAACTTCTGGATTCAAAATATAGCCAGCGTAAATTGTATTTGGATAATTTGTTAAGATTTCTTCTTTGTATTGATTCTCTAATTTTTGATCGCGATTCTTGTAAATACGATACAATTGATACGTAGCTTTTAACTTAACATCATCTGATTTTGGAGGAGTTGCAATCAAGTTTTTTAACTCTTTTCCTGCTAATTCGCTGTTATTGAATGTATCAAAATAACCAATTCCTAAAGCTAATTGTGTTGTATCACGTTCAACTTTTAAATCATTTAATTGTTTAGTAGTAGAAGGAATTTGCTCCAAATAATACTCAATTTCAAAACGTCTTGGATTTCCAGCAGAAACCTGTCCCGTTAATTCGGCCTGTTTATCTTCTATTACGGTACTAATAGCATTAGAATTACGCCAATTATCTTTCAACGAAATTCCACCCCAAATACGTTGAAACTCCTGTTGACCAGATGATTTTAAACCTTGATTATAAAAATAAAATTTTCCTTTATCGGCATTATTAAAACTTGAAGTAAAACTTGATGTTTTGGTTTCTAATTGAAAAGTTTCCATTTCTTTTCGTTCTTCTTCCGCTTGTTTTTCTTCTTTTTTCTTTAATTTATCAATATAATCTGTAAAAAATTTGGTTTGTTCTTCTTTCGGAAGTTTTGCAATTTTTAGAATAGAATCGTTTTTCTGAACCAAATAATGTTTTTCCATTAATTTTTTCAACACATCATTTCGTTGCTGAATTCTTGCTTGATCTTCCTTTAAATTATAAGTTGTTTGAGCCGAATCGTAGTAAGCCGAAGCATACACATAGTCGTTTTGCTTGAATTTTATATCACCATAATTTTCGTAAGCGCGCCCACGAATATAAGGATCAGACATGGGATCTTTCAAACTCAGTTTGGCGTATTCTACCGCATCATCCATTTTATCTGCACGAAAAGCCATTTCCGAAATACCATAATACAATTCGTTTTTCTTTGATGTATATATTCCTTTTTTGGCAATATCAAGCAAATTCTGTTTGTAATTTCCGTAGTTATTAATTGCAGGATCAAAATTAGCAGCAATCGCTAATTGCGATTTAATTTCTAAGTCAAAACCAGGAGCCATTTTATACACTTTTGTAAACGCTTCTCCAGCTTCTTGTTGTTTTCCAAGTTTTGAAAAAACTTGTCCCATTGTATAAAATAAACGCACTCGTTCTTCTTTATTCGATGAGTAGTATTCTGCTTTTTGTAATGGATCTAATGCTTCTTCGTACTTTTTTTGATCAATTAAAAACTGAGCATACGTTCGCGCAATCATAGTTTTTAGCTCTTTACTTTTATACAGATCATTTTCGTATAAATTTTGTAAAGTTTCAGCTCCATCAAAATAATTTCCACCTTTTATTTCGGCAACTGTTTTATACACATTTGCCTCTTGTGCATATTTAGAACTTTTAAAATTCTTTACAACATAGTTTAAGGCATCTAAAGCTTCAAAATATTTTTGTTGATAGAACAGAGATTTTCCGATTAATAGATACGCACGAGCCATCAAAGGATTTTTTTCTTGTCCTTTAATTAACATCGAGTGTTTTTCGATTGCTTTAGCAGCTTTAGCTTCAACAGCAGCAAATCCTATAGGTTTCTCTACTTTATCCTGATTATTACGATTTCCACCTCCAATTCCAAAATTAGGTGTATTAAATTCAGTTAAATTGGTTGAATCCGAAACAGAGAAATATTCTATTCCAATAGGTAAAATCTTAGCGTAATTCTCAATATAATTTGTCTGTAGTTCAGTATTTTTTTTATCTAATTCGTCTTCAGCATTAAATACCCCATTAAACCATGACGTCATCTTATGATATTGTCGGTTTTTGAAACTATTTTTTTGTGTTGAACAGCCGATTAAAAAACTAGCGGCGAAAATACTCAGTATAATCTTTTTCATGATAGCGAATAAAAACAAATCTACAATAAAACGTTCGATTAGAAAAAATCTTGTATCCTTCGGAAATTTAAGATAATTTTATATGGAATAACGATAATTTAGACACTTGTTAAATTAGAAAGATTATAAAATGATTGCTAACAATTTAGCTTTAATGTAATTACTTATTTCGTTAGAAAAATCATTACAAAAGTTGTTAAATTATTAAGAATATTCACTTAAATTCGACCAATAATAATGTTTTAAAGGAACAACATGAAAGCTTTTTTAGCGAAAATTTTTGCAAAATACATTGTCAATAAAGAACAAAAATGGATTAAACATCCTTTTGAAACTCAAGACAGCATTCTAAAAGAGTTAATTGTAGCTGCAAAAAATACAACCTTTGGAAAAGATCATCATTTTGATCAAATCAATACGTACGAAGATTTTAAAAACCATGTTCCAGTCAACGATTACGAAGGTTTAAAACATTATTTTGATGAGGTGATTGCGGGAAAAGTTGATGTGCTATGGCCTGGTAAACCACTTTATCTTGCAAAAACTTCTGGTACAACTTCTGGTGCAAAGTATATCCCACTTACAAAAGAATCTGTTCCAACACATATAAATTCAGCCAGAAATGCATTGTTGCATTATATTCACGAAACAAATAACTCGAGTTTTGTCAATGGAAAAATGATTTTCTTACAAGGAAGTCCTATTTTAGAAGATAAAAATGGGTTGAAAGTTGGACGACTTTCTGGAATTAGTGCGCACTTTGTTCCAAATTATTTACAAAAAAATCGTTTACCATCTTATGAAACCAATGTCATTGAAGATTGGGAAACAAAAGTAGATAAAGTAGTTGACGAAACAGTGAAAGCGAATATGACACTAATCTCAGGAATTCCACCTTGGTTGATTATGTATTTTGAACGATTAATTAAAGTTTCTGGGAAAGAAAATGTTCAATCAATTTTCAAGGATTTACAACTAATGGTAACAGGAGGAGTAAATTATGAACCTTATCGTGAAAAAGTGAATCAGTTAATTGGACGAAAAATTGACTGTATTCAAACATATCCAGCATCAGAAGGGTTTATAGCTTATCAAGATACACAAAAAAGTGACGATTTATTACTGTTATTAAATAATGGAATATTTTATGAATTTATTCCAGTCGAAGAATTTTTTGATGAAAAACCAACTCGTATTTCAATAAAAGATGTAGAAATCGGAAAAGATTATGTGCTTATTCTCAATACCAATGCAGGTTTGTGGGGGTATAATATAGGTGATACGGTTCGTTTTACGTCTACTAAACCATACAAAATTGTTGTTTCTGGACGTATTAAACATTATACTTCGGCTTTTGGTGAGCATGTGATTGGTCATGAAGTTGAGCAAGCATTACAAAAAACAATAGAAAAGTGTGCAGCGAGTGTAAATGAATTTACAGTTGCTCCACAGGTGAATCCTATAGACGGTTTACCTTATCACGAATGGTTAATAGAATTTGACCATAAACCTCAAAATATGTCCGAATTTAATCGTGAATTAGATATTCAAATGCGTTTACAAAATCCGTATTATGACGATTTGATTACTGGAAATATACTTCGTTCTTTAATTATTTCGGTAGTTGAAAAAGATGGTTTTCAACATTACATGAAATCAATAGGGAAACTGGGAGGACAAAATAAAGTGCCTCGTTTATCAAATAATAGAGATATTGCAGATGAATTTTATCAACTTAATTTAATACAAAAAAATTGAACACACACACAACAACAGATAAAATGATTTACAAAACTGTAAAAAGTTCATTGGTAACTTTTTCGCAATTAATGCTTCCATCGCATTCCAATTTTAGTGGAAAAATTCATGGTGGATTCATTCTTTCTCTTCTCGATCAAATTGCATTTGCATGTGCTTCCAAATATTCAGGTAAGTATTGTGTAACGGCATCCGTGGATAGAGTAGATTTTTTAACACCCGTAGAAGTGGGTGAATTATTGACGCTAAAAGCTTCAGTAAATTATGTTGGACGTACTTCTATTGTCGTTGGTATTCGCGTAGAAAGTCAAAACATTCAATCAGGTGAAATTAAACATTGTAACTCTTCTTATTTTACAATGATTTGTAAAGAAGAAAATGGAGAAAAAGCAGAAGCACCGAAATTAATTTTGAAAAACTTGAACGAAGTTCGTCGTTTCTACAAAGCTTTACATCGAAAAGAAGAACACACGAATGCAAAAGAGCAAGTGAAAGACACAATCGATTATAAATCGCAAGAATTAATTGATAATCTTTTACATAATCATTGGGTAAAAATAGAACTTGAAGACACTGTTTCTAAAAGTGTCAAAGTACATAAATAAAACCTGGGTTAGATTCATTATGATTCTAACCCTTTTTTTATAAAAGATTATGATCCTTTTGCTCTTTTTTCTTAATACGATAGGTGAATTGAGATACTTTTATTCCCCAAAGATTTAAGGTTTGAAAAGTAACCAACGTATATTATGCTTAATAAGTTGCGCTCTTTCAATTTTCGTATTGCTCAATATTTTTTAACAACAAGTACACTAATAAATTAACATTGCTTTTGAAGAATTCAAATAAAACATTTACTTTTAGTCCATTAACCTTTTTGATAAAATTATGAATAAAGAACTTTTTAAAACTGTTTTGACAACGCAAATTCCAATTGCGTGGATTGCTGGAGTTCGTTTAGAATCGTGGGAAGAAAATAAAGTTTCAACTAAAGTGAAATATGGTTTTCTCAATCAAAATCCTTTCAAAAGTATGTTTTGGGCAGTGCAAGGTATGGCAGCAGAATTTTCTTCTGGTTTGATGGCGAATGCTAAAATTGAAAAATCAGGTGAAGACATTTCGATGTTGGTTTTGGGAATGCAATCAAAGTATTTGAAAAAAGCGATTGGTAAAATTGTGTTTACATGTGAAGATGGAGAAAAAATAGATTCGGCTATAAAAGAAGCGATCGAAACAAAGAAAGGGATTTCTCTAAACGTAACAAGTAGAGGCGTAGACGAGGAAGGAGATGTAGTTTCTGAATTTCAATTTACGTGGACGTTTAAGTTGAGAGAGAAAAAATAATAGAAAAGCTGAAATTTTATTCAGCTTTTTTTGTGATTTCTTCTTTCAAAATAGTAACAACTTCATCTATTTCTTCAAAATTTAGATGAGCAAATCCTATTCTTATTGCTGTTTGTTTTTTTGTTTGATATAAAATTGTTTGCGGAATAAATAACCCTTTTTTAGCACAATTTCGTTTTAATTCTATCAAATTAATTGATTGATTAAAATTAATCCAAATCGATAATCCACCTGTTGGTACATTAAAATGAAGATGTTGTCCTAATTCAACTTTCAATTTTTTGCAAAAATAATCGCGACGCTCTTGATATGTTTTTCGTAGTTTTTTTAGTATTCGATTGATTTCACCTTCATTAATCATTTCACCTAAAGTTTGTTCTATAAAAGGGTCAACTTGTTGGTCTAAAATAGATAAATGCTTTCGCGCCTCTTCTATAAAATCTTTTGGAGCAACAATAAATCCAATTCGATAGCCTGGCGCAAGGTAATTTCCAAATTTACCCGTGTAAAGTACCATTCCATTCTGATCCGAACTTGCTAACGGAAGAATAGGGTGACTGTTGTAATGAAAATCAAAATCATAATCGTCTTCTACAATTGCAAAACCAAATTCCTGTGAAAGTTGAATCAATTCAATTCGTCTTTTCGAACTTAATGTTACTGTTGTAGGGTAATGATGATGAGGTGTTACATACACAAAACGAATAGTTCGTTGTTCGCACAATGTTCGTAAATCTCTTGTGTCTAAACCAAATTCATCTGTTTTAACTTGAACTATTTTTGAATGTTGTGTCTGAAAAATCATATTACTTTTGTAGTAACTAAGATTTGAAACAGCAACATAATCATTTTGTTTTAAGAGAATTTGAGCAATCAAGAAAAGTGAAATCTCTGCACTTCTTGTGACGACTATATTTTCTTTCAAAATATGTAAACCTCTTGTTAAATTGAGATAATTAGCTAAATTTTTTAGAAAATAGTCGTTTTTTGATTGATTTATCTTCGAAATAGAAGTTTTTCGTTTTAAAATTGCCGAATATAATTTTGCTGGAATTTTTAATTCTGCCAATCGATGATCGATGGTTCCGTCAGTTAAAAACAATCGTTCGTTAAAGCTTTCGTAAGGATTATCCAATAAAATAGATTGTTCAAAATTAAAACCAGTTTTCTTTGGGTAGGAATTGATTGAAAATTGTGTAGGAATCGTAGTTTTCTGAAATTTTTGAGCAAATTGACTCAAGACATAACTTCCTTTATTAGGAACAATCTCTATCCAACCTTGCGCTTCAAGTTCCTGAAAACTATTGACTATTGTGTTGCGATGTAAATTAAGAATCAAACTCAATTGTCTTGTTCCAAGGAGTTTTGTTCCACTTGGTAAATAACCTAATTGTATTGCTTTTGCCAATTGATTTGCCAATTGTAAATAAATCGGAGTTTCTGAAAATCGATTGATTTCAATAAAACTATTGTAGGGTATTTCAGCCGGACTATTCATTAACTAAAAACTGGTATATCTTGATAGTTCGGAAAGATACTACATTCGCAGCAGTTAAACTAAAAGAAAAAAGATTAAGAAGAATGAAAAAGTTTACGCTCGTATTAGCTGTATTAGGCAATAGTGTTTTTGCCCAAATTACAAATGATACAATCGCAATTGGAGAAGTATCTATTTTAGATAATCGTCTAAACACACCACTTTCTAAAGAAAATAGAAATATATATGTTTTAAATAAAACAGAGATTAATAAGTTACCAGCAAAAACAATTCAAGAAGTTTTGCAATATGCTTCTGGAATTGATTTACGACAACGTGGTCCGTTTGGAACGCAAGCTGATATTTCGATGGATGGGGGAAGTTTTGAACAAACACTTATTTTGTTGAATGGTGTAAAAATCATGGACCATCAAACTGCGCATAATGCGTTAAATCTTCCTATTCCTATTGAAGCGATTGATCGAATAGAGGTAGTAAGAGGTCCTGCAGCAAGAGTTTATGGAAACAATAGTTTGACTGGTGTTATCAATATTGTAACGAGACAACCAAAGAAAACAGGTCTTTATGCGAATACTTATTTCGGGACGAATTTTAAAAAAGATAACGAAGATACTGGCGATACATTTACAAGTCGCGGTGTTCAACTTGGAGCTAATTTAGCTAAAGAAACGCATCAACATCAATTGTATGTAAGCCATGATTGGGGGAATGGTTACCGTTACAATACAGCGTATGAGAATAATAAATTGTATTACCAAGGTAACTTCCAATTTGATGAAGAAAATAGTTTGGTTGCATCGTATGGTTATGTGAAAAATGGCTTTGGAGCGAATGGTTTTTACGCATCACCAGGTGATAAAAATTCGAAAGAATTAGTTGAAACCACTTTGGTTAATCTTCAGTCAAAACATAAACTTTCTGATCGAATAACTTTAGTCCCAAAAGTGAGTTATCGTTACAACTTTGATGATTATCGTTATTTTAAGAATGACTTGAATACAGCTCGTTCTAAACACTATTCAAATTCAATTTCTGGAGAAGTAAATTCAACTTATCAATTGAATAAAGGACAAATTGGAGTAGGAGTAGAGTACAGAAATGAACAAATTTCTTCGACAAGTATCAAAAATCATACTCGTGATAATGTTGGTTTTTATGCTGAATACAAAACAGATCTTACACCAAAACTAAATATAAATGTTGGTACTTATGTTAATTACAATTCACAATATGGATGGCAAGCTTTCCCTGGTATTGATGCAAGCTATGCCATGAATTCTAACTTGAAATTTGTAGTAAATGCAGGTTCAAGTCAGCGAATTCCTTCGTTTACAGATTTATATTTGGATCAACGTCCTGGAAATATTGGAAATCCAAATGTAGAATCAGAAAAGGCATTTCAAACAGAAATTGGTTTCAAATACAATAAGAGAAATTTGAGTTTTAATTCCTATTATTTCTATCGTTCGATTACAGATTTTATCGATTGGGTACGTTTAACAACGAATGAGCCATGGCAAGCACAAAACTTTGGCGATTTGAAAACACATGGTTTTAATACGAAGGTGTCATATTTAGCGAACCTATCAACAAATCAAAGTCTGAAATTCTCATTAAGTTATTCTTATCTTGATCCTACGTTCGAAAATGTAGATGAACAATACAATTCTAAATATAAAATAGAAAGTTTAAAACATCAGTCAATCAATACGATAGATTACTCTATTGGAAGTACTACTATAAGTATCGCGAATCGTTATAATACACGTCAATCCTATAAATCATATTGGATTACTGATGCAAGAATAAGTCATTCGTTCAAGAATAATTTAGGAATTTATTTTGATGCTCAAAATATTTTCAATACCACGTATAACGAAGCAGGAGCTATTCCGTTGCCATCGAATTGGATGAGTTTAGGAGTTAAGTTTACAGGAATTTAAATGATGACAACCATTTAATTCTCTTTTAATAGTTTATATTTTTAAAATGCGGTGAGACAACTTTTTCAGAAAAGTTGTCTCTTTTCTTTCACGGATTTTCTGCCTAACTTTACCAAAATTTTTTCAAATGATTATTATAGATTCTCCTTCTCATGATGCATATTTCAATATAGCTTTAGAAGAATACTTGTTGTACAATTATCCTACAGAAGATATTTTTTTATTATATATCAATGCACCATCTATTATTGTGGGGAAATTTCAGAATACGTTAGCCGAAATCAACTTGGATTATGTGACAGAAAATAGCATAAAAGTGGTGCGTCGTATGTCGGGTGGTGGGGCTGTTTATCATGATTTAGGAAATCTTAACTTTTCGTTCCATACCTTGTTGGGTCAAAATGATTTTATGGATTTTTCGACGTTTACAGCACCTGTTGTTAAGTTACTAAATGAATTAAATGTTCCAGCGAAATTAGAAGGTCGAAACGATTTATTGGTTGATGGTAAAAAGTTTAGCGGAAATGCAAAGTTGGCTCGAAATGGAAAAATGATACAACACGGAACAATTCTTTTTAATTCGGATATGTCTGTTTTAGGCGATGCGTTAAAAATCAATCCTTTAAAATATGTGGATAAAGCAATTAAATCTAATCGAGCACGAGTGATTAATTTGATTGAATATTTTCCGAATGAAATGACCACTGACGAGTTGAAAGCCTTGTTGATTGATGAAATGTTAACAACAAACGAAGGTTCATCAATTTACAATTTAACACCAAAAGATTTGAATGGTGTTGCAAAATTAATCGAAGAAAAATACCAAACCTGGGATTGGAATTTTGGATTTTCACCAAAATATAATTTCAAAAATGCAAAGAAAATTCCTGCTGGATTTATCGAAGTTCATTTGGATGTAGAACGAGGCGGAACAATAGAACAAGCCAAAATTTTCGGAGATTTCTTTGCTTCGGAACCGATAGAAGATTTGGAGAATAAATTAATTGGTGTAAAACATAATGAAACTGAAATTACGAAAATTTTAAATTCTGTTGATATCACGGCTTATTTTGGAAAAGTAACATTGGAGGAGATTTTAGAATTGTTTAGATAAATAAGGTTCAATTATCCTTTATAATTTCTTTTGTTTTAGCCGTTTAATTTATATATTTTGATACATTTTTAAGCTTTCATAATTTTTAGTTGTAATGGTTTATGATTATCTTTAAATGATATAAATTATAAAAATATGTTTGATGAATTATTAAAAGAGATTAGAGCTTGTAAAGTGTGCGAACCTTTTTTAGCTCTTGGTGCAAATCCAGTAGTTCAGGCAGCTCCTAACTCTAAAATTGTAATTATTGGGCAAGCTCCAGGATTGAAAGTGCATCAAACAGGTGTGCCTTGGAATGACCCAAGTGGAGATCAGTTGCGTAAATGGTTAAATGTAACAAAAGATCAATTCTATAACCCTGAATTGTTTGCATTAGTTCCGATAGGATTTTGTTATCCAGGAAAAGGGAAATCAGGAGATCTTCCACCAAGAAAAGAATGTGCGCCCTTGTGGCATGCGCGTTTATTGGATGAAATGAAAGAAGTTCAGTTGATTTTATTGATCGGTCAATATGCTCAAAAGTATTATTTGAAAGGGAATATGCACAAAAATATTACAGAAAATGTATTGAATTTTAAGGAATATTTACCACGTTATTTTCCATTGCCTCATCCATCACCACGCAATTTTATTTGGATGAACAAAAACCCATGGTTTGTAGAAAATGTATTACCTGAATTAAAAAATAAAGTAAAAAATAGTTTGTAAATAAGTACTTTTAGGTATGTTGATAATTTATTTAAAGCTATGATTAATCAAGATTTATTAATCCAATTTGGTGGAGAAATTAGAGATTTAAGAAAAAGTGAAATTATTTTTGAGATAGGTCATTTTCCTTCCTATTATTATCAAGTGTTGGAGGGAAAGGTGAAAATGAATAATTTTTCTGACGAAGGGAAAGAGTTTATTCAGAATATTTTCACTAAAAATCAAAGTTTTGGTGAGCCACCTTTATTTGTAGATGAGCCTTATCCTGCAAATGCAATTGCGGTCACAAAAGGGAAAATAATTCAGATTGCTAAAGATTCTTTTTACGAATTATTGCAATCTCATCCAGAAGTTTCTTTGGCTGTGAACAAGAGTCTTGCTCGTCGTTTGTATTATAAATCGGTGATGGCACCAGAGATTTCTTCTCAAAGTCCCGAAAGACGATTAATCAAACTATTGGATTATTTACGAAGTCACAACCAAAATACAGATACAGAATATTTGATTGATTTATCTCGTCAACAATTAGGGGATTTAACCGGATTACGTGTTGAAACTGTTATAAGAACAATCAAACATTTAGAGAAAAAAGGACAGCTCAAAATAAGAGATGGTAAAGTGATTTTGATTGCTAAAGACTAAAATTTTGTATGATATAAAAAGCTGCCCAAGCAACAAATACAATAATAAATACCCAAACCCAAATAGGAATAGTCCTTGGATTTTCGCTCCCTTTAATTATAAAACTTTGATTTTTTCCTGTATCATAGGCGTTGATCATTAGAGGAAGTATTCCATTCACTTTCTCTTGATCAGAAAGTCCTTCTATATGAAGAATTGGTCCATTCGAAACAGTAAACCTGATAAGTTTTAGTCCTTCTTTTTTCTCGAATTTACTAACTATTCTAAGCAGATGTTCACCATCTGTTAATTTTGTTGTATCAAGTTTAAAAGTTACAGGAGGAACCAATTCAGCAATTGGTTTTTCTTCTTCGTCGATGTATAGGTAAACGATTATTTTTTTTTCTTCTGTCATGATTTCTTTTTTCTTAAAATTTTAAAACAATATTTTTGATGTGTTTTTGATCTTTTTCTCCTGGTTTTATAAGAAATTTGAATGAATAGAACAATGTATATAATGTTATAATCGTTATTAGGATAACGATGAACCAATCCCAATTAGATTCGGGACCAGTTCCGTGTGTGAAATCTTGTGTGATTTTTGGTTGTTGAAGTTTACAAGCATCACAAGCCTTTGCATATCCATATCCAAGTAATAATAATAGTCCTATTTTATATTTAATTTGTCTCATTTTATTTGATTTTATCCATTATTTCTTTCACTTCTTCTACTGTTACTTTTTTACCACTGTTACCCCAACTTGCTTTTTCGTAATTTATAATCGCTGTAACATCTTCTGGAGTAAAGCTTGCATTGTCACCTACAGCAGGCATAGAAGCATACTCTGGTCTTGGGTCATATCCTTTCATAATAATGGTGATATACAATTCTAAATTATCCCCCATAACAATAGGACTTCCTTTAAGAGGAGGAAACGCGCCAGGTAATCCCTCGCCATTTGCTTGATGACAACTTGCACAATTGGTACCGAATAACGCTTCCCCATCTGGTAGATTAGTATCGGTAGAATTACCATTCGATTTTTTCTCTTTTTTATATAAAAATTTTACAGGTTCTACATCTTCTGCAAGTTTTACTTGTTGAAGACTTAAGAGATAAGCGACCAAATCTTTCGCATCTTTTGTAGGAACAATTTTTCCTTTGACACCAATTCTAAATTCATCAGGAACATTGACTTCCATTTCTCCTTCGTCAAGAAAATCTTTCGTTGTAAAAAGCCATTTATAAGAAGGCATTACAGATTCGGGAACAACAGCACGAGGATTGTACAAATGCGAATATTGCCATTCCAAACTCGGTTGTTTTTTTCCAATATTAGTTAAATCAGGACCAGTTCGTTCAGTTCCCATTAAAGTAGCTGTATTCTGAAAAAAGTTGATACGTTTATTTCGAGCGTAATCCGCAGCAATACTTGGTCGATCTCCAAAAACTTGATCCATGTCGACATTTCTAATTTGCTGTGTATGGCAAGCAACACAACCTTCTCTGATATAAACTTGTTTTCCATGTGTTTCTTCTGCTGTAGGAGGTTGACTCTGTGGCAATGGTCGATTTATTTTTTCGTTTTTGAAGGCAGGAAGAATACAAATAATTAAGGTAAGAAAAACAAAAAATGCCAATGCCGATGGAAATAGTTTTTTATGATTATTAAAGAAGTCCATTATATTGTAGTTTTATTTGCGTGAATAATATCTAAAAGTTCAGTTGGTGATTCTGGAATTTTTATTTCTTTTTTAGGTTTAATCATTCTATAAAAATTATATG
The DNA here is from genome assembly GCF_020281205.1 of Empedobacter stercoris. Classification (GTDB taxonomy): domain Bacteria; phylum Bacteroidota; class Bacteroidia; order Flavobacteriales; family Weeksellaceae; genus Empedobacter; species Empedobacter stercoris. The sequence continues at coordinate 41,986 of NZ_JACXZC010000009.1, forward strand.
CAAACACAAAATGAGAAATCCACATCATAGTACCACCAATCGCTCGCCATAACCAATAAGGCATCATTGAAATCACTCCATCAAGAAATGGTTTTTTATCCATCCATAATAATCCTTTTTCCGTTGAACCAATCATTAATGAAATAGTATAGACAAGCAAACCTATTAAAGCAAGCCAAAAATGAATACCCACCGTAATACTTGGAGGTTCGTGAGAAGTAATCCTTGGAACAAGTGTGTAGGTAAACGACCATAACATAAATGTGATAATTCCATACATGGTTAAGTGAGAATGCGCAACCGTAAAATCAGTGAAATGCCAAACAAGATTAGTTATTCGAAAGGCTTCAACCGTACCTTGCATTGATCCTGTAAAATAGAAAATGATGGATACCACATAAAAAGGTAATACATAGCTCAGTTTTAAACGATGCCAAGATCCTCTAATAGTCATCATAAAATTAATACTTCCTGCTGCTACGGGAATTATCATACCTACACTTGCAACAATAGCAATGGTTTGCATCCACCATGGAATGGCACTAAATATAAAATGATGAGTCCCAATCAACGTATAAAATAAAATTTGGGTCCAAAAAGCAAGTATACTTAAGCTGTATGAATAGACAGGACTGTTTAATTCTTGTGGAAGGAAATAATACATCAATCCAAGGTTAAAAAACATAAACCACATTCCTACACCTTGATGCATATAATACCCTTGCGTAATTGTCTCACCCAAACCGTCTTGCCAGAATGGGAGGTAGGCTACAAGTAGTATGACAACAACAAACATCATTGCAGAAACAATATACCAATTGGATACGTAAATTTCTTCTGTTTTTCTAGACGAAATGGTTTGAAAATGATTGAAAATACTCAAAAGAATTCCGATAGCAAATAGAAGCATTACTGGCCAAACATATTCTCTATATTCTCCACCGCTATTATTAATACCTGCCATTAAACAAATACTTCCTATTAAGACAGAAGAATTAAGTAATATTAATGAGAGATAAGCAAGGTTTATGCTATATATTTTCGTATTTCCAACACGAGGAATTACATAATATGAAAAACCAACCATCGCAATAGAAGCCCAACCCCAAAACACGATATTGGTGTGTACAGGTCTTAATCTCCCAAAGCTTAGCCAACTTACATGATCAGCATCAGGCGCAACAAATTTTATACCTAAATATTCGCCAATTGTTGTGCCTAAAATAAGCCAAACTATACTACAACCTAAGAACCAAAGGATAATCTTTTTTTCGTTTGTAGGAATTAAGATGCTTTTGCCTTCTTGTCGTTTGCTTTGTAAAAATCGAATATCATGTATTTCATTCATTTGATCCACCAGTCCTCTTGGATCTTCAACGGATGTATTTAACGAAAGTTCATTTCCTAAGAGTTGAAATTCTAATTCTTTTTTCCGTTTTTCAAGTGCAGAAACATCTTCAGGATTCAAGTTTTTTAACTCTCCATAGATTCGTTTAAGCTCTTTTTTTCGCAATACATTCTTAATTAAAGCATTTATTTTTACTAACACAAGAATTAATGCAAAAAATAATGGAATAAAGAGAAGTAATATTGTTAGCTGAAGTCCAGGCTCATTGAGTAAATTATTCATTGTAGATTTTTTTATTGTGATGTAATAAGTTGTACCAATTTAAACCTTATGTGAAAGCAATACCTATGCGTAGAATCATAAGTTTAATTATAATCGTTCTTAGAATAGGTTCTAATTTTTATTGTGTAAAATAAAAAACCAGCTTTTCTATTTCTAGAAAAGCTAGCCAGTTTAAATAGGTTAGGTGGTTCTATAACTAAAAACCCTTTTATTGAAAAAAACTATGAAGAAAAATTTAATCCTTAAATAATGAAACCCTTGTTATAGACTCAATTGTAGCAGTAACAGCTTTATTGGCATCTAGATAAAATTCATACCCTCTTCCAGGATCTAAACTTTGATCATCAGCAATTGTATAAAAATAAAAAGTTAGTATACTTCCTGAAGCAGAACCGGCTGGGATTAATTGAATAGAATTAATAATAAATCCTGAGCTAGGGTTTTTCATAATGGCGTTTACTGCTCCAGCAGAATTAGCTCCAGCAGTTAAATTAATTATTAATCGCCATAAATGTACTTGCCCTTTTATTGGGTTTTCTCTAAATTTATTTGACGCTGCTAGATATATATCAGCATCTGTAGGATTTGTGATTGTTTCAGGCCAACTAGTTGTAGGAGAGGGAGCAAATGTTAAAGGAGTTGTATACACAATTTTTTTTGTACCTGTATTAGAAAAACCATTATTTTCGCCAAAAGCAAGACTAGGTTTAGTTCCATTTAGCCCACCATCTATTCTTACTACACCATCATTTCCTGCTGCTGAGCTTGTTGTTACAAACAATTGTCTCCAAAGTGTCCCATCCCAAAATTCAAAACGATTTTGAGTGGTATTAAAAATTAAAGTCCCTGCCATTAAATTAGTATTTACAACTCCAGCTGGTGGGACAGTATTGACATCGTTATCAGATAACGATGTATTTCTTTCGGTTTCTGTAAGTCTGGGAATAAGAATTCCTTTGTCTGTAGAAGAAATGTCGAGTATTGTTGCTGAGTTTGGTGTGCTTGTACCAATTCCAACTTGCGCTTTTGATTGAGACCATCCCAATATAATCAAAAAAAGTATAAATTTTCTCATTTATATAAATTTAAGTTATGTTTATAGTTTTGATTATTTTATTGGCTTTTTTAAAATAAATAACTGCTATTAATAAAGTATAATTTGTTTATTTCATTTTCTGTTACGAATTTATCAATTATTGAATTACGTTGAATAAAATGGAGGGGGACAAAAGGTGGACAAAATAGATTATAATTAATTTTTTATCATTTAAAAATTAATTAATAGATATTTAATGTGTTGATTATAATAGTGTTGAGTTTAAATAATAGAGAATGTGTAAATTACGTTTTATGGATATTGAATTCTTTCATTTATAATGTTATTATGAACGATTTAGTTGATGATTGAACTAAATAATAATTAGTTTATCAATTAGTTTATCAAAAATATAATTCTAATCCATTCAAATCTATTTTATTTGTTATAAAACAATATACAAGTATTGTAGAACTTCTGATTTTGGTATAATAAAAATAAAAGATTAATTCATATTTTTAATTATTAAAAAATCCTTCACTTTTTCTGCGAAGGATTTGTATGTTGAACGTTTGACTGTTTTGTTATTGGATTACAACTCGTTTGTTAATTTCCATTTGTGATCCAACTACTTTAATTATATAAACTCCTGGATTTTTAAAATTTATTTCAATTTCTTTTTGATTAGAAGTGTTTTGAATTTCATTAATTAATTGCCCATTAAAATTAAAAACCGAAATTTTTTGAATTGATTTTGCATTATTTTCAAGTTTAATAATTACAGAACGAGTTGTTTTATTATAAACCGAGATATCATCACGTTTTTGGTATTCAAAATCTCCTGTTCCTAAGTTATATCCCCAAACTTTTTCTACAAATTCTGGATGGTCTACATAAGGATTTCTATTTTTTTGGTACCTGTACACAATATTATTAATGTCTTTTTCACGATCAGAAACTGGATCATTTAAATGCCAAGTTATTAATATTTTTAAGAAAGTATCTGTGAAAACTTTATCTTTTGATCCATTGAACATCGCATATTTCCAATTCTGAATGCCATTTCCTTCGTATCGTGTTGCGAAATAAAAATAAGCACGAGCGATATCTCCCTTAAATTCATCTATCGGTTCGAAAACTGTACCAGAATATCCGTATGAATAACCAGAATTTAGATTATTCCCTAATTTCGAGCCATTTTGAGAAGTTTTATCTATAGTTCCTACAACTCCGTGAGGATAATTACTTCTCATTCCATTTACTACACCATCTGTTGGCCATATATGTAAAGGGTCAGATATCATAGGTGATGCCTTACTAAAAACACTCTGTGGAATTAAATGTTCTCTATTATAACAATCTCCTTCATATTTGTAATTTCCACATTCTTTCTGACCAGGTGTATAATTATAAGGATCAGTACCTGTTGGGTTTTCTGAATAAATGTCTAAAATTGAATTATCTTTTTCATAATATTTATCTTGAAAACCATTATCAGAATCATTTTGTCTATATAACCCTTTTAGAGCATCATAGCTTTTTGTACTATGATTTTTAATAATATTATATAGTTGTGTTTTTAAGGTATAACCACTACCTGTTGCATTGTCATAGTAATTAGCAGGAGCTTGAGCAAAAAGATTTGTTCCAACTAAAAACAGACCAAGATGTAAAACTATTTTTTTCATATTGAATGATTTAAAAAGAGAGTTAAGTTACAAAAAAATAGCTTTACTCTCTTAATTATATTTTATTAAAAGGTTAACATCAAGCTATTAAGCTAATTCGAATAAGACTTATAGATGAATAAAGAATCCTGAATTTGCTTGTTTAATAAATTATATAAATCTGGTTGATTAATAGAAACACTAGCGATAGATTTTAATCTTTTTTTTAAATTGTTAGAGTTTAATAAAAATTTTGAACGATAAGAATTTTTATCCATTACTTTTTTAGCTTGAAGTGCTTCAAAGTCTTTTCTTATTTTTCGGGCGTATAGCTCAGAAAGATCAAATTGTAATTGCATTTCATTTAAAATTCCTACATGTTTTATCGAAATCCAAGAATTAATTTCATCAAAACGATTAAAAACTTTTACTTTCGGAATTTCTCCATCCGTTTCAGCAATTTGCCATCCTAATTTCAAATCAAGAAAACCTTGTGGTATTTTTGTTTGAAAAGGCTTCTTTTTAAAGTTTTCGTATTTCAATCTTTCATTTTTATTCCAATCAATAATGCTTTGTGAATGAACATAAGACAATGATAAAATGAAGGAAATGATGATTGATTTATACATAGGTAGTAGCATTTTACAATTAGATATTCTCAAGTAAGTCAAGTCTCATGCCATGAGAGCCTTTTATTAAAATATTTTTAGTTTTAATAGGATTATCAATCAAGTATTTTTCGAAAGCTTTGCGATCTTCAAATTTTTTAACGTTCGGATTTGTTGTAATTGTTTCAGAAAAATGATGTCCTAAAATAAAGATTTGATCAAAATTTAAACGTTCAGCCAAGTCTAAAACACGTTGATGTTCTGTCTTAGCTTCATCACCAAGCTCGAACATATCACCAATTATAATTGTTTTAGAACCTTCAAATTTGACAAAATTATTGAGTGAAGCTTCCATACTACTTGGATTTGCATTATAAGCATCCATCACAATTTTATAATTTTCTTTATTGATAATTTGCGAACGATTATTTGAAGGAAAGTAATTTTCGATTCCATTTTTGATTGATTCAGCATCTATTCCAAAATATTGACCAATAGCAATCGCACATGAAATGTTACTAAAATTATAATTTCCAGTCAAATGAGAATGAATATCTAAATTTTTGTATTTAACAGCAAGGTATTCCGTTTTGTTTTCGATTAATTCGATTTGTACATCTGTATTATTCTGATCAGAAAAAGTGATTCGGTTAATATCGGCAGTTTTTTCTACTTGAATAGGATCGTTATAATTGACAAATGCAGTTTTTTTATTTGCTCTAAGAAAATCATACAATTCAGATTTTCCTTTAATCACGCCTTCAATTCCACCGAAACCTTCTAAATGAGCTTTTCCAAAGTTGGTGATATAACCGAAATCAGGTTGAGAAATAGAGGCTAACAATTCTATTTCCTTTTGATGATTTGCACCCATTTCAATTACAGCGATTTCTGTATCTTCTGGAATAGATAATATCGTTAAAGGAACACCAATGTGGTTATTCAAATTTCCGAATGTATAATGCGTTTTAAATTTTTCCTTCAAAACAGCCGAAATTAATTCTTTTGTTGTTGTTTTTCCATTAGAACCTGTTAAACCAATAAATGGAATTTGAAGGTGTTTTCGGTACATTCTTGCTAAGTCTTGTAGAGTTTCTAAAGCATTGTGAACTAAAAAAATATTTTGACTGTTATTTTCATATTCTTTTTCATCTACAATTGCCAACATTGCACCTTGATTTATAGCTTCTTGTGCAAATGTATTTCCGTTGAAATTTGCCCCTTTTAAAGCAAAAAAGATACAATCTTTTGAGATGTTACGTGTATCTGTCGTAACGTTTTTCGATTTTAGAAATTGTTCGAATATTTCTGCTGTATTCATGTAATCTAAATAAAATAGAAGATAAATTTCTTTTGCAAAATTGACAAAGAAATAATTGTTATTGTTCTGTACAAATATAAAATTTATTGAATCGTTTTTGTGATTTAAAGGAAGTATTTTACGATAATTGCAAAATATTTGATGAGATAAATCTTGGTGTAGTTTATTTATCTGGTTTAATTGTTATATTGAAAAATTACTGCTTGCATTTTAATTAAAGAATGAAAATAAAAGAGATTACTATAGATAATTTAGAAACAGAACGTTTGCTTCTCGTGCCATTTACAATTGATATTTGCGAAGATATGTTGTACAATGATTATCGTATTTTAGAAGAGAAGGGGTTTCTAAAAGGAAAAGATTGGCCCGATCAAGATATGATGGATACAATACCTAAGATTATTCAAAAATTGTTAATCCATAATTATGTTACGGGGTTTGAATCGTGGATGATTATTAAAAAGGATACAAAAGAAATAATTGGTGATGTAGGTTTTAAAGGTTTTAATGCAGCGGATGAAAATGTGGATATTGGTTATGGAATAATAAGAGAGGAGAGAAGGAAAGGTTATGCAGAGGAAGCGTGCACAGAATTGATTAGATGGGCATTTTCTCAAGAAATAGTGAAAGAGGTAACAGCAAAATCTTTCTCAGATAATTTTAAATCAATTAATCTTTTGAAGAAACTTGGTTTCGAAAAAGTAGTAGAACATAATGGTTTTACATATTGGTCTTTAACTCAATAAAAGCTAATTATATACATAAAAAAAACTCGGTTATTAACCGAGTTTTCTTATTTATATAAAAGGATATTTATCCTCTACGTTTACGCTTAGATTCGAAGCTACCTGTATATTCTTGAGCTACACGGAAACCAATCCAGTTTGTTGCATTTGCTTGGTGTAAATAACGTCTTTGTCCAGCATCTATCCAATAGATAGGGTCTTTCCAAGAACCTCCTTTTACAACACGTGTTTCATCAGAAATATCAGAAGTACGATTTGTTGTATCTTTTTCTAATATAACGCGACCTTTTTCGTCTACCGTAAATTTACGTTGAGGAGCATTATACATATCTTCTGTCGCCTGATTAGCAAAACTACCGTCTTCAACTCTTGGATTAAGAGAAGAGTTAGGATCACCATCACGATAATTTGTCAAATCGTATTGCGTTTGTTTTTTATATGTGCCAGGTAAACCTTTGTAAACTAATTTACCATTGTCTAATGTATCGTATTCTACGTTAGTTTCGTCGTATTTTTCAAAACCACCAGCACCATTATCAATATTAGTTCTGAACACATTACCACGGTAATAATTGAAATCATTCGCTTCTTCGTCAATGATTGGACGATAAACATCAGAGACCCATTCTGCAACGTTACCTAACATACCATATAGACCAAAATCATTTGATGGATATTTACGAACATCACTTGTAATAGCAGAACCATCGTTTCCAAATCCTCCAATACCTGAATAATCTCCACGACCTTGTTTGAAGTTATCTAAATATTGACCTCTTTGCGCTCCTTTTGTTACTCTTAAATTATTTTGAGCAACTTCTTTTCCTTTGTATTCGTTGTATTCACGGTTTCCAGGTAAAGCTAAAGCTGCATATTCCCATTCAGCCTCAGTAGGTAAACGGAAAGGTTGAACTTCTAAAGAACCTGTTGCACGATTTGCTTTTAGGATACGAGAGTTTTGAGTTTTAATTTGATTCGCTCTCATAATTTTAGTCGAATCAATAGCTTCATTTACATTCGTGTCGCCTAACTTATATTGTTCTGCATTGAATGTTTTGTTTCCGTAATTGTATTCTTCGTTATTATAGTAATCTTTTGATAAGATTCCTTTGTTCATCAAGGCTTTTTCGTTAGCACGATCTGTTAACCAATCACAATAGTTTACTGCTTGCAACCAAGAAATACCAACTACAGGGTAGTAGCTAAACTCTGGTGAAAACAAGTAATTTTCTGTTGAGAAATCATCTCTTGATAATTGATTATTGAATACCGTTTCGTCTGGTAAGGCTCCATTATAGATATCCTTGTACTGCGTATCTTCTGGTGGGAAAACAACTTTCAGCCAAGTTAAGTATTCTTTGTATTCGTAGTTTGTAACCTCAGTTTCACCAATAAAGAAAGATTTTACTTGCATACGAACTGGAGAGTTATTCCAATCGTGTAACACATCATCTTTCGTGATTCCCATTGTAAAAGACCCACCTTCGATGAAAACCATTCCAGGCCATGCTTTAATGTTTTCTTTCTTTTTACCCGAAAAAAACCAACCTTTACTATCGTTTGGTTTCCAACCTGTACGACTTGTGAAATTTTTTGTTCCACCTCCTTTTTTCTTACCTGAACTACTTGCACAACCTACAAATACACTCATTGTAACAGCTGCAAGCGCAAGAGAAAAAATACGTCCTTTATTCATTTTCATAGAATATTTCTGGTTTTCAAATATTAAATTTAATGCAAATAAAAGCATTTGACATTAATCTTACAACGAAAAAATGCTTTATTTCTTGTATCTAACGTAAGAATTATTTTTTTATTTTACGATTGAAAATATATTTGCCAAAATAGCGTTTAACAGACATGAAGAAATATTTTATTTTAGTCGCAACTTTGCTACAATTTCCTCAATTGTTTAGTCAAAATTATAAAATAAATTGGGAGAACAATCAAACAATTTCTTTGACGAATGGAAATAAAGTGAATGTTCCTTATTTTTCGAACCAAGATCATTATTCGTTGGGAGGTTATTTTCTTCCAGAATTTACGGTGGAATTAAACTCAATAAATAAGGAAGTTGAGTTAACGAACGTCCAATACAGAGAAGTTCAGAACGAATTAATTGATTTGGACACTTCTTCTATTTCGGATAAAATTAATTTTTCTTCTTATCAAATTATTGATAAAAATGGTCAACAAAAACTCATCGTTAAAGTTTTGCCATTTATCAAACAAAATAATAAATTTCTACGAATAGAATCTTTTTCGATTATTCCAAAACAGGTTTCTTCTCAACGAAAAACAGTTGCTCGTTTGACTGATAATTCGACAACAAGTGTTTTGAAATCTGGAGAATGGTACAAAATTAAAGTTTCAAAAGATGGAGTTTTTAAATTAGATAAAAATTTCTTTACGAAGAACGGAATTCCAACCAACTTCAATCCAAAATCCTTAAAAATTTATGGAAATGGTGAAGGTCGCTTAATGGAAAATTTGACTATAAATAGAAAAGGCGCCTTGAATGAAATTCCGATTAAATTTGTGGGAGGTGATGATGGAAATTTTGACAACAATGACTATGTGTTGTTTTATGCAAAAGGCCCACATCAATGGTATAGAGATCATGCGACAACGTTAAAAGATATCAAACTGCGCTATAATTTATATGATGAGTCAGCTTATTATTTTATTAGTTTTAATGGAGCAGATGGAAAAAGAGTTGTTGAACAATCTTCAATTTCTGAAACAGCAAATAAAACTTTTTCAACGTTTGATAACCTTCAATTTCATGAGAAAGATTCAATCAATTTAAATAGTCTTGGACAAATTTGGGTTGGAGAAAATATTGGATTAAAAGATGGTTTTAGGAAATCATTCAAAGCAAATTCTATTGCAAGTGGAGGTGAAGCATATTTACGATATGCTGTTGTAGGAAAAAATGCAAATAATAATTCATATGCAATAAATATAAATGGTCAAACATTTTCTGGTAGTTTAGGATCTTCAGAATTTACAAGAGTTTTGGAAGATAAATCTTTATCACTGACTTCTAATTCGATTGATATTTCGGTTACTTCTTCGGGAGCAAATCCGTCTGCATTGGCTTATTTAGACTATTTGCAGTTACGTTTCAAAGATAATTTAAGTTATACGAACGAGCAATTTACATTTCGTTTTTTAGAAAATATTAATGATAATAACGTAAATGCTTTTACGTTAAATAATTCTTCTAATGTAACTGTTTGGAATGTTTCTGATATTCATTTGATTTCTGCTCTATCTCCTGAAAGCAATTTGTATAAGTTTAGAACAACTATTCCAAATGAGTTTGTTGCTTTCCGTGATGAACATGCTTATAATGAAGTAAATTTTGTAGGACGAGTTCCAAATCAGGATATTCGTAGTTTGACAGATATTAATTATGTTGTGATCACGCATCCTAAATATATGGATCAAGCACAGCGTTTGGCAAAATTTAGAGAAAATCATGATAAGATAAATGTTGCCGTTGTGACAACAGATCAAGTATATAATGATTTTTCTTCTGGTAGTCAAGATCCAATTGCGATACGAGATTTTTTAAAGTTTTTGAAAGATAATCCAAGTCCAAACTTAGAATACGCAGTATTATTTGGTGCAACAACGTATGATCCAAAAAATAGGATAAAAGATTTCACTAATTATATTCCAACATTTACAGACGAACCTTCAACAAATATAGATGTTGCTATTGCAACAGATGATTATTTTGCAATGTTGAAAGATGAAGTAGAAATACTACCAAATAATGTTGATGGTGTTTATAAATATGATGCTCGCTGGTTTGATATAGCTGTTGGTCGAATTCCTGCATCAAATTCTACAGAAGCGAAAGTTTTAGTGGATAAAATCATTTCGTATTATGATAAAGTTCAAGGCAAAGGAACTTCATATGGAGATTGGAGAACTAAGATTGTGGCAGTTACAGACAATGATAATAATGTAAATACGCCAGCTTTTAATACTTCTATAGATGATGAGTTTACTAAAACAGAAAATCAAATTTATACGGTAAACAAAATATACACAGGTGCTCATCAACCCGAAGGTACATCGGCAGGTGTTCGCTATCCAACGGTTAATCAGGCGATATTAAATGGAATTGAATTAGGCTCTAATTTCTTGATGTATTATGGACATGGTGGTCCACGAAGTTGGGCACAAGAACGTATTATTACCGCAGAAGAATTAACAGGTTTGTCTAATTTTAGTGCTGCTTATTCGCGATTACCTATTGTAACAACTGTTACATGTGATTTTACGATTTGGGATTTACCGCAGTATAATTCAGCAGGTGAAATGATGTTGAAAAATACAAATGGAGGGGCATTGTCAATGATTACAACAAACCGTCCTATTGGAACAGGGTATGGAGATAATATGAATGGACATTTAATTCGAGAATTTTTCAAAAAAGATGGTTTAGAAAATCAAACAATTGGTAAAGCATTGAATGAAGCTAAAAAATATTGTCCACCAGAAAAAACCTCTTGCGGTTGGTATTCTCAAGGAAATCACAAAAGTGTTAGTATTTTGGGAGATCCTATGTTAGCTATTCATCGTCCGCAACAAGAGATTGAAATTTTAAGCATCGAAAATAAAAAAGGTGTAGATATTTTAGGAGGAGGAAAATTACAAGCCTTAGATTTTGTAACGATTAAAGGAAAAGTAAATCAATTATCATCTTCTTCTGTAGACAATACATTTTCAGGTAAAATAGCGGTAAGTCTTTTTGAGAAAGAGGAAATAAAAACCTTGTTAAGTGAAGGGAGTAATAATGTAGGTAAAACATTCAAAACAGAAAATAAAACGATTTATAAAGGAACTGGAAAAGTAGAAAATGGAGAATTTACGATTCAATTTTATGTGCCGAAAGATATTAATTACGAATTAGGAGATCGAAAATTAAAATTCTACGCTTGGGACGAAAAAGATGGAAAAGACGCCTCTACTTTAGAAATTGTTTCGATGGAAGGAATCAATGATGAAGTTCTTAATGATGATTGTTCAGTATCTCAAGATAATTGTCCACAAGGAAAATTATACATGAACAATTTAAATTTTGCCAATGGTGGAATTACAGATCGTTCGCCTTATTTGGTTGGTTGTTTAACTGATAATACAGGAATTAATGCAACAGGATCTGGTATAGGACATGATATTGTAGCAACAATAGATGGTAAAGTTCAAGATGCATATGTGTTAAACGAATATTATGATGGAGGTGATGCAAATCCTTGTATCAATAAAGATTTCGAAGATTATCAGAAAGGTCAAGTTATGTATCAATTAAAAAATTTAGAACTTGGTCAACATACCGTAAATCTTAAATTTTGGGACATCAACAATAATTCGAATACTGCAACGTTAGACTTTGTAGTAATGGAAAATGGAACGGGACAATTGCATATTGATAAATTACTAAATTGGCCTAATCCATTTACAAAGAATACCTTTTTCCATTTCGAACATAACTGTGATTCTGAGTTAGATGTAATGGTTCAGATTTTTACCATTTCGGGTAAATTAGTCAAAACACTACGTCAAACCGTTTCTGCAGAACCTTTCCGAGAAGGATATCGTACAGGAAAATATGCGATAGAATGGGATGGTTTGGATGATTTTGGAGACAAAATAGGAAAAGGTGTTTATATTTACAAAGTCAATGTAAAAGGTGTTGACGATACCGTATGTAAAGGTTCAGCAGCAGCAGTTGAAAAATTAGTTATTTTAAAATAATAGAAAAATAAAAATATAATCAATATAACACGAATGAAAAAAATTACCGCAAGCTTATTGATTTTAGCATCGGCTTTTACCTATGCTCAAGATACAGGAAGTAATAATACAGATAAAGATTATACAAAATCAAATCCAATTTTAACGGGAGCACCATTTTTAAGAATCCCACCTGATGCACGTGCAGGAGGTTTAGGAGATCAAGGTGTTGCGACATCGGCGGATAACTATTCTCAGTATTGGAATGCTGCTAAATTTGCTTTTGCACCAGATTACTCTGGAGTAGCGTTCACCTATACGCCATATATGAGTTCATTAACAAACGATGTTTTCTTGTTAAACGCCTCTTACTATACTTTTTTAGGACAAGATGAACGTAGTACATTAGGAGCGAGTATTTATTACTTTAAAATGGGTGATATTGAATTGAACGAAGAACATGGAGGTACAATTTATCCTATGGGAACATCAAAACCAAATGAATTTTCGATCGACTTATCGTATGGTTTACGTTTAACAGATAACTATTCGATGGCAGTTACAGGTCGTTTTATTCGTTCAGACATATTTAACGGAGTTGATGACGCTACAGTTCAACCAGCTAATACTTTCGCGGTAGATTTAGCTGGTTATTACCAATCAGAAACAATGGATACAAATAATTTTGAAGGTAAATTACGTGGAGGTTTCCAAATTTCTAATATTGGTCCTAAATTAGATTATTCAAATTCAGAAGAGAACGCATCTTATTTGCCAACAACATTACGTTTAGGAGTTGGTTATGATTTTAAATTTGATGATTACAATAAAGTAGCTATCACAACAGAGTTTTCTAAATTGTTAGTTCCAACACCTCAATATGAATATGATGAAGAAGGGAATATAACAAATAGTTACATCCCAAATAAAGGTGTAATGGAAGGTATCTTTAGTTCTTTTGGTGATGCACCAGGAGGAGGAAGCGAAGAATTAAAAGAAATTACGTATTCAGTTGGTGCAGAGTATTCTTACAACGATGCTTTATTTATACGTGCAGGTTATTTCCACGAAAGCCCAATGAAAGGGGATCGCCAGCATTTAACATTAGGTTTAGGGCTTAAATACAATGCTTTTGCATTTAATGCTTCTTACTTAATTCCAATGTCAGAAACGAACAATGCCTTAGAAAATACATTACGTTTTGGTATTGCGTGGAACTTTGGAGGAGAAACTCAAAACAGTTACGATTACTAAAATCGTTAATATAAAGTTATAAAAGAGGTTAGCTATTGGCTAACCTTTTTTTATTTGTTAACTTAAATCAAGTTTTAAAGGCAGGATTAAAACGAACTTTACATGAAATAAAAACGTATACTATATGTCTAATGTTGGATTAATTTTAGAAGAGAAAGCGGCTGATATTGGCAACTTTTTAGTGGGTAGATTATTGCCTTTTCGTCAGAAAAGACATGTCGGGCCATTTGTATTTATCGACCATATGGGACCAACAAAGCTGAAAGATTATCAAAATCTTGATGTAGGTCCACATCCGCATATTGGTTTGTCTACTTTGACGTATTTGTTCGAAGGTGCAATTATGCATCGCGATAGTTTAGGAACCGAATTGGAGATAAAACCTGGAGCAGTAAATTGGATGACAGCAGGAAAAGGTGTGGTGCACTCGGAGCGTACACCCGAATATTTACGTACAACAGACAAAACGCTTCACGGTTTACAAATTTGGGTAGCACTCCCAAAAGAATTAGAAAATATGGAACCGAGTTTTACACATGTTGATGCAGAAAAACTACCAACTTGGTCAGATGACAATGCAGATTACAGATTGATTGCGGGGAAATTTGGTGAGCACAAATCTGCGGTACCTGTTTATTCGCCAATGTATTTAATCGAAATTAAAGCGAAAAACACTTTCAATGTCTCGTTAGGAAAAGATCTTTTTGGAGAATCTGCGTTGTATGTTTTAGAAGGCTCTATAAAAGATGCAGGTGAAACCTATGGGACGAAACAATTATTGGTTGCCAAAGATGCTAAATTATGTGAATTTGAAATTGAAGCAGGTTCAACGGTTTATATTTTTGGAGGTGAAGAATTACCAGAAGAACATTTTATTTTTTGGAATTTTGTGAGTTCTTCAAGAGAAACGATCGAAAAAGCAAAAGAAGATTGGGTGAATCACCGATTTCCAAAAGTACCAGGAGATGACGATTATGTGCCAATGCCACAAGCACAAAAGAATTCAAGAATTAAAGGAAACGAAAAATAAATAAATAAAATGAGTGAAGTGAATGTGACGTCGACTTCGACGGATAAAAATTATATTTCAAAAATAAAATCAGGTAAGCACGAATTTACAGTTGATGAACCAATTGATAAAGGAGGTTTGGATACAGCTGCAAAACCAAGTGAATTGTTAGGTGCTGCTTTGGCTTCTTGTACATCGATTACATTGCAAATGTATATGAATCACAAAGAATTTCCATACAAAAAAGTGGAGGTTGATGTGAATTATGATTTGATTACAACCGAACCAATAACATTTCATCGTCACGTAATTATCGAAGGTGATTTTGATGAAAAACAGCAAACAAGATTATTAAAAGTTGCAAATTCTTGTCCAATACACAAAATCTTAGATAAAGGTCACGAAATTGAAACGACAATAGAATTCATTTAGAAATAAAGACTCCTTCTATTAACTGACTCAAAAGTGTTTAACTTTTTTAGTAATGTAAAAGAAGGAGTCTTTTTATGCTATATTATTTGTTAAACTCTTCTGCAGTTTTACGAATAATCGCTAAACATTCGTGCAATTGTTCTTCGTTCATCACAAGAGGAGGAGCGAAACGAATGATGTTTCCGTGTGTAGGTTTAGCCAATAAACCGTTATCTTTCATTGCAACACAGAAATTCCATGCTGTTTCAGATTCTGGCGTATCATTGATCAAAATAGCATTTAATAAACCTTTACCACGAACCGATTTGAATAAAGGAAATTCTTCAGCCATTTTAGTGATTTCTGTTCTAAAAATTTGACCTAATTTTTCTGCGTTATCAGCTAATTTTTCGTCTAAAACAACTTGTAAAGCTTCCATTGCAACCGCTGCAGCCAAAGGATTTCCACCGTAAGTAGAACCATGTTGTCCTGGTTTAATCACATTCATCACTTCATCATTTGCTAAAACAGCAGAAACAGGATAAACTCCACCCGATACAGCTTTACCTAAAATTAAAACATCAGCATTAATATTTTCATGATCAATCGCTAACATTTTTCCTGTACGAGCAATTCCTGTTTGGATTTCATCTGCAATAAATAAAACATTATGTTGTTTACATAATTCTTCACAAGCTTTTAAATATCCTTCAGAAGGAACATTAACACCAGCTTCACCTTGAATAGGCTCTACTAAGAACCCACAAATTTTGTCAGCTTTTTCTTCAAATAATTGTTTCAAAGCATTTACATCATTGTATTCAACGGCTTCAAAACCACTTGTATAAGGATTGAAGTTTTTACGCGCATCTTCATCATTCGAAAAAGAAATAATAGTTGTTGTACGTCCATGGAAATTGTCTTTACATACAACAATAATTGCTTCACCAGCTGCAATTCCTTTCTTCTCATACCCCCATTTACGAGCAATTTTTAGAGCAGTTTCAACAGCTTCAGCTCCCGTGTTCATAGGAAGTACTTTCTCGAAACCGAACAATTCTGTTAGAAATTTTTCATATTTTCCAAGTTCAGCATTGTAAAAAGCACGAGAAGTTAACGTTAATTTTTCTGCTTGTTCTTTTAATCTATTAATAATTCGAGGATGACAATGTCCTTGATTGACAGCTGAATAAGCAGATAGGAAATCGAAATATTTTTTTCCATCTACGTCCCAAACGTAAACTCCTTCTCCTTTTTCCAAAACTACTGGAAGCGGATGATAGTTATGAGCTCCGTATTTTTCTTCTAATGCAATTAATTCTGATGTTCTTTCCATGTAATAATTTGTTTTTGTTTGTATGTTATTATCTATAAAAAAACCGACAAATGATAGTCGGTTCTATTTAGTTCATTAATTTTTTTTCAATTAATTGAATATCTTTTCCAAAGAATTTTTTAGCAACTTTTATAATGTTATCTGTGTTTACAGAAATATAAAAAGTATAGGTTGCAGCAGCATTTTTTTCTGCTAATTTTCCTTCTTTCGCTAATTGATAAATGACTTGATTAATTACTATTAAAGGCGAATTTACAATATCAACTTTCCCTTCGAATACTTGATTGATTTCTTTTTCAAGATGAGTATAATGAGTACACCCTAAAATAATAGAATCAATTCCTTCTAATTTTTTGTTTAACAAATAAGTTTCTAAAACAGCTTTAGAAATAATAGAATTTGCGAAACCTTCTTCGATAACAGGTACCAAGAGTGGAGTTGCCATTTCAACTACGTTGATGTGTTTATTGCGACGCCGAATTGCTTTTTTGTATGCACCTGAATTAACTGTTGTTTTTGTTGCAATAACGCCAATTTTTTCTCTTAGTTCGAACGATACTTTTTCAGCAACGGGAGAAATAACATCAATAACAGGAATATCTTTTCCTGCAGCATTTTTAATCTCTTTCAAAGCATTCGCAGTTGCAGAATTACATGCAACTAAAATTGCTTTACAATCATTGTCCTTTAAAAAATTAGTAATATCTACCGAAAATTGTGTAATCGCTTCTTTAGATTTTTCTCCGTAAGGTAAATTTTGAGTGTCACCAAAATAAATTAAACTTTCGTTTGGTAGCAAACGTTTTATTTCTTTTGCAAACATCAAACCACCAACACCAGAGTCGAAAACACCTATTGGTCTGTTATCATTCATAACGCAAATTTAACAATTTAATCGATGTAAAATAATCTTGATGCAATTCCATCAGCAAAAAATTTTGATTCAGGTTTCAAAATGATTTTATTTTCTTGTTTGATGATAAGATTTTCTTTAATTAACTGATTGATTTCTTGATAAAATAAGTCAAGTATAGGTTGAGAAAATTCAGAATTTATTCGATCAACATCTATTCCGTATATAGTTCTTAATCCGATCATTATCATTTCATTAAATCGTTCAGCTTCATTTAACACTTCAATTTCTTGAGGTAAATTATTTTGATTAATTGCTTGTATATATTTTGTATTGTTGGCTATATTCCAAGCACGTGATTTTCCATTGTAAGAATGAGCAGATGGACCAATTCCCATGTAATGAATTCCTTTCCAGTAATTGGAATTATGCAAAGAAAAATAATTTTCTTTTCCAAAATTAGAAATCTCGTATTGTATAAAATTATTCGATGTTAAGGTATCAACTAAGAGCTGAAATTGTTTATTTTGACGATCTTCATCAACAGGTTTTGTGATTCCTTTTTTGATTTGATGATCCAAAATTGTTTTCTCTTCAACCGTTAAAGCATAAGAAGAAATATGCGGAACATTTAAATTTATTGCTTGCTGAAGATTCTTCATCCACATATCATTAGTAGTTGTCGAAGAACCATATATCAAATCAATTGTGATGTTATCAAAACCAAAATCCTGAACAAGTTTTATCGATCGTTCTGCCTCTTGTGCATTGTGTGCACGGTTCATTAATTGTAGATCTTCTTCAAAAAACGATTGTACACCAATCGAAAAACGATTGATAGGAGTTGATTTTAAGAATTTAAGTTTTTCTTGGTTCAAATCATCTGGATTTGCTTCGAGTGTAACTTCTTTTAAATTTTGGGTTGAATAATTTTTAAAAATCGTTTCGAAAATGCTTTCTAATTCTATTTCAGAAAGGATAGAAGGAGTTCCTCCACCAAAATAAATAGTTTCAAGTGGTTGTGATATTTCATTTTTTCTAAGTAAAAGCTCTTTGTTAATCGCTTTTACCAGATTAGATTTGTTGTTAAGATTTGTAGAAAAATGAAAGTCACAATAACTACATTTCTGTTTACAAAAGGGGATATGAATATAGATTCCTGCCAAAATAATTAAATATTAGGCAAAATTAGGTTGAATTGGTAGTCTAAAAAAATGGAACAAAAAAAAACTAAAAAAAAATGAATATAGTATTGGTTTTGAAAATAATTCTTATATCTTTATCGGCGTAAATAAAATACTATGAATAAAGGAACTGTAAAATTCTTTAATGAAGAAAAAGGATACGGATTTATTAAAGATGATGAATCAGGAAAAGAGTACTTCGTACACGTTTCTGGTTTGGCAGACAAAGTAGCTCAAAATGATAAAGTATCATTTGACTTAGAACAAGGAAAAAAAGGTATCAACGCCGTTAATGTGAAAGTAATCTAATTAATATATTATCTCAACATATTTCTTGTAAAGCGACCGGATTGGTCGCTTTTTTTATTTTATATTTTCATTGTTTTCATAAAATTCTGCATCATTTAATAACGTATTTACAAAATGATACAATCTTCCTAATTGAAATTTGGCCAATTGATGTCCATATAAACTTGCTAAATAAGTTCCTAAAGCCAATATAACAGAAAACGGAACAGACCAAATCCATATACTTTCACCTTTTACTATGTATTCTGAAATTGCATACGAGCCTAATGTTATAAAAACAGCACCACTTAATCCATAAAGGAAAGCAAAAAATGTCCAAATGCTGGGTTTAGGACCAATAATTCCTCTTACAACCAAATAATTTGGATGATCATCATCTTCTTCAATTCGAATTTGTAATTGGGGATGCCAATATTTATCTTTATCTTTTCTTACTCGAACCATAGCAACTTCTATATTTGCATAACCTCCAAATTCGGTTGTGTTTTCTTGTAAATGCTTTTTAATTAATTGTATAAATTCTTGTTTTGATAGATGTGTAAATACCTTAAAACGTGGACGGCTTAAAAGAGATTTAATGGGAACTTTTTGGCTCATATTCTATTAGTTTATCTAAATTTACAATAAATGTTTAGATTGTGACAAAAATTATTTCTGATACTTATGAGAAAATTTACCAAATCGTTTGTCAAATCCCAGAAGGACGAGTTTCTACTTATGGATTGATAGCGAAAAGTATAGGTGAAAAATTTTCAGCACGTGTTGTTGGTTATGCAATGAATCATTCACACCATCGAGATGATGTTCCAGCTCATCGAGTGGTTAATAGAAATGGTCAATTAACAGGAAAGCATCATTTTAATCCTTCGAGTTTAATGCAACAATTGTTGGAAAATGAAGGTATAGAGATAGTAAATGATAAAGTGGTCAATTTTAAAGAAATTGTATGGGATCCGAACGAATCTCATTAAAATCTGTAACGAAATGTACTTTCTTCTTACTAATTTTACAAATCAAATGATATAGATAATGGATTTTTTATTGCAAGCCGAAGGCTTAACAAGGAAATATAAAAATAAAGTTGCACTCAACAATTTTAGTATCAACATTCCACAGGGGTCTATTTATGGACTATTGGGACCAAATGGTGCTGGAAAAACAACGTTTATTCGTATTGTCAACCAAATTACAGCTCCTGATAGCGGAACAATTTTACTAAACGGAGAGCCTTTGACAAAAAAATCAATTGGTCAAGTTGGTTATATGCCAGAGGAACGTGGGTTATACAAGAATATGAAAGTAGGAGAACAAGCCCTTTATTTTGCGAAATTAAAAGGTCTTTCTTCTGCTGAAGCAAGAAAACGTACCGAATATTGGTTCGAAAAACTTGATATGATGTCTTGGTGGAATAAAAAATTGAGTGAACTTTCGAAAGGAATGGGACAAAAAGTTCAGTTTGTTATTACGGTTATTCACGATCCTTCGTTGTTAATTTTTGATGAACCTTTTAGTGGTTTTGATCCTGTAAATGCGCAAATCATTGCAAATGAAATTTTGGAATTAAGAGATAAAGGGACGACAATTATTTTTTCGACCCATAGAATGGAATCTGTTGAAGAAATGTGTGATCATGTTGCATTAATCAATCAATCTAATAAAGTGTTAGACGGAACAATAGAAGAAGTGAGAAATCAATTCAAAACTGGTAAATTTTCTATTCAATTGGATGAAGTAACATCGGATGCTCTACAAAATTTAGCAAATGAATTTGAAATTTCTGACATGAGAAATTTTAATCAACGAACAGAGTTTAATCTTTTATACAATAAAGAAACACCAACAAACGAAATTTTACAAAAGTTAATGCAAATTGGTCAAGTTCATCAATTCAAAGAAATTATCCCTTCGATGAATGACGTGTTTTTAGAAGCTGTTAAACAAAGTTCTATTTCTAATCTTTAAGCTTAATTATAAATGAAAAATATATTTTTGGTTGCACAACGCGAATTTTTTTCACAAGTAAAAAACAAAGCGTTTGTTATTATGACCTTTCTTTCTCCTTTATTGATTGTTGGAGCAGGAGCGGTAATTTTCTTTTTAAGTTCTGCCAATAATTCAGAAGTCAAAAATATCGCAATTGTGGATGAAAGTTCTGAGTTTATTACATCGTTTAAATCTTCTAAACAAATGATGTTTAGTATTTATACGCCTCAAGAATTGAAATCAATAAAAGATACATTGAAAGGAAGTGAATATTTGAATGCCATTCTTCACATTCCAAAAAATACAGATGGTAACTATGAAAATATTGAAAAAAATACCGAGTTAATTACCAATGGTAATTTGGGAATCACAGATCGTGAAAAAATATCACGCACAATTAGTGATAAAATAGAGAAAGAGAAACAAACAAAGTCAGGTATCAACGAAACTGCTTTAGAAGCTTCTAAAGCTCGGGTTAACTTGAATATTTTCAATGTTTCGGATGGAAAAGAAGACAAAGGAATGGAGTTGAAAATTGCTTTAGCCATGTTTTTAACGTACATCATTTTTATGTTTGTGATGATATATGGTGTAAAAGTAATGCGCTCTGTTGTGGAAGAAAAAAATAACCGTGTGGTTGAAATCATTATATCTTCTGTCAAACCTTTCGAATTGATGATGGGTAAAATTGTGGGAACAACCATGGTTGCAGTTACTCAATTTGCGATTTGGATTGGAATGACTATGGCTTTGTTGATGATTTTTCCAGCTGTCGCAGCGTCTAAAATGGATATGTCGCAACAAATGATGAACCAAGCTCAATTAGCAGAGTCGAACCCAGATATGATGCAAAAAATAACAGAGATTAGCGAAGTTTTATTGACATTTAATTATCCGTTAATTATTTTTGTATTTATTGCTTATTTTATTTTAGGTTATTTGTTTTACAGTTCAGTTTTTGCAGCAATTGGCTCGGCTGTAGATAATGATACAGATACACAACAATTTACATATTTTCCTTTAGTGCCAATGATGATTGGACTTTATGGAAGCATGACGACTTTCGAAAATCCAGATGGTCCTGTCGCTTTTTGGTTATCGATGATTCCGCTAACTTCTCCAATTTCTATGATTACTCGAATTCCATTCGATGTTCCGATTTGGCAATTAGCGTTATCCTTATTTTTATTGTTAATCAGCACTATTTTTATGGTTTATATGGCTGGAAAAATTTACAGAATTGGAATTTTAATTTATGGTAAAAAACCAACCGTAAAAGAAATGATTAAATGGATCTCGTATAAAAATTAAAACGATATAAAAACCGAAGTAAAAATGCTTCGGTTTTTTGTTTTTAGAATTAACTTTGATAAAAATTAGATTTTATGATACATCCAAATTATCGATTGCTTGTGATTAGCACAAGTACAATTTATGGTAGTGGATATTTAGAATATATTCGAGAAGAGATTTTAGATTTTTTACAAACAGATGAATTACTTTTTGTTCCATTTGCGCGACCTTCTGGCATTTCGCACGATGAATACACGAACAATGTGGTTACTGCTTTGCAACCTTTTGGTATAAAAGTGACAGGTTTACATACTTATGAAAATCCGAAAGAAGCCATTTGTAATGCAAAAGCTATTTTTGTTGGAGGAGGAAATACGTTTTTATTACTTAAAACTTTGTACGAATTAGGTTTAATTGAAGCTATACGAAATACAATTTCTGAAGGTGTTCCATATATGGGTAGTAGCGCAGGAAGTAATTTGATAGGTTTAACAATTGGAACGACAAATGATATGCCTATTGTGTATCCACCAAGTTTTGATGCCTTGCAGTTTTTACCATTTAATATTAATCCTCATTATTTGGATCCAGATCTAAACTCTACGCATAAAGGTGAAACGAGAGAAACGCGAATCAACGAATTTCATAAATTTAATAGACAAACTGTAATCGGATTAAGAGAAGGAAGTTGGTTGAGAGTAGAAAACGGAACAATCGAATTGAAAGGAGATTTAACAGCTCGAATTTTTAAACCCAATCAATCGGCTATTGAAGTAAAATCAGGTATATTAGAAGAATCTATTTATTTGTAAATTTATTATATCCAATAATTTATTTCGAATGAATACAAAGGTCTTTAAAATGTCTTTTGCGAGTGTATATCCGCATTATATCAAAAAAATAGAATCCAAAGGAAGAACAATTCAAGAATTAGAAGAAGTTATTTTTTGGTTAACAGGTTACACTAAAAATGATTTGGATCGAAAAATAGAATCAAAAATAGATTTTGAAACTTTTTTTGCTGAAGCTAAATTAAATCCAAATGTAGATAAAATTAAGGGTTAATCTGTGGATACAGAGTAGAAGAAATTGAAGATCCGCTATATAAAAAAATTAGATATTTGGATAAAGTGATTGATGAATTAGCAAAGGGAAAATCTTTGGATAAAATTTTTAGAAATACCATCTAAAATTTTGTGCAAATAGATACATAATAATTGACAATAACTTACAAAACCGCTTTTTTTATAAAATATTGACACTGTCCACAATTTGGGACAGTGTTTATATTATATTGAAATTAATCTTATTGTTCTGAATTAAAATACACTTTGTAATAATACATTTTCTTTTCCTCATCAAATCCACGTTCCAAATATTCTTCCGCCGCATCTGGATTAGTTAAATCTAATTTGATGTTAATTTTTGTATCTAATTTAATATCACTTTTGATTTTCTTTGATTCTTTCATCAAAGTAGGAACAGAAACTTCAAAGGATTCTACAAACTCTACACGATTATTTTCACTGTAATCTTTTTTGTATTCTTTAAATTCATCAATAATTTCAAATGGTTTTAACACCTGATCTTCAAAAATTTCGTTGGTTACAATTTCATTTGAATTCAATACATTTATAGAGTTTGAAATAAATTCTGCCTGCTGTTTTTTATCGGTTTTGTCTAATAAGAAATCATTTGAAAAGTCAGTAATCAGCTCCATGTACTTTTTTGTATGGTAATTATTGTCTTTTATTAAATCAATTTCTAAGAAATTTTTCTTCCAATATTCAGACTCAACATTTTTATCATCAATAGAATATACACGAAATCCTTCGTCACGATAAGCATCAAGAATAAGACAAGCTTTATCTATTCCTTCAAGTTTATAACCTTTCCATATATTATAATCTAATCCCTTTGATTCGTCAAAACGTAAGAATTTTTTCTTGTTTTCTAACTTATAAATTCCAATTCCTCGACATACTATTCCATCAAACATCATATTTTCGAAAAGTGTAATGAAAACTTCACCACTCTTGATTTGTGGATGCAATGATTTTTCATATAAATGACTTAAAACTTCCTGCGAAAAATCTATAAAATCGGTCTCTTCGTCAAACATTTGCTTGCATTGATTATACAAAACATTAAATTCTAATTTTTCTGTATAATGAGTAAAATGATTAATTTCGAGTGTTTTTTTGAACGGACTTAATAAGAAAGGAACCAATTGTTCTTCCTTAGATTCGTCATACTCAAGTGTCTTATCAGCAAAAATATTTGCTTCTTCCCGAACTTTATGTCCTACTTTTTGTAAACTGATAAAGGCGATGTAAGCATTTTTAACGTCAATCATTGTTTCTAATTTCTTAAAAACAAAAGTAATGATTTCAAAAATCAATGCAAACCTTGAATGATTAAAAAAATATTAACAAAATTGTCAAACAAAATTGTAAAATTAATGTATTGATAATTAATCTATTATATTTTTTTTTGATGATAATAAATTGAAAGCGAACAGCAAACTATAATTATGGCATGAAAATAGTAATAGGATAGATGTCTTAATATTTAAAAGGTTAGATGATGAGAAAAATTAGATTTACACTTTTGGGAGTAGCTTTTACAGCCATGTTAGCTGTGGGTGTAAATGCTCAAGATAGAGGAGGTGAGAGAGGAAATTCTTCAAGAGAAGTATCAAGAAGCCAAGGGAATAGCCGTTCTGAAATGGCTAAAAGTACAAATAGAGTTAGTCGTGTCGAAGGAAATAGAACAGATAGAATTGATCGAGGAAATAGTAAAAGTGATTCTTGGAAAAATTCGAATATAAGTTCAAGTCGTGTCGAAAGTTCACGAATCAATAGAAATAATACTGCTGTAATAAGTAGTAGACCAAGTGCGAACCGAGATAGTAACAACCAAAGATATAACAGAGAAAATAACCAAGGGAATCGATCTGAGAGTTTGAAAAATAGAGATTTTCATAAAGATCCTGTTCGTATTAGCTCAAGTTCAAATAATTATAGAGGAAAACGCCCTGTTTCAAATGTTAATGTAAGAAATTATCACAAATACAATTACAACAATTATAATTTCTATGGTAACAATGGAATTTATTATCGTCCGTATAATAGTGGTTATGTAAGATATATGCCTTATGTAGGGTTCAGAATCAATGTTTTACCTGTAGGTTATGTAACAATTAATGTTGGTAATCGTAATCCGTTTTATTTCTACGAAGGAGTTTATTATAGACCAAATAGAAATTATTACGAAGTGGTTCAAGCTCCAATTGGTGCAATTGTTTATGCTTTACCAGCAGGTTATGAAAGAATAAATTATGATGGAGAGTATTTGTATGAGTTTGGAGATGTCTTATATCAAAAAATTTATTACAGAGGTTCAAGAGCTTATCAAGTAGTAGGTTATTTAGATTAGTATAAGTTTTAGTAGTTAATGAAAAAAGTCCAAACAGCTTGCTGTATGGACTTTTTGATGTAGCGAAGAGCAGAATTGAACTGCCGACCTCAGGGTTATGAATCCTGCGCTCTAACCATCTGAGCTACCTCGCCTAATTTTAATTTTTGCAAATATAATTTTTTTTTGAATTTATAACAAAACTTATTTTATTTTTCTTTGGTAGATACAATTCATTTTATATCTTGCGACTTCAATTAAATAGAATTATGCCAAAAAAGAAATATCAAGTAGAATTTTCAATTAAGTCTTCACCGTCTTTGTTATATAACTATATTTCAAACCCTTCTGGTTTGTCTGAGTGGTTTGCAGATAACGTAAATTCTCGTGGAGAAAAATATACTTTTATTTGGGACGGACACGAAGAATCTGCTTTTTTGATGAAATCTAAGCAAGATAGTTATGTACGTTTTCAATGGGAACATGATGAAGACACAAAGTATTTCTTCGAATTAACAATTGTAGAAGACGATTTAACAAATGATGTATCATTAGTAATCACAGATTTTGCTGATGAAGATGAGGTTGAAGAATCAAAACAATTGTGGGAAAGTCAAATTGAAGACCTTAAAAAAATCTTAGGATCTGTTTAAAATCTATTATTTTGAAAATTAACTTAGGTGGCCTTATCATCGAACAAGCAAATGCAGAAATTAGTATTCAGAACAGAGCTTTTCGAAATGGTGATGCTGTAAAAGAAATTTTACGATTTGTAAATGGTGAAATTATAGATTGGGAAGATCATTATTTTAATTTAATGGCCTCTATGCGTATTTATCGCATGAATATTCCATTAGATTTTACACCAGAATTTTTTCAAGAACAAATCAATTTAATAGCCGAAGCTAATCAAACTAAATCAGGTAAGGTCGAGTTTTTTGTCTTCCGAAATAATGAAGAAGATTATTTAAAAGCTTCAATTAATTATCTGATTTCTATTGAAAATAGTGAACAAGATTGGGAGTTTTTGCAAAGTGAAAACGAAATCGATGTTTATAAAGACTATGCTATCAACACAGCTTTTTATTCACTTGTTAACACGTATCGCCCAGAAGAAAATATTGCAGAAATCTACCGTTTAGAGAATGACTATGCAGATATTATTCTGTTGAATGCCAATAAAAAAATGGCACGTTCTTTACGAGGTGCTATTTTTGTCGTAAATGGAGAAACGATTCGTACACCTAAAAAGGAAGAAGGAGTAATATCAAGTGTTTTGCGAAATAATTTTATTACGAAGATCAATAAATCGGAAGAATTTAAAGTGGAGGAATCAGAAATTTTTCCATTCGAAATTCAGAAAGCAGAAGAGGTATTTATTTTGATAGATGGTATTGGGGTATTACCAATTACCAAAAATCGAAAAAAAGAATATAATACGGATAAGACAAAGTTGATTTTTAGTTATTTGTAATTTAGAAATCAATTAATTCATAGAAGGATCTGCGGGGGTGTTTAACCAAATCAAGTTTTCACCTCCAAGTTTCTTCATCAAATTTTTCCACAAATCAGCATCCCATTCTTCGAAAATATCAAAATCTAAATCTCTTACCGTCCATGAATTATTTTTTAATTCGTCAGCAATTTGTTTAGGAGCCCAACCACAATAACCCATAAAAAACTTAATTTCATTCTCTTTTATCAACTTTTGATTTACCGCTTCTCGCACATCATCATAATTTCCAGACCAATATAAATTATGAATTATTTTTTCACTATTTCGTATTAAATCAGGGCGTTTGTGTAGATAATAAATATTTTCCTTATCAACTGGTCCACCTTCAAAAACAATAGAAGTGGATTCTATCTCAGAAACAAAAATACTAATAGGTATGTGTGAAGAATGATTAAGTACAAAACCAATATTTCCAGATTCTAAGTGTTCGGTAATTAAAATAACACTTCGTTGAAAAATATCATTATTTAATGTTGGTTTAGCGACTAAAATACTTCCTTTTTTTATACTTTTGATAGACATTTTGTTTCGGTTTTATAGTGTAAAATCTTAACGAAATAATGATTTGTAAATAAAAATATAAAATAAACATTAATGAAACAAGATTTAAGTTATAAAAGAAAAGTCTACGAAAAACAAGCCATGAATTTTGATTCGTTAAGAGAAAATCCTATCGAACAATTTCGTGATTGGTTCTTACAAGCTGAGGATTCTGATGGCGTAGATGAAGCAAACGCAATGTCTGTTGCAACGATTGGCGACGATGGTTTTCCGAGAACACGTGTCGTATTATTGAAAAGATATACAGATGAAGGATTTATTTTTTATACCAATTACAATAGTCAAAAAGGTAAAGCTTTGTTAGAAAATCCGAAAGTATGTTTATCATTTTTTTGGCCATTTTTAGAAAGACAAATTATTATAAAAGGTGTAGCTGAAAAGACGTCGGATAATAATTCGGACGGATATTTCGAAACACGACCTCGTAGTAGTCAGTTAGGAGCATGGATTTCTGCTCAAAGTTCTGTAATAGATGAGAACCAAGATTTGGCTGCGGAAGAATTAGAGTTAGAAAAAAAATACGAAGGAAAAGAAATTCCTCGTCCAGAGCATTGGGGTGGATTTTTAATTCGACCAACAGAAATTGAGTTTTGGCAAGGACGTCCAAGTCGTTTACATGACAGAGTTCGTTATGTATTACAAGAAGATTTTGATTGGAAAAAAGAGCGTTTAGCTCCTTAAAAAAATAATAAAAGCCTCTAATTTAGAGGCTTTTATTATAGTATTGATTAAGTTTAATTTTTCATTGCTTCACCCGCTTTACGATGTGTAAATTTACCGTAAATGTGTCTTCTTGCAAAACGACTTGGTGAATCAGAATTTACCATTTTGATGTAGGTATTTTTAGGAACACCGAAATATTCGTAATGATTACCGTCTAAATGTTCAACTTTCAAAATTTGTTCGTCCATGTAAAAATCATGAATGTTAGATTTTGTCGTAGTTGTCGTATATTCTTCTTTATTTTTTTCGTGTGTTTCAGGATTAACGCTTACCAAAAAATGATACGCTTCAATCACGACTTTACTTTTTTCTTCAGCTTCTAATTTACCTGCTTCATCGTTCACAAATTTATCAGGATGCGCATCTTTCATCGTATTTCTGTAAATTGTTTTCAACTCTTTTAAAGTGACATTTTTATCAACTCCAAGTAATTTTCTGTGCTCTACAACGCTTTTCATAATTTTTTAACCCTTTTTTCGGTTTGTAAAAGTACGGAATATTAATCACGAAATACTTTTAATAGGAATAAGTTTGGTTAAGATGATGATAAATGATTTTTTTTGTAAAAGAAAGTTGTAATTTTAGTGAAGCTAACACCAAACAAATAGAGATGAAGTTGAAAGATGTTCCAGCATTGAAAATTGCAATTTTAGATTTACCTACAAAAGAAAAAGACAAGCTTCTTTTGCGTCTTATAAATAAAGATGAAACGTTGGTAGAGCATTTACATTTTCAATTGTTAGAGGATGAAAGTGACTTGCAAGATCGAGTAAAAATAATTTACGAAAAGATTGATTTACAGTTCAAAAAGTCTAATCACTTAATTAATCAGATTAATATTATTCGAAGTCATAGACAATTATTGTTAACACTCAAAACACTGAGTGGAATTGTGAATTATCATGTTCAAATTACAAAAGACAAAGTGTCCGAATTTGAATTAAGAAAATATATTTTGCAAGAATCATTTACACGATATTCATATCTGTTTAATAAATATACAACAGGTGAAAATGCAGAAAAATTATTTAAATACCAAGCTGGAAGACTCAAATTAATTCAGTCTATTTTTGATAAATTTCACGAAGATTTAAAATATGATTACGAAAATGAAATTCAACAATTGAATGATTTCCTAAAAGAAACACCTTTAAAAAATAGTAGGATTGAATAAAAAAGAGAAAACTTTAATTGCTTTCTCTTTTTATTTATGGTATTAAAAAATCGCTTCAGCAACCTTTTTTGTATTAATCGAGTTACTCATCGTATAAAAATGCAATCCAGGAACACCAAATTCCATTAACTCTTTACATTGCTGAACGCACCACTCCAAGCCAATTTCTTTAATCGCTTCTTTATCTTTTGCTTTCAACACTTCCATCGACAAGGATTCGGGTAAATCGATGTAGAAATTTTGTGGAATTTTAGTCAATTGATTAAAAGTTGTTAACGGTTTTATTCCAGGAATAATCGGAACATTAATGTCCATTTCTCGACACTTTTGGACAAAATCAAAGTATTTCTGATTGTCAAAAAACATTTGTGTCACAATGTAATCAGCTCCCAATTCAACTTTCTTTTTCAAATAATGCAAATCTATTGCAAGGTTTGGCGATTCGAAATGTTTTTCAGGATAACCAGCTACACCCAAACAAAAATCCATCGGATGCGATTCTTGCAAATCATCATCCAAATAATTTCCAGTATTCAAAGCAGTAATTTGTTCAATTAATTCTGAAGCATACGCATGTCCACCAACTTCTGGCACAAATGATTTTTCAGATTTAATCGGATCTCCTCGTAAAACCAATACATTATCAATGCCCAAGAAATTCAAATCAATCAAAGCATCTTCTGTATCTTCTTTTGTGAAACCACCACAAATCAAATGCGGAATTGCGTCAACTTTATAGTGATTTTGGATAGCAGCACAAATCGCTACTGTACCAGGTCGTTTTCGCACTTGATACCGCTTCAACAAACCCTTCTCTTTTTGTTTGTAAATATACTCTTGTCGATGATAAGTCACATCGATAAAAGCAGGATTCAATTCCACTAAAGGATCCAAAGTTTTAAACGTTGCATTTACATCTTGACCTTTCAAAGGAGGTAAAATTTCAACAGAAAACAACGGTTTTCCATTCGCACGTTCTATATGTTCAGTAACTTTCATTCTTTATTTTATCGTTTAACGAAGTTCGAAGCTCGAATTCCGATTGTATATTTTCTTTTTTTAGGGCGTTCCCTTCGGGCGGGCTTTTCGTTACAATCTTTGCTGGTCAGCAAAGGATTTTCACTACAATCCCTAACGCATTTTTTTTGAAGTCAGAAGTTCGAAACTCGTGATTTGTTGTCATGCTGAGCTTGTCTAAGAATCTGACTAATTTCTAATCAGCCAAATTTGGTCCTAACCAACGTTCCGCTTTTTTTAAATCTATATTTTTACGTTGAGCAAAATCTTCTACTTGATCCATTTTAATTTTTCCGACACCAAAATATTTAGCTTTCGGATTCCCAAAATAATATCCCGAAACTGATGAAACAGGGTACATGGCTAACGAACTTGTTAATTCGATCCCAGCATTTTTCTCAACATCTAATATGTTAAAAATTGTTTCTTTCTCCAAATGATCAGGGCAAGCAGGATAACCAGGAGCAGGACGAATTCCTTTGTATTTTTCAGCAATTAATTCATTGTTTGCTAAATTTTCGTCAGATGCGTATCCCCAAGCTTCTGTTCGAACATATTTGTGTAAATATTCTGCATAAGCTTCAGCTAAACGATCAGCAATTGCTTTGACCATAATCGAATTGTAATCGTCCAAGTTCTTTTCGTACGCTTTAGCAACTTCTTCAATTTCTTGACCAGCAGTTACAGCAAAAGCGCCAATATAATCTTGTATAGTTGAATCTTTCGGTGCTATGAAATCAGCAATTGACATATTTGGTTGATCTTTCGATTTTTTCGCTTGCTGGCGAAGTGTGTAGAATTCTTCTATTTTAAGATCGTTTTCATCAAACAATTCTATCGTGTCATCGTTTACCGTATTCGCTTTAAATAAACCGTAAACAGCTTTCGGTCTTGCTAAATTTTCGGCTTCGATTCTGTTTAACATTGACAATGCATCAATGTATAATTCTTTGGCATTTTCACCGACAAGTTCATCATCTAAAATCGCAGGGAATTTTCCATGTAAATCCCATGTTTTGAAAAAAGGAGTCCAGTCGATAAATTCTTTTAACTCAGTTACACTTGCTTGATGCGTAAATACACCCAATTGATTTGGTTTGAATGGTTTATTTTCTTCAAAATCTAATTGCAATTTATTTTTACGAGCTTCTTCAATTGTTAGGTATTCTTTTGCAACAGCGCGATTTAAGAAACCTTCTCTGATTTTAGTATAATCTGTTTCCGTTTCTGTAAATAATTCTGCTTGTTGCGAACCAATTAATTTTTGACAAACGGTAACCGAACGCGAAGCGTCTAATACGTGAATGGCTTTGTCATATTGCGGAGCAATTTTAACAGCGGTGTGGGCTTTTGATGTAGTCGCACCTCCAATCATTAATGGAATATCGAGATTTAAGCGTTTCATTTCCTTAGCAACATGTACCATTTCGTCTAAAGAAGGTGTTATCAATCCCGAAAGTCCAATTACATCGACTTTATTTTTTTGAGCTTCTTCTAAAATTCTTTCAGAAGGGACCATAACACCTAAATCAATAATTTCAAAACCATTACAGCTTAATACAACAGAAACAATATTTTTTCCGATATCATGTACATCGCCTTTAACAGTTGCTATCAATATTTTAGATGGTTCTTTGTCAGTTTTATTTCTTAGTTTTTCTTCTTCTAAATAAGGTGTTAAATAGGCTACAGCTTTTTTCATCACACGAGCCGATTTTACAACCTGTGGTAAGAACATTTTACCACTTCCAAATAAATCTCCTACGACATTCATTCCATCCATCAATGGACCTTCAATAACTTGAAGTGGTGATTTAATTTGATCTAATGCTTCAGCCGTATCTTCATCTATAAATTCAGTAATCCCTTTTACCAAAGCTATTTCTATTCGCTTTTCTAAAGGTAATTCACGCCAAGAATCATCTTTCTTTTTTTCTTTTGTAACACCTTTTAAATGTTCTGCAAAATCAATCAATCGTTCTGTGGCATCATCACGTCTATTCAATAAAACATCTTCAACATGTTCTAATAAGTCTTTTGGAATATCATCATAAATCTCAATCATTTCAGGATTAACGATTCCCATATCCATTCCGTGCTGAATTGCGTGGTATAAAAAGGCTGAGTGCATTGCTTCTCGAACTGCATTGTTACCACGAAACGAGAACGAAACATTAGAAACTCCACCCGAAACTAACGCATAAGGAAGATTTTCTTTGATCCATTTTGTCGCTTCAAAAAAGTCGATTGCATTTCGGCGATGTTCTTCCATTCCTGTTGCAACAGGGAAAATATTAACATCAAAAATGATGTCTTTTGGATTGAATTTTACTTGATTGACCAATATATCATACGAGCGTTTTACGATTTCAATACGACGTTGGTAATTATCAGCTTGACCTTTTTCATCAAATGCCATTACAACAGTTGCAGCACCGTAACGTTTGATTTTTTTGGCGTGCTCGATGAATAATTCTTCTCCTTCTTTTAAAGAAATAGAGTTGACAATTGCTTTTCCTTGTACATTTTTTAATCCAGCTTCGATGATTTCCCATTTAGAAGAATCAATCATAATCGGAACTTTTGAAATATCAGGCTCGGAAGCAATTAATCGTAAATATTTTACCATTGAAGCTACACCATCAAGCATGCCTTCGTCCATGTTGATGTCGATAATTTGTGCGCCACCATCTACTTGATCACGCGCAACTTGAAGTGCTTCTTCAAATTTTTCTTCTTTGATTAATCGTAAGAATTTTTTTGAACCAGTTACATTTGTGCGTTCTCCAACGTTTACAAAGTTTGAATTTTCGCGTACAATTAATGGTTCTAATCCAGAAAGTTGAATTTTTACGCTTGACATGCTACATTGATTTTTCGAGGTTCGTATTCTTTTGCTAAATCTGCCATTAATTTGATATGATCTGGTGTTGTTCCGCAACAACCACCAATAATATTGACCAATTTCTTCTCTAAAAATGGACGAATATGTTCACGCATCATTTCTGCTGTTTCGTCATATCCACCAAAAGCATTAGGTAAACCTGCATTTGGATATGCACTTACATAAAAAGGAGCTTTTTCTGCTAAAACTTCTAAGTATGGAATTAAATCTGTAGCGCCTAACGCACAGTTTAAGCCAACTGAAAGTAAATCAATATGTTCTAAAGAAATAAGGAATGCCTCAGTTGTTTGTCCAGAAAGTGTGCGTCCAGATTTATCTGTTATCGTACCTGAAGCCATTAATGGAACGTTGATTCCAGTTTTTTCGATCGCATCTTGAATGCCATAAAATGCTGCTTTAGCATTTAGGGTATCAAAAATAGTTTCAACCAACAATACATCAACACCTGCTTCTAACATTGTTTTAGCTTGTCGAAAATAAACATTAGCTAAAGTGTCAAAATCGATGTCACGGTAACTTGGGTCATTCACTTGAGGTGAAATCGATGCTGTTTTATTTGTAGGACCTAAAGAACCAACAACAAGTCGAGGTTTGTCTGGAGTAGAATATTCCGCACAAGCTTCTTTCGCTAAACGAACGGCTTCCGAATTTAATTCATCAACTAAATCAACCATATCATAATCAATCATCGAAATGATATTCGCATTAAATGTATTTGTTTCAATTAAATCTGCGCCAGCAGCTAAATACTCTCTATGAATATCTTTGATAATTTGTGGTTGTGTTAACACCAATAAATCGTTATTTCCTTTTAAAGATGTATGGAAATTTCTGAATCTTTCTCCTCTGTAATCTTCCTCTTGCAAATTGTGCTTTTGGATCATTGTTCCCATAGCACCATCTAAAATAACAATACGTTCTTTTAGTATATCGTTTAATTTCATTTTACTATTTTATTAAAACCTTATGGGAAGAATTGCGAGGTAAGTCCTTATCTTTCTCTTTTTTGAGTAGGATGTAGCACCCAACTTTCCTTTGGGTTGCCAAGATATCTACGGGCCTAATCCCTCCATCTATTCTTTATAAGGTTATCTGCAAAATTATCCATTCCTTTTAAAATAAAAAAATGATAATCATTATAATTATTATTTGAAGAAGACATGTCAAAATAAGTTAATCATTCCATAAACTTAACCTGATTATTTTTGGTTGTAAAATCATTGACGTAGAAAAATATTCTTACAATACGTTAATTGATGTAAAAAATATCTTTAATACTTATTTGAGATGTTTTAAATTAGAATATTATTAGGTTTTTTTAATTTTCCAGAATTAATTAGAAGATTTGTTTTTACTTTTTAATCATTTTTATAGAATCAAATCATTAAATAATAAAAATTTTAGAAAATAATTCTGAAATTAAATCATATTAGAACTTTAATTAGAAAATTATAAATAAATGTATGTTTTAATATTTGGAAAATTGAAATAGTTTGTACTAAATTTGCCCTCAGAAATAGCTCAAGTAAAATTTTATATTTTATCAAGAAAAGTGGAGGGAAATGGCCCTAAGAAACTTTAGCAACCTGATTACAATCAAGGTGCTAATTCCATCCTGTTAAGGGAAGATAAATAACTACGATAACCATCATTCAGTATTATTCTTAATACAACTGATTCAATTGTTATTATTTTAAAATTTCCTTTTTTCTTCACATTTTCTGATAAAATCAATAGTAAAGAAATAAATAAATGAAAAAAATAAATATCGGATTATTCGGATTTGGAGTAGTAGGAGAGGGGATTTATAAGGTTTTAGAAGAGAAACCACAATTAAATGCAGCGATTAAAAAAATTGTAATTAAAGATGATTCTAAAATAAGAAATGCACCAACTGAATTATTCTCGACAAATGCAGAAGATATTTTAAATGATGATGAAATAAATGTTGTGGTAGAATTGATTTCTGATCCAGATGCAGCTTATGATATCATCAAAAAAGCTTTTGTTAATGGGAAACATGTTGTAAGTGCCAATAAAAAATTGATTGCTGACCATCACAAAGAATTATTAGAATTACAAGAACAAAACAATGTTTCTTTCCTTTATGAAGCCTCTGTTTGTGGTTCTGTACCAATTATTCGAAATTTAGAAGAATATTTCGATAATGATTTATTGAATTATGTTTCTGGAATCGTGAATGGAACAACAAATTACATCTTGACTAAAATGGCGAATGAAAATGAATCGTATCAAGATGCTTTGAAAGCAGCACAAGAAAGTGGTTTTGCTGAAGCTGATCCAACGGCAGATGTGGAAGGTTTTGATGCAGCGAGTAAATTGTCGATTATTACATTACATGCTTTTGGTAAAAAAATTGAAGTAGAAGCTATTATTTGTAAAGGGATTACTGCTTTGAAAGTTGAAGATTTTAAATATGCGAACGAAAAAAATTACACAATTAAGCTAATTGCGAATTCAAAAATAAATCATCAAACAGGAGAAATTACGTCTACAGTTTTACCAACTTTTGTTGAGCTTAATAAAACGATAGCTTTAGTAAATAATGAATACAATGGTGTATTGATCGGAAGTTCGCTTTCCGATGAGCAGTTTTTATATGGAAAAGGAGCAGGGCGTTTCCCTACATCTTCAGCGGTTTTGAGTGATATTTCTGCGTTGAAATATGACTATAAATATTCGATTCGAAAATATGAAAATCAACACGAGGGTATTTTTAATCAAAATGGGAAAAAACGTGTTTACATTGGATTTGAAAACCAAACAGATGATGTTTCAAGTTTTTTTGAGGAAATAGAAGAACGTTATCAGAGTAAAAATTACAACCATATAGTTGGTGTAATTGATATTGAGAAGCTTAAACAAAAAGAAATTATAGAAAATACAAATCTTTCAATAATTGCTTTTGAGTAATATTTAGGATAAAAAGCCTTAAATTATCTTGAGGCTTTTTTTAAATCTAAAAATTAGGGCCTTTAAAATACTTTTCCAATAGGATTTTAAATGATTTGTTTTTAATAAGTCCAGAATAGGTCATTTCTATTCTAAGATCTTTTGAGATTAAAACCCAATACGGATAATTAATCTGTTCGTTTGTTGAAATAAATTCCTCAACAAAAGCATGTAGTTTTTCTTTAGGTTGATAAACTTTTTCTAAAAAATAAATAGTATCATGCGACTCTGCATCTACTTCTAAATAATAAACTTCGTTATTTAAAAAGTGGAATAAACTCTTATCTTTTTCAATTTGTTTTTTTTGAATTAAGCAATAGCTGCACCACTTTGTTGAAAAAAAGAGCAATATAGGTTTCGGTTTTTCATGGAAATTAGAATTTAATTTATCGAATGAAATTTGTGCTTGACTATAAATTGATAACAGTAGAAAAATGATGTGTAATTTTTTCATTATTTTAAGTTATAACGAATTCCGAAAAAACCACGAGTACCCTGCATTGCTGTATAACTGTAATCATTTGGTTCAAAAATAACATCATTCCTACCTTGTGGAGGTGTTACGCCATTTCCCGGTTCTCCAAAAGGATCCCACCAACGAGCAATGACATCACCTTTTGGTAAGACATTAAAAAGATTTTTTACGCCACCATAGATTTCAATATTGTTTTTAAATGATTTGGTAAATTGAATATTTGCTATAAAAGTTGGTTTTGAATATTCTGGACGATAATCATTTTCCACACGAGGTAATTTCATTTTGTCATTATAATTGGCGGTTAAATCAACACTTAAATTTTTTTTGAATGCATAACTTGCTAAGAAATTTCCAGACCATTTTGGAGCATGATATTGTACTTCTTTTTTTCCATTTTCGTTTTTGTACACATCCATATACGTTGCGCCAAGCATTATTTTTAGCGGAAAATCAAATGTTGCATCTACGTTCAAAGATACCCCTTGAGAAATTGCGTGTCCGTTTAAATTGTCGTAGATAATCTTTGTCTCATCTGTGTCTGTGTCCGCAATAATTTTATTTGTAAAATAAGAATAGAATGTTGTGAAATCAAAGTTTAATGCTGCAAAAGAAGTTGGTAATTTGAATACATAATTAATATTTCCATTATATGATTTTTCAGGTTTTAATTCATTTTCAAAAACTACTTGTCTAGCTCCAGTTAATGCACGATGATCTTCTGTAAATACATTTACAACACGAAATCCCGTACCAAAACTAGCTCTTAAAGTATGATACGATAAAGGTGAAAGTTTGTATGCAATTCTTGGAGAATGTATTCCTTTATGTATTTTGTCGTAATCAAATCGATAACCAAGTAATACTTTATTTTCAGCATTCAAAGTCCATTCGTCTTGTAGAAAAACACCAGGAATAGGAGTATTCATTGGATTGTTCTTGATTAGATTATTATGTTCATCATATTCTCCAGCACCTCTTGTGTTATCATCATAATACGTATATTTAAACGATGATCCTAAAAGTAAACTATGTTGTCCAATTATTTTATCCCAATAGGCTTGAGCAAAAATAACTTGTTGTTTACCTTGATAAGATTCTGGACCATAAAATGAATTCTGTTGGTGAAAATTATACGAAAATTGAGTCATTATTTTCTCTTTTACAGGTAATTGATACATTCCGATCGCCTCAAAACGATTTGTCATAATACTTTCGGCGTAAACTTCATCACCTCCTCGGTGTAATTTACGTTTCCAATTCATTTCACCTCCCCAACGATCTTCGTATAAATAACGTAACGCAACTGATGCTGTTCTATTTTCTTGACGTTCAAAATCAAATTTATTAAATAACGTGAAACGATCTTGTAGTGTTGCATCCGTAAATCCGTCGTTATTTTTATCTTTTTTATTTCCATATTTAAAGTAATTAAAACCAAATAAACTATTCACTTTTTGTCTAATATTATACTTGTATCCTCCATCAAGATTGGTTTCTAACCATGAAGTTGTAAAAGCATCTATAGATAATTTCGGAGCAGATTTCGGAGATTTTGTAATCACATTAATTATTCCACCCATGGCTTCTGTTCCATAAAGTGAAGAAGCTGGTCCTTTAACGACTTCTATACGTTCTACCAAAGAATTTGGAATTCCACTCAATCCATAAACTGTAGATAGAGAAGAAACAATTGGCATTCCGTCAATTAAAATCATGGTATATGGACCTTCCATTCCGTTAATATGAATATCACCTGTGTTGCAAACGTTACAGTTTAGTTGTGGTTGAACACCATTTATTAATTGTACAACATCAAAAAGTGATGAGGTTGGATTTTTTTTTAAAAAATTTGTAGTGTAAATTTCAATAGGCACGGGGCTATCAGATTTTTTTATAGCTTTCATAGTGCCTGTAACTACCACTTCATTTAATTTTTCGGTAGAATCTTTTACTATTAAACTATCATTATTTATGTTTTGGGAGAGTGCAAGTAATGGTAAAGTTGAAATGAGGATGCTTAAAGTATTTTTCATGCTGTATTTATTAGACTAATTTAAAAGTTAGACAAATCTAACAAAAATATTATTAAAAATGAATTTTTTAATTTTACTTAATTTTCAACTATATTTGTTTTATGAATTCATTGGTCGAAGAAAATTACCTAAAAGCATTATTTCATCTTTCTGAAAATGGTAAAGGAGAAGTGAATGTGAAGGATTTGAGTAAGCATTTGGAAATAAAAATGCCTACTGTAAACAGTATGATGAAAAAATTAGCTGAAAAAGAATTGGTGATCTATGAATCGTATAAACCACTTCGGTTATCTGATAAAGGAATTTTGAAAGCATCTTTGATTGTACGAAAACATCGATTAACGGAAATGTTTTTGGTCGAAAAAATGGGATTTGGTTGGGAAGAAGTACATGAAATTGCAGAGCAAATAGAACATATTCAAAGTCCTTCTTTTTTTGATAAAATGGATGAAATTTTAAATTATCCCAAATTAGATCCACATGGCTCGCCAATTCCAGATAAATATGGAAATGTAGAGTTTGTTCACTATAAAAAATTGTCTGAATTTCAGCAAGGAGATTTAGTTGAAATTTGTGCTGTTATAGGTTCTTCGGATGAATTTTTAAAATATCTGAATTCGAAAAACATTCAGCTAAATGATAAAATAAAGATCATTTCAATTGAGGAATTTGATGGAACTATGACGGTAGAATTTCTTGAAACAAATGAAATTGAAACTTTTAGTAATCATGTAACGTCAAGGTTGTTAGGTAAATAATGATTGCGCAATTAATATTTTCAACGTTATTACTCTTATATTTTTTAGGATTTGGATTCCTTTTTCAAAAAATATTCCCAAAAATAAATTCGTCAATTTCTTTTGTTATTTTGAACGGGATGATAGGAGTAGGACTTCTCAGTTTTCTACTTGCATTTTTTATCCCTTTAAATTTTACTTACGAAGCAATTTTAATTCTTATTTCTATTCTTTCCTTAATTTATCATAGAAAAGAGGTTCAAAAATATGTGAAAGAGTTGAGAAATATTTCACGATATTTTTATGTATTTTCTTTTTTAGGTTTGTTGGTTGCAACAACTTATCCGTTTATTTTAGACCATTTTGGTTACTACATTCCGACGATAAAATGGTTGGATTTTGCTGGTTTTGTAAAGGGACTTTCTAATTTAGAATGGGTTTTAGCACAAAATAGTTTTTGGCATATTTTACAAGCTGCTGTTAACGAGAGTTTGGATGTTTATTATCGATTAAACATAAGTTTATTTATTGTTTTTAATTTATATGTATTTGATAAAAAGTGCTACAAATTGTTGTTTTTTAACATTTTGTTTTTATTTTTTTTAAATTCTCCTTCTCCCGATTTACCTGTTTTTGTTATAACAATTTTACTAATCAATGAATATTTAAATCAAAAAGGAAAAGTATCAGATTATTTATTTTATTCGACAATTTTGGTTGTCATAAAACCAATTAGCATTGTTCTACTGATTTTTTTCTTAATTGAATATTTGAAGAATAAAGAATATAGATTTTTGAAGGATAAAAATATTCTTTTAATCATATTTTTTACTTTCTTGTTTTGTTGCAAAGGAATTATTGTTTCTTCAAATCCTTTATTTCCTATAAGCTTCAGTTCTATTGAAAATCTCCAATGGAGTTCGCCTAAAAGTATGTATGATATCTCGAAATTAAATGGAAAGTTTATTCCACTAAAGGATTCTTTTACATTTGAAGAGGTAATGAAAATGAATTCATTTGAATATTTATATGCAATTTTGTTTCAGAATGCTGTGCGGTCAATTATATTATTATTCATTATAGGATTTACACTTTTAACAACAATAATTAGTTTTTTCTACAAAAAATCGACCATTCAATTATTAATATTTTGTTGCTGGATAAAGTTATTTGTAATGCTATTTTTATCGCCTCAATTTAGATTTCTTTTAGATATTTTGGTTATTGATGTTGTACTGATTTTAAGTATTTTTAATCATAAAACCTATTTTCAGTTTTCAAAAGGAATAAGTTTTTTAGGTGTCTTTGCAGTTTCTCTTTTTATTTTATTTCCAAACTTAGGTAGATTAAGTTCAAATTCAATACGATCTTTTTCGTATCAAAAAAAAATAGAATTAAAGCAACTTTTACAGCCAGGTACTTACAGAGAAATACCAACATTAGAAAAAAAAATAGGAAATATTTTATATAATTACCCTACAAATTATCCCTTGATTTATAACTCTCCTGTACCTGCGATTAGTACTTCGACTTTGAATAGTTATTTAATATATAATGGTTATCCGCAACAAATAGATTCTTTAAATGTGAAAAATGGATTTTATTTTGTTCAGATGAATGAAAATGAACGAAAAAAAATAACTGAATTTTTGATGCAAGAACAAAAAAAGCAAGCTAATTAGCTTGCTTTAAGTATTATTGTGCTTTACCTTTTACTCTGAAGATTTTACGAGAAGAGGTTGCATCATTAGATGTGATTGTGACAGATTTATTAAAATCCCCTGCCATAGAACCACTCGAATATTTTACTGTGATATCTGCAGATGCGCCTGGAGCTATTGGGGTTTTAGGATAATCAGGAGCTGTACATCCACAAGATCCTACAACACTTTTAAGAACTAAAGGCTTGTCTCCTGTATTTGTTACTTTAATTTTTGAAGTAACATCTGTATTCAATTTAATATTCCCAAATTGAATTTCTTCTTTATCTAAACTAAGCGTTTGAGCAAATGC
This sequence comes from Empedobacter stercoris, assembly GCF_020281205.1. Taxonomy (GTDB): domain Bacteria; phylum Bacteroidota; class Bacteroidia; order Flavobacteriales; family Weeksellaceae; genus Empedobacter; species Empedobacter stercoris. The sequence continues at coordinate 83,927 of NZ_JACXZC010000009.1, forward strand.
ACTCGAAATACCTAATGCAAAAACACTTACAAACATTAATTTTTTCATAACGATAATTAATTTATAATCAAAGTTAAGCAAATAATCCAAAAAAGAATGCTTTTTTTGTATTTTAGTAAGTATAAAAAAACATTAATATGAAAACAGTAATTATTCCATTATTACTTTTAACTTTTAATAGTGTCGATGCGCAGATATCTTCAACAGCAACTGTTAATGAATATAATTTGCAAACGTTAGTAGCAGAATTGAAACAACAAAAATATACAGATGGTTCTACAAATAAGAATGAGTATTTTGATGTAAACTTTTTACCTGCGAGTATTGATGGCTTCAAAGAAAAAGAAAATTTTAGATATAATGCCTTATTAGATGATTTCGAATTTTTACGCGATGGTTATTTATATAAAATGAATAAATATTCTGATCAAATAATTAGGTTTGACAATGGGAAAATTTATAAGTATGTAAATTTTATAGAAGGAAATGTGGTGTCTTCAAGGTATTTGCAAGTATTAACACCAATGGATGTTAAAATAGTACTTTACAAAAAGTTAACGATAGATGGAATTGATGGATTAGGAGCAAGTGGTTTAAATGCTTCAAATAAAACAAGTTATTATAAACAAGATAAATTACAGATTGGATTTGATGATAAATTGTTTAACGTACCAAAATCAACAAAAAAGTTTGGAGAATTTACTGATAAAAACGTAGCAGAAATTGTAAATAATAATAAACTTAATCTGAAAAAAGAGCAAGATTTAATTTTACTTATCGAGTTGTTGAATAAATAAACAAATTCTTTATTAGTTAAGAAATATTGGGCAGATTGTGTAAATTTGCCCAATATTGTTTTTAAGTTATAAATAAATAATGGAAATCGCATCGAAATATACGCCGACAGAGGTAGAAGGAAAATGGTATGAATACTGGATGGAGAAAAAATATTTTAAATCTACACCAGACCAAAGAAAAGCTTACACAATTGTAATTCCACCACCAAACGTTACAGGTGTCTTACATATGGGACATATGTTAAATAACACGATTCAAGACGTTTTGATTCGTCGTGCACGTATGCGTGGCTTCAATGCATGTTGGGTTCCCGGAACAGACCATGCTTCAATTGCTACTGAGGCAAAAGTAGTTGCGAAATTAAAAGAAGAAGGTGTTTCTAAATTTGATATCGGACGCGAAAAATTCTTAGAACACGCTTGGGATTGGACACATAAGCATGGTGGTATCATCTTGGATCAATTAAAGAAATTAGGTGCTTCTTGTGATTGGGATCGTACAAAATTTACAATGGATCCTGATTTGTCTGAATCTGTTCAACGTGTATTTATCGATTTATACAACAAAGGTTTAGTGTATCGAGGGTATCGCATGGTAAATTGGGATCCTGAAGCTAAAACAAATATCTCTGACGAAGAGGTTGTTTACAAAGAGAAAAACGGAAAATTATACCACTTAAAATATCAAGTTGTAGGTTCTGATAAATATATAGTTGTAGCGACAACTCGTCCAGAAACTATTTTTGGGGATACTGCTGTTTGTATCAATCCAAACGATGAGCGTTACGAATGGTTAAAAGGACAAAAAGTAATTGTTCCTTTAGTAGGCCGTGAGGTAAACATTATCGAAGATGAGTACGTGGATTTAGAATTCGGAACAGGATGTTTAAAAGTAACGCCAGCTCATGATACGAATGACTACGAATTAGGAAAGAAACACAACTTAGAGTTCATCGATATCTTTACGGATGATGCAAAATTAAACGAATATGGAATTCATTATGCCGGAATGGATCGTTTCAAGGCACGTAAAGAGGTTGAGAAAGAATTAGAAGAAAAAGGTTTACTTGAAAAAGTAGAAGATTATAAAAATAATGTAGGAACATCTGAAAGAACAGGAGCGGTTATCGAGCCTAAAATCTCGAATCAATGGTTCTTAAAAATGACAGATTTAGCTAAACCTGCATTAGACAACGTAATGAACGATACGATTAAATTTCACCCAGCGAAATTTAAAAATACATACCGTAACTGGATGGAAAATGTAACAGATTGGAACATTTCTCGTCAATTATGGTGGGGACACCAAATTCCTGCATTTTTCTATGGTGAAGGAAACGAAGATTTCGTTGTTGCTTTAACAAAAGAAGAAGCATTACCATTAGCACAAGAAAAAACAGGAAATACTGCTTTAACTATTAAAGATTTACGTCAAGATGAAGATGCATTAGATACTTGGTTCTCTTCTTGGTTATGGCCAATTTCTGTTTTCAATGGAATTAATGAACCAGATAACGAAGAAATCAATTATTACTATCCAACACAAGATTTAGTAACTGGTCCAGATATTATTTTCTTTTGGGTGGCACGTATGATTGTTGCTGGATACGAATATCGTAACGAATTGCCTTTCGAAAATGTATATTTCACAGGTATCGTTCGTGACAAACAAGGTCGTAAAATGTCGAAATCTTTAGGGAATTCGCCAGATCCGATTGAGTTAATGAACGAGTACGGAGCCGATGCTACGCGTATGGGAATGTTGTTAACGGCACCTGCTGGAAATGATTTACCATTTGATGTGGAGTTATGTTTACAAGGACGTAATTTTGCAAATAAAATTTGGAATGCTTTCCGTTTAATTAAAGGTTGGGAAGTTAAAGAAGATTTAGAACAAACTACAGCGCAAGCAAAAGCAGTAAACTGGTTCGAAAATAAATTCCAACAAACCTTAGCAGATATCGAACATAACTACGATCAATACCGTTTATCAGATTCGTTAATGGCAATCTATAAATTAATTTGGGATGATTTCTGTTCGTGGTATTTAGAAGCGATTAAACCAACTTTTGGAGAACCAATTGATCGCAAAACATTTGATGCAACGATTGGTTATTTAGAAAATGTATTGAAAGTTTTACATCCATTTATGCCTTTCTTAACAGAAGAAATTTGGCATTTAATTGCAGAAAGAACGGATGACGAAGCTTTAATTGTTTCGAAGTATCCAGAAATTACATCTTTTGATGAAACGATTATCAAAAATTTTGAAAATACGAAAGAAGCAACAACAGCAATTCGTGGTTTACGTTCAGAAAAAGGAATGTCTCCAAAAGAAGCATTAGAAGTTTTTGCTGATGCACAAGCTACTAACGAAATCTATGTAGATGTATTCTCGAAATTAGGAAATGTTTCTAACTTCAATACTGGAGATAAACCAGAAAAAGGTTTTGCTTTCCGTGTAGGTACATTAGAATTTATGATTCCTATGTCTGATAATATTGATGTTGAAGCTGAACGCGAGAAATTACAAAAAGAGTTAGAATACTATCAAGGTTTCTTAAATTCTGTTCGTAAAAAATTATCTAACGAAAAATTTGTTGCTGGAGCGCCAGAACAAGTTATTGGTGCAGAACGAAAAAAAGAAGCAGACACATTGGCTAAAATTGCTCAAATCGAAGAGCAATTACAAGCTTTATAATCTTAGATTAGATTTTAGTATAAAGATTTAACCACTCCTTTTGGAGTGGTTTTTTTTTATGTATTTAATTTTAATTGAAAAGTATATTTCTTAACTTTGCATACCTTTTTACAAAAACTTAATGCAGTATTTAGAACTACTTTTAATCGGAATTTTTACAGCTTTTATTGGATCATCCATTCCTGGATTATTGAATATGACGGTGGTGAAAATTGGTAAACAAGAAGGAACTAAAAGTGCATATACCTTTATGTTAGGAACAGCAATTACAATCGCGATTCAAGTTTATTTAGCCATTTTTTTAGCAAAATTCATTAATTTTAATGAAGAAGTAACTAAAATTTTCCGGCAAGTAGGATTAATAGTTTTTGTAATGATTACGATATATTTTCTATTTTTTGCGAAAAAACAAGACCTAAAAAAGAAAAATAAAAGACTAAAACAACAAGGAGATGTCAAACAGAAGAATAAGTTTTTATATGGATTATTGTTATCAGCTGTAAATGTTTTTCCGATACCTTTTTATGTCTTTTTAAGCGCAACTTTAATTTCATATAAAATTACGGTTTTTGGTCAACCTAATAGCTCTATTTTTGCATTAGGCGTAGTGATTGGTTCGATGATAATTTTTAGTTTGTATCTTAAATTTTTCAATTCAAAATCAGAAGAAAATTCATTTATTCTAAAAAATATCAACTATGTCATTGGCGGTGTAACGAGCGTAGTTTCTATTTTGACGATTTATCAACTGTTTCTCTAAGAATTTATTTCTAACTAAAGATTGTATTCTCTATCGCTTTATTTATTAAGATTCATTCAAAATAACTTTAATTAATCTTAAAAAGTGTTTTTACATTTTTACGATTGAATTAAATAAACTTAAATTCCAAAAAAAATCATTAAATTAACATTTCTAAAATGTTTAAAATGTCTGATTTTAAAACGGAAATTGATAAGATTTACGAACTGCAATTCAAGAATAAATCAACTATTCGAAATTTAACTATTGCTCAACGCAAAGTATTTTTGCTAAAATTAGAACAATCAATTCTTAATCACCGAATTGAAATTGAGCAAGCATTGTTTATTGATTTAAGAAAATCAAAAGTTGAATCAGATTCAACTGAAATTTTCCCTGTTTTATCAGAAATTAGGTTATTTCGAAAAAAGTTGAATCGCTGGTCGAAAATAAAATCTGTTTCTAATAATCTTCTTTTTTTTGGTTCGAAAGCAAAAATTCAGCCCGAAGCTTTAGGTAATTGTTTGATTATTTCGCCATGGAATTATCCTTTTCAGTTATGTTTACTACATCTTGTAGCATGTATTTCAGCTGGAAACACAGCCATATTGAAGCCTTCAGAATTTTGTCCAAATGTTTCTAAACTACTTGATAAAATTATATCCGAAGTTTTTGAACAAAATCATGTTGCAGTTATTGAAGGGCAAGTTGATGAAACCACCTATTTATTAGCCAAAAAATTTGACCATATTCATTTTACAGGATCTCCGAAAGTTGGTAAAATTGTAATGCAAGCAGGAGCTAAGCATCTTTCTTCTGTGACATTAGAATTAGGAGGTAAATCGCCTTTGATTATTGATGGTTCAATTCCGATGCAAGAAGTGGTAGAGAAAGTTGTTTGGGGTAAATTGATCAATTTGGGACAGACTTGCATTGCGCCAGATTATATAGTGATTAAAGAAGAGTTCAGCGATCAATTTGTAGATGCTTTTATTACACATGTCGAAAATATTTTTGGAAAAAATCCTTCTCAATCAGAGGATTTGGCTCGAATAGTAAATCTTCAAAATTACAATCGATTAAAAAATTTGATCACCGATGCTTTAAAAAAAGGTGCGAAATGCCCGTTTGGAAATGAATATAAAGAGGATGAACTATACATTAAACCAACTTTATTAATTGATATACCGAAAGATGCTTTAATAGAAAATGAAGAAATTTTTGGTCCAATACTTCCTATCTATACATTTAAAGAGATTAATGAAGTAATTGAGTATATTAATTTGAAAGAAAAGCCTTTAGCTTTATATTTATTTTCTAATAACTTGGTTTTTATTGAAGAAGTTAAAAATCAAACATCTTCAGGATCTGTCGTAATAAATGAAACTTTAGTTCATATTTTACATCCGAATTTACCATTTGGAGGAGTTAATCATTCAGGAATTGGTGCGTCAACTGGTTATGAAGGGTTTAAAGATTTTTCACACATGAAGCCAGTCTTACACGTAAATCGTATTTTATCGCCATCCAAATTTCTTAATTATCCGTATACTTCTACAACCCAAAAGGTAATTGATTTTTTGATGAAATATTTTTAAAATCATTTCAACCGTTTTAATCTTATATTTGTTTTATACAACTATCAACGTTATTTTTGTAATTAAATCATATAAAATTGTTATCAAAAAAAACAAAATACGGACTAAAAGCGATGGCTCATTTGGCCAGACAAGAAAGTAGTAAGCCAGTATTGATTGGGCAAATTTCTGAAAAGGAAGTTATCCCTAAAAAATTCTTGGAAGCAATTTTATTGGATTTAAAAAAAATGGGATTTGTCAATTCAAAACAAGGAAAAGGTGGTGGCTATTATTTAGCAAAAGAAGCAAAGGATATTAGTTTAGCCTCTTTGATTCGTGTTTTAGAAGGTCCAATTGCGCTTTTACCCTGTGTTAGTAAAAATTATTACGAAAAATGCGACGATTGCCCCAACGAAGGCGTTTGCACTTTGAATAAGGTAATGGTAGAATTAAGAGATTCGACATTAGAAATCCTTGAAAATAAATCATTAGAAAGTTTAAAATAAATTTTGCCTGAAATTTTTCAGGTTTTTTTATTGGTAAATTTTATAAGAACAAGGAAAAATAGTGTAACACTATTTCAGGAATAATTTCTAATTTCGAACATTTGTATTTCATGAAAAATAAATCCATTCAACAAGAGTTTAACTTACTTTTAAATCAACACGATTTTAACACACATGGCTATCTATTAGCTGTAAGTGGGGGAGTTGATAGTATGATTTTGTTGGATTTATTTCGTCAAACTTCTGCAAATTTTCAAGTGGCTCATTGTAATTTTCAATTGCGTGGAGTAGATGCAGATAAAGATGAGGCATTAGTGAGAGAATATTGTGGAAAATTGAATATTCCCTTTCATTCGGTTCGTTTTGACGTTGCAGCTTATCAAAAAACAGGTAATTATTCGGTAGAAATGGCTTGCCGAAATTTGCGTTATGATTGGTTTGAGCAAGTTCAGCAACAAAATCATTTGGATATTTTGGTTACCGCGCATCATTTGGATGATAATATCGAAACGTTTTTGATTAATCTATCTCGTGGAACAGGTTTGAAAGGTTTGATTGGAATGCAAACTGATAATGGAAAAATATTCCGTCCGCTTTTAAACTTTACAAAAAATGAGTTGTTAGTATATGCAGAAGCAAATGAAATTAGTTGGCGAGAAGATTACACAAATGCGACAGATGAATATACCAGAAATAAAATTCGTCATCATATTACACCTGTTTTAAAAGAACTTCATCCTCAGTTTGATGAGAATTTTTTGGCAAGTTTAAGTCATATCAATGATAATTATCAAATTATACAAAATAAAGTAGAAGAAGTCAGAACTGATTTATTTTCAGGAGATAATCCAATAAAGATTGAAATTAATCCATTAAAATCACTTCAACCTTTAGAAACTTTTTTGTATTATTTATTCGAAAAATATGGTTTTTATTCGAGTAAAGAACTTCTGAAATTTTTGGATGCGGAAACGGGAAGTGAAATAAAATCAACAACTTATCGATTGGTTAAAAATCGAGAGAATTTGTTGCTTCAACCAATAGAAGAAGAAAATGAAGACGAAATAACAATTTTTGATGATTTAATTGAAATCAATTCGTTAAATTTGAAGTTCGTGAAATCGATAAATCCACACGAAAACGCTACAGAAACAGTAGATTTTACATCAATTTTGTTTCCACTTAAACTAAGAAAAGTGAAAGAGGGGGATTTCTTTTATCCAATCGGAATGAATGGACAAAAAAAACTGATGAGTAAGTTTATGAAAGATTTGAAACTTTCTAAGTTAGAAAAAGAGAAGGTTTGGTTGCTTTGTGACCAAAAAGATCAAATTATTTGGGTGGTGAACCATCGTTTGGATGAACGTTTCAAAACAACAGAAACAAGTAAAAACTTTTTAAACATTACAGTATGTTAAAGAAACTTTGGATACTTTTTTTGTTTCCAATTTTAGTCAACGCACAATTATTTAGTCCTGCAAAATGGTCGAGTTCGGTGAAGGAGGTTGGACAAAATGAGTTTGAAATTGAGGTAACAGGAAAAATTGATAAAGGTTGGCACCTTTATTCATCAAAACATCCTGATGGAGGAATAGGAATTCCAGCAAGTGCAGCATTTAAACCAGCTGCCAATGCAAAATTAGTTGGTGGAGTACGAGAAATAGGAAAACGTATCGATAAATACAGCCAGATTTTTGAACAAGATGAAAAGTATTTTGAGAACCAAGTAAAATTTGTTCAGAAAGTAAAAGTTACAGGTGATAAACCTGTAAATATTTCGTACACAATCGAATTTCAGATGTGTGATGCCGAACGTTGTTTGCCACCAGATGAAACAAGTGGTAGCGTAAAATTAACGCCAACTGCACAAGTTGAAGAAACAAAAGAGGAGTTAAAAATAGAAGAAACTGTAGCTGAAATAAAAGATACAGTAGTTGAAAAAGAAATTGTACAAGACACTATTGAAGTTGATTCTGTAGCAGCTGTTCCTGCAACTCAAGATAGTATCAAAAAGGTAGATGAGTCTTTATTAGCAGATAACGAAAAACATGATAATGGATTAATAAAAATCTTTTCATTAGGATTTTTAGGAGGTTTAGCAGCTTTGTTAATGCCTTGTATTTTCCCAATGATTCCTTTAACTGTAAGTATGTTTACGAAACAAAGTAAATCGAAAGGTGAAGGGGTTGGAAAAGCATTTATTTATGGTTTATCCATTATTGTTATTTATGTTGCATTAGGATTATTAGCAACAGTAATTTTTGGCCCATCGGTATTAAATGAAATGTCAACAAATCCATGGGTAAACTTAGCTTTCTTTGCTATTTTCATCGTGTTTGCTATATCATTTTTCGGAGCTTTCGAATTGACATTACCAAGTAAATGGGTAAATGCAGCTGATAAAGGAGCTGATAAAGGAGGATTAATCGGAATTTTCTTTATGGCGTTTACTTTAGCATTGGTTTCATTCTCTTGTACAGGACCAATTATTGGATCATTATTAGTACAAGCAACGCAAGGAGGAAATTATTATTCATTAATTGTAGGAATGCTTGGGTTCTCTTTGGCTTTAGCCATTCCATTTACATTATTTGCAATGTTCCCAGGATGGTTAAATTCGATGCCAAAATCTGGAGGATGGTTAAATACAATCAAAGTATCGTTAGGGTTTATTGAATTAGCCTTTGCTTTAAAATTCTTATCAAACGCAGATTTGGTATGGCAAATGAATTGGTTACCAAGAGAAATTTTCTTAGCATTTTGGATTGCAATTTTTATCTTCTTAGGTTTATATTTATTAGGTAAATTTAGATTAGAATTAGATTCGCCTGTGCAAACGATTGGCGTGCCAAGAATGTTGTTTGCATTATTATCGATAACTTTTGCAATTTATATGATTCCAGGTTTATGGGGAGGTCCATTAAAATTGTTAAGTGGATTAACGCCACCAATGACCTATTCTGAATCGCCACGTGGTTTCCACGAAGGTGTAGGAGGTGGACAAGCAACTGCTAAATTTGATGATCCAAATATGGTTGCTGGACCTCATGGAATTCCTGCTTTCAAAGATTTTGAACAAGGAGCTGCATACGCAACAAAAGTTAACAAACCAATTTTGTTAGATTTTACGGGACATGCTTGTGCAAATTGTCGTAAAGTTGAAGAACGTGTTTGGAGCGATGAGCGTGTGAAAAAGATGTTGACTGAAGATTTTGTTTTAGTTTCGTTATACGTTGATGAGCAAACTCCTTTACCAAAGGAAGAACAAGTTTTTTCAAAACATTTAAATAATAGAACTTTAAAAACAGTTGGTAATAAATGGACAGCTTTCGAGATTGAACATTTTAATGCTAATGCACAACCATACTATATTGTGGTTGACAAAGATTTGAATCGTTATTCTAAACCATTAGAAGCAGAGCTTGATATAGAAGTTTACTTGAAATGGTTACAAGATGGTATTGTAAAATATAAATCGAAATAATTATCTTTTATATACAGATAAAAACTCCCGCATTTGCGGGAGTTTTTTGTTTTTACTCAATTTGTTCCAATAAATACCAATTATCTTTCAATTTTTGAGAGATTTTATATTCATTTTTAAAACCGTAAGTATTTTTATTTTCTGTATTTTTAGTGTAAAATAGTTTGTTATAGTTGCACAAACTATATGTTTTTGTTTTAAGTTTCTGATTAAAATAATAACCAACTATTTGATTGTTATTATAAAAGTTGTATTTCTTTTTTGAATCAATAAATAATTTAGACAACATTGGATTATTGTTTATCGGTAAACTATCTGTTTGTACGACATTATTTTCTATGTATTGAACTTTGATTGAATAAGAATTATTGTATTTATAGAAATTAACTTTTGCAGGAAAATGCTCGTAATTTTTAATAAAACTTTTATAATCATCCAGAATTTTTGATTTAAGAACTCTTATATATTCAATTGTATCAGTATTAAGATAAAAATAATAAGTTGTTTGATTATTGAATACATATGTTTTTCCTCTTAATTCATAATTCATATCAAATAAATTTCCATTAGCTTCAATTGCTTGAATTGTTTTTTGATAATCAACTTTCTTAGAACAACTTATTGTTCCTATAATAAGTAAATTGAAAAATAGGAGTTTTTTCATTCAGTTTAAATATGAGATATAATAGTTTAAGATACATATTTTTAAATAAAAAAAATCCCTCAATTTCTTGAAGGATTTTAAATATTATTTGATTGTCCCGTCCTGAAATAGCGATACAAAAAAGAAATCGTTATTATGGAAGAAAGAAGCAATTATGTCAAACGTACTCA